>NZ_JSEO01000022.1 GCF_001624705.1 Marinomonas sp. SBI8L
CCTTTTAGAAAAAAAGGGGGAGTCCCTAAAGACCAATCTAGCTTGCCATGCTTACGAAGCCAAACTAAAACAGTAGAGCAACCTTGAATGCCGTACTTATCTTGAGCTTGTTTATAAGTTAATTCGCATTTTTCTACCTGATCGACAATCGATAATTTAAAAGCGAGTGAATAGTCGCGCTGAGTACGCTTAGATGTTGATTGCATAACACTCTCCAAATGATGAATTAGAAAGTGACAACCTTATTCAGGACGGGACAGGTATTTAGTAAAAAAGAGCGCCTAGGCGCTCTTTTTTTATGGGTGGCTTAATCGTAGTTTCCTTAAGTGTTAAGTGATATTCCAAATTGGAAAATAGTTTATTCACTATTTTCTCTTTTAGAACATAGCTTTTGTTCGTAAAGTAAAGGCATAAATTATTGTGATCTTTAGGAAGCGTAAAAGGGCTTAGCTATGTTGAATGATGAACAAATTAATCAATATCACGAACAAGGTTTCCTTGTGCTTGATCAAGTATTTGAGCTAGATGAACTAGAAAAAGTGAAAGCTCAGGCGGCTAAAATTGTGAATGATTGGCATGACGAAGACAGATCCCATACTTTTAGTACTAAGGATAATGACAGAAGCGGTAACGACTTTTTCTTAGATTCTGCAGAAACCATGAGCTGTTTTTTTGAAGAAGAAGCTTTTGACGAAAAAGGTGAGTTTGTTCAAGACAGATCCCTGTGTATCAATAAGATCGGTCATGCCCTTCATGAGCTTGATCCCGTTTTTAATCGTTTTAGCCATCAAAAAGTCTTAGGTGATATCGCCAAGGATATTGGCTTAGCAGCACCACAAATTCGCCAGTCTATGTATATTTATAAGCAACCTAAAATAGGTGGCGAAGTAAACTGGCATCAAGATGCGACTTTCTTCTTTACCACGCCTCAAAGTGTTGTGACTTATTGGTTTGCAATGGAAGACGCCACTTTAGAAAATGGTTGTCTTTGGGTTGAGCCAAAAGGCCATAATGGGCCATTAAGAGAGCGTTTTAACCGTGAAGGGAGCAATACAAATATGCTGCCTTTAGATGATACGCCATGGCCAATTGATACCGGAGTTCCTGTCGAAGTGAAAGCAGGTAGTCTGGTCGTGTTTCAAGGTAAGCTACCTCACTATAGTGCGCCCAACCGTTCGAGTAAATCTCGTCAGGCGTATACTTTACATGTTACTGATGGCACAACTGAATACGCTAATGAAAACTGGCTCCACGCTAAAACCTTGCCGTTGAAGGGCTTTGCTAGTTAAGTAGGTCTGGTTAATTAGGTCTAGTTAAATGTTGGCCGATTTAGCTCATTCACTATCTAGGTAAATCAAATTCCCTAAAAGGCTGCTCATTTATTGAGTGGCCTTTTTATTTTTTTAGTTGGCGTGCTTTTCCTGTCTTAATTAATTTATCTTTAAACCATAGGTGAGCTGGATCTGATTCACTTCTTTGGTGCCAAATGAGTGAGTAAACAACGGGTAGTGTGGCACAAGGCATAGGTAAACAAGTGAGTTCAAGCTTGTTGCAAATATAGTCGGCCCAATTTGTTGATGTGGTAAAAACCAAATCAGAATTCGCACAAAGCGCGCTGGCACTATGAAAATCTGGCACTTGAACGGCAATGTTTCTTTGCAAGCCACGCTCCGCCAAGGTTTGATCAAATACTGGCGCACCAAGCTCATTATCCCTCACATGAATATGACGACAGGCCAAATAAGCATCTTGGTCCCAAATAATAGAAGCAGGGCTAAGTAGAGGGTGATCACTTCTTAATAAGCAGACTAGTTCGTCACGATATAATTCATGAGTCATAAGTTGATTGCCAATCTTGGCGGCTTGTCCTAAGTCTTGGGGTAGGATGACAAAGTCTACTAATCCTTGATTGAGGTGCTCTAAACTAAGTGTGTCCTTAAACCAAGTATCTAATTGGATATGTGGCGCTTCATTAGTTAGCTCAGTAATAATGGGAGCGAGTAAAAACTCAAAGGCACTCTCAGGCATAGACATTTTAAGTTTTCCCCTGTGCTGTTCAAGATTAAACTCATCTGGCGCAAAGAGGTTGTCTAGGGCGAATAAGGCTTGGGTTAATTTAGGTTCTATTTCTAAAGTAAGCTGAGTGGGTATTAAGCCGTGGGGTCCACGATGAAAAAGTGGGTCATTAAAAAGGTGTCTAAGCTGAGCAAGGTTTTTACTTACAGAAGACTGGCTTAAATTCATACTATTCGCTGCGGCTGATGCACTTCTTTCTTTCAGCAATGTTTGTAGGGTAACTAATAAATTAATATTAACCCGTGATAATTGCGACATGTCCATGTTTAGCTCGCTATGAAAAAATGGAAAAACTAATCTAATAGTATTCCATTTAGGAAAATAGAAAAACTCCCTCTTATGCTTCCAGACTATTGAATAACATATGATTTTAGTGGTGGATGCTATATATTCTGCTGCCAAGATATAAAAAAATTATAATGTTAGTCGCTTATTTAGGGGAGAGTATGTCGTTTCCAGAGGGTTCAAAGGTTTGGTCTAAGCTGGTTTTAATTGCCAGTATTATTTGTATCTTTTGCGCTCTATTAGCGATATTTGGTGTCAGGTTTGGCGCATTTAACTTTCGTGTTGCTAACGATATGTTAGAAAGTACTTTTCAATCTGCTGTAGCAGTATTAGCTGTAGCTATCATTATTTTTATTAGTGAGTCTGAAACTCGAATTAAAACAGGTTTAGCGACGTTTTTGTTGTTTGTACCTATTGTCGGTATTTGGCTAAACAAACTGCCTGATGCTGCCATGACAGAAAATGGCACCCAGATTCCTCCAATAAACGACATATCAACAGATATCCAAAATCCACCTAGCTATGAGGCTGTAATCGATATTAGACCCTTATCGAGTAACAGTTTAGATTTCTCTTCTGATCATGCCAAAATTCAAACAGAGTTTTATCCAGATATTAAGCCTCTTAATACAGAACTTACTCAGTTAGCTGCTTTCGACCAAGCTTTAACATTAGTGCGAGAAGCTGGCTGGGAAATTATTTCGGCAGATGAGGCTCTAGGTAAAATAGAAGCCGTTGCAACTAGCTTTTTCTTTGGGTTTAAGGACGATATTGTTATTCGTATACAAGCGAATAAAACAGGTAGCGTATTAGATATTCGCTCTCATTCACGTTTAGGCAAAGATGATAAAGGCAAGAATGCCGAACGTATTAGAAGCTTCATTCAAGAATTTGCTGAGAAATAAGACATTAGAAGTCAGAAATTGAATAGTGGAGTATGCATACTCGCTCCAAGTGTAAGGCTGATTTCTCGTTTAGTTTTCTATATGATGAGCTCGTTTTAATCCCTATTTCTGAGTTCTAGCTAATAATGAAAACTGAATTTGTCTGTATTGGTCTGACTAACCCCAAGAGTACCTCTAATGTTGGCTCTGTAATGCGTGCAGCAGGTTGCTATGAAGTGGACCAAGTACTTTATACAGGGCGTCGTTACGACAGAGCGGCTAAGTTAACGACAGATACGAAAAAAGTACGTATTGATATTCCTCTTCAAAATGTAGAAAGCCTTGGGCAAGAGTGCTTAACGGCTAGTATTGATAAGGATACTAAAATTGTGTGTGTAGACCTTGTTAAAGGTGCAACACCTCTACCTGCATTTGAACATCCTGATAAAGCGATTTATATTTTTGGCCCAGAAGATAACACCATTAGCCAAGAGGTCATTGATAAAGCAGATCACGTAGTATTTGTACCTACTGTCGGCTGTATGAACCTTGCTGCAAGCGTAAATGTACTTTTATATGACAGACTAGCTAAATCGAATAAAGCTAATGCAGGAGACGAGCTGATACTTAAAAGCCGAGATAGGAACAATAATGTGAAAGTGAAGAGACTTTCTCATAAACGAAAGTAAGATTTCAAGGCAATAAAAAAGCCCAATCACGGGGAAATGAATTGGGCTTCTTTATTCTTCTTAAATAATGATTATTTTATTAATCAGCCTTTTTTAAGATACCCAGTTTAGCCATCAAATCAGCTAATAGGCTTGAAGGATCTTTTAAGTCTTTTAGTACCAACATCACACCGCTTACCCAAACTAAACAAGCCATAATAAACAGCGTACCTGAATCACTTCCGATTACTTCACCAGCAGCATTAAATGCAGGTTGTACAACCCCAAGCGGTGTTGCTAAATGGAAGAAAATTGCGCCTGTCATGATACCTACAGCCATTAAAGCGCCAATAGCATGTAAACGTGTTACCAATAATATTGAGGCGATAAGTTCTGCTGTGCCAATAATATAACCACCATAAGTGCCAAACCACGCAAGCCCAGACCAGTCACCTAATGCACCAAAAATATATTGGGTTTCATAAGATCCACTAAATTTAAAAAACAATGATTGAATAAATACGAACATAATGAACAATGAAAAAAGGTTTTTCGAAGTAATGTATTGCTTCAACATAGGTTGATTTCCTGTTTAATCAATTTGCCTTTATTAGGCTTTAGCTTAGTGGTTACTGTGATTTGTGCAATTATTTAAAGTGTCATTTTTATATAAAAAACTGACAAAGTTATGACAATTGATTTATATAAAAGTTTAATTAATAAATTAAAAAAATAACTTTATACAAAATTATCTTGTTCAGCTCTTTTAATTAAGGCTGTTTATCGTATGTCGTCGCGCCTTCTGGAATATCGAACCAAGCTTGTTTTTCACTTATCCAAACGTGCACTGTCGGGTTTAACATACTGGTATCATCCAAACTTGAAGCGCCTTTGAACTTGATGATATCAGGTGTTTTAGGGTCAAAATGATAAATACGATTACCACAAGATGGACAAAACTTGGCGTTATTTTCATTGCCACTGTCAGCCATTCTTCCCCAGTCAGCTAGTTCACCTTGAATATCAAGACTTTCTCTATCCATCACAGCTGTAATGCTAAAAGCGCTCGTTGCGAGTTTTTGGCAGGCTATCACCATCTTTGGCGCTGCTAATAGAGAGAAGGTTACTTGTCCACATTGGCAACTTCCTGAAACTGGGTATTGAGTTATGCTCATCTTGTTCTCCTTAACCTGTTAAATTTTATTTGGGTTTAACGTCATAAGTATCTAGTGCCGATGCGACTTGATCTGCTTCTGTGGTATCAGGGAAAAGCTTGTATCTAGGGGCTAGAATTGGGTTTACCTTTAATACTTCTATTTCAATAATACGCTGAAACGGAAAGTCATCGCCAGTTAGGGCGTACAAGCTTTGGTGCTTTTCAGCAAAACTATCATCATCCTTATTAAGAATACGTGCTTGTCCTTGTAGCTTATACCCCTTTTGTTTGAATACGTGGACAAAGCTCAAGCACACAGCTGAATTTGCTCGAATGTTAGCGACACTGTTAGGGGAGGCGATATTGGCAATTAATATGTGAGTTTTCTGATGGCCTTTTCCATAAGCGACGAACATCTCTTTGGGGGACACGTTGGGATTACCATGAACATCAACAGTGGCAAGCCAACAAAGAACACTTTCTTCAATGGAGGTTAATACTTCTTCTGTTAGCATGTTTAAACCTTCTATATCATAAAACCTGAATATGGAATAAAACTGACTACAGAATGTTCGATTTAGGAATTTATAGCAAGAAGCTAACTTGTTTATTTTGTTTGGATTATTTAATCCATCAACCTATAAAACGATACTGTTTGATGAGACTGAGCAAGAGTTTTAGCTTAAACTCTTGCTTCTTTATGGATATATCTGAGGCGTAAATGGAAAGTGTTTTAACTCGTTTTACTGAAATCAATTTACTTGAACCGTTCTTTTTATCTCAGTGTTTGATTGGTATCGCTATTGTTTTTGATTTTTGCTCATTTCAATTTAAAGAAAGGCATAAGATAGTTGCTTGTTTATTTGCGGCAGGCTTGCTCATTACAACGCATTTTATTTTGTTAGAGCAATGGACCGCCTCTATTTTGATGAGTATTGCTACCTTGCGTTATCTCTCCAGTATTGTGACCACCTCTAAAAAAATGATGTGGTTTTTCTCTGCATGCTCAGTGACTGCAACGGCCTTTACCTTTGCGGGCCTGATTAGTGTGATTAGTTGTATCGGTACTTTATTTCAAACACGTGCAAGCTTTTGCGAATCGGATAAAGTGTTGCGTCAGTTAATGATAGTTGGCACCAGTTTTTGGCTAGTTCACAATTATATGGTGGGGTCACCGGCTGCCGTTGTGATGGAACTTTTGTTTATTTCAAGCAACCTGATTGGTTATTATCGCCATTATATTAGGCCAGCAAAAGCCTTGGGAACCTAGGATTAATTCCACCTGCTGAGGCGGGGGAACTTATTTGTAGCTTCCCTTGTTAAAACACTAGAAAGGACGTTAGTTGATGGATCAGTTAAGTTCACCTCTTCGCTTGCTCGCATTCTGTGGCAGTTTGCGTAAACAATCTTTTAATAGAATGGCGCTGGAAGCGCTTCAACTTAGAGCTAACACTCTATTTCAAAATGAAATAGAGATTCATATCTTTGATGAACTTGGTAATTTGCCTTTTTTTAACCCTGACTTAGAGCTGGCTTTTAAGGCCGGGGATCTTAGTTCGTTGCAAACTGAGGAAAAAAGCTTAGCGGCATTGAGCCATTTGATGCATGCGATGGCGCAGGCTGATGGACTCATTATTGCCAGCCCAGAGTATGCCCATGGTGTTACAGGGTTGATAAAAAATACATTGGACTGGCTGGTAAGTGGTGAATCCTTTGTCAATATGCCTTTAATGCTCATTAACACTTCTACAAGAGCACATCATGCTCAAGATGCTTTAACAGAAATTGTTACCACTATGTCAGGACGTGTGATTCAAGAAGCAAGTTTATGCTTGCCTTTATTAGGAAGCCAGATTCGCTCTACTGCAGACCTAATTACATCTGATCTAGTTGGTCAATTGGACAACAAGCTTGGTCTTTATATTAAAGCGCTGAATCAGTCTGATTAAAATGATTTTTTTGCTGCTTACGCCATGCAGCAGGGGTAACGCCATAGGCCTTTTTAAACTGCCTAATAAAGTGTGTAACATCATGCCAGCCTAACTCTTCAACAAGGTGATTTATGTCTTGGTCTGAATGGATGAGGCGAGAGCAGGCTTGAGTTAAACGGCTATTAAGAATCCATTGACCCACTGTATACCCTGTATGTAGTTTCACTAAATATGCTAGATGGGAAGGACTGCAATGAATAGCCTTAGCCACATCTTTTAATGAGATGGGTGTGAGATAGTGCTGCTGAATAAAATCTAATGCATTACTGACCTTAATATCGGTCTGGTTAGCCCTTGTTTCAAATGGCTTACTGGCTTTATTGACTTCATGCAAGATTAGAGTGATGAGGCTTTTTTGAATTACTTCAATATCGACTTCATTATTAACATGCAGCTGGTCTAGTTCTTCAAACATACGATTGATAAAGAGCGCTCTGTCCTTACTAACCTGAAACACAGGTAAGGCTCCAAGACGTATTTGACGAAAGGTTTGTAACAAGCTCGCATCAAAATCCAGTGTTAAACAGCTTGGACAAAACCCCATCCACCATATATCTAAATCTTCACCTGCCACCAGAGTATGAGACACACCAGGCGGTATGAGGGTAAGCATGTTTTCGCTTAACTCAACTTGGTTTTGGTACTTCATACTGAGTTTGCCTTTGTTCACCAGCATCAAGATGTGTTCAGTCTGAGAACTGTGCTCTTCATGAGACAAGGTTTTGATTTTATGGTGCTTAACTTGAAAGGCTTGAATTGGATGCATAGTCTTTCTCATGAATCAGATAATAAGCCGATTATCCCACAGTTTTATCAATTATATAGCCCAAATTTCAATGGGATAATTCGATTGTTAAGACATTAAGCCGATATTCTAAGAGGAGTGGTGATGGATTTTAGTATTGTGTTAGTGGGGCTGAGTCTCTACATTTTGATTTGGGAAAAGTTGCCTGATTGGGGGACTTGGTTTAATTATTTAATTGAAAGGTTGCCGGCACCACTTGCTTATTTATATCAAGCATGGCGTTGTCCTTACTGTTTTGGTTTCTGGGTTGCGTTAGTACTTCATTATTTAACAGGAAGTTATACCCTTGCAGCAATGCACAATATGCCAGAAGCATATGGGGTAATCGGTACCTATATTGGTGTTTTCTTAGATTCGCTTGCAGCAGCTTTGCTCATAATGTTAGGTAAGTTAAGCCTTAGTGCCCTTGCTGGACCAGCTATCACGGGTCATGAAAAAACGCTTTTGTTTAAACAAGCAAAAGCTAAATAACCCAATCTAACAACTTGGTAACTTCGAAGGTAAAGGGAATAAGAAAGCATACTTTATTCCCTTTACTCCCTTTACTCCCTTTACTCCCTTTATTAGCCGTTTAAAGTTCGGGTAAAGCTTGTGCTGAGGGTTCTTCTAAATTGCTATTAAAGGCTTGAATGGTAACTTGATTGCGACCTGAGTTTTTAGACTCATAAAGGCAATCATCTGCTTTAACTAAAATGCTCTCTAAAGAATCTTGATCTCTTGGTGTGATAACACATGCGCCAATACTCACGGTAACAACAGGAAAAATCTCACTAAAACTATGTTCAATTGCAAGGTTCTGAACCTCTAAGCGGCAAGCTTCTAAAATATCTTCTGCTAGAGAGATTTCAGTGTTGGGAAGAATAATGCAAAACTCTTCTCCGCCATAGCGACAAACAAAATCAGACTCTCTGGTTAGAGTGTGCTTGATGTGCCGAGCCACCTTTTTCAACACGATATCGCCAGCTCTGTGACCATAGTTATCATTATAACTTTTGAAAAAATCCACATCTATCATAGCTATACATAGAGGATGCTTGGCTTGTACCGCCTTTGCCCTTTCTTGGGTGAGATGTTCTTCCATAAAACGACGATTAGGTATCATGGTTAGGCTGTCATAGTGGGCTAGATCTTCCAATAGTTTACGTTGTTTTGCTAATTCAAGATGAGTGCTAACCCTGGCATTCACAATTTCATAATGATAAGGCTTATGTATATAGTCACAAGCGCCTAACTTAAGGCCATAAGCTTCATCTACATGGGAGTCGAGTGCGGTAATAAAAATGACATTAATATGCTGAGTTTCTTCAGATTGTTTTAATTGTTCGAGTACTGAAAAACCATTCATGATGGGCATCATGACATCGAGTAAAATTAATGTGGGCAGGTGCTGTTTAGCCAGTTCTATCGCTTGAATTCCATTCTTCGCTAAAATAATTTTTGCCATAGATTTAAGCTGTTCACGTAACATCTTACGGCTATTAACATCGTCATCTACAATAAGCACTGTTTGCTTTTCAATTGTCATAGACATCTTCCTTAGTGTCTTTTTTTATATGTTAATCCCATTTTTCAGATTAACTTTGCACCTTCTTTATATTTATTTTATTTTCTAGCTAATTTTTTTTTACTGCTCAACCATCATAAACACCTTCCTCTTTATTTTCCTCTTGTGTTAAATCTGAGTTTAAACTTTTAATTAGCTCTAAAGCTGTTTGGTATTCTATGTTATCAAGTAGTGCGGCTATTGCTTTACATGAATCGTAGTATTTTGTACCTAAACAAAGCTCCATTAGACTATGGCAGACATCTTCTGAGCTAGCGTCAGCATCAGCGATTAATGGGATAAGTTCGTTAATTTTGTCGATGACCTCTTGTTTATTAAAGCTTGAGTTGCTTACCTCACAGCTTACCTCAGGCACTTGTAATATCTGATCTAGTTGCTCAAAAATGTGTTTTAAGCTTTTAACCAAAGGGCTTAAGGCTGTATCAATAAAACGTCCTTCAGAAATTGCATTCTCCATGTTTTTAGCTAGCTCAGATAAGTCAAAGGCACCTATGTAGGCTGAGTTAGACTTAAGAGAATGTATATAGCGGTAAAAACCATCTGTATTATTTTCTTGTTTCAAGGTTTCAATACTGGCTTTGTAGCCTTGATATTGGTTATGGAAATTTCGCGTAATATCCAAATAGAGGTTTTCTTTTCCTTGTAAGCTTTCTAGCGCTCTTTCCACATCTAAATCTTTAATTTTACGTAATGCTGTAATGGTATCCATACCAGCTTCAACACCCGCGATAGGCACTTGAACTTGAGCCTGAGTTGAGCTTTGCTCGCCAGCTTTGGGTAGAATTGCGTTGAGAGTTTCAAAGAGGGTATGTGGATTAATCGGTTTAGTCAGATGATCATTCATCCCTGCTGCTAAGCTTTTTTCTTTTTCAGAAGGCATGGCATGGGCTGTCATTGCAATAATAGGTAGCTGATTTTGAGTTTTAAATTGTCTAATTTTCTTTGTCGCACTTAGGCCATCCATAATGGGCATTTGTACATCCATCAGAATAAGCTGGTAATCATTGACTGAAACTAGGTTAATTGCCTCCTGCCCATTTAACGCAACATCTACGGCGATACCTGTTTCTGCTAAAACTTCTAAGGCCACATGTCGGTTAATTTCATTATCTTCCACTAATAAAATCTGACAATGGCTAAAGTTATATTTTTTATGCTCTGGGCTAACGTTAACTTCATGGGATAAATGTGTTTGAGCACACATACCCAGTACTTCGCTTATGGTTTCCATCAAAGTGGATTGACTGACAGGCTTTTCTAAAAAATGATCGACCGTAATAGGAGAACTTAGTTTTTTCACCTCGTCTTTATCATAAGCTGACAACATGAGAATCTGAGGTGGGGTATTAAGCTCAAGCTCTTGTTTAATGATTCTTGATGCTTCAATGCCATCCATATTTGGCATTTTCCAGTCCATGATAACCATATCGAAAAGATCGTTTGCTTCGGCTGACTCTTGTACTTGCTTAACTGCTTCGTAGCCATCATCAGCTAAGATACAGCTGATATTGAGATGATCTAGCATGCGTGAGATGACCTGTTGAGAAATCGGGTTATCATCCACAACCAAAATGTTTAGATCATGATAAATACTCTTATTTTGAGGTTTAACAATTTGATCCGTGCATTCTAGATTTAAGTTTAATGAGAAGGTCGAACCAATATTGGGTTGGCTTTTAACTGAAATGCTGCCTTGCATCAGTTCGACTAATTGCTTGGAAATGGCGAGACCTAAGCCAGTACCGCCAAACTCTCTAGTGATGGAATCATTCGCTTGCGTGAAGGATTCAAACAAGAGATTGGCTTGTTGTTCGCTTATACCTATCCCAGTATCTTCCACATCAATTTTTAAATGAGCCAAGTTAGAATCGAGTGTTTCATTCGTGAGTTTTACCCGAATTATGACATGGCCTGACTTGGTGAATTTCACTGCATTACTAGTAAGATTAAGTAAAATTTGCTCTAACCTAAGGGCATCGCCAACAAGTTGATAAGGCACTTCAGAGTCAATATCGACGATAAGCTCTAAATCCTTATTATGGGCTTTTAACTCACAAATTGTTGTGACTCTTCTGATGACTTGCTCAAGGTTGAAGGGCTCAGACTCAAGTGTCATTTTACCGACTTCGATTTTAGAGAAATCGAGAATGTCATTAATAATGGTTAATAAGGAATTAGCGGACTCTAGTGTTTTTTTAGCATAGTTCTTCTGTTTCCCATCTAGCTTAGTTTTGAGCAAGAGCTGGCTTAAACCAATGACCCCATTCATTGGGGTTCTGATTTCATGGCTCATATTGGCCAAGAAATTTGATTTAGACTGATTGGCTTTAACAGCACTTAGTCGTGCTTCATTGAGCTCTTTTGTTCTTTCATTTATGCGTTTTTCTAAGGTGCTATATAAGTACGCATTGGAGAGGGATACAGCAGCTTGAGCTGCTATGGCTTTAAGTAAGGTAATTTGTTTATCACTAAAGGCGTGTTCAATATTTTTGTTTTCTAAATATACGATAGCGACAAGCTTGGCTTGGTTAGTAATTGGAATACATAGGCTTGAACTAGGGTTATGGCTAGCAAAATAAGTATCATTGCCATACTCATCATCTTCGGCCGCTTGATTCACCAATACAATCTCAAGTGAATTTTCCACTTGCTTGATAATGCTTAAAGGAATATCCGTGTGATTTGAGTAATTGGTCAGGAGTCGGTCAGACATAACCTGAATGTTGTTAACGGTTCCCCTAGCTTCTAACCAAAGTTCTTTCTCCTCAACACGAATAAAGCAGCCATTATCAGCCCCTGCATTTTGCAGCAGAATTCGCATCAAGTTTTCTACTAGGCTATTAAGTTGGATTTCACTGGAAATGATTTGGTTTACCTTGAGTAAACTTTGTAGATCCACATGGTCCATCAGGCTGATATGGCCAGTCTCATTTGGAATGTCAAACTTGATATTTGGCCAAGTACTTCGTATTAATTTCGCTTTAGCGACGGCTCCCCATTTTAGGTAGGCCTTATGGGCTGTTTGAATAAGACTTTTTGCAACTTGCTGTTTGCCTTTATCTTTCCAATAAAGAGCAAAGCATTCATTGGTAAGAGCGCACATATGAATAAACCCATGCTGATTCGCTTCTTCAATCGCATCGGCATAGGATTCTTGCGCTGTAGCATCATCACCTGAAATACGGGCAATCTCAGCGTCTAAAAGGCGTTTTTTATGGTTGAAGTTAATCGCACAGTTATCTGCCCAAAGTGTATAACTTTCTAAAATTGTTTTTGCTTTAGCTAAATTTTGGCAAGTCTCTAAGTTAGATTTATCAGCGTATTTAATTAAGATAAGTGCTGTATAAAAACTTGCTTCTGCTATTTTATTTTGCCCAGAAACATAGGTGACGACGGTTTCTAGTTGTGCAGCGTTATGCAGTTGGTTTTCTTCTGTATCCTGCATAAGATAGCTATGACGAATTTTTGCATTATAAAAATAGGCTAGATGTAGGGGGGCTTCTTGGTAGTTTTTTAAGAAGTCCGATTCGTTAAAACTTTCATCATTAAAACTGACTGCTTTATGTGTGAGACCGAGCAACCCTTTCACAGATTGCAAAGCACCAACCGTGATGCAATCTATCATATCTGTTTGCTTGTGCTTTTTAAGTAGTGCGATATCTTGGAGTAGAGAGGCATGGGTTTGGGCTAAATCATCCCCTCGGGCTAATGTGTCACTGCCTCGTACTGCACAGATATAGCCAACCGTCGCTAAATCCCCATATTGCAAAGCCCAGTCAAAACTATTGTCAAAATAATTTACTGAGTGATGCAGGTTTTTATTCCAATGTTGAGTGAAAGTCGCATAGAGGAAATAAACACTGGCTCGCATTAATTTATTTGGACGCTTATCCGACAGGGCAACTGCTAACTGCCCAAATTCATTCCCTATATCATAACGTCCGTGAACCGCTGTGATAGCAAGGGCATAGTTAACATAAGCAAAAGCAGAAATGTCCGTATGGCCTTTAGTTAAGGAAATCTCTGTCATTATGATAGAGCTAAGTACATTGAGGGGAATGGCCCCCGCTAGATAACTGGCGTACCACATACCCCATAAGAGTTGGAGAATGGCTTCTTGCTCTACATCTGTGATTTCTGATTGATTAATCAGTTCTGCAATATTTTTACCTTGAGTAAGGGCTTTTATACGCTCAAACCCAGCCATAAATTCAGCGGCAATGAGTTCATCATCGTCTGGGATATTAACACCCAATAAGGACAGACCTTGTTTTTGTAATTCTATTGCTTCATGAAAACGGCCTTGTACTTGATATTGGGCCATTTGGACTGTGAACACGCGAATTTTTTCTAATGGGGTGTTAGCAAGCGTTAGCGCTTTTGCATAAAGCGCTTCAGCGGGTTCAAAATCTCCCACCATATAACTTACTTCTGCAAGAGAAAGTAATAAATTCAAGTGTTGTTGATCATTGGCTAAATGAGTAAGTGTGAGGGCTTCTTTTAACAGAGATTGGGCTAAAGAATAGGCCGATGAGCGTTTTGCTTTTTCTGCTGCTTGGTAATTGAGCTGTAAAATAAGACGCTTGTCAGACTCTAAAGCAAACTCTATTCCGGCATTTAATTGCTCAACAATATCAAATAACTTTTGCTCAAGCTGAGTATCAGAAGATGATTGGTATAATTTTAGGCCCACATCAAGCTTGAATAGAGGGATGGATTCCTCGTCGATAAATTGATAGGCCGCTTGTTGTACCCTGTCATGTAAGAAGCAAAACTCAGCTTTAATCAAAAGTCGCTCATCAGTACCAAAACGATAACTCTCATTAAGAGGCAGGATAAGGCCATTTTCTATCATGGGCCAAAGATTTTCATAGGCTTGGATTACCGTTTGCCCAGATACCATATGCAGGTCTTTTAAGGAAAACTGATTACCTAGGTTAGCTGCATGCTGGATCGTATAAAGAGACTCTCGGCTAAATTGATTCAACTTGTTAACCATCAAATCAACAATGTTATTGTTAACCTTCAAGTTCTTGATGTTTTTGATATTCCACTGCCATTTACCTAAGTCAAAATCATAATAAATATGGTATTGCTCGTAGAGCTCTAACAGAAATTGGTTAACAAAGAAGGGGTTACCTTGTGTTGTATCTATGCACAATTGTGTCAGGCTTTCGACCTCTTCAGGCTGTAACCAAAGGGTGTCTGCAATTAAGGCCTGTACATTGCTGGCTGTTAAGGGTTTCAGTTCTAATCTGCATATTTGATTACCATTGTTTTCAATGCGTCTTTGGGTGCTGTGTAGCGCGTGAGACTCATCTACTTCATTGTCACGATATGCACCAATGATCATCAAAGAGCCTTGTTGCTTTAATAATTCTTCGATCAGTCTAAGTGAAGAGAAATCAGCCCATTGGAGATCATCTAAAAATATCACTAAGCTATGTTGGGTATTGGAAAAGGCATGGACAAATTTATTAAAGGTAATCTGAAAGCGTATTTCTGACTCACTCACACCTAAAGGTGCAGCAGCTTCAATATCGCGTTCAAATAATATGGCAAGTTCTGGGATAATTTCGTAAATAACACCCGCATTTTCGCCTAACTCTTGAGATAAATGTTGCTGCCAGAAAGCTTTGCTTTTTGCGTCTAACCCCGACAGCTGTCTGACTAGACGACGAAAGGCTTGAACAAAAACCGTATAAGGTTTTTTGTGGTTAAATTGATCGCACTTACCACTGCTGAACAAGCCTTTACGAGAGATAATGGGTTGTTGCAGCTCATTGACTAGAGATGATTTACCAATGCCAGAAAACCCCGTAATTAAGGAGAGTGAACTGGAACCTTGAATGACTGCTTCGAACTGATTGATAAGCTGTTTCGTTTCATGATCACGGCCATAGAGCTTATGGCTGATATGTAATCGTTCAGGGGTATCTTGCTCACAAATGGCAAAGTCTCGCGTCTCTAAATTATTTTTATAAGACTGGTAGCAACGTTGTAAATCTTTGACTAAGCCAAAGCTACTTTGATAACGAAGTTTAGGAGACTTCTCTAACAAGCAATTAATAATATTATTCAACATGCTTGGAATGGGGGAGACTAAGCTAGCCAGATCTTGAGGTTTTTGGGTAAGGTGACAGTGAATGATTTCTAACAAGTCTAATTTTTCACAATTAAAAATCTGTCTACCACTAAAGAGCTCATAAAGGCTGGCGCCTAAAGAATAAAGATCACTTCGGTTATCGATAGGTAAATTAGATCGGCCAGTCTGCTCCGGCGAAACATAAGCAATATGGCCAAGCTTGGGGGTACTTGCGCCCATTACTTCACCACTTTTTAACGGTGTTGCTAAGGACAGGTCTGCAATATATAGGGTATTTCTATCTTGGCTTAGCCAGAAACTCTCTGGGCTAAGGTTACGAATTAGTATGTGGTTTTTATGAAGTTCATGTACTGCCTGCGCCATCATGACAGCAATACGAAGCTTCTCACTTAGGTCTAGTTCAAAATGTTTAATGAGATTGGATAATAGGTCGCCATTTCTTACCCCATAACAAATGACAGGGTTATGGTCAGGCTCTGCATAGACCAGCTTTTTAAGGGGCATTAACCAGCTAGAGTTGAGTTTTGCATTTAAATTATATTCGAATTCAATTTCACCGGAATGAGATTCATCCTCTGCCTCTAGCTTCGCATACTTGATTAGGACCTGTTCTTGATCCTTATCTTTGGCAAGCGAAAACACTTTAGACTGTTTATTTATGACGGTTGATTGAATTATATAATCAAGCAAATCCTTTTCCTCTATTCAATTAATCTTCTCTCTCTAAGGTATCTACCTTAAACATATTTCAATATAGCTGAAAAATAAGCGCCTTCTAATATTGATTAGGAGACGCTTACCGAGTTTATTAACCTTTTACATAGAATATACGTTCAGGGTAACCACTGATTGCCTGAGATGCTTTTAGCCCTGCAACCGCTGTGGATTCAACACAGCCAATATTTAGGAAGCCATTATCAACCCAATCACCGGTTAAATATAAGTTACTGAAAGCACTGCCATCTGGCGTGATTCTGTGCTTATTCGTTCCGGCAACGGATAACACATAACGCTCACTTGGGTTAATCGCTGCATGCCAAAACTGACCATCAAAACGTGCTTCTCCTTGTCTATCGTGAAGGTCAACCAGTTGTTCCCAATCTAAGCCTGCACCATTTGAGATGTTTGGCCAAATATAGCCAGTATTCTCGTTCAGCCATTTAATCGCATTATTCTTAACTCTTAATGACTCTCTTTCAGGGAAGCCATGGTCTGAGAATGGTGGTATTGGGTCCGCATCTATAAAGTTATTACAGAAATAGGCAATTGAGAAGGGGAGGTGATTTTGCGGCCAAGTCTCTTTATCTATGGTTTGGCTCATATCTGCCCATGTGTTGAAAGGGTCTTGATAGCCATCCATAACAACACTGGCCATCTTCCAACCTGTTTGCTCTAGGTTTGGTTTCAGCCAAAGTTGCATTGCTTGGGTTTGAGAAGATTGAACCGTGCTAACCATCTTATTCCATTGATCACTGGCTGTCATAAGCTCTGGGGTGATATAAGGTAGGGCACCAACAGAGATACCAAGAACAACTTTGTCAAAATCTTGGCCTAATGTGAGGGTTTTCGTTCCCACGCCTTGCCAAGTGCTCCAAGGTGACTCCAAATTAACGTGCATTTCCTTAAGTTCGTCACCTTGAACCAATTGATCATAATTTGGATTAGTTGGCCAGCAGTCGAGATCTTTCACTGTAATAAATGGGTAGTAGCCTGCGCCCGGATCTTTTAACGTAGCCTGAACTTGAATGTCAATATTGTCGATTTGTGTTTTATCAGAAGATAAGCCTAAATTGGTTACACGACTAAAAAATTCAAATTTCACGCCGCGCTTTTGCAATGCTTGGCATAAAGGAACAATAACTGTTTCTCCCATACCTGCCTGCATCTTCCAGAAAATAGCCCCTTTATATTGGCCACATGCAAGAAAGTAGGCATGTAACAAGGTGCCTGCTGAAACGTTACCGCCACATAAGGAGTTTTCCGTATTACCTTGTGGATAGGCAAGGTAAAGGTCATAAAAAGAACGTGTGATCGCTGAGCAAGTCACTCTTTCAGGTGCGCCGTTATTGCTCATCCACTCTCTGAAATCAAGGTGATCAATGGCATCCCAGTTAAGCAATAAAAGAGGATTGGTGATGATGCCTTTTATGACGTAAAGGCCAAATTCTACGGCAAGTAAGGTTTGCCTAATACTGGTGACTGTACCGAACGTTGGGCCAAACAGTTGTTCAAGTAAGGCAATCCCTCCAGCTAAAATACTCTCTAAAGTTTCCGTTATAGACTCAATTTTGTCTAAATCACCTTTTAGGGCTTCTTCTATGTGCTTATCAATACTTTCTAGGGAGCTAACAACATCAAGAATACCGTGGTGGAAAGGATTTAAATCACTGATAAAATCTTTCACCGAATCTAATGGGCTTTCTTCTGTTTTTGCATGGGGTTGTTGTAGTTCTTCATTGCTTTTTAGTTGAGAGATCAGCTCCTTAATTAACCAAGAAATCATACCTAGAGGTGTATCGACACTGTCTTCTTTAAAGTTAGCATCAACACCTGGTATTTGGTCATTGGTCGGGAAGAAGATAGGCCAATCAACCCATTTTTCATCAATGTATTCTTGTACTGCTATAAAGCTATGGGGTTTAAAGGCGGTATCAAAACTAGCTAGAGGTGCTGTCGCAGGTCTTTCTAATTCCTCGTAGGCTGTACGCATCATTCTTATGGCGTTGTCATAAAAACCAAAGAAGATGTGTAATCCATGTTCTTCTATACGATTGGCAACATCAGGGTTGCGACTACTGGCGCATTTTCCGCCTAAACGCCAACCTTCTTGATAAACCGTAATGTCATAATCATCTTGCCAATTTGGTTTGCTGGTAATGCCGTATACTGTTGTCAAAGAACCTATGCCACCACCTAACACTGCAATCTTTTGCTTACCCATTGTTATGCTCCTAGCTGAAGAGTGAAATCAATATCTACCCAAAAACCTTTTGTTTCCATTACATAGCTGCCATCTGATTGTTGTGTTGCCATCAGGCCAAATTGCTCAACAATCGGGTGACTTTCAACTGGAAAAATCTGTAGTTGAAATTTAGTTATCGAAGGAGGAAGTAACTGCCAGTAGAGTCCGCCACCGTTTATTGAATCTAAGGTGAAAGGAGCGTGAGCTATCTTTTGAAAGCAGGCAATTGAACCATCTTGAATTGACGGAAATTGCTTTAAAAAGACACAAGGCAGATTGACCTTTAAGAAGTCTTCAAAGGATATTGTGTGCTGAGAATCAGAGACTTTAAAAGGCTGATCGAAGAGGTGCTTACCCAGCTCGCTTGAAAACAGGCTATGGTCGATTAGTGATTCTGTATCATGCTTGTGATGTGAACCACTTAAAGTAAATAAGGGATTAAATTGTCCTTTTGTTTGAGCCGATAGGGTTTTGAAGGAATAGGGTAAAGCAGTAAAACTTGGCTGTTTTACATCAAATTCGCCCGTGTCGTTTAAAAATTGGAACTGGGCCTGCTGTTTTTCAAAGCCGTACATTTCTCGACCTGAAGCAATCGCTGTTCCATTGTCTAGTAGCAACAAGGGTAAAAATAACCCAGGTTCTAATGTCTTGGTATCAAATGCTGGAATCCAAAATGAACATTCTGGATAAGCAATAGTGCCGTAAGGGGTGCCTGATTGGTCACTGGCAACAAAGCTCATATCAGCCATTATCATCAACAATACACTCTTATTGTTAATGGATAAGGTTTTATAGTTATGTTCGCCGTTAGATACCTGATTGATATTGGTATCCAGTTGGTTTTGCAAAGCTTCATCTTCACATTCTAAGAAAAAAATGGATAGCTTGGCGCCATTAAACTGGAAGGGGGATTGAGCGATAGGTAAACCTAAAGAAGTCGGAATAAAACTTGGTGCGTTTTCCATCTATTCAGTGCTCCTGCATTAAAAATTGATTAACTCATTGATAGGAAGCCTTGAATCAATTCACCACTTCCTTGGGTATAATTTGCTTTTTAACTAAATTAGTTATCGCAGATATTGAGTGAAAATTGAACCAATATTTCAAAAATATAAATTTCGTGCAGTAAAAAAGCAGCCGTGAGAGAGTTTTATATTGTTTGTATTCTGGGGAGGACGTGCGAAGCTTCCTAGGCTTAGTATCTAGAAAAGCGGTGAAATCACATTGAAAATGCTATTTCTACCGCTAAATCGGTGGCTGTTTAAAAGAGGCTAAAAGAAGCTGATTTAGGATGAAGTGCTTTTATAAGGAGCTAAAAAAAGTTTCTAACTTGGGGTGACGATCGCCTTCTTTATTGACATCTAGATATTCAAGTCCGGTTTTATTTGCTAATTGTTTAACCATGTATCGGTTAAACGCGTGATGGGTCTCATCTTGAATATAATCTTCTATTCGCACCCATTTTGCGTCTTCAATTTCATGTGTATCTTGAATATCAATGTCTTCTGTTAACGGCTTAAGTTTACAAATGAAGTACATGTTTGATTTTCCAAAGCGATAAGGGTGCTTAGTGGTTAAGCCTAGAACACTGGTGAATTTAGCTTTAACGCCAGTTTCTTCATATACCTCTCTAACAATGGCTTCAGAAATTTTCTCAGTCAGTTCCACATGGCCACCCGGTAATTTATAGGCAGATCCTTTTTCAATACGTTCTTTAATGACTAAGACTTCTTGTTTGTCATTAATGACAATGGCACCTGCACCTATGGTATAGCTGGGTATAAAGGGAACATATACCTGCTCTTTTAGGGTTAAGGTGAGGGTGATTTCATCCGTTAAACAGTTATGAAATTCGAATCCTAATTCAGTAGTGACAGGTATATAAGCTGCATGACTGAGAGGAATACTTACCCAAATAAGCTGTCTTGAATCTGCCTGTGCTTGTTCGATGAGGTTCGTGAGTGCCGTTTTAAAACCTTGGGTAGAGGAAACCGTATTCAAAGTGTTAATGGTAATACCGTTAAAATCATCATATTGGTATTCAAAGTAAGGCGTTATTAGAGACAAGGTTAACCTCGCGCAATGGCAAAATAGAATCGGGAATAAAGGGCCAAAGATACTTTAATTATAAAAACATAAAGTATCCGTATATCCATGTTTTTTCTGATCTTCTTTAGATTTTATAAAGAATTTTTATAGTGCATACGTTTTTCGTATGAGTCCAGTCTGAAATTCGATTGCGCCACTTATTTGCTTTGTTTTAATCTTGGCGCAAGCATTAACAATTCTTATTTGCTTGTTTTAATACGTTTAGCAAATCACTCCCACATCAAAATAGGAAAGCTCATGAAGCATTATCAGTTTTTAGTGAAAGAGTTTACTCGTCTACATCATTTTAATCATTTGAGTTCTATCACAGGCTGGGATGCGGCGGCTATGATGCCCGAAAATGGTAATCAAGCTAGGGCTAATGCAATGGCTGAATTATCACTACTCACCCATAACATTCTGGTTAACCCTGCTCTAAAAGACGCTTTCGAACAAGTTGATGAATCAAGCTTAAGCTTTGAAGAAAAGGCGTCTTTACGTGAAATGAAAGCCACATGGCAAGCTGAAAACTGTTTACCTGCTGATCTAGTCGAAAAAAAATCATTAGCAGGTGCTAAATGCGAACATGCTTGGCGAACACAAAGAAAAGAAGCTGACTGGGATGGCTTTGCAGAAAACCTGAAACCAGTGCTTGAGCTTACTCGTGAAGAAGCGGCTCTTAGGTCAGAAGCAACAGGCCTATCGAAATATGATGCTTTGCTTGATCTCTATGAGCCTGGCATGAGCAAAGTAAAACTTGATGAAATTTTTAACCAAGTTAAATCTTGGTTACCTGAATTAACTCGTGCAGTTATCGAAAAGCAAAATGCTAAAACCTTAGTAACACCTGCTGGCCCTTTTAGTGAAGCCTCTCAGAAAGCCTTAGGTCTAGACATTATGTCTTTATTAAAGTTTGACTTTACCCGTGGCAGGTTAGATGTAAGCTCTCATCCGTTTTGTGGTGGTGTACCCGAAGATGTGCGCATTACAACTCGTTATAGTGAAGAAGACTTTACCCAATCTTTGATGGGGATTATTCATGAGACGGGTCACGCAAAATATGAGCAAGGTTTACCTAGAGATTGGGTTCATTTACCTGTTGGTGAAGCGCGTTCTATGGGGATACATGAAAGTCAGTCACTTTTTATGGAAATGCAAATAGCGCGTAGTAAAGCCTTTTTAGGTTATGTTCACCCTCAAATTCAGTCACACCTAGGTACAGGTGAGGGTATGGATCTTGAAAACCTAGAAACCTTATATCACTGGGTTAAGGCAGATTATATTCGTGTAGATGCTGATGAAGTGACATACCCAGCCCACGTCATTTTAAGATATGAGATTGAGAGAGACTTAGTAGAAGGTCTGATTGAGGTTGATGACATTCCTGCTCTGTGGAACCAAAAAATGCAGGAATATCTTGGGGTATCTACGGAGGGCGAATTAACCGATGGTTGTATGCAAGATATCCATTGGACCGATGGCTCTTTTGGTTATTTCCCAAGCTATACCTTAGGTGCTATGTACGCGGCACAGTTTATGGCAAGTATCCGTAAAGAAATGGATGTTGATGCCTTGATTGCTAAGGGAGAGATTAGCCCAATACAAGATTGGCTAGAAAAAAACATCTGGTCGCAAGCAAGTTTCTATAGCACAGATGAGCTTGTGATAAGAGCAACAGGCGAGAGCCTAAACCCAGAATACTTTAGAGAGCACCTTGTCTCTCGTTATTTGGCTGACTAAAGACGCTTGTTTATATACAAATAACCTGAAAAGTTATCGACCAATTTATTTACTTAATAAGAAGAATTAAATAATGAATCAATATTTAGAAGAATTAGAACCAAAAATTGTTTGGAAACACTTTCGTACATTATGCGATACACCAAGACCTTCATTTCACGAAGCGCAGTTGCGTAATAATTTAATCGAATGGTCCCATGCAAGAGGGTTAGAAACTTATGTTGACCCTTGTGGTAACTTAATTATCCGTAAAAATGCGAGCCCAGGCATGGAAGGTAAGGCGACAGTTGTCTTGCAAGGACATCTGGATATGGTGGCGCAAAAGAATGCAGGGGTTGAGCATGACTTCGTTAAAGATCCAATAGCAACTCACATTGTAGAGGGTTGGGTAACAGCAAAAAATACTACCTTAGGTGCAGATAACGGTATTGGTGTTGCTGCTGCCTTAGCTGTTCTAGAAGCCAATGATATTCAGCATGGACCAATCGAAGCACTATTTACCATAGAAGAAGAGACGAGTTTAAGAGGGGCATTAGAATTAGAAGAAGGGATTCTAGAAGGTCGCCTTTTGTTAAACCTTGACTCTGAAGACAGAGGCGATGTGTATATCGGCTGTGCTGGTGGCGTTGATATTAATATTGATCAAACCTTTAATGCACAAGCTACTAGCTCTGATGATCATGCGTTTGAGTTGAGTGTGAAAGGCCTTAAGGGTGGCCACTCAGGTCTGGATATCCATAAGGGCAGAGCCAGCGCAAACGTATTGCTTAGCAAGTTGCTTGTTAAACTGAATGATGCCAATTTGATTTCTATTGCAGGTTTTAATGGTGGCACATTGCGTAATGCCATTGCCCGTGAAGCCGTTGCGAGTGTTTGTGTTGCACCTGATAATGTCGAGCAAGTAAAAGCATTAGTTAAGCAGGTAGAGCAGCAAATGCAGCTTGAGTTTGCTGCTATTGAAACTAAGTTAAATTTAAATTTGGTTGAAATTGAGACGCCTAAGTTTGTGATGAATCAAGCTGAGCAGAAAGCCATTATCAACGCGCTTATTTCTGCCCCTCACGGGGTTAATAGAATGAGTACCGAGCTTGAAGGTGTAACAGAAACTTCCTGTAACTTTGGAGTAATAGACCTGAAATTAGAACAAGATAAGTTTGCTTTTAGTGCTTGCTTGCTTGTCCGTTCTCTAATTGATGAGGCTGTTTTTGATCTGGCCCGTGTTGCTCAAGCTGTATTTGAACAAATTGGTGCGAATGTAAGCCTAGAAAATGATTACCCTGGTTGGAGGCCTGATCCAAGTGCTGGGCTTTTAGCTCATTTCCTTCAGGTTCATAAAGATATTATGGGCTATGAAGCAAATGTAAAAGTGATACATGCAGGTTTAGAGTGCGGCATTATTGGCGCGAAATATCAGGGAATGGAAATGGTATCTTTTGGGCCTAACATTCGTGGCGCTCACTCTCCTGATGAACGCCTTGAGATAGACTCTGTTAATGACTTTTGGCGTTTACTTGTTAGCGTTTTGGCACAAGTGCCTAATAAGTAACGGCTATTTAATCGAATTAGCGGGTTCTAAGGCCTAAGTACATTGCTTAGGCCTTTTTTATGTGACTTTTTATTTTTTAGCTATCTCAATGAGATAGGTTTTCAAGTCTATATTTTTTACACAATTCACTGCAAAACACTTATTTCCCTCGCATAAATACAACAATTCGACACATTACAGCCAAAGTTGGGCTGCTAAAGTTGATATTTTAGAAGAGCGATAAGCTCAGTTTATAACTTAGTATTAATCATTCTTAGATTCTTACGAGGGGGTAAAATATGTTACAAGGCTCGGCCCAGCCCCTTTTATTTGGTGGGATAGCTGGCTGTATTATTGCCTATTTAGTTGAGGTTTGGTTATTACCAGAATATGCCTCTAACTTATCTTTAATTATCTTTGTATTGGTAACTAGCCTAGTTATTCTTTTAGCTATGTTTGTTTCTAGACTTTGGCAAGATAGGGAAATAGAGCAGAAAGTCAGGTCGGTACTACCGAACCTTAGCCATTCAAACTCAAGTTTATTTGTTTATATGCAAAGTTTAATTGCTGCCTATAAAGCCTCTCATACAGAGTTGAGAAAGTATCAAAAAATTATTGAGCAACAAAAGAATCAAGAGCAAGAAACAGAAGGCATTTTAAATGCAGTATTAGGTGGATTAGATGCTCCGCTGATTATTCTTGATCAAGATGCAAAAATTATCGAATTTAACGCAGAAGCAGAGCGTTTGTTTGGCTATGACAAAAGCTTCGCGTTAGAAAAAAGCCCTGTTGAGCTACCTTTGCTTGATGTATTAACCAATATTTATGAGAAAGGTTGGAATACAGAAATTACGGCTAATGGCCCAAACTTACTAAAGCGGCCCATTAAAACCTTAGGCCAAAACAGGCGCGGAATGAAAATAAGCTGTAGTACAACCATTCAGCAATTAGAGAACAAAAACTCTCGGTTATTTGTTGTTCGTGTGAGTTCCTCTGTGGTGAATGCGGCAGACTTTGGTGGCCCTCAATCATCCGCTATGAATTAGTCTTTATATTTAAGGCATTTTATCCGCAAGCAGAGACGTAAAGGCATATTCGCCGCTTCTCTAACTGCATTTCTTGAATGAGTCATTCATCTTCACTCTTTTTATCCTAAATCAAAGCTTTGCTCATTAAGGCTGTTTAATTGCTGAGATAGCATACTGGTTTTTATCACTTTTTTTATTTTATGCTGCAATAAGCTCTGCTATTCGTTACTCTGCACCTTCCACTAAACATGCGATAGCTTGATGAAAATTCTACATACATCTGACTGGCATCTTGGTCAGTTCTTTATGGGTAAAAGTCGAAAAAATGAGCATAGTGCACTTATCAATTGGTTATTTGAGTGTGTCGAAGAACAAAACATAGATGTTGTTCTTATTGCTGGGGATATTTTTGATACGGGATCGCCTCCAAGTTATGCTCGAGAGCTCTATAATCAGTTAGTTTTAGGCTTACATAAGCGTGAGTGTCAGCTTGTCATTGTTGCTGGCAATCATGACTCTGTGAGTATGCTTAACGAGTCAAAAACCTTACTGGCAGAGCTAACAACTTATGTTGTTGCAGCGGCTGACCCACAACAGCCAGATGAACACGTTATCAAGCTGTACAAAAAAGGCAGTTCAGATGTCGCTGCGTTAATGTGTGCTGTGCCTTATATTCGCCCTCGTGATATTTTTCAGAGTGAAGCTGGCCTTGATGAGCGTCGTAAACAAGGTTTATTAGCAGAACAAATTAAAGATTTTTATCAAGATGTGTATCAAGCCGCGCAAGCTCAGTCTCAAATGTTAGGGGGAGTGCCGATATTGGGCTCTGGCCATCTAACGACACTTGGGGCAAGTATTTCTGAATCTGTACGTGAAATTTATGTGGGCACATTAGAATCCTTTCCGATGGATTATTTTCCTCCGTTTTCCTATTTGGCGTTAGGTCATATACATAGACCACAAAAAGTATCCGGTCTTGACCATGTCCGCTATTCGGGTTCACCTATCGCATTAAGTTTTGATGAGTTGGCACGTAATAAAAGTATGGTGCTGGTGGATTATTCGCAGAGTCATACAGAACCTGTGATACAGACTTTAGAAATTCCAAGTTTTCAGGCTCTTTTTAGTACGAATGGTGAGCTTAGTCAGGTGGTATCTGAATTAAAACAGGCTCATGCCAATTTAGATCAGTCTCAAGGAGAAATGCCAACTTTGTGGGCGGAAGTGACTTTAGTGTCAGATGAATATGTATCTGACTTATATCGACAGCTGCAAATGGCATTAGAAGGTTTGGAGATCGAGTTATTAAGAGTTAAGCGACAGTTAAAAACCCAGGTGCAATCTATGCCACAGGGTAGTAAAGAAAACTTGGCAGAACTGTCCGTGACTGAAGTGTTTGAACTTTGTGTAGACAGTGCTGGAATAGACGAAGATAAAGTCCAACTAACTCATTTATTTAAGCAGCAATATCAAGCCATGCTTGCTTCTCAAGAGGCGTTAGAAGATGAAAATCTGTAGTCTTAGATTAAAAAATATTAACTCCTTGAAAGGGGAGTGGAAGTTGGATTTTACCCAATCGCCTTTTAGCGATGCTGGTGTTTTTGCCATAGTGGGGGCCACAGGCGCCGGAAAAACCAGTTTATTGGATGCCATCTGTCTTGCTCTGTTTCATGAGACACCTCGTCTTAAGGTGAGCCCTTCACATAATGAAGTCATGACACGTCACACAGCTGAATGTTTAGCAGAAGTTGAATTTGAAGTTAAATCAGTTCGCTATCGCGCTTTTTGGAGCCAAAGGCGTGCCCGTGAGAGAAGTGACGGTAAATTACAGCCGGTTAATGTTGAGCTTTGTCTTGCCTCAGGTGAAGTACTGACAACTAAAGTAAATGAAAAATTGACGTTAATGGCTCAAATCACTGGTTTGGATTTTGCTCGATTTACTAAATCCATGCTACTTGCTCAAGGTGGCTTTTCGGCTTTTCTAAATGCAGAAGCAAACGCCAGAGCAGAATTATTAGAAGAGCTTACGGGAACAGAAGTCTACGGGGATATTTCTAAATATGTGTTTGAGGAGCATAAGCGGCAACGCCAAGAGCTGCTTTTACAAGAGCAGCAGTTGGACGAATACGAAAGTTTAGATGAAGAAACACTCGCAAATTTAAGAAAGAAAGAAGCAGAATTTGCTGAACGTGAAGCCACTTTAAAGTTACAAAAAGAAAGTCACGAAAGCCAATTGAATTGGTTCAAAGTTTGGCAAAGTTTAAGTCTCAAACAAGCTGATTTGGGTCTAATGTTAGGGACAAGTGATAGCGCCTGGGAAAGCTTTAAACCAAGTTTGATGTCTCTTGAATCGGCGTTAAGTGCCAAAGTTATCCGTCAGTTTTATGAGCAAAAACAGCATACGTCAACAGCTGAAAGAGATGCGGTAGAAAAGCTAAAAGTAAACCAAGTCGAACTTACCAGATTAAAAGAAGCAAAAGATAGCCTAGTTAAAACAGAGTCCAGCGCTATAGCTAAACATACCTTGTGTGAGACTGAATCAGAAAACTTTCATCAATTAGATATTCAGGTCATTAGTCCACTTTTAAGTGAAAAAAATAAGCAAGATGCATTGCTGTCTAAAACAGCTTTAGACTTAAAAGAAACTAACGCACAAAGTCAAAAGTTAGACTTACAAAGACAGGCAGATGTTAAGCAATTGACGCACCTCACTCAGGAGATGCAAGCACTTCAAATAAGCTTAAGTCAGTCACCGCAAAATGAGTTGATAAATAATGAATTGGCAGCTTGGCAGCAGCAATGGCAATACTTGTTAGGGCAACAAAATTCGTTACATCAAGCTAACGAACTAAAGGATAAACTCCAACTTGATAAAACTGAGTTAGTGCAACGACAGCAAGATAATCAAACTAAAGTTGAGCATGAAAATGCTAGCTTAGCTCATTTAGATAATGTCTTACTTAACGCTGAAAACGATATTCTAAATCTTACTTCTGGAATGGAAGCTAATGCTTGGTTAGAGGTGGATCGTCAATCTCTGCAAGCCGCGCCTTCGATTCAGCAGGCCTGGCAAATAGTGCAAAACTATGATTATGCTCAAGGACAATTATTGCGATTCGAGCAGCAAAAAGCAGAAGATCAGGGGGAAAAAGATCACTTAGATCAACAGCTAGTACTTAAGCGACAAGCTTTTCAAGAAGCAAAAGCCCATTTAGAGACTCTCGAATTGTTAGCAAAGAAAGAAGAGCGAATTCAGCAGTTGGAGGTCTTAAGAGCAGAGTTGGTGGATAATGAAGCCTGTGTTTTATGTGGTGCTTTAGAACACCCCTATGCTCACGGGCATCAACCTAGTGTTAATCAACAAACGCTTGCTCAGTATGACACTCAGTTAGCTAAGGTCAATCAGCTTGAAAGTGAGGGACGTGAGTTAAAATCTCAGCGACAAACATTAGAGGTTTTGATTAGCCAGCAAGAGGCAAACCTGTTAGAACAAAAGTCTGTTATTGATCAAATTAAGCAAGGTTCGAATGACTTAAGTTTACCTAATGATAAGGTGTGGCCTGCAATTTCTGATCTCATGGCCTGGCAAGCTATTCAGGCTGAGTCTCAAACGTTACAAGCTCAAAATGACGTAATACGAAATCAGCTCACTCTTCTAATGCAAAATGTTGATAACGCTCGACAGCAGGCCCAAGCCGCAAAACAAACACTGGAAAAACTCATACAACAGCAAGGCTTTGATGCTCAATCTTTGCTTGCGATGAATGCTCGTATCGATGAAATTAGCAAAGAGAATCGCGCTGAGATTAATCTTTTTCGTGATAAACAAACTCAGTTGTTGCAAGAGTTACAGCCTCACCTAGACAGACCTTATGAGTTTCAAGAACTGAATCAAGCATTTGAACAACTTAAACATAGGTTGCTTACTTGGCAAGATGCGCAAGCAAGACAAGAGGCTTTGAAGCAGCAAGAAATTAATCAAAATGCTAAGCTTGCAGCTAGCCAAGAGCAGTTGCAGCAGTTACAACAAAAAAGTCATGAATTAAATTTAGTTTTAGAGACTCACCAAAAAGAGCTGGCTTTGATTCAAACTGAGTTAGTGAATCATTTGGGTGATCACAGTTTAGAGCAAAAAAGAGAGGCAACTAAACTCGCTCTTACCTTATCTGATAAAGAGCTTAAGGCCGCTCAACAAAAGGTATTAGACAATAGTGCTGACATTCAATCCCTAGAAGGAGGTGTGTTAGCACAAGAAAGCAGCCTGTTGCTTTTACGTGAAAATAAGATAAAGGCTCAAGGTGTATGGCAGCAAAAGCTATCTGAGGCGGGTTTTGAAGGCGAAGCGAGTTGGCAAGCTCTGTGTTTAGATGATGATAAAATTGAGCGCTTAACGCGTGAGAGAAAACGTCTCGAAGAAGAAAAAGCACAAGCACAAGATAGATTACAGCAAGTACAAGGTGAAATGAAAAAGCACCAAGATGCCTTGCCTGAAAATACAGGTTTTAACCTTGATTTAGTTCTCGCATTTAAAGAAGAAGACTTGGCCAATCAGATAAAATCTTTGCAAGAAACGATTATTGAATTATCAGCGCAGCACAGCCAAGAGCATCAAAGTTTTGGGCAAATTCAAATGCAGCTTAAAGCGCATGATGAGGCTCAAACTAAGTATCAATCAAATCTTAAAAAATTGGCTAAAGCTAGAGATGATATGGCCTTGATGACTCAGTTGCAGCAGTTGATTGGCGCGGCTGATGGGGCTAAATTTAGGAAGTTTGCCCAAAGTCTTACCTTAGATAACCTTCTATATTTAGCAAATCAAAGGCTTGCTTTGCTACATGATAGGTATCAGTTAAAGCGTAAAGTTGGCGATAAACTAGAACTTATTGTATTAGATACTTGGCAAGCAGATAGTGAAAGGGACACACGTACTTTATCTGGTGGAGAGTCATTTTTAGTCAGCTTAGCGCTTGCCCTCGCTTTATCTGATTTGGTGTCTCATAAAACGAGTATTGATTCTCTTTTCTTGGATGAAGGTTTTGGTACTTTGGATAGTGAAACCTTAGATATTGCACTTGATGCTTTAGAGCTTCTTAATGCAGCAGGTAAAATGATCGGCATAATTAGCCATGTTGAAGCATTAAAGGAGCGTATTCCTGTGCAAATAAAATTATCTAAATTGCCTGGGCTTGGGATTAGCCAACTCGACAAGGCTTATGCCATTTAAATAACCTGAACTTCACTCTAGGGAAGCTGCGAATAAGTCCTCCCGCCTCAGCGTGTGGATAAAAGCAACTAGATTTATGGCGAGGAGCGCAACTTAATAGTGATTCTATTGATAAGATCCTCAACTTAAAGGTAGGGCTTTTAGGCCACGCCCTGCGGGTCTTTGAAGAATACCTAAACGGCATTTCAGAAAAAGCGTCACCCTGTGTTGTCCCTTTTCGAAAGGTGCCTACAGCTCTTATCAGAAAAAGCGGCAAAGTGACGCCTTGATTGATACTTTTTCTGAGAAGACTGAGAAGAGGTGATTGAATCGCAGTTTCCCTAATATTAGGGAGAAGTTGTCCCCAGAAACAATACAATAACTCTCTGAATAAGTGTGATTTCATTTTACTTTTCAGTGCTTTAACTCCTTGTCTAGCTTCTTTTTTATTTTTTTATGTTTCAAAAGCTTTAACGTGTAAAGATGGTTATCAGATGCTTTTTTGCAGGTTAGTAAGTACCTCATTGCTGCGAAGTTTTGTGTACATTTGAAAAAAACATTTCAGTAAAAAATTACAAGTTGGCCGAAAAGAATTAACTTTTGTTGTAGAAAGGTATTTCTTGGGTGCGAATCCCTGTTTCTAGCTTTCTTTAAATTTTGAGCTTGTTAAAATAAGTGTGGCGAAAGAGCGCTTCAACACCATTTATAAGGACACACGTATGTCAGAGTCAAACTTCCAGTTCAAAGGAAGTGTTGTGACCACTATTTTGTTAGAGATAAGCCATTTTGATGAAATGTCGCTTATCGCTGCAATTGAAAATAAAGTAGAGCAAGCGCCTAACTTTTTTCAGATGGCCCCTGTTATTATTGATCTGTCAAAACTGGATCAAGTGATTAATCTAGACGAATTTAATCGTCTTTTGCTACATTTAAAAAACCTAGGTTTAAGCCCTATTGGCTGGCGTTCACACGAGACGAATAAACCTGCTTGGCAAGATGAGGTAAGTTTACCTCTGTTGCCTGCATCAAAAACTCGAGCGACCAGATTAGAGAATAATGTTAATCAAGATAAAGCTAACCCTGATGTCGTGATTAAAACTGTCGTTGAAGAAAAGAGAGTTGCGCAAAGCTCAAAAATTATCAGTAAGCCGATACGTTCAGGGCAGCAGGTATACGCAGAAGGGGATTTAATTATACTATCTTCTGTTAGTCCAGGTGCTGAAGTGCTGGCTGATGGTAGCATCCATGTTTATGGTGCTTTGAGAGGTCGAGCCTTAGCGGGTGTTAAGGGTGATAGTAATGCGCGCATCTTTTGTCGTAGTATGGAAGCCGAGTTAGTATCAATCGCGGGTAATTTTATCCTGAGTGATGCGCTACAGAAAATTTTGTGGAAGGAATCTGCTCAAGTTTTGTTGAATGATGAAAATTTAGATGTTGTCGCTTTTTAGTCTGCTCAAGTTAGGTTAATGCCGCGGCTATTCATATGTATGGTTTGACACTCTAAATTATAAAAAATGATAAATACGCATAAAAATTGCGTTTGGGAGAAAAAAATTGGCAAAAATTATTGTGGTAACGTCAGGTAAAGGCGGGGTAGGGAAGACCACGTCAAGTGCTGCCATTGGCACTGGCTTGGCTCTAAACGGCCATAAAACTGTCATTATTGATTTTGATGTAGGTTTGCGAAACCTAGATTTAATCATGGGCTGTGAACGACGTGTTGTTTATGACTTTGTGAATGTAATTAATGGCGAAGCGACACTGACTCAGGCTCTGATTAAAGATAAACGTACAAAAAATTTATCTATATTACCTGCGTCACAAACTCGTGATAAAGATGCTTTGTCACAAGAAGGTGTTCAGCAAGTCTTAAACGAATTAGGTAAGACTTACGACTACATCGTTTGTGATTCACCGGCGGGTATTGAAAGAGGGGCGCAAATGGCCCTTTATTTCGCAGACATTGCCATTGTTGTAACTAACCCAGAAGTCTCCTCTGTTCGAGATTCAGACCGTATTCTAGGTATTCTGCAAAGCAAATCTCGCCGTGCAGAACAAGGTATGGACCCTATCGAAGAGCACTTGCTATTAACACGCTACCATCCAGAGCGTGTAGAGCAAGGTGAAATGTTAGGCGTTGCTGACGTAGAAGAGATTCTGGCTATTCCTCTTTTAGGCGTGATTCCTGAGTCTGAAGCTGTATTAAAAGCTTCAAACCAAGGGACACCTGTTATTTTGGATACTGAATCAGAAGCTGGTCTGGCATATGATGATGCCGTTCACAGATTATTAGGCGAAGATCGCCCGTTACGCTTTTTGGAAGTGCCTAAAAAAGGCTTTTTTAAACGATTACTTGGGGGTTAGTTGAGTGGGTATTTTTGATTATTTTAAAAGTAAGAATGAGCCTACATCAGCGTCTGTAGCGAAAGAGCGTTTACAAATTATCGTTGCCCACGAACGTGGTAAAAGGCAGCAGCCGGATTACCTACCTCAGATGCAGAAAGAAATTATTGAGGTGATCCGCAAATACGTCAATATTGGTTCGGATGATGTTCAAATACAGTTAGAAAATATTGAGGATTGCTCAGTATTGGAGCTGAATGTGACACTTCCAGATCAAGCTTAACACTTCAGTTATTTAAGCCTTTAAAAAAGCAGCATGAAAATGCTGCTTTTTTTTGACTTTTATCAAAACGATAATGCTTACTATTTGTGTTACTATTTGTAAGAAGTTAAAACAAAATTTGTTTAGAAAAAAGGTGAAGTGTGCGCAAATTTGCTTGGTTATTGTGTTTATCTGGTTTTGCTCTGACAGCTTGTCAGTCAGTTGATGAAACCACTAGTGTGCTTGATACAAAGAAGAAGTCGAGCTTACCTCTTGCTATGGATGACCCCATGGCAAAATTAGGTGGGCAACTTTACTTTGATGTGAACTTGTCGCTTAACCGTAACCAGTCCTGCGCTACCTGCCATAATCCTGCAAAAGGCTTTATTGATGATAGGGATAATGGTGTTTTTGGTATGGCTTCTCTTGGCTCTGATAATGTATCCATTGGTGATCGTAATGCGCCAACCGCTGCTTATGCTGCACTAAGTCCTTTGTTCTCAAAGAATAAAGAAGGTAAATATATTGGTGGTCAATTCCATGATGGCAGAGCTTCAACTTTAGCAGATCAAGCTGCTGGGCCACCGTTAAACCCAGGTGAGATGGCAATGTTATCTGAGGATCAAGTGCTAACTCGCATCAATGAAAATGCTACTTATCAAAAACTGTTCTCACACTTGTTCGGAGCTGAGGTGCTGACGGACAGTAAACAAGCTTATAAAGCCATGAGTGATTCTATTATGGCATTCGAGCAAACTGAATTGTTTATGCCGTTTGATTCAAAGTATGACAAATATCTTCGCGGTGAAGTGGCATTTACGGATCAGGAAGAGTTAGGAAGAACGCTATTTTTCTCAGAGCAGTTTACCAATTGTAATCAATGTCATCAGCTAAGTTCTTCGCCATTTTATGCGACAGAAAGTTTTACCGATTTTAGTTATCACAATATTGGAGTGCCAGAAAATAAAGCTTTAAGAGCGATCAACGGTGTGACAGCAACAGATTTTGGCTTGTTCAATAACCCAGAAGCCAGTTTTGAGTCAGAAAAAGGTAAGTTTAAAGTGCCAAGTTTGCGTAATGTCGCAGTGACTGGGCCTTATATGCACAATGGTGTATTTCAAGATTTAAAAACTGTGGTTCTGTTTTATGATAAATATAACAATGTCACACGTACAGAGAACCCTGAAACAGGTGAGTTATGGGGGCAACCAGAAGTTGGGATAAACCTAGCAACTGAGTTGACTGATGGTCCTGCTTTACCAGATGAAAGAGTTGACGCCTTAGTTGCATTCCTTAAAACATTGACGGATGCAAGATACGAATCTCAGCTGAATTAAAAATGAAAAAAGCCCCGAATGGGGCTTTTTAATTTTGTTCAAATATTAACCTTTGTGATGTTTCATTTTAAGTTCAGGAAACCCCGCTTCATTTAGTTTTACACGGCTTACCAAATCATTATTAGCACTTAAAATAGTAACTGTGTAGCCACCTTCTTCATTGCTAGTAACTTCACCTAATTTTAAATTCTCGTTATTCAGGGGAATTAGTCTAGCTTCAGCAAGAGTGGTCATTTCTTCAAGCGTTAGTGCGTGCTTTTCGATGTATGCTTCACGCTTCTCTTGTCTTCTTTCTGCCTTCTCTGCCATTCTTTCTTGGCGCTCTGGGCTCATATCATCCTGTTTGCCGAAATGTTTGTTATAGCCACGCTCACCCTTGTTACATTGACCTTTGCCTTTTTTACCGCCTTTGCCTGCGTGCTTAGAAAATAAGCCTAGGAAGGGTGCATCGACAGGTAACCCATATTTATTTAGCTCAATGTTCTTTTCTCCTTCCTCTGCTCCACTTAGGGTAACTAAGAAGGTACCTTGAGCCGTTTTTTCAATACTTTCTAAGGTTGTTTCTGCATTACGGCTTCGTAGTAGTCTTGCTTCAACCAAGGTGTTGATTTCAGTTAAGGTGTATTCACGTTCAAGTTGAACCTTACCGTGCTTCATCATTCTATCGCCATCATTTGGCATGGCTGTCGCAAGACCAGTTAGAGATAAACCGCAAAGGCTGATTAGGGCAATAGTAGTGGTCTTTTTAAAATACTTTTTCATGTTTAGCTCCATTGTTTTTCTCAAATTTAATAAATGAAAAACCTGTTGTTTTTCGATGTGATTAGTAAAACATTGGCATGTCGCAAAAGTTTGTCAGTCTAGAGCTAATTTGTCGCAAGATGTATCAATTTTAAAAAGTCTCATAGGTTTGATACAAGCTGGGCTAATTTCAACAAAATCGATACATTTGCTTGAAGGGGTATTTGGACAGAAAGGTGATAAATAGGTAAAAAAATACCAACACTCGGTTGGCATTTTTATTTTTAATTAGCTTTAATCTCGCCTTAATTTATCAGAGATAGCGATTGGGTTGGGGTAGTTTAATATCACCACATAGGTTGAGAGAGCAAAACTGAGAATCGCTGTGGCTTGAATAACATGAGACGCTTCTATGCCAATAAGTCCAATGCTTGCAGATAGGTAGGCGATTAACAAAGAAAACTCACTCACTTGACCTAGTCGAAAGCCTACTTCCCATGAGGTAGAGGCATCTTCCTTCAGACCTTTTAATAGGTACCTGAATACGACTGGCTTTAACAGCATGCTAGTAACTGCCAAGATAATTGCAGGTACTATCACAAGGCCTAGCAACTCAAGATTAAAGCTTGCCCCAATGGTGAAGAAGAAGAGTACTAAGAAAAAGTCTCTCAAAGGCTTTAAGTGTGTTGCTATATATTGAGAGATTGGGCTTGTGGCTAGGGCAACACCACCAATAAAGGCTCCCATTTCGGCAGAAAGGCCTAGGTATTCTGCCGCAACAGCCATAGATAAACACCAGCCAATTGATACTAAAAAGATGAACTCATGAAAGCGATCAAATTTAGCGATCAGTTTAAGTAGTACAAACTTAACAAACAAAAAGGCGAGTGCAATAAGGCTAGGTAGGCCTATGATGGGGATGAGTATTTGGCTCGCACTGCTTTCTTGTGTACCAGCGATACTGTAAAGCACTAATAATACTGCAATCGCAATAATATCTTGTAACAGCAGCAGACCAACAACTAGCTCACCTGTGTGTTTGTGATGTAATACGGTAGTAGGTAATAATTTGATGCAGACAATGGTGCTTGAGAACATCATGGCAATGCCTATGATACTTGACTCAATTTGGCTGTAACCGAAAGCTAACGCAATTGAATAACCAACACCTGCAAAGGCAATAGAGCTTAAGAGAGCGACCCAGGAGGCCTTTTTAAGCATATTGAGCAAGTGGCTTGGCTGCATATCCAAGCCCAATAGGAAAAGTAAGAAAATGATGCCTATGTGAGACATCTCATCCATTAGCTTGGGTTCATCAATGAGGCTAAACGCGTAAGGGCCGAGAAGGGCGCCTAGAGCAATATAAGCAATGATTAGAGGTTGTCTGGTATAAAGTGCAACTGTCGCAATAACAGCTGCACCAGCAAAGATAAGGAAAAAAGAGTGGACTATGGAAACTTCCATCTAGTTACGACCATGCTCCATTGTTAGCTTTCTTACGACGCATTGAAGGGGCGATAACACCAAACAACACACCAATGACTAAAGTACCTGCTCCAATTATAAACCATTTTAACTGGCGTTCGTCTTTTAAGCGTAATGACTCAGCTTCAGCGAACTGCAGGCGTTGCATAATAGAATCAACTTCGAAGCTCATGACTTCTTTATCTTTTACGATTTCTTGCGCTTGTAGTGTTAATTCATTTAGATCAGCTAGCTTCTGTTCTAGAGATGTTTTGTCAGAAGTTAATCCAGCAACATCTTTTTTCAACTGATTGATTAAGGCACTAGATTGGTTAAGCTGTTTTTGAATAGTAAGTTTACTTTCAATTAGTTCTGTTATTTGGGCTTCTTGCTCGATGACTTTCTCACGGGTTACTTTTTTACCTGTTAGGTAATAATCAGCGATCCAGCCCTCATTTCCTTTTGGTGTAAGTACTCTAGTATGTCCGTTTGCACGTTCAAGTACTTCTAAAGATGTACCACTACGAAGTCCTCTCTCAACAGCTCGAGTGCTATTGTCTTGACCTTCTCGTACTGAGACAAATTGAATGTCTGATACATATGCTGTTTCAGCATATACTGATGTGGCGAAGAAAATAGCCAATAGTGCAGTGATGATATTTTTATAAAACACGTTAAGACCCTTTAACAATCAACAACTTTAGCGTGTTTTATACCTTAATGATGGGAAACAAAATACGCAATAGAAAAAGGCCCGTGAAGGGCCTTTTCTTTAAGCAAATTAATAAGATTTGCTAATTTTACTGCTATTTTGCTTAGCGGCGAGCAAAAACAGGTCTTGGATCTACTACATCACCTTGATACGCAACGGAAAAAGGTTTGTGCAGTAATAATGCTTTTTCAATATCAACTGATTCGTTGAATTGGAAACCATTAAAACCAACACGCAACATATATCCTTGTTGATCAGGGATGAAGTTACCAAGTGCACGTACTTCGCCTTGGTAGTTAAGGCGCTCACGTAGTAGGCGTGCATAACTAAAACAACGACCATCAGCAAAAGCTAGAAAGTTCAAACCTATTACTGCAAGTTCAGACAAGTCTTTACCTGCTAGAGGTTCAGTGCTTTCTGTACTGTCAATCCAAATACCAGCAACGCCAGATGTATCGTGCGCATCATCCAACCAAAGGTTTAGTGGGATAATAGCTTTTGCTTTTTGATCGCCAGCTAATGCTTCAACAGCTTGCTCTTGATCTTGAATCCAGTTCAGATCGCAATCTTGGATTACGCCGTCTTTAATTATTTTTTGCATATGCTGCCTCTTTGTATGGAGCGATGCCAATACGACGGTAGGTGTCGATGAATCTCTCTTCTTCAGTTCTGTTATCAATATAAACGCTAACGATTTTTTCTATGATGCCGCCAATCTCTTCTTCAGAGAAAGAAGGTCCGATAATCTTACCTATGCTGGCATCGTGACCAGAAGCGCCACCAATCGAAACTTGGTAGAACTCTTCGCCTTTCTTATCAACACCTAGAATGCCTAAGTTACCAACATGGTGGTGTCCACAAGCATTCATACAACCAGAGATGTTCAAATCAAGGTCGCCAATATCGTATAGATAATCAAGATCATCGAAACGCTCTTGGATTTGTTGAGCAATCGGGATAGATTTTGCATTGGCTAGGGCGCAGAAATCACCGCCAGGGCAGCAAATCATGTCAGTTAACAAGCCTAGTGTAGGTGTTGCGAAACCAGCGTCTTTGGCTGCTTCCCACAATTCTACTAGTTGCTCTTGTTCTACATCCGCAAGTACTAGGTTTTGCTCATGGCTCACTCTTAGTTCACCAAAGCTGTATTTATCAGCGAAATCAGCAGCAAGGTCCATTTGTTCAGACGTAGCATCACCTGGAGCAATACCTGTTTTCTTCAATGTAAGGGTGACAATGCGGTAGCCGTCTTTCTTGTGAGCAAAAGTATTGCGCTCATACCAACGAGCAAAACCAGGGCTCTGGCTTAACTTTTCAGTTAGAGAGCTAGGGTTATTGCTTAATGCTTTGTACGCAGGTTCAGTGAAGAAACTTTGTAAGCGTTCGAATTCCACTTCAGGTACTGTGTTTTCACGACCTTTCAAGTGTTCCCATTCAGCTTCAACACGAGCACGAATCTCATCAATGCCCAATGCTTTAGTCAATATTTTGATACGAGCTTTATATTTATTTAGGCGGTTACCTTGTTGGTTGTAAACCCTAAGGATCGCTTCCAAGTAAGACAAGATGTCTTTACGAGGCATAAATTCACAAATCGTTGTTCCTATCATTGGTGTACGGCCAAGACCACCACCAACAATAACTTTAAAGCCGATTTCACCCGCATCATTTTTCTTAATGTGTAGGCCAATATCATGTACTTGAGTTGCCGCTCTATCAGCAGATTCAGTTGCGTTTACTGCAATTTTGAATTTACGTGGTAAGAAAGCGAACTCAGGGTGGAAAGTAGACCATTGACGAATCATTTCACAATAAGGGCGAGGATCAACGATCTCATCGTCAATTACACCTGCATATTGGTCTGTCGTGGTGTTACGAATACAGTTACCACTGGTTTGAACTGCGTGCATTTGTACTTCAGCAAGTTCTGCCAAGATATCTGGCACAGATTCAAGAGTAGGCCAATTTAATTGAAGGTTTTGACGAGTACTAAAGTGGCCATAACCACGGTCGTAACGGCGACTGATATCAGCAAGCTTACGAATTTGCTTACTAGACAGCATGCCATAAGGAATAGCGATTCGAAGCATAGGCGCATGACGTTGAACGTAAAGGCCATTTTGTAAACGAAGAGGTAGGAACTCTGCCTCTGGAAGCTCGTTATTAAGAAAACGTTGAGTTTGATCGCGAAATTGATTTACGCGTTCTTCAACAATTTGCTGATCTATTGCGTCATATTGATACATGTTGGAACAACCACTAAGTAGACAAATAATATTTGCGGCTACTTTATCAAAATTACTATATACAAAAAACGAATATTTATGCATATGGTTAGTGGTTTTACTGATAAGGCATATCAGTCGAAATTTTTATCTTTTAGGATTTTACACAAGGTGTAATAAATGCGACTTTTTTATTGAATTAATACCTTAGTTAACTGCTCGGTCTTTCGTTGCCTTAGTGATTTAAGTTACCATAGCCTTATGATTCGCCTTACCGATTTTATGAAGGTTATATATGAATATTACGATTACTGACAGTGCTCAAGAATACTTGGGTTCATTATTAGAGAAGCAAGACGTTGAAGGGATGGCGGTTCGCATATTTATTCAGCAACCAGGTACACCTTACGCAGAAACTTGTCTTGCCTATTGCCGACCTGAAGAAATGGTCGATACAGATGAAGTGTTGAATCTTCCTAAACTAAAAGTATTGATTGAAAAGAATTCAGTAAACTTTTTAGATGAAGCTTTTGTCGATTACGCAAAAGAGAAAATGGGTGGTCAGCTTACCATTAAGGCACCTAATGCTAAAATGCCGAAAGTATCTGCGGATAGCCCACTAGAAGATCAAATTAACTATGTGCTTTATTCTGATATCAACCCAGGCCTTGCCTCTCATGGTGGTGAAGTGAGTTTGGTTGAAGTCAAAGAAGGTAACATTGCTGTGCTTAAGTTTGGTGGTGGTTGCCAAGGCTGTAGTGCTGTCGATTTAACACTAAAAGAAGGTGTTGAAAAAACTTTGATTGAAAAAGTGCCAGCTCTGAATGGTGTGCAAGACTCTACTGATCATACTGTGACAGATAATGCTTTTATGTAAACAATCATGAGCAAGCATAAAAAAAGGAGGCTGATGCCTCCTTTTTTTATGCTTAACGGGATTAACCGCGAGGACGCTTAGGTAGCGTATCTCTTAACTGGTCAGCCATTTCAAGTAGGCTCTTTTCAGTTGTCTCCCAGTCGATGCAGGCATCAGTAACGGACACGCCGTATTCAAGATCAGCAAGGTTTTCGCTAATCTTTTGGTTGCCCCAACCAATGTTACTCTCAATCATTAGACCCATAATAGAGTTGTTACCCTCTAGAATTTGCTTAGTTGCATCTTTAGCGACTAATGGTTGGATCTCAGGTTTTTTGTTTGAGTTCTCGTGTGAGCAATCAATCATGATATTAGCTGGAATGTTGGCTTTTTCCATCGCTTGCTCTGTTAATGCAACATTCACAGAGTCGTAGTTTGGTTTGCCATTACCTCCACGAAGAACCATGTGACCGTAACGATTACCTTTAGTAGTAATAACGCTTACTTGACCTTGCTCATCAATACCAAGGAAAGAATGTGAGTGAGCTGTAGACTGGATAGCATTTACCGCAACTGTCATAGAGCCATCTGTGCCATTCTTAAAGCCAATAGGGCCAGAAAGGCCACTTGCCATTTCCCTGTGAGTTTGAGACTCAGTTGTACGTGCACCAATTGCAGACCAGCTAATAAGATCTTGGTAGTACTGAGGTGAAATCGGATCAAGTGCTTCGGTTGCTAGTGGTAGGCCTAGTTCAGAAAGGTCTAGCAATAGTTTACGGGCAATGTGCATGCCTTCTTCGATCGCAAAAGTATCGTTGCGGTGAGGGTCATTGATAAGACCTTTCCAGCCAACAGTAGTACGAGGTTTTTCAAAATAGACACGCATAACGATATACAGAGTATCGCTGACCTTCTCAGATAGCGCTTTTAGTCTTTTTGCATAATCTAAAGCGGCTTCTGGGTCATGGATTGAACAAGGTCCAATCACGATAGCAAGGCGGTGATCCTTACCATCTAAAATATTTTTAATATCATCACGGCCTTGAGTTACTGTGGCACGGATGGCTTCGCTCACTGGTAGCTCTTCTTTAAGGGCTTGTGGGGTTACCAGTGGCTTAAAAGAAGATACATTTAAATCTTCGAGACGGGCGTCGCTCATTAATCTTTTCCTGCGTTATTCTGCTAGTTTGTTATGCTTTTTTAATTATGTTTCCTCTCGGATTTTTATCCAAGGGGTTAGTATTGTACATATTGTTTATCTTTGTGCATTCAGAAAAACAAATATTTTATGCCAAACCCCATTAAAGCACTGGCAAGAACCGGTTGTAATACCTTGTTTGGTACACGTGTGGCAACGAGAGTGCCAACATAGATAGCAGGGATGGAACCAATTAAGAGTGCGACAAGAAGAGAATAGTCCACATTGCCTAAAGCGAGATGACCAAGACCTGCAACAAGCGTTAGAGGAACCGCATGGGCTAAATCTGTTCCGACTATGTTTCTTGCTGACATGGTAGGAAATAAAATCATCATTAACGCGGTACCCAGAGCCCCAGCGCCAACAGATGTAAGAGTAACTAATGAGCCTAAAATGATGCCGCTTAAAAAGATATAAGTGTGGCTTTTTTGTGAGTTTGAATCTTGTGCCTTATTTGGATTAACTAATTTCTTTTTGAAAATAATGACAAAGGCAGTCGCAACTAACATAACCCCAAGCGAGCTGGTTAAAATGGTTTGGTAATTTTCAGGTGCGTGAAACTGAGATAATACCCATATAGTGACTAATGATGCGGGAATACTGCCCGCAGCCATGCTTCCCATTATCTTCCAATTCACGTGACCGTGTTTTGCATGCATGACCACACCCGTACTTTTGGCTATGCCTGCATACATTAGATCGGTTCCAATAGCGATATTAGGCGGGAAACCAAACATGAGTAATAGGGGGGTCATTAAAGAACCACCGCCAACACCTGTCATGCCAACAGCGAAACCAACGCCAACACCCGCTAATATGTACCAAATAAAATCCATCGTTTTCCATCTATATGTGGTTTAAGCTGGCAACGTTAGTGCTTTTTCTCTATTCTATAAAGTAATATTTTCTTATGTTTTTAATTCTTTTTCGAATAAGGGCCTCTACATGAAACTACAGCAGCTTAGATATATCTGGGAAGTGGCCCGTCACGACCTGAATGTTTCAGCAACGGCGCAGAGTTTATATACCTCTCAGCCTGGTGTGAGTAAGCAAATTCGTTTGCTTGAAGATGAATTGGGTGTGGAAGTGTTTGCTAGAAGTGGTAAACATTTGACTCATGTAACACCTGCCGGTGAAAAAATTATTGAGATAGCAGGTGAGATACTCAATCAAACCAAGAACATAAAAAAAGTTGCGAAAGAGTTTAGTGACGATAGAAAAGGCTCTCTAGATATTGCAACGACTCATACTCAAGCAAGATATGCATTGCCAAGTATTATTCACCAATTTATGGAAGGCTATCCTGATGTCACGCTACATATGCATCAAGGTACGCCAATGCAAATTGCTGAAATGGCAAATGATGGGGTAGTGGATTTTGCTATAGCAACCGAAGCACTCGAGCTTTTTGGTAATCTTGTAATGCTGCCTTGTTATACTTGGAATCGCTCTGTCGTTGTACCAAAAGATCACCCATTGGCGCAAGAGGAAAAATTAAGTCTAGAAACTTTGGCTGAGTATCCTATTGTGACTTACGTATTTGGTTTTACGGGGCGCTCCCAATTAGATCAAGCTTTTCAGGCCGCAGAGCTTGAGCCGAACGTGGTGTTTACAGCTGCTGACTCTGATGTCATCAAAACTTATGTTCGATTAGGTTTAGGGGTCGGTATTGTGGCAACTATGGCCTACGATGAAAAATTAGATGAAGATCTAGTGGCGTTAGATGCTTCTCACTTATTTGAAGATAGTTGTACACGTATTGGTATACGCTCAAATGCATTTATTCGTGGTTATATGTATGAATTTATTCAATCTTTCGCACCTCACCTAACGCGAGATAGAGTTGAGGCTGCAATGGAAGCGGTAGGTCGCCACGAAGTTGATGCTATTTTTGAAGGTATTGAGCTACCAAGGTTATAGCAAAAGCAGTTTATGAATGATAAAAAAGGGTGCAATAGCACCCTTTTTTATTGAACGACTTTTATCAGAGCTTTAAAAAGCATCTTTCCGTCTTCTGTTTTTAGCTAGTTCCTTATTGGTAACTCGCTAAGGCCTTTCCACCTTGCATACATGAGTGCAACGATAAACAAAATCACTGACAAAAGTGTTTCACTCATACCATATGCCCAAGCATGGGTTTGGATCCAGTTTAAAACCCCAGCGACAAAGTAGATAAGGGTGACAAAACAGGTCCAGATTGCACCCCGATAACTTCCTGACAGAGTACCTGGAAACACCATTAATAGCGGTAGAATAGCAACGGTAAGAACTATCCAAGGGGCGTTTAACTCAATTTTATTTAAAGCCAAGTGCCAAACCGCGATGGTTATAATCAAGGCGCATAGGTTTAAAACCATTAAGGGCTTAGTCTGTTTACAAAGTGCCTTGTAAGTTTTTCGCTCAGTAGAGGTGACATGTTCTCTTTTTGCCATTGTTATCAGTTTCTCACTAAATAGACTTGAATTAAGACTCGTTTAAAAGGGCTTTACATAGCTTGGCAAGACGTTCGCCTTGGTCGTGACAAAGTTTGCTTTCTTCTTCGCTTAGGGTAGAAGAACCTGTGCTCGAAGCAAAATGGCTTGCGCCATAAGGCGTGCCACCAGATGCTGTTTTGTGAAGCGCTGGGCTTTTATAGCTCAAGCCGTGAATTATCATGCCGTGGTGAAAGAGAGGTGTCATTAATGCTTGTAGGCACATTTCTTGGCCACCGTGCATTGTGCTGGCGCTAGTAAAAACACTGGCAGGTTTGTTCGCTAGCTGACCCGACATCCATATCATAGAGGTTTGGTCTAAAAAGTATTTTAAAGGGCTGGCAATACCGCCAAAGTATGACGGGCTACCTAAGGCTAAAGCGCTGCAGTTAGCTAGATCCTCTAGGCTGCAATATGGCGCACCATCTGCAGGAATCGGTTCTTGTGCAGCTTGAGTAATATCTGAGATTTCAGGTACTTGTCTTATCATCACATCCAGTGATGTTTGTTGCTTGGCACCGCGAGCAATATGCTTTGCCATTTCTGCAACCGAGCCGTGGCGGCTATAGTATAAAACCAAAATATAGGGCGTCATTATCTCTACTTTTAATCTAGTGGATCAGCTGTAAACCTAATGTTTTGTTATTTAAAAAGTTCTAGAACTTGCTCTGGAGGACGGCCAATTTTGGCTTTTTCATTGTGAATAACAATTGGGCGCTCGATCAACTTAGGGAACTGAGTCATAGCAACTAGGCGCTCTTCATCTGTTACAGAATCTAAGTGAAGATTATTTTCTTTATAGATAGCTTCTTTGGTGCGCATTAGTTGAATTGGTGTGATATCAAGCTGAGTTAATAATACTTTTAACTCATCTACACTTGGTGTGTCTTCAAGGTATAAGCGAACATCGGCTTCTATTTTGTTGCTTTCTAATAGGGCTAATGTTTCACGAGATTTGGAGCAGCGAGGGTTGTGATAAATAGTAGTCATCTTCATTCCTTATAATTTATTTCCCCCCTTAAATGATTACTTAAATAAGGGGAGAAATAAGTTGAAAGTTAGTTTAGGCGAGAAATCAATGTCTCAACAAGCGTATCAAGCGCAAGGTCATCATTGTCACCTGTACGTCTGTGCTTGTATTCGATTGTGCCTTTGTCTAAACCTTTATCGCTAATAACCACGCGATGTGGGATGCCTAAAAGCTCAGCATCAGCAAACTTAACACCAGGGCTTGCTTTACGGTCGTCAAGCATGACATCGATACCTGCGGCTTGTAGTTCTGCATAAATACGATCTGCCTGTTCGCGCACGGCTTCAGACTTTTCGTATTTCATTGCCACAATAGACACTTGGAAAGGCGCGATGGCATCAGGCCATAGAATGCCTTTTTCATCAAAGTTCTGCTCAATCGCAGCCGCTACAACGCGAGAAACACCGATACCGTAACAACCCATCCACATGGTTTGTGCTTTGCCGTTTTCATCCAGAACATTGGCATTTAATGCTTCAGCATATTTTTGTCCAAGTTGGAAAATATGACCGACTTCAATTCCGCGCTTAATTTCAATTATGCCCTTACCATCTGGAGAAGGGTCGCCAGCGACAACATTACGTATGTCAGCCGTTTCAACTTCACCAAAGTCACGTTCCCAGTTAACACCAGTGACGTGATAATCATCTTTGTTTGCGCCAGCGCAGAAATCAGATAAAACAGCTGCAGAGCGGTCAGCAATAACACGAATGCCTTTTTCAACTAAACCAATCGGACCGATAGAGCCAGGTTGGCAGCCAATTTGAGCAAGAATGTCAGTTTCTGAAGCAAACTCGAAAGGAACAAGTGCCCCTTCGATTTTTTCCACTTTAATTTCATTAATGTTGTGGTCGCCACGTAATACCAAGGCGATGATGTTGCTTTCACCTTCTGCATTTTGACCTTTAATCAACATGGTTTTAACAGTTTGCTTAACATCTAAAGATAAGAAGTCAGCGACTTGCTGAATCGTTTTGCAATTAGGTGTTAAGACCTCTTCCAGCGCAAGTGTCGGTGCGTCTGCCGCTTGTTTATCACTGATTGCTTCTGCAAGCTCAATGTTTGCTGCGAAATCAGAGCTATCACTGAATGCAATATCATCTTCACCAGATTCTGCAAGTACATGGAACTCATGAGAGAAAGCGCCACCAATGCTGCCTGTATCTGCACGTACTGGGCGATAGTTTAGGCCAACACGGTCAAACACTTTGCAGTATGCGTCATGCATAACATCATAGGTTGTTTGCAATGATTCAGGAGAAGAGTGGAAAGAGTAAGCATCTTTCATCATGAACTCACGGGAGCGCATAACACCAAAACGTGGCCTTACTTCGTCACGGAACTTAGTTTGGATTTGAAAAAGGTTAAGAGGCAGTTGCTTGTAGCTGCTAATCTCATTACGAACAAGATCAGTTACTACTTCTTCGTGGGTTGGCCCAAGGCAATAATCACGTTCATGACGGTCTTTGATGCGCAGAAGCTCAGGGCCGTATTCTTGCCAGCGACCTGATTCTTCCCATAATTCTTTTGGTTGCACACCAGGCATGATGATTTCTAAGGCACCTGCCTTTTGCATTTCTTCACGGACAATGTTCTCTACTTTGCGGAACACTTTTAAGCCGGTTGGTAGCCAAGTGTACAAACCTTTAGAAACTTGGCGAATCATGCCAGCTCGCATCATCAGCTTGTGGCTAGTTACAACTGCATCAGTTGGAGGATTACGTAAAGTAGAAAATAAATAATTGCTTGCGCGCATTGTTCTGTCGTCTATTTTAGTTAAAGTTAAATGCTATTGATCAAATCTGGCTTCGATCAGACCTGGTGTTGTCACGTCCATGGCAAAAATGCCCCCTGCTTGAGGGTAATCTTTCAATTCTTCTTCAGAATGGGCACCGCGACAAGTTGATATAAAGAGTGTTTTCATATCCTTGCCACCAAATGCGACCATTGTAGGATAAATTGCAGGGACAGGGTACTCTTCTAAGATATTACCTTGAGGACTAATCTTAACAATTCTTTGTCCTTGGTAGAGTGCTGACCAATAATTGCCTTCACTATCGACGGCGGCACCGTCAGGACGGCCATTGCCATGAGGGAAGCGGATAAAGTCTCGCTTGTTACTTGCTTCACCGGTTTCCATGTCATAGTCAAATTGATAAACCACGTGATTTGGTGTGTCGGAGTAATACATGGTTTTTCCATCTGGAGAAAAAGCTAGGCCATTTGATGTCCAAGCAGCTTGATCCAGAACCTTATTTTCACCTTTTGAGAATTGATGTAGAGCACCTTTAAAGGCATCTTTAGGTGAGTACATAGTGCCAGCTAAAAAACGTCCGTTAAAATCACAGCGGCCATCGTTAAATCGTGTTGTTTCTTGGTCGTAATCTGCCAACCAGTATGGCTTCAATTCCGCATTAAAGCTTTCAAATGTATATACCCCAGAACGGAACGCAGCAATGAAACCACCTTCTTTAGTTAGCGAGAAACACCCGATTGCTTCATCGAACTTTCTTATATCATGGCGATTGTTTTTGGTATCAAAGGCATGCAGCTCAAATGAGTCGATATCTACAAAATATAGACACTCATTGATCTCGTCCCAGCGAGGGCATTCCGCAAGTTTAGCTTTAGCATCTATAACACAAGGTAAATTTGTCATCTTAGGCTCTTGATTCTGGGTGGATTTTCAATGGGGTGCTATAGTGCTTATGTATAAACGTATTGTAAATAGGAAGTCGTATGTTTGAGCTAGATGAAAGATTAAAAAAGGACTCAGTTAAAGTAGGGGAGTTTCCTTTATGTGAGTTACGCTTAATTAATGATGCTAACTATACTTGGTTTGTGCTGGTACCTAAGCGCGTTGGAATCACGGAGATTTATCAATTAGAAGAGTCAGATAGGCATATGCTAATGGACGAAAGTTGCCTGTTAGCGGAAAACCTACATGACGCATTTTCTCCTGATAAGCTAAATATTGCCGCAATCGGCAATAAAGTGCATCAGTTACACCTGCATCATGTAGTGCGCTTTACTTCTGATAAAGCTTGGCCAGAGCCTGTATGGGGCAAGTTTCCAGCCCTTGCATATAAAAAGAAAGAGTTGGCCAATATTTTGCAGAAGATTCGAGTGTTGTTGGCTGATGATCTTGTTGTGACTGAAGATACGGATGGTCAATTATATTTTTGAATTAAGTTGCCAATGTGCATAAGGCAGAATTTATGAGCATACGAAGAAGAAAAAAAGCTATATCCAAAGTTGTAAAACTATTGAATCTTGCTACTTCTAGTAACCCAAGTGAAGCGACTATGGCGTTAAGACATGCAGAAACAATTGTGCGCCAAAATTCAATTAGTCGTTCTGAGGTGCCTTTATCTGCTTTATGTGACCCGATTACCTTAAATAAAGTGAAATGGGGGGCTAAGACGCAATCAACTTATACCCCTAAATACGCCAGAGCGTCTTCGGCAGCAAGCCAGCAATTTAATGAAGCGCCAGTTGATAAAACACATACCTATGCAGGCGCAAGAACAATACTTGATGAAGAGTATGTTTCTGAACACGAGTATGACCCGATAAAAGAAGCTGCAAGAGAAAACGAAGAGCGTGAAGCTGAAAAGTTACGTAAAAAAGCTGAAAAGTTAAATGCTGAGAAAGCGAGAAAAGCGGCTGAGCTAAAAGAAAAAGAAGCTCAGAAAGCAGCTAGAGAGCAAGCCGAAAAAGAAAGGCTAAAAGCTGCGGCAGAGTTGCAAGCAGAAAGAGAAAGGCAAGAAATTGAACGTTATGCTGCACAAGCCAAATTAAAGATGGAGCATGAGCAAGCTGAACTTGCGAAGAAGAATGCAGAGCAAGGTCTGCTAGATGAAGTTCAGAATGATGAGATTAAAGCTGACCAAGTATTAGATGAAAATGCAGGCATGGAAATTGATGAACAAGTCGAAGGGCCTCATGACATACGTAAGGAATCAGAACCAATGAAAGCAGAGACGATTAGCGCTGAAAGTGATGTCACCTCAAGTGCGTCTTTGAATACAGATAATGTGATTAATGCGGCCAATGCGTTCAGGCGTGAAGGGGTGATATTCAGTAAGCAGCTTAAAGATCAATATGCTGCGAGTGACCCAACCATTCCTTTTGAGGAAGATGAATATTGGCAAAAAGTTGCAGCTCAATTGGCTGACTTTGATGAAGGTGAGATTCAGTCATCAATAGATACTATTGAAAAGCAACTGGTTTTATCTAAAGAGTCTCTCGCTGAAAAAAGACAATCTAGACTAGATGCTGAGCAAGAAGAGCTTAGTGAAAGAGCTGAACGAGCTCGTATAGAATTAAGCTTTGAAGAAGCAATTGAAAGAGCGTTTCAGGCGAGAGCCAAAGCCTATGAGGCTTGGGAAAAACAAAAGTCTGAAATTAGAGTTGAATGTCTACGTTCAGAGCAAGAGGCTCAACATGGTTATGAAGAACTGACCCAAGACTTAGACAGAGTGAAAGCAGACTTTCAACAGCATGTTAAACGCAAACAAGACTTCCATGCTGCAAGAATTATGCATGAGTTACGTTGCCATTTGGCGCTTGCTGTTTCTGTTAGTGGCGAAGGCAAAGATTCGTTCGACAAAGTTGTTACTATCATGTCAGAAGCGGGATTAACGCTTAAAGACTTAGAGTTCTCAGATATTAAAAATAAGAGCTTGTTTATTCGCCTGTTAGAAAGAGAAACAGCGTCTATTGAGGATGTTGTTGCAAGAGAAAGTCATACAGAAGAGATGCTTTCAAAATTCTTATCTTCTACTTTAACGAAGCGAGAGCCTGTTAAAACTGAGAATCCATTGCAGCAAATTGAGAAACTTTTAGGTGCTGCAAGTCTTGGTTCTCAATTTGAGGCGCAAAAAAGTATTGAGCAAGCCTTCCATTTAATGGAATTACACGGCATTAGTGTAAGGGATATTGATCTAACGAAAATCACTAAGTATTCAGTTTTTGTACGTCTATTAAATTGGGAAGCTGAAAAAATCCCTTCACTTACTGAGCGAGAAAAGTTCACTGCTTCAATTTTGGAAGAGTATGTAACTTCTTCTATTCATGGTGATACGGGTGTGAGGGAAAAGGTAAGTAAGAATAAAGCCTAATCAAAGCTGATTAAACTAAAAAGCCGAGTCTCGATTGAGTCTCGGCTTTCTTATTTCTACCGGCTGCAAAAGGCTTACTATTACTAAAATTGCCCTAAGAGCTCTGAAGGTAGAATGAAATATTTAGGTTTGGTAGTTTTTAGCGATTGAGTGCTTCTACCACAAAAGCATTTGCTTTATCTTGATTTTGCTTCTCAAGGCGAGAGCCATATTGGCCAACAATGAGTGAAGCGCAATAGCAAGCAATTGTGGCTGCAGTATCAAAGCTTGCGTCTTTAAGAAGAGCGTGAATAAAGCTGCCCGCGAACATATCGCCTGCACCTATGGTATCAAGTTGATTAATGGTTGGTACTGGGGTTTCAAATAATGTTTCGCCATCCCAACTTAAAGAGCCTCTTGAACCACAAGTAACAACAAATTGCTTGATGTTGTTTTTAAGCCAAGTAATAGCCCCTGTCAGTGTTTCTGCTTGAGTTAACTCCATAGCTTCATCTTCATTCATGAAGAGTAAGTTAACGCCATCTTTGATTAGGGCTAAAAAATCATCCCTAAAATACTTAACAAGCATAGGGTCGCTCATGGATAGCGCACAAATGTTGCCGCTTTGACTAGCTGATTTAGCTATGGTGTGAAGTGCTTCTTTACCGTACTCAGAGCTGATTAGATAGCCTTCTAAAAAACAGATGCGAGCAGACTTTGCTACGTCTAAATTTACTTGATCAGGGCCAACTAGACCGCCAACACCTAAAAAGGTGTTCATGGTTCTATCTGCGTCTGGAGTAATCATGGCAAGGCAGGTGCCTGTATCGCCTTTAGGGAGAGGGGTGCTATCTAGGTTGGACTGGATGTTTTGATGGATTAAGTCCCGATGGAAGAAACGCCCCATTTCATCGTCAGCAACTTGGCAAGAGTAAAAGCATTTACTGCCAAAATTTGCGGTTGCTATGGTGGAGTTTGCAAGAGATCCACCACAGGATTTATGTTCAATTTTTTGTCTTAGTTGATCAAGTAACTCATTTTGCCTAGCTGCTTCTACTAGGGTCATACAACCTTTTATAACCTTGTTATCACTTAAAAATTGATCTGTGACGCGAGTTTCTACGTCAACAAGGGCGTTGCCAATACCGTATAGGTCAAAATGATTCATGTACTTAAAGAGCCTAAGTTTTTACAAAGGTTGCGGATTATAGAGTCAGTTATCCTAGGAAACAAATGTTAAAGCATAAAAAGTACGAAAAGCTTGGTGATCGGCTATAAAGTGTTCATTTTTACAAATGATAGGGGTTATTTGGCATCAGCTAGGTGAATAAATGGCATTAGCGCTTTTCATAAAGCTGTGCTTCTTTTAACATTCCGGCTTCGACAAAAATGGTACTCGGTAGGAGAGGCTCATGAGTGTTATTCGCGAACAAGATTTGATTACAAGTGTTGCTGACGCATTACAATTTATTTCTTATTACCACCCAATCGACTTTGTGGACGCTGTTCATGAAGCCTATAAGCGTGAAGAAAGTCAGGCAGCAAAAGATTCAATGGCGCAAATCTTGATCAACTCAAGAATGTGTGCAGAAGGCAAGCGCCCTTTATGCCAAGATACAGGCATAGTGACAGTCTTCTTAAAAATTGGCATGAATGTTCAGTGGGAATCTGAAATGAGCGTTCATGACATGGTTAATGAAGGTGTGCGTCGTGCATACACTCATCCAGACAATGTTCTACGTGCATCCATTCTTGCTGATCCTGCTGGAGCTCGTAAAAACACTAAGGACAACACGCCAGCCGTTATTCATATGGAAGTTGTGCCAGGTGACACTGTGGAGGTGCACGTGGCAGCAAAAGGTGGTGGTTCTGAGAATAAGTCAAAACTCGCGATGTTAAACCCATCAGACAGCATTGTTGAATGGGTTAAAAAGACAGTGCCTACTATGGGGGCTGGTTGGTGTCCGCCGGGTATGCTGGGTATAGGTATTGGTGGTACGGCTGAGAAAGCAATGTTAATGGCGAAAGAGTCGTTAATGGAGCCAATCGATATTCATGAACTTATGGATAGAGGCCCGCAAAACCGTTCTGAAGAATTGCGTTTAGAAATCTTCAAAGCTGTAAATGATCTGGGTATAGGTGCGCAAGGTCTAGGTGGTCTTACTACAGTACTGGATGTAAAAATCCATGACTGCCCAACTCACGCGGCCTCTTTGCCTGTTGCTATGATCCCAAACTGTGCTGCGACACGTCACGCTCACTTTGTACTTGACGGTTCTGGTGCTGCTGATCTTGAGCCGCCGAAGCTTGAAGACTGGCCTGAAATTGTTTGGGAAGTAGGAGAGAGTGTTCGTCGCGTAAAACTTGAAGATGTCACACCAGAATCAGTGAAAGAATGGCAGCCAGGCGAAACTATTTTGTTAAGCGGTAAAATGCTGACAGGCCGTGATGCGGCGCATAAGAAAATGGTTGAGATGATCCAAAATGGTGAAGAGCTACCTGTTGATCTGACTGGTCGCTTTATCTATTACGTTGGACCAGTTGATCCAGTGCGTGATGAAGCTGTTGGTCCTGCTGGTCCTACCACTTCTACTCGTATGGATAAGTTTACTCATACCATGCTTGCTGATACAGGCTTGCTAGGCATGATAGGTAAAGCTGAGCGTGGACCAATCGCGATTGAAGCAATTAAAGAGTTCGGTGCTGTTTACCTTATGGCTGTTGGTGGTGCTGCTTACCTAGTATCAAAAGCAATTCAAAAAGCTGAAGTTGTTGCCTTCCCAGAATTGGGGATGGAAGCTATTTATGAGTTTGAAGTTGTTGATATGCCGGTTACTGTTGCTGTAGACACTAAAGGTACCTCTGTACACATTACAGGTCCTGCAGAATGGAAAGCGAAAATCGAAGCTCAGGCATTAGAAATTAAATAGTCTTAACTGCTTGTTCTAAAAGGCGTAGCTACTTATATGTGGCTACGCCTTTTTAGTTTATAGAGGGAATAAAACGTTTTTTAAGGGAAAATGTTAGAAAAAAGTTAAAAGGGCTTGCTTATAGCATTTTCTCATGTATAGTAGCGGCCTCTGTCAGCAAGCTCTTGTTGGCATCTCCTATAATTAGGACGCTCTTTAAGAATTTAATCAGATAATTTGTGTGGGCACTCGCTAGAGACTTCAGCAAGTTGTTCGAGTTGTTAATTGTTTATTCAATTGATGTTCGAATAACTACAAAAAATTTGAAATCTTACGAGAGTCGATACTAAAACGCTTTATGTTTGATTCATTAGATTGGATCGAGTTTTAAAGTCAGCAGTAAAGATTTGAGTGAGCAATGATTTTAAACTGAAGAGTTTGATCATGGCTCAGATT
>NZ_JSEO01000023.1 GCF_001624705.1 Marinomonas sp. SBI8L
CCTGATAGTGGCTACATGGTGCGAGATCAAAAACCTAAAGGCTTTTTCTATCTCGATCACCGTACTGTTGATAGTAAAGTCAACATCATCACGGATGTGCATGTTACATCGGGAAATGTACATGATGCGCGCCCTTATATGGCAAGATTAAAACGACAGGAGGATCGGTTTGGTTTTGATGTGCAAGCCGTTGGACTCGATGCAGGCTATAACACAGCAGCGCTATGCAAGCAGCTGGAAGATAAAGGGATCTTCCCTGCGATCGCTTATCGCCGCTTAAATCATAAAGCAGGCATGTTCTATAAAAAGGATTATCAATACGATCCTGACACGAATACCTATCAATGCCCACAGGGCCAATCTCTTATCTATAAAACAACGACAAGAGAAGGGTATCGCCATTATCAATCTAACTCGGCGGAATGTGTCGCATGCCCAACGCTGAAGCAGTGTACGAAGAACGCGAAATATGTCAAAACAATCACACGTCATCTCTGGCAAGACAGCAAAGAGAGAGCGAATTTAAAACGTCTGAGTGAACGCGGTAAGAGAATTTATAAACGACGAAAAGAAACAGTAGAACGCAGTTTTGCCGATGCAAAAGAGCTGCATGGTTATCGTTATGCACGCTTCAGGGGTCAGCCTAAGGTCCAAGCTCAAGCATTAATGACAGCCGCAGCGCAAAACATAAAGAAAATAGCCATGCTAACGGGCTAGAAAGAGAAAAGACTTGATAATGACCATGACGGCATCATTTTGCGTTTTATAAGCGTAATAGAAAGGCAAGTAAGTACATTAAAAGGGAAATAATTTAAATAGAGAGAAAAGGTTTCAAAATAACAAACCCCAGATTTTAACTGGGGTTTGTCACTAATCTGAACGCCCATTATTTAATGGGCGTTTTTTTTATGTATCAAGAAAGATTAGTTAATTAGTATGAGACTCAGGAAGTTTAAGCTTCTGAATATAAGCACCTAAATGTCGCCTATCTTTTTCATTCAGTTTTTGACTAATCATTTGCATAGGATTATCAAATAAATTGTCCGTCGTACGCTTACCCTTGCTATAGCTTTCTAGGGTCATACGAACATACCTAGCATGTTGCCCTGTTAATTTAGGCGCTTTATCTAAACCAATAATTCGACCTTCACCATAAACCCCATGGCAGTTTTGACAGGCCTCTATCCCTCGTTTTTCATCCCCTTTTAAATATAAAATTGCGCCTAGCTTAGCCCATGCATCATCTTCTTTTTGAGTATGTCTTAGGGGGTCCAAACTCACATCAATCGCTTGAGATGTTCCAATAGATTGACCGGCATAATAATGCGCAATAGATTGCAACTCATCATCTGTATACTGATTGAGAGAGCCTTTCATTTCATTGGTAACTCGATAGCCAGATTTAAAATTAATGAGCTGATCATAAAGGTAACTCATATCCTGACCGGCTAAGTTAGGTACTTGCTTTAAGCTTGTTTCAGAAATGGCAGGATGGCCAGTTAATCCATGGCATTGTACACAAGTCACCCCATTCACATCCTTACGTTGAATTAAGCTTATAGGGCTCTGCTTTTTAAGCTCTCCTGCAAGTTCTTCTTGCTCTGGCATAGGCTCAGTATTGGCATTTGCATTAAACACCAAACTGTAAAATAAAATTACTACCGCCCTATTAAATCGATTATCTAACTCAAATAGTTTCTTCATTGAAGTTTACCTATCCTTTCTCAAACACAAACATGCGTTGATCTAATCCCTATCCTCATCACCTAAAGTAAGAACATGACGTGTCATTTATCAATCTATACAAGCTTTTTTAGTTATTCAAAGTATTAAATGTAGGAGATAGAGATATGCAAACTTAAGTCAATAAAGTGTCAGGTAATTCACTGGACAAAAATTTAATATTCACTTAAGACTCAAAATTTAGACTGTCTCCATTGATTAATAAGAGAGGAACTCAGGCATGTCTAAATTTTCAAAAATGTCATCAGCAGAAGTGATGGCCCTAGTTAGAACAATTGGCAATAAAGAAACTGATAAGAAACTTCAAGCAGGAGATTATTTAGCTGAACTCTTTTTACCTCGACCCTTTAAATTTGCGTTAAACCTCTCACCTGTGAGAAAGATATTAAAATCCATCTACGCAAAAAAAATCCCTGGCGGCTTTCCCTATATAGTCGCAAAATCTCGCGCCATCGACGATCTGTTAGAAGAATCGTTATCACAAGGCAATATTCAACAACTCGTGTTTTTAGGTGCAGGCTATGATACTCGAGCATATCGCTATAAAGAGCACCTAACGAGAACTCGTATTTTCGAAATTGATCACCCAGAGATACTAGAGAGGAAAAAGGCACTTATCGATAAGCGCCAATTAAACCTTGATAACCTAGTCTATTGCGCTGCAAATTTTGAAGATGGAAAAGATGAATTCACAAGCCAGTGGCTGCAAGATCAAGGCATTAAAACTGATGTCAAAACCCTATTTATTATTGACGGTGTTTCGTATTTTATTTCACCAGATGCATTTGATAATGTTGTTGAAGTCATTACTCAGTTTAAAACTGGCTCAGAATTAATTTTTGACTATGCCTATCACGAAATTTTAGAAAACAAAACTTATCGTGGTAGTGAAGAATTTAAAGCATCCTTAAAACGTATGGGAGAACCTGTTGTTAATGGTATTAAGGAAAACGAAATCAGTGCCTATCTCAAACGTTTTAACCTTAAACTGCTTAACCTCTTTCGCCCCCATGACTTGGAAAAAAGCTACCTCACAGGATCAAATGGACACACCACCAAGCCCTATGGCTTTTTAGATATAGTGCGTGTAAAAGTGTAATCAGAGCCTATTTTTTACAAAGGAGTGAGCTTCCATGGATGCTCACTCCCCTTTTGCGGCTACGCTTAAAACAGCTAATTTAATCTATAAAATAACTAGACTTAAGTAGAATTAACCTTCTTTATCTAACCAGTTTTTCTTCTTTTTACCATCAATAACTAATACTGGTTCGAATATCACTTTCTATAAGATGAAAATCTTTGACTATAATGAGAAGAGGTCTATACCCAAATTATCATTTTGTTAAAAATTTTAAGGAGGATGAAATGTCGATTAAATTACTTGCGAAGAAAACTGCAACAAATCTAATGGCAGAGTTTGAAAAGGACATGAATCAAGCTGAGCTCACTAAACACATAGAGGAGTTACTGGTAGAAGTTGTCAATATGACAAAAACTGAATGTGATCCTATTAAGCTTTCATGCTGTCAGTCAGACCAAGATATAGCCCATAAAATGGCACATGAGATAAGACACCAAGAAGACATAGTCATGGCTAACCTCATGGGTTTAAGATGATAGCATTTCTAATATTAGCTAGGTACTAGCTCAAAAAGTTAAGAAGGTAAAAACCTGATTTACAAAGGTTTTTACCTTTGAGACTTACAAGTTAGTACAAACGTTTTAATTGTTTTTTTGCATCCTTAATGCTGATAAAACCATCTTTGTCTGAATCCGCTTTTTTGAAGTACTTCTCTTTACCACCCGCTTTTTTAAACTCATGAAGATTAATCTGATTATCACCATCAAGATCAAGTTCTTTGACTTTATCTAACCCCTTTTTAGCTGACTTAAGATCAAAGGCAACCGCCGAACTCACACAAAACACCAAAGCAATAAAAACCACAAAAGAACGCATCATAATTTCAGCCTAAAATTGAGAAACCCGATAAAATATATAAACCAATTAGTTTTAAAACAGCATATCACTGTTAAGGAATCTAGAAGCTTTTATCACATTCTGAGGCAGAAAGGTTCATTCTCAGCTTCTATAAGCAAGATGATAGGAGAAATACGTTAAATCTACTATTACTAATATAAGCAAGGAAACAAAAAATTTCCTAGTGTAAGTTTAACTATAATCACGTTCACTTCTGTACTTGCTAATAAACCCTCTTGCTATATCATTACGCCCTTTTTGGGGAAACTATACTGAATCCCCCCTTCACACTCACTGAAAACGACGTATGAGCCATATCGCCCATCTCTTTATTGACTTTAAATTTAGTCAGTGCGATTTTTATATTAAATGATCATTTAATTAAACAACCATTCAATAAAAAAACAAATAAAATTCAATCAGTTGCTTAGGATGAAGTCATTTTCTTCTTGATTAGTGTAAGCACTGAGTAACCAAGTTTCTTAACTGCTAGGAGTGTTTATGAACACCTTATTGAGTGCAGGTATTATTTTTACTCTGCTCGCAATCGTATTTTGTCTCTATCGTTGGGGTAATTTGAAATGTGTTGGGGTCACCCCAGTCAAAACCTTTACCTTTATCGCGATTTTGTTCACATCTGGTCTAGATGTTGGGCTTATCATGTTCCCGCTTACTGAGTTCGCAGGTTATGCAGATCATACAGCTAGCCCTGAATATGCCTTTAGTAACCCACTCGCAATCGAATTTGCCTATTGGGGCTTTCTTATTTGGGGCTTCTACTTTTTAACTAGCTTCTACTTTTGCGTGATTGAACCAAAGGTTGGCTTTTTTGAAATTCCTTTTGTGAAGCTAATCAATAACATTGTCATTATTGGAACCTGTGCCTTCACAGCTTACCTTCTATTATCTAACCTACCTTGGTACCTACCAGAGCTAAGCGAAGAAGGCAGTATTGTGACTACCTTTTATGTCATAGTATTTGTCGTTATTATTGCAGCTATTTTCTCAAGCACGGATATCAAGTATGTTAGAATTTTGAGCTTGGCTTCCACTTGGCTCTTCCTAGCTCTGATTGCTGTCATGTGGTCACTTGCTGCTATGGGTCCAAACGAAATGCTTGATGCCGCCAACCTAATTGGTAACTATTTCGTTAATATTCATAAATTTGTCCTACCTATTAATGATTACCACGAGTTTTATCTTTTCTGGTGGTTTGCTTGGAGCATCATGATTGGGCAGTTTACATCACGTTTTGTCGGTGGTTTGCGCACATGGCAAGTACTAGCCGCTTTGCTTATCTTCCCATCTATTCCACTTGCTACATGGTTTAGCGTACTCTTCTTCTACCATGAGAATGGCTTAGACAGTTCTGGTTTTGTTGGCATATCTATGGTTATTGTTGGTATCACTTTTGTGATTAACTCACTAGACTCGCTTATACGTTTATATAGCGACAATCTAAAACTCACACCCAAACGTCTAGGTAAAGTGCCTTATATCCTAGGTAACCTAGTCGCATTGTGTGCCCTAACTATGTTATTCAAACTGGATTTCTTACAAATCCAATGGGTAGGTGCACTCGTTATCCTGCTTTATTTTGCTTGCTTTGGCTTTATTATGCTGAAGAAACGTAAAGAGGTATTAGCTATCAAAGGCTAATCCAAAAACTCTTGCTAAAGTTGAAAAGCCGCTTTATTTCAAAGCGGCTTTTTTATTACTCTAATAAAAAAGAAAAACAAATACTTCCTTAAACATAAGCTTAATGCCTCAAGTTTTCTTGATTAGGCTAGAATAAGTTATCAAGGAACCTAAATATGAGCGATAAAAACAAAACAAAAACACAATTGCTTGATGAAATAGCCAGTTTACAAGAGGAGTTATCCTTATTAAATCAGACTAAAAAAGCCCAGTCTGAAGAGCTATTTAAGAGTGAGGAAAGGTTCGCCCTAGCAATGCGTGGTGCCAGTGATGGTCTATGGGATTGGGATTTAATCACTGACAAAGTCTATTACTCTCCCCGCTGGAAATCCATGCTAGGGTATGAAGAGCATGAGTTGGGTAGTTCACTCGATACTTGGGCAAGCTTAGTGCACCCAGAAGAAAAAGAAACTATATTAGAATCAGTCCAAAATTACCTCTCCAATAAGACAGACGCATTTGAAGTAGAAATGCGCATGCGCCACAAAACTGGCAGCTATATTTATATCCGCTCAAGAGCATTTAAAGTCATAAATGAGCAGAAACAAACTACTGTTCGCCTCATTGGCACACATGTGGATATAACTAAACGAAAAAAAGCCGAACTCTTCAGCAAAAGAAGTACCAAAATTTTAGCCATGATAGCAAAGGGAAATGCGGCCTCTGAGATTTATGATGAAATCGCTTATATGTATGAAGAAAGGCACCCTGGTATGCGCTGCTGCATGCTGATATTAGAAAAGGATAAACTACTCTACGGTGGAGCCCCTAGCCTACCTAAAGCCTATTGTGAAGCAATAAATGGCTCAACGATTGGTCCAAATGTCGGATCATGCGGTACAGCAAGCTATACAGGCGAGCGAGTTCTAAGTGAGGATATTGCTACAGACCCTAGATGGGCCAGTGTGAAGCACATCGCTTTACCATATGGACTCAGATCTTGCTGGTCGGAGCCAGTAAAAGATGCCTCTGGAAGAATCTTAGGCGCCTTTGGTATGTACTATAACTACCCCGGCCTACCTAATGACGAAGAGCTAGATGATCTTATCTCAGCGGTAAGACTGGTTAGTATTATCATGGATAGAGAGAACAATCTAAAACGTATTAAAGAATTAGCTTATACCGATGAACTTACAGGCCTTTCAAGTCGCGCCCAACTCTATATCAGCCTTGAAAAATTGATTAAAGAATCAGAAAGAAACAAACGCTCTTTCAATCTTATCTACTTAGATCTTGATAACTTTAAGCAAGTAAACGATAGCCTAGGACATGATGAAGGCGATAATTTACTCAAGATAATTGCCTCAAGACTTACAAATCTAGAAAGCGATATTAAATTAGCTGCACGCCTAGGTGGTGATGAGTTTTGCATTATTGCCCATGACAACAAAGACAAGAAAAGCCAAGTTATTGAACTAGCCAAACTTTGTTTAAAAACCATATCCAAACCTGTCATTTTATCCGGCAGAAAATTCATTCCTACGTGTAGCCTTGGCATTGCTAGGTATCCAATCGATGGCAATAATCTCACCAGCCTATTAAAAGCCGCAGACACTGCTCTCTACTCAGCAAAAGAGCAAGGTAAAAACGGTTACGCCTTTTATAAAATCGAGCTTACCCAAAAGGCCGAATATAGATTTAAAATGGAGCAACACTTAAGAGAGGCAATTGAGCACGAACAACTAACTTTGGTTTATCAGTGTCAAGTTGCTATTGAGAATCGCGAAGTTGTTGGTGTTGAGGCGCTTGCAAGGTGGCATCATCCTTTATTAGGCGATGTTTCACCGAATGACTTTATTCCCATTGCAGAACGTATAGGAATGATTAAACCTCTAACTCATTGGGTATTAAAACAAGCTGCGAAACAAGCGGTGATCTGGAAAAAGCAAGGCATTAACCTACCCCGTATTGCCGTCAACATTTCTCCTAATCACTTCTTAGAGTCAGACTTTGTTAGCTTGATAGAAGACACCTTACAAGCAACAGAATTAGATGCAAAATGCTTAAAATTAGAAGTTACAGAAAGTGCAGTACAAATAAATAGAGCTAATCTAGACACTTTCAATCGATTAAAAGAGATTGGTGTCTTGATAGCAATCGATGACTTTGGCACAGGTTACTCTTCATTTGCATCACTAAAACACCTCCATGTGGATGTTTTGAAAATAGATAAATACTTCATCAACGACCTATTAACCAACGTTAAAGCCAGACACCTATACTCCTCCATGATAGAGATGGGACAAAAGTTAGGGTATGAAATTATTGCAGAAGGAGTAGAGGATCAAGCTCAGTTAGCATTACTTACTGAGCTTGGCTGTGACACAGTTCAAGGTTTTATCTTTAGCCGCCCAAAAGATGCCAAGGAAACCCAAAAATGCTTAAGCAAGTTATCTTAATAGACCTGCTTAGAGATATTGTAATAAACCTAGTTAGAAAGCATCCTGAGGAACACGAACCCAACCTTCCATCAAGACTCTAGCACTTCGACTCATAATCGCACGATCAACAGACCACTCACCCTCTGTCTCACTGGCTTTGGCTCCAACACGCAATGTGCCTGAAGGATGGCCAAAGGTCACAGATTGCCTTTCATTGCCACCAGCTGCGAGATTAACTAAGGTACCCGGAATTGCAGCAGCGGTTCCAATTGCAACGGCCGCTGTACCCATCATGGCATGGTGTAATTTCCCCATAGATAAGGCCCTGACACAGACATCAATATCTTTCGCACTTACATTTGAGCCACTTGAAGCCTGATAATCTTTAGCCGGTGCAACAAAAGCAACCTTAGGAGTATGTTGACGCTGCTCAGCTTCATCAATTGATTGAATCAATCCCATTTTTAGCGCCCCATGCGCACGAATAGATTCAAACTTAGCTAATGCTTTTGCATCACCATTGATTGCATCTTGAAGCTCAGTGCCTGTATAACCAAGCTCAACTGCATTTAAGAAAATGGTTGGAATACCCGCATTGATTAAAGTTGCCTGAAATGACCCATAGTCAGCAACATCAAGCTGATCTACCAACTGACCAGTGGGAAACATGGCTCCCTCACCGTCGGCAGGGTCAACAAATTCCACTTCGACTTCCGCCGCAGGGAAAGTCACGCCATCAAGCTCGAAGTCACCAGTTTCTTGTACCTCACCATTGGTCATAGGAACATGAGCAACAATGGTTTTTTCGATATTCGCTTGCCAGATATTAATGGTAGCTAAGCCATTTTCAGGTAATTTATCCGCATCGACTAAGCCATTAGAAATCGCAAAAGCCCCAACCGCAGCCGTTAAATTGCCACAGTTACCACTCCAATCTACAAAGGCTTTATCAATCGCTACTTGGCCAAATAAATAGTTCACATCATGATCGGCTTTGTCAGATTTAGAAATGATAACTGTTTTACTTGTGCTTGAGGTTGCACCACCCATACCATCCGTCTGTTTACCATATGGATCAGGGCTACCTATCACACGAAGCAATAAATCATCCCTCACTTTACCCGGAACACGTGCGGCTTCGGGTAAGTCTTCTAAACTAAAAAATACGCCTTTACTTGTACCACCGCGCATATAAGTCGCAGGAATTTTAACTTGTGGTAAATGTGCCATACCAAGTTACCTCTATTGGGCATGCTTTAATCAAAGCAATAAAAAGGGCGAGTGGGACCCACAAGAAAATAGGCAGAAAAGCTGCGAGCCCCACTCATAAACTTAAACAAAAGTGCAATTAAGCATTATTGGCTAAAAAGTCTTGTGCGAAACGCTGTAATACACCACCAGCTTCATATACAGAAACTTCTTCTGCCGTATCAAGACGACACGTAACAGGAACCTCTACACGTTCGCCATTTTTACGTTCAATAATCAGAGTTAATGTCGCACCTGGCGTTCTATCACCAATAACATCATAGGTTTCTGTGCCATCAATTTGGTAAGTATGGCGATTCTCACCTGCTTTAAACTCAAGCGGTAATACACCCATACCAACTAGGTTTGTTCTATGAATACGCTCAAAGCCTTCCGCCACAATCACCTCAACACCAGCCAGACGAACACCTTTAGCTGCCCAGTCGCGAGAAGAACCTTGCCCGTAATCTGCGCCAGCAACAATAATCAAAGGTTGTTTACGGTCCATATAGGTTTCAATCGCTTCCCACATGCGACTTTCTTGACCTTCAGGCTCAATACGCGCTAATGAACCCTGCTTAATCTCACCTTGTTCATCAAGGCACATTTCATTAAGCAGTTTAGGGTTAGCAAAAGTCGCTCTTTGCGCCGTTAAGTGGTCACCACGGTGAGTAGCGTAAGAGTTAAAGTCTTCTTCTGGTAAACCCATTTTGTCTAAATAAGCCCCAGCGGCACTGTTAAGCATAATGGCATTAGAAGGAGACAAGTGGTCTGTGGTGATATTGTCACCCAGTACCGCTAATGGACGCATACCTTTCATGGTTCGCTCACCAGCAAGTGCGCCTTCCCAATAAGGTGGTCTACGAATATAGGTACTCTGTGGGCGCCAGTCATAGAGAGGACTTGGTGCTCTATCAATTGCTCCAAGGTCAAACATAGGAATATAAATTTGTTTGAACTGCTCAGGCTTCACGGCTTTAGCAACGATTTCATCTATCTCTTCGTCACTTGGCCAAATATCTTTCAGGCTAATATCATTACCATCTTGATCTTGTCCTAGAATGTCTTTTTCAATATCAAAGCGCATTGTTCCTGCAATAGCATAAGCCACAACCAAAGGCGGAGAGGCAAGGAAAGCCTGTTTAGCATAAGGGTGGATTCGACCATCAAAGTTTCGGTTACCTGATAACACGGCTGTTGCATATAAATCTCTGTCAATTACTTCCTGTTGAATCTTAGGATCAAGTGCACCACTCATGCCGTTACAAGTCGTACAAGCGTACGCCACGATACCAAAACCTAATTTTTCAAGCTCAGGTAGCAAACCAGCTTCTTCTAGATACAGTTTTGCAACTTTAGAACCGGGAGCAAAAGAGGTTTTCACCCAAGGCTTTCGAATCAAGCCAAGCTCATTGGCTTTCTTAGCCACAAGAGCCGCAGCAACAACGTTACGAGGGTTTGAAGTATTAGTACAAGACGTAATTGCCGCGATAATGACAGCACCATCAGGCATTTGCCCATCAGCCTCTTGTGCTTTAGCCGCATCAAGCCCTACTGCAATCCCACGTGACTCTAATTCTGTGGTTGGTAAACGACGATGAGGGTTAGATGGACCAGCCATATTGCGGCACACACTAGAAAGGTCAAACTCAAGTACTCTTTCATATTGAGCTTCAACAAGATCATCTGCCCAAAGGCCAGTTTGTTTTGCATATTCTTCGACTAAAGCTACTTGCTCTGGTTCACGTCCTGTAAGTTTAAGGTAATCAATCGTTTGTTCATCGATATAGAACATACCAGCAGAAGCACCAAACTCAGGTGTCATATTAGAGATAGTGGCACGATCACCTATGGTTAACTTACTGGCACCTTCACCGAAGAATTCTAAGTAAGAGGACACAACCTTTTCGTTACGAAGGAACTCAGTAATTGCCAAAACAATGTCGGTAGCCGTAATACCAGGCTGGCGCTTCCCAACTAATTTCACCCCAATGATATTAGGTAAACGCATCATAGAAGGACGGCCTAACATAACGGTTTCGGCCTCTAAACCACCCACACCGATAGCGATAACACCAAGAGCATCAACATGGGGTGTGTGACTATCAGTTCCTACACAAGTATCAGGGAAAGCAACCCCATCTCTCGCCTGAATCACTGGAGACATTTTTTCTAGGTTGATCTGGTGCATGATGCCATTACCCGCTGGAATCACATCAACATTTTCAAAGGCTGTTTTTGTCCATTCGATAAAATGGAATCTATCTTCATTACGTCTGTCTTCAATTGCCCTATTCTTCTCGAAGGCATCTTTATCAAAGCCAGGTGCCTCAACAGCTAAAGAGTGGTCAACGATTAACTGAGTCGGTACAACTGGATTGACCTTAGCAGGGTCACCACCTTGATCAGCAATCGCATCACGCAGACCGGCTAAATCAACTAATGCGGTTTGTCCAAGAATGTCATGACAAACAACACGAGCTGGGAACCAAGGAAAATCTAAGTCTCTTTTACGCTCAATAATTTGAGTCAGAGCTGCTGTTAAGTTTTCAGGCTCACAACGTCGCACCAGATTTTCTGCTAACACTCTTGAAGTGTAAGGCAAGGTTGCATAAGCCCCTGGTTTAATAGCTTCCACCGCTGCTCGGGTGTCAAAAAAGTCTAGGCCTGTACTAGCCAAAGGTTTGCGATATAAAGTATTCATAATAGCTATCCAGCAGTATCAAGAGACAAACAGTTAATAAAAACGCCCATCTGAATAAAAGTTTAAGCGGTATTCAAGGCGACAAAACACTCTAAAAAAAGCTTTAGTAAGCGCTTTTTAGACATGCTTTATTGCGCATCAATAAATAAGGATCGGACAAATCAGGTGAGGCCGAGTTTTAATACTCAGCCTCACCAAGTCAATTAACGTTCGCCAATCGGTTTAACAGTACGAGGTTCAGAACCTGTATAGTCAGCGCTTGGTCGAATAATACGGTTATTCGCTCTTTGCTCCATTACATGGGCAGCCCAGCCAGTTAGACGTGAGCACACAAAGATTGGCGTAAAGAGCTTTGTTGGAATACCCATAAAATGATAAGCCGATGCATGGAAGAAATCAGCATTACAAAATAGCTTTTTGGTGTCCCACATAAACTCTTCACAAGCCACTGAAATGTCGTATAAAGAAGTATCACCATTCTCATGAGCCAGCTTCTCAGACCATTTTTTGATGATGACATTACGAGGATCTGAGGTGCTATATATCGCATGACCAAACCCCATGATTTTCTCTTTACGTTCAAGCATGCCCGCCATTTGCACCTTGGCATCTTCTGGCGAAGAAAACTTCTCTATCATATCCATTGCCGCTTCATTGGCACCACCGTGCAGAGGGCCACGTAATGAACCAATCGCACCTGTGACACAAGAATACATATCAGACAAGGTAGAGGCACAAACACGCGCGGTGAATGTAGACGCATTAAATTCATGCTCAGCATAAAGAATTAAGGACACATCCATTACACGGCGATGCTGATCAGAAGGGGTTTTGCCACTCATGAGTTTAAGTAAATGACCACCAATAGAATCTTCATCTGTATTACAGTCAATCTCGACACCCTCATGAGAGAAACGGTACCAGTAACACATGATGGCAGGGAAAGCGCCAAGAAGGCGATTCGCCGCTTTGTCTTGATCATTAAAATCAACTTCTGGCTCAAGGTTACCCAAGAATGAAGCACCGGTACGCATCACATCCATTGGATGCGCATCAGCCGGAATACGTTGTAAGACTTCTTTTAACGCCTGAGGTAAATCACGCATTCCTCTTAACTGAGTTTTATAGGTATCAAGCTGAGCTCGATTAGGTAATTCACCGTTAAAAAGCAAATAGGCGACTTCTTCAAAGCTAGCGTTATCCGCAAGATCTGACACATCATAACCACAATAGGTTAAGCCACTGCCCGATTTACCAACGGTGCAAAGGGCTGTTTCGCCCGCACTTTGTCCGCGAAGTCCCGCACCTGTTAATTTTTTAGCTGTCATAATTACACCTTTTCCTATAGCAAAGCCCTTTGAGACAATCCTTTATAGGCCATCTCGATAAAGACAGACCTACCAAAAGACAATGCTGATAATTTGATTTACGTTTTTGTTATTCTTTAACCATCAAGTTATTTGTTCTTACCTTGAGAAAATAGCTGATCAAGCTTTTGCTCATATTCGTGGTAACCAAGATAATCATACAGTTCCATGCGGGTTTGCATGTTATCAATCGCTGCTTTTTGATCGCCGTCAGCTAACAGGGTTTGATAAACATTTTCAGCCGCTTTATTCATGGCTCTAAAAGCAGAAAGAGGATAAAGCACCATAGCAGCACCCCACTCACCTAGCTCTTTCTTGTTCCATAGCTCAGTCTGACCAAATTCAGTAATATTAGCCAAAATAGGCACATCTAAGGCTTCAGAGAATGCTCGGTAATGCTCTTCTGTCTTCACCGCTTCAGCGAAAATGCCATCAGCACCAGCAGCAACGTAAGCTTTTGCTCTTGCAATTGCGGCTTCTAATCCTTCTTGAGCGAAAGAGTCAGTACGCGCCATGATGAAAAAATCAGGATCGATACGAGCATCGACAGCTGCTTTGATTCTGTCAGTCATTTCTTCAACAGAAACGATTTCTTTATTCGGTCTGTGACCACAACGTTTTTGCGCCACTTGATCTTCAATATGAACTGCAGCAGCACCTGCCTTTTCCATATCACGAATAGTTTTAGCTATGTTAAATGCGCCACCCCAACCCGTATCAATATCCACTAATAAAGGTAGACTTGAAGCAGACGTAATACGCTGAACATCAACGATGACATCGTTAAGTGATGTCATACCCAAATCAGGCAAACCGTAAGAGGCATTCGCCACGCCGCCACCAGATAAGTAAATTGCTTGATGACCTAACTGTTCTGCCATCATGGCGCAGTACGCATTGATGGTTCCGACAATTTGCAGTGGCGCGTTATTTTTAAGGGCTAATCGAAACTTAGCACCAGGTGATAACCTTGTTTGTGACGAATCTTGCGACATGATATGTGTCCCCTTACCTATTGATTATTGGTTGAGCTTATTTTGCTCAGCGATTTTGTTTTCGATATTTTTGCGAGAAGCCGCAATGTGACGACGCATAAGAAGCTCAGCAAGCTCTCCGTCTCTATCACTTATGGCTTCGATAATTCTGGAGTGTTCAGAAAAAGCACGGCTCGCCCTTGGGCTATTCATGCCAAATTGGCAACGATACATACGGACAAGGTGATACAGCTGTCCGCAAATAAGATTAATAAGTTGAGCGTTGTGACTACCTAAAATCACTTTATAGTGAAAATCTAAATCACCCTTTTCTTGGTAATAAGCGACACCATCTTGTAAATCCTGCGCGGTAGAATGTTGTGACAACATGGCCTTCATGTCGACAATTTCTTCATCCGTCATATTTTCAGCGGCTTGACGACAGGCCATACCTTCTAAAGCCTCACGAGTAATATAAAGCTCTAATAAACCTTTAATGCTGCACTCAACAACACGAGAGCCTACATTTGGCTTGCGTTCAACAAGGTGGCATTTTTCTAGGCGATTCAAGGCTTCACGCAAGGTAGAGCGGCTTACTTGATATTGTTTAGCTAACTCAGGCTCACTGATTTTACTACCAGCTAAAATGTCGCCCTCAACAATAGCATGCTGAATCTGCTCAAAGACTTTGTCTGCAGTAGTGACTGCTAAGGTTTTTGTTGGATTATCAAGAGGCATAACATTGTCTACAATTTGTTTGATTAATGAGCATACTAAAGAAAATTCAGCATATGTCAATCCTACTCAAAGCTAATTGTCGACAATTATAGTTCGATATCTGTTCAATTGAGGAAAAGAATCTAATTATTTGGCTAATTGTCTTACACTTTAATAGCTCTTCACCTAAAACCCACTTACTTTAATCAAATTGTCTTCGCACCTTTTAACGCTTCTTATAGCGCTCAGTTATCAAGTTGGTTAAACACGCTATTTCGGATAGAATCAAAAAAATGTTGTAAAATGAAAACATTAAAGTAAAAAAGAAAGAAAATCGCTAAAAAAGAACACAAAAACAATCACTAATGAAAATTAAAGGTGAGACATGACAGCTTTATTAAAGAGTTTTGAATTTGCTCAGTGGCCAAAAATTCACTATGGCGAAGGTATTAGTCAGAACTTAAAAACAGAATTAAGCGATTTAGACACTGTGTTATGGGTAACAGGCGGTAAAAGCGGTAACTATTCTTCTTATTTTAAGCTTTTCATCGAGCTCTCTGGTATTGAAATAGAAGCGGATCATATTGTCCAGATTGGCGCTGAACCAAGCCCTTGTGATATCGATGCCATCACTCGCCGTTTCCAAAACACCCAACATCAAACTCAGATTACTAAAGTCATTGCGATAGGTGGCGGTTCAGTACTCGATGCAGGGAAAGCCCTAGCTGCCATGTTAATGACAAAACACAGCTTATTAGATTATTTAGAAGGGGTCGGTAAAGGTTTACCTCTGCCAGATCAGATTCTTCCTTTCATTGCGATACCAACAACCTCTGGTACAGGCAGTGAAATGACCTCAAATGCCGTTTTTAGTCAGGTAGGAAACAAAGGTTTTAAAAAATCCATCCGACATGACAAGTTAATCCCAACAGAGATTTGGCTTGATTCACGCCTAACTATGTCCTGTCCTCCTCTTCAGACGGCTTGCTGTGGATTAGATGCCTTTACACAATTACTCGAAGCCTATCTCTCAACTAAAAGCAGCCTGATTACAGACACACTCGCTGAAAAAGGGCTTGAACTTATTATTAAAAACCTCATTCCAGCCTGCACAAATAAAGCTGATGATCCTGATGTAAGAGGCGAGCTTGCCTTAGCGGCTATGCTATCTGGCAGCTGCTTAGCCAATGCAGGCCTTGGTATAGTGCATGGTATCGCAGGCCCTATGGGAGGGTTTTACGAGATACCCCATGGTGTTGCTTGTGCAGGTCTTATTGCTGAAGCTAACCAAGCGACTCTGAATGCTTTGATCAAGGAAAGCAGTTCAAACAAGAGTGCTGAAATCTCTTCACAAGCAAGGACGAGTGCCATTTTTAAGATGGCAAAAATTGGTCGTCTCTGCGCTCAAGAAAGAGACCTATTAGGCGGTACCTTATCTGACGGTGACTTATCAGAATTGGACTACTGTCAGATATTAGTAGACACTCTGTTTGCTTGGCAAAAAGCGCTTAATATCCCTAAATTTCGCAAATATGGTTTGAATACAGATGAGCTTGACGCTTTAGTGAAGGCATCTAGCAATCGCAATAACCCAGTAGTATTAAGCCAAACAGAGATTAAAGCACTCATTACAGCGTGTATTTGAAGCTAGATTTAGGAATTTACAAGAAACAAAGAATAGGTCGCTTTATAGCGACCTATTCGAGACTCAATTAAGCTTTATCAGTGTGATCAAAGTAATAATTAACACGCATTCTTGGATTTAAGTAGGAAAACACTTCTTCAGATAACTGGCTAGGGTGAATCGCTTTTACTATCTTAAGATCTTCATTTTCGTCCAAATCTAAAATAACAGCCTCATCTTTAGGAACATGCGGGTCATAAATCAGGACATTTGGTGCAAGTAGTTTATTCAGATTGACTGAGATAACCAAAGCACATTGGCCGCTATCTAGCTCAACCACGGTACCTGGCGGGTAAATCCCCAATAACTTAACCAAAAGACTAAGCGAATCTTCTTCGTACTTTGCCTTATCCACTTTAAATTGATGTGCCAAAGCAGCAAAAGGCGTTTTCGCATTTTTAATATTAATAGGATGACACAAGCTATCGTAGTTATTTACCACAGATAAAATATGTGAAAGCGGATCAAGCTCCTTACCCTCTAAGCCCAAAGGATGGCCGCTACCATCATAAAACTCATGGTGCTGCTCTATCAGTTTAAGCGCCCTATCATCAAAGTTAGATGAGGTAACCAGCAATTCAATACTGTATTTAGGATGTAGTTTTAAAAAATTACTTTCAGCCGCATTTAACGGCTCTGTTTTTCGCAATATTTGAGCAGGTATCTTAAGTTTACCAACATCATGAAAAAGACCAGCAAGCCCTAACAAGGTTAAATCTTCCTTGCCTAGACCCTTTTTCTTACCCAATAGCATAGCCAGAACAGACACATTTAACGCATGATAATAAAGACCTTCATCTTCTTTACTCTCATTCATCAAATGTAAGACAGCATCACCCTTATTAAGTAGGTGGTCTGTAATTTCATCAATTAATTCAGTTGCTTGATCAACAGACTGCGCAGGTTTGTTACGCATATCTCGCATGATATTACGTACATGGTTCATAGAGTTCTGAAAACATTTTTCAGTACGGCCTAAATCTGATTTAAATGATTTAAGTTTTTGCATACGCTCTTCTTTAATCAGCGTAAGCTCGTCTTTTAACTCTTCAACCTCAGCTTCGTCTTGGGTATCTTCTACCAACTCCGACATGGGAATAGGTTTAGCATCACTTTTACTTGGAACAGCCATAACATGGCGCACTCCAAGGCTTTTAATAATCTTAATCTGATCATCTGTTTTAATCTTAAAGTGATTAAGAACAAACGGGTGCTGAAACCACTTTAAAGGCAGTTGCACATATATACCTGGCTGTAACTGCTCAACCGCTACCTTAACGCCCTTCATAAAATATCATTACACCTTAAAAAAAATTTACACTGGCTAACTTATTATATGCAAAACACTTGTTCTCAAAACTAGAATACATCAAACAACTGCAAGTATTTTTATAGTTAAGCTCAGTTTTATAACCTAAGTTTAACATTCTCTAATGAGAAAACCATAAAGCATTTACTCTAATCAATCCTATCTAGGCTTTCTTAAATAAACCTTAATTATCGAAAGCTTAGACTAATACCCCCTTATAAAATGAGACTTAACAGGCTCAACAAAAGGCTTAAGGAAAGGTTTTGTTTTATCGAATCAACTCAACTAAAACCGTCATTTTCAAGCCATCTAAAGTGATTAGGTTTCAAATTTTTACTAATTGGTAACAAATTTTGTAGACAGGAAACACTTACATAAAATAACATTGATGCGAGTATAAATTAATGAACTAAACTGAATAAACACCTAATCCATAACTCTCAGCCCGAGTAGGTTGATAAGATGCTGGCCTTTTATGATTACAAGGAATTTAGTTAGCATAGCGGGAACAATATTAAATAAAACCTTATTTAATCGTTATTTATTTAATATATGTTTGGCATATTGTGCTGTTTTCTATTCTAGCGCACAGGCAGAAGGCCATGGCTTGCACCCATTCAAACTCACTGACATTCCAGATATAAGCAACAAAAAATCGATTACCCTAGTTGCTGAAGATGGCTTTTGGACTGAACATCTCAAAAACGAACTACTGCCAAAATTTACCAAGCACACAGGGGTTTCTGTCAAACTGATTCCTATGTCCCTTGGGGACATGTATGAGACACAAACCAAATCACTAATGCATGGCAAAGGCAAATACGACCTGCTTACCATGGAAGCGGGCTGGTCTAAAGAGTGGGCAACCCGAGGTCTGACAACACCCTTGCACAGGCTTGCTTCAAAGTATGACAACTCAGGCCTACATGGCATCGATGAGCACCTCTCATCTTTTTACCCTAATCTATTACAGATACTCTCTTATAAGGGTCAATCACACTCTATTCCCTATAATAATTACACTATGGGTAACCATTACCGACAAGATTTATTTGAACACCCAGCAGAGCGTGCTGAATTTCAAAAAAGCTATGGTTATGCCCTATCGCCACCCAAAAGCTTAAATAACTTAATTGATGTTGCGCGCTTTTTTACACGTTATAAAGGCGAGTTTTTAGCAGGAAAAATATTACAGCATGACTTTTACGGCCTAACCCTAATGTCAGGTAATAAGCCTCATATTAACGATGAGTTTTCCTCCCTATTATGGGGATTAGGCGGAAGCTGGCTCACCCCTGAATATAATGACATGGGCGACATTGATCACTTTATAGTTAAAGCAAATAGTCAAACCGCCATAGAAGCAGCTAAGGCTTATTTAAACCTATTGGATTTTGCAGCACCAGCCGATGAAAGCTCCGCTTATTTAGAATCAGCGCAAGCGCTCGCCAATGACAGAGTGGCCATGTGGCCCTTTGCCTATAACAATCTCTGGTCAATTTCGGCACAAGTAGAAGAGAATATTCCTGGCGCTAAAATAGGTATTAGCTCCTCACCGCTTGGCAAACCTTATACAGGTGCTTACGCCCTAGCCGTTGCCTATGATAGCCAAAATCCAGAAGCCGCCTATTGGTTACTTAAATACATCACGTCTTTTGAAGGCCAACTTGCCTATGCCAAAGGGGGCGGTAATCCATGCCGATTAGACGTCGCCCTTTTAGACGACTTTAACTCTGCTGAAATGTACCCTATCAGTGGTTCGTTTAGACAAAACCATAAAGACAATCTTGCTTGGAGTGATCAAATCTTAAGCCTTGGGCACTTCACTAGTACTGCCATGGGTAAAATTTACCCAGAACTTATGAGAACCGCCTATTTAATTAGAAGCAAACAACTTACACCAAAAAATGCATTAAACCAGTTACAAGCTAAAATTTATGAATTGCAAAACTTACATGGTGAAATTGCCGCTTTTAATCAAGTAAGGATTGGGGATGACTAGCGTTAAACATTTAACCCTAAGAACAAAACTTATTTTAGCCTTTGGCTTGATTGCTAGCTTTTCAATCATCTCCTCTGGTGCTGCTGTCTATTTGTTTAAAGCCTATCAAGCCCAACTACTTAGCGTGTCACAAAGCCAAGGTGAGCCTCTAATAAGAAGCACAGACCACATAGAGAAACTAAGAACATTAAGCCTTCAGCTTGAAAGGATTAAGAGTGCGGATGGATTATCCCAACGTATTATCGCCTTAGAAGAAATAGAGCTTCAATGGAGCAGGCTATTAACCGATTTGGAAGCAACTAAAGCGCTCAATCCTGATTTATCTGAAATCTATACCTACAAACCAGAATCAATTAAACAGCTGTTAACTGCCATCCCTATCATGTCTCGTATCATTGGCGAGCTTTATTACACCCAAGAGCAAAACGAGACTATCCATTACGATGTGCTAAAACGACAAGAGAGCATACTCGCCTTTTACAGGCTTGAGATCCACTCTACGCGACAGCAAATCGCCGTTATCATGCAGGCAGAGAATAGCCGAAAGCTCAACTTACTCACTGACATAGAGCGCAGAATCAACAAACTCACAAGCCTGTTATTAGAAGGCTTATCAAGTAAACATAATCAAGAACTCTCCCGTCTTGCCCATAGGTCATTGATTGTCTTAAGAGAAATTGAACAACTTAACAATCTACTAGATCAAAATATACAAACAGCCACCGCTGCTTGGATTACTCAAGTAAAACCCTATGTAGCAAGTGTTGACTCAGTTTTTCAACAAAGAAAAAGGCAAATCAGACTTAAACGCATTTTAAACAGCCACATAGACCAACACGTCCTTAAAATAAACAAACTCGATAAGATCACTCACGACAGTGTTAAATTTCTAAAAAGTGAGATAGTTACCAATGCCTCGCAAATCACCCAAGATATCGCCCTTGCGAGTAAGCTATTAATCGCCCTGGCTATCGTCTGTTTAATTAGCGTATTTTTAATCGTTTGGTTATTCGTCGGTCGACATATAATTCGCCCTTTCATTGAAACTAGTCGCTCTATGCAGTTATTAGCAAAAGGCGAGACCCAGATATCCATACCCAAAAGTAGAGAAAAGGAAGTTAAGAAAATGCTTACTTCCTTAAAGGTATTGCAGAGATATGTTGCTAAAGTTAATGATCTTGCAGAAAAAGACAGCCTAACTAACATCTTTAATCGCCGCCACTTTGACAAGATACTAAGCCAAAGCCTAAGTGACAAAGAGTCTAATACGAGCATTAGCTTACTCATGTGTGATTTGGACCATTTTAAGCCTTACAACGACTATTATGGCCACCAGCAAGGGGATAATTGTCTTAAGTTTTTTGCTCAAATATTAGAAAGATTAAGCGATTGTGTCTCGGATCACGCTTGTCGTTATGGCGGTGAAGAATTTGCAATCATAATCCTCAACAAACCAAGCCATTATGCCGAGTCATTGGCACAATTAATTTGTAACGAGACAAGCAAGGCGTTAATCCCACACAAGCAATCTAAATGTGCCGATGTGGTGACAGTCAGCGTAGGCGTTGCAACTATGCAAATAGATGAAATTAAAGATGTGAACCATCTCATCTCCATTGCCGATAAAGCCTTGTATCAAGCTAAAAACAATGGCAGAAACTGCGTTTTAATTAATGAGAAGCGCTGCAGTTAAGCCGCTACTTTTCCGTTTTACTACTTAGCGTTAAAACGCTATCAACGCCCTTATATACGGCTACTCAGAGTAATCAAGCTGAATTAGAACCTTAGTTCCCTGCCCTAACTCACTTTCAATATCAAACTGGCCAGCATGGGCCTGAACAATCAAATGACATAGATAAAGCCCAAGACCATAACCACCTGTTTTTCTCTGTCTAGCATCATCTACACGATAGAATGCTTGAGTAAGATGCGGAATATGCTCAGGCACAATGCCCTCTCCCTTGTCTTGCACATTCACTTGAATTACACCATCTAGCTTATTCAAGCTCACGGTAACAAGAGATTTAGAGTGCTGTAAGGCATTCATAATCAAATTTCTAAACAGCAACCTGATTCTTGCTGGGTCCAAAGACATACTCTTTATGTTATGAGTCTCAAAAATGATTCTGTCATCAAAATTTAGGTTCAGCTCTAAAATGAGCTCATTCAATAACTCATCTAGCTGGACTTTTTCTAGATTCAGCACCTTATGGTTTGTATTTAAACGTTCTGATTCTAAGATCTCATTGATAAGGTTTTCCATTTCCTGAATGTCACGGCGCAGACTCAATTGCTGTGGATCATGCTCAAGGAGTTCGGTAGCCAGCTTCATTCGCGTTAATGGGGTTCTTAGTTCATGACTAATTGCCAGTAACATTTGGCGTTTAGCCTGCAACATTTTATCAATCTGTTGGGCCATGCTATTCATGACTTGCGTAAGGCTACCTAGTTCATCATCCCGCTTTATCTCCACTTGATGCGTTAAATTACCTTTGGCATATTCCAAACTCGCCGCTTGCAATGTCTTAATTGGTGCAAACAAACTTTTCGTTAAGCGGTAACTCAAATACAACACTACAGGAATAAGTAAAAACACAAGGATGGCGCTGATGGGCATATTAAAGTCGACAAACTCACGCCTTTTACTGATATAGATAAAGCGCTTGTTATCACCTTCTCCCGCTAGAATACGCACATAATAATTACCGCGGGTTCTTGCAACACTGGCATTTTGCGTACTGCTTTCATCATATTTGAGCTCAATCAGCCTCGCCATATCATGCTTACTGCTTTTTGGCTCACTATGCCAAGTTTCATTTGGGCCAATAATGCTGATATTGAACATGAGATTCGTTGCAAGATCTTGCGCAACATCATAGTCAGAAGGGGTTCCAATTCTACTTGCTAATAATTGGCCATAGTCGGCAAAGATATTTTCAAAGCCTTCCCAATTATCCTTGTTTTCATTGGCGATAAAATGAACTCCCGTCACCATCAAAGAAAGTAGAATAAAACAGGTTGTTATAAAATTAATCAGCAGCCGCAACATTAAAGGCATACGATTAAGCCAATTAAGCACTATCATATTTCCTCACCTACAAAACAATAACCCGCACCCCACACGGTTTTAATAAACTCAGTGCTTGTCTCATTGGTAGAAGATGAAGCATGTTTAAATTTTTGTCTTAAACGGCTAATAGCAATATCAACAGAACGGGAAAAGAGTTCGATCTCAACCCCTTTCAAGTGATTCAAAATATCATCTCGAGAAAATACCGTTTGCGGAGACTTAGCCATTAATAACAACAAGCGATATTCAGTTGTAGTTAGCTCTAAAGCCTTACCAAATAAGCACACCTGCTGTCGCTCAAGGTTAATACTCAAGCCTTTAAACTCAATTAAGCCTTCAGAACTTTTGCTCCCCTTGCTGGACTGTGAATCAGTTTGTTTAACCGCTCGTCGAAGAATGGTTTGTAACCTAGCGACTAGCTCTCTTGGCTCAAAGGGTTTAGCAAGATAATCATCCGCTCCAATCTCCAGTCCAATGACCCTATCCATTACATCACCGCGAGCCGTTAGCATAATAATAGGAATATCGCTCTGCTTGCGTATTTGTTTACACACCTCAAAGCCATCTTGTTCGGGCAGCATTACATCTAAAATGATGGCATCAGGCACGTCATTCTCAAGTGCCACATAGCCTTTAGACGGACAATCCGCACTCACAAGCTGCATGTCATAACGAGCAAGATATTGCTCAAGCAAATCGGCCAACGAATCATCGTCATCGATTAAAAGGATCTTCACAGTAAACCACCTTAATACAGAGATTCCGCTCAGATTATAGGATTAAAAACCTAAGTGATACGTCAATTTGCATGAATGTTACAGATTGATACAACTGGATACCTCCATGAAAAGTTTCAAAAAAATAAGTCTCTAATATGGTAATCAATCATATAAACCCAAGGAGATAAGCATGAAACTCTTTAACAAAAAGCACCTTAAAAAGTTACTCGTAGGATCACTGACTCTTTCATTATTTCTTGGCTTAACAGGCTGTAATCGCTCTCCTGAAGAAAGAGCGGATAAGTTTGCAGAAAAAGTCAGTGACAAGTTGGAGTTAAACCAAGCACAAGAAGCACTGTTAATCGATCTTAAAAACAATGCATTAGAAGCAAGTCTTGCGTTAAAAGCCAACAAGCAAACGATGCATTCAGATTTTGAAGATTTAATTAGTCTTAACAGCATTGATCAAGAACAAATGAATCAATTCGCCGATACTAATATTGAACTGTTACATGCCAGTATCAAATCTGTTGTACCTAGCTTTGTTGCCTTTCATGCGAGCCTAAATGAAGAGCAGAAGCAACAGGTGATCGACTTCATTAGTAAGCACAAAAAAGACCGTGACTAACGCTAAATAAGCATGTTGCTAAAGACTTTAATCGTAACAAAGTGGAAAAACTGGCCCTATAGCATTTAGGGTTCAACTTACCTTTTTAGGAAGATGATATGAAAAGCATTAGACAGATTAATGATCAAATCAAGCAAGGATTAGAAGGCATAATTAGTCAGCAAAGGCAGCAACATTTATATCATCAAACTAAATTACGAGAACAAGTTGTCTCTAAATACCTGCAGTTTAATGCCTGTTTATCAGAACAGGAAAGAAGGCAGATAAAGCAGTTTATTGAGCAAAATGCCTGATCTATGGTGTCTGCCCGATTTATAAACGCGGCTCTTTCCACTTGTATAAAAAAGGCCAATACAAAATTACCTGTATTGGCCTTTTCAATTAATTTAGAAAATCATGCTTAACAAAGATTAGAAAGGTAAAGGAACTTGGTTGTTATTTACCTTAAATACATTGTCTTTCAAGCTTAAACTTGCGCTATAGCCCTCATTATCAAGCACAATTAAACCTTGCATATTAATTGTCTGTAACAACATAGGCACTTGAGACTCAGCCAATTGCTCTAGCTGTGCTTGGCTCATCCCTTGAGTTTGTGGGTTCGATGCCAATTGCGACAACATAAACATCTTAGCCGCTAGCTCAACCACAGCCTTATCACCATAAATCTGACCATCTACCAAGGAGTGAGATAACCAGAATTGAGGGTCATTCAAATCATTTGGTAAAGCCGTAATACCTTTTAAACTCGCATTAAGATGTGAGTTAAAAGAACCTTCAGGAATTATTCCCTTCAAATGAGTAATATTAAACTCAGGCTCTGCAATCAATAATGGCAACAAACTTTCATTCAATATTTCCATCATTTCAATTGGCGTAGTATCCGCATTAAAGCTGGCTGTGTGCTTCATCATATCTTGATATTTAAGGAAGAAATCTTCACTTAAATGCTTCAACGATAGACCAAGCTCAAGTTCAGATCCTTCAAAATCATTTGTTTTGATAGTGTCTATTCCGTAAACCATCTCCACATCTAACGCTCTCGATGCTTCATCAATCAGGGTTTTACTTGTAATGTAGGCATTATCAATATCTAACACTTCATTCTTATAATTATGACGGAATGCGGTCTTGGCTAATGCCATTTTGAATTCAGAGTTATAAAAGCCTGAGCTAAAAACATCTTCAAAAGAGCCTTCCATTTCCATATCAACGGATAAATCATTCGAATCAAATACACCAATATCACTTGATGCATTAAAGCTTTTAGCATTGCCTTGATAGTTAAATAACTCGTCTTTATAGCTACCTTGGCCTTGGTAGCCAGAGAAACTGAATTTAGTTGTAGAATCCTCATGAGACGTAAAAGCCACAATCTCATCTTGGTACACACCATTTAATAAAAAGTCATTCTGGCCTTTTATCTGATAAAAAGGCTTGTCTTCTGGCCAGACGACACCTTCTCTAAGCTCATCAGCAGCAACCTTCACTTGCCAATTTAATAAACCTAATGCGAAACCATCATCAGTCAAAATAGGGCCATGAGAAGTAGTCAAATCAAGGTCTGTAATGAGTAACTCGCCTTGGTAATCAGGGCTAGTTGCAGAAATATCATAAGAAATAGACAGCTTACTTTGAGAACTAAACCAACCCATATTTTGCTCAAGAATTTCTAACTTGTAGCCAGGTATCTCATTGATTGCAGCAATAGATTCATTTAATTGCTCCTCTACTTTAGTACCCACAACTTTAGGTGTAATTAGAGCGCCTAGAATAACGACAGAGGCAGTAATAGGAATCGCTTTATTCATATCATAAGTCCATATATTAGTAATCGCTGTACTTTACTTCAAACAATAATAATTATCAGTAACTAGCGAAAAATAAGCTAAAACCAAATATGCTTTATCCCGCTTGTTTAGCCTGTATTAATGCTTCTTTTATTTTTGCCTCATGGTTTTCACGCCATATAGCTAACCCCATTTGCGCTTCTTTATTTGCTTTTTCAAACGCCTTGTCATAGGCGGCCTTTAAGTTATCCTGCGGTAAGACTGCAATACCCTCAATATCAGCCACTATCATGTCCCCTGTTTTTACCTTAACGCCACCACAAGCAATGGGCTGAGCAGGCTCAAAATAAACAGATTTAGCACCTGGTACTGGGAAAACACCTCTGGCATAAACCGGAAACTGCATCTGGATGATCTCACCCAGATCACGAATAACACCATCAATAATAAAGCCTTTAATGCCACGCTCCTTGGCAACCGCACACACATTACCACCTGCCACAGCAGCAAGATCATCAACCCCATCCACCACGATAATGCTACCCTTCGGCGCTTCATATATCGCTGCATGTAACATCAAATTATCGCCAGAAGCTAACTGCACCGTATAAGCAGGCCCATAAATCGCTGGCATATTTGACCAAAGCGGCTTGATTTTATAATCCATAAAATGCTCACGCCCCAACACACTGCCATAGTCAGTCACAGCTAATTGATTAAAGTTAATTTCCATATATACCCCTTTTGAGTTGGCTGGCTTTTGCTTAATAAATTTAGGGAACAAAGGATAAAAGATATGAGAAGTGAAAGCCAAACTAGGGACTTCATAAGGTAAAATTTCCAGATAAATCTGAGGCTTTATTTGAAACTTGGTACTTTGATAGATCCGTTTTTTTTAACTGCCCTCACATGAGTTCATAACCAAGGCTCATTTCCAACTAGGTTAAGATTGTTCAAGTTATTAACAGTATCAAATTGCTTAGGCTGCTCAAATATTATTTAAATAATTCTGAATTTAAACCATCTAGCCATATTGTCCTTGGCAAATTATTGTCGATTAGGCATATCTTATTTCCTATTTCAGTATCAAACGGAAACACAACACAGCTTTCTTCAATTGATGTTGCCCATTCTGTAATATCGTACATACCTAACATTTGATAGTGTTTATTCAGAATGATGAGTCTAATACTTGCCCGCTTAGCTTGCCCCCAAATTGAAGTATAGTTATAGGCAATATACTTATTTTTAAGCACTCCTAGCTTTTTAACTTCAACCTGTTCGTCAAACCTTAGATATTCTGAGATACCTTGTGCATTCTTAACGTCTTCAAGATCACTAGCACTAGATAGTGAGGAACAAAGCATTAAAGCCAAAAGTAAGAGTTTCATATGAATCCTATAGATTTAGCACGACCCCAACATTAAAAAAACTAACTTTAGTTATTTTTTGGTAATTTTAATAATTGATAGATCTCATATCTTCCAACAATTTCTATCATGTCTTTGGTTACAGGGGTTTGTTTTGCACCTTTACCAAGTAAATAAGTAACAACCTCATAACTACTACCTGTTATGGCATAATCAAGCGCATTCCCTCTATATTCTATTTTACTTGGATTGGCCCCTTGTTGAATCGACTTCTTGATTATCTCAAAATCATTATTTTGAGCAGCCAACCATAATTTTTCTTGAGGTGTTAAACCAGAGTAATCAATTTTATCATTCTGCTCACTTTGGTCATGCTTACTTGCAGTTTTAAGCCCTAGTTCTATCTTCGTATAATCAATCACTTTGTAAGGTGGGATGTGAAGATTGAAAGTATCTAATTCACTGTAACCTGTATTCTTTAACACCCTCCCTGATGCGTCATACTCTGTTCTCTTACATATATCATAAAAAACAGCATGCTTATGCGTTGGTTTAGGTCTTGTATAAATAGCACAACTAGAGAAAGGAGAATGACCCAAAACGATCATGTAGTCTCTCAACAGAGATCTATCTTGCTTCAACTCATATTGTTCTTGCGTATCCGATAACACTTTGTTCCAAACCGAGTCTAAAGTTGATGGACGAAAGTTTACTGCTTTTTTCCAATTTTTATTAAGCGGGTCAACAACATCACCGCCATAATTGTTAAAAAGGTAATTTAGATCCTTAGCTGTTCGCCTATATATAAGAACTACTCTGCCTAATGCATTTACCTCTAGTATCTCACCCGGTTTAATATCCTTTAAATCTATAGAGACGGTTTGATTGATCTTTTTTAGCTCTTTCTCAAAATAAGACTCTGGAAAATTATCAGCGTTAGCAAGAGATGAGGTTAAGAATAAAAATATGAAAATCTTTTGGACGAGCTTCAATGATGACTCCATTACATTTATATAGTGCAGTTTGTTAGGTGCTTTCAGCTAAGTGAAGCGATTAGTTTTCTGCATAACATAATAAGCAGGGTTACCGCCCTCTTTACTGAGCGCACTTTACACTAGCAGATAAAACCTCTTTCCAAGCAGAATCTGAGTCAAAGTGTTCAATCAGACCGCTTGTCTTACCTTGATCCGTAAATGCTCTAATACCATGTTGAACCATATAATTCGGATAATAGACTGGCGCCCCTAAATTAATAAGGCTCCTGCAAACCTCATTATTATCAGAGATGATTCTATTAAGCTCTGCTTGCAGCTTTTCCATCACATCTTGTTGTTGAGATGAAAACACGTTCATACGAAAACAAGAATTGCTTGGTGCGCAGTGTTATCGGAAACACGCTTAGCATCAAAAAGGCCATAAGACATACCTGCAAAATATAACTCCGCAGCATTCTTGTAATCATGATTGACCAAGCAAGTATTTATACCTGTAAATATATCAACTGGATTCTGTTGATTAGTAAGTTCATTTACCTTAATACATCCAGCTGGATTTGGGGATTCTAGATTCCCCTTAGATTCATAATTGGTAACGTTAGCTTGTGCCGAAATGTTGCAAACAGTCAACAAGATTGAAACGGCTATACTAGATATTATTTTTACCTTCATATTTTAAAATTCCCTTTTAAGTCTTACTTACAAGTGCACAAACTCTGTATTTAATTAAAAAGGTAAGTACTTTTCACCTGTTAATGTCTTTCTAGCTAAACCTACCTGCACGATATTTCATTTCCTGCTTTGCTTGTCATGGAAGGCTATTTTTACATTCTTCTTATAACTAATTGATTCTAATTATTTAAAAATTTAACACAACGACGACGCGTACTTATTTTTAACTCATTCCCAAATAAAAAAATCCCAGCCTAGGCTGGGATAAAATCATTAAACTTAAAAAACCTTACTCTTTAAACTGACAGCACCAAGTTATGGCTTCAGCTTAAAGCTTCAACCTAGTAAATTGAAAATGGAAAGTACTTGGCGTTGATCTTGGCGTAAGTGCCATCTTCAACAATTTGCTCGATAGCCTTGTTGAAACCTTCTCTCAGTTCATCATTACCTTTACGAACAACGATGGCGATCTTGTCATCTTTAGCAAAGGCTTCACCTTTAAACTCAAAGTCTTGCCCACCTTCTGATTTTAACCAGTCATAGGTCGGTAACTCATCAGACAAAGCACCATCTAAACGCCCTGCTTGTAAGTCTAAATAAACATTATCGTTATTGCCGTAAAGCTTGATATCAACCACATCAGACAAATAATCTTCTAAGTATTTAGCGGCGATGGTCGACCTTTGTGCACCAATGGTTTTGCCTTTAAGGGCACTTCTTGCGGTATCAAAGTCTTTGTTTTTTGCCGCCATAAAACGCAGACCACCAGAATAGATAGGATAAGTGAAGTCTACTTGCTTCATACGCTCTTCAGTTATTGAGATACTGGCTGAGATAGCATCGTATTTTTTCACTTTTAAGCCAGGAATCAGACCATCAAAGTCTAATGTGACTATGTCACACTCTTTGTTCATTTTGATACATAGGGCTTTGGCGATATCCACATCAAATCCTTGTGGCTCACCATTCGCATCAATAAAATTAAAAGGTGCCCATGCCCCTTCTGTTGCTATGGTAATTTTATCTGCCGCCTGTGCCACGCTGCCAAGAGAGGCGATAGAAACTGACAAAGCAAGCATGAGTGTTTTAGTTATTTTCATGGTTTTATCCTATCGTTTTGGTTGATTTTGACCGAGCGAAACCCGCCCCACAGCAGGTTAGGCTCAGTATCTTTTATTAGTAGTTATTAATTAAAATAAATAGTTGTGAGAAATAGCCGTGATTTATGACTTTAGTTAGATGCCTTTCAAAAAGTCACTAACCAGCTTTAAGCCCACTTTCATCACATCAGGATTATTAGCAAAACCAATACGGACATAACCTTCCATATCCATAGCACTGCCAGGGGTAAACATAACGCCTTTGGCTTTTAGTAGGGAGACACAAAAATCTCTAGAGTTCATGTCGGTATCAAACTTGAGCAAGGTAGTCGTACCAGACTTTGGCTTGATGTAACTCACCTTATCTTCCTCTTGAACCCAAGCATCTAGAAGGGCTAGGTTCTCGCGTGTCATTTGCTTACTTCTGTTAAGAATGGCGTCGCGATTCTCAAGCGCCATGCAAGCAAGATAGTCGTTAATCATGCCAACACTGATGGTGTTGTAATCACGGTGAATTGCCACCTGATGTATCACTTCTTCTGGTGCTACTATCCAACCCAAGCGTAATCCAGCGAGAGAGAAAGCCTTTGACATACTGCTAGTGCTGATGCCTTTTTCATAAAGATCGGCTATAGACGCGGTTGTGCCCTCGCCTTCTTGGTCTATCCCGCGGTATACCTCGTCACACAAAACATAAGCGCCGCAAGTACGGGCGATTTCAACGATTTTCGTTAGAAAGTCCGCATCCATTAAGGAACCAGTTGGGTTGTTGGGGTTATTCAGTACGATTAACTTGGTGTTCTCATTCACCAAGCTCTTTAGTTCTTCTAGGTCTGGTAAAAACGCATTGTCTTCACGCAGTTTTAGAATTTGAACATCCGCCCCATAGCTTTCAGGAATAGAATAATGCTGCTGGTAAGTGGGTAATACAGAGATGATTCTGTCACCTGGGCTAACGAGTGTTTCGTGTATCAATGCATTCGCACCAATCGCACCATGAGTCACTATGGTGTTTTGACGTGACTGCTTAGCATATAAAGACGCAATGTGATCCCTAAGTCGATCAGAACCTTCGATAGCGCCATAAGTAAGTTTCATGGCTAACATATCATCGGCAAAACTGTCTTTTTTGCCTGCCATGGTCACTAGTTGGTCTAATGTTAGGGACTCAACACAGGTTTCTGCTAGGTTATAGTCACAGTTATTTTCGTACTCATTCATCCATATTTCGACGCCAAACTCTCTGATTTTCATCTACTGTCCTCTTTACCTAAGGTAATACGTGTTTGTTATTGTGATTTTTAGGTTAAAAATTAATTAAACTTGGCTGCTTTCTAATTGGGTCCAGATACCATACGCCATAGCGATGTCTTCGAGCCCTAGGCCAATCGACCTAAAGAAAACAGGCTTTTGATAGCTAGGCTTTTCAATATCTTGGTTAACCAAGTCAGCAAGATCCCCCTTTACCTCTGCACTTGTCCAATTAGCTTGCTCACTCGCTAGTTTCATTTCACCGGCACTGGCTGGTGTGGTGGCTTTATAATCACAATAGACATCCATCTGGCTTAATGCACTTGGCGCAATCTCATGAGCATTAGCCACATTGGTACTAATAGAAGTGATCAGCACATCTTGTTTTGTCAGGTCTTGCATCTCAATTACAGGGGTTCCTGATGAGGTGCAAAGCATAATCACATCAGCACCTTGTATGCACGCGCTACTCGTTGAACTTATCTGGACTCTTTTGTCTATCGTCATTAGTTTGTCTTGAAGAGAAGCATCCTCCCCTAAACTTGGTGAGTAAACCGAAATGCTCTGCCACTCTCTTAAATTTAAGACATGTTTTAAATGGGCTTGGGCAACACTGCCGCAGCCAATAATGGCTAGATGTTTTGATTCTGCTTTTGCAAGTTGATCAACAGCCAAAGCGGTGGTACCAGCAGTACGTTCTAAGGTCAGTAAGCCTGAGTCACAACATAACAAAGGCTTGCCAGTGCGTGATGACATAAGCGTTGTCCAAGCGGTAATGATTGGCTTATCTGAGGTGACAAGATATGGCGACAACTTGGCTCCAAATACATCCGCACCTGCAACAGCCCCTTGATAGGTGATGAAATCCCCTTTATCTTCCGGCAAAAGTGTTAAAGATTGCGCGGGTTGTACTGCCTTATCTTGTGCAAGCGCTAAAAATAAATCACGCAAACATGCCGCAACATCAAGCCTATTTAAATAAGGTTTTAGTTCTGTTTCCGTTAAAAAAACCGGGGCAACATCATGATTAAACGCAGAAAGACTTGCTGACATAAAAGACCTCTTAACCCATATGTAAAAAGCTATTTGATATACAATAAAGTCCACTGTAGACTTTTAGGTATTCTTCGTCAATCCTGTTTTTCTAACTATCTCAAGATTGATTAGCGTTAACGGGTTTGAGTTTTGGAAAATCTGCATACTTTCTTGAACAAGAGAATCTTAAAAATTGATTAATAAGCGCTACAGGAAGTACCTGGTTAAACAATGAAGAAGACAAGCAATAACAATTGCTTAAGATGAGAAGGCTTTACACTAGAAAGCGACAGTCGGTATGATTGTGAGGTAATTTAAAAAAGAGTTTTTATGATTAAAAATCAAGACAGTGACAACATTCTAATTCAACGATACGGCAACCTTGCAGATGGCATAGTGCTTCTTTTTTCTGGTTATGTAGAAGTCGTTATCCATGATTTACGTACACAAACTGTGGTTTATATCGCCAATAATATTTCCAAACGAAATCTTGGAGATGACGCAGCGTTAGACGAAGTCGAGTTTGATGAAAGCGAGAATGTCATTGGGCCTTATGAAAAGCTCAATTGGGATGGCGTAAATATCCGTTCCACCAGCATAGTTTTAAGAGATGATGATAATCAGCAAATCGGCATGCTATGTATCAATATGAATATTGCCAGCTTTGAAGCAGCGAAAACCTTATTGGATACTTTTTTGTCTGGCGCTCAATTAGTACCCCAACCAGATAAGCTTTTTCACGATGATTGGCAAGAGAGAATCAATTCCTTTATTCATCACTGGTTGAACGAGAATAGATTAAATATGAATAGTCTAAGCCATAAACATAAACGAGCCTTAGTAGAAGCCCTGTATGATGAAGGTGCATTCGAGGGGAAAAGCACGCAAAACTATGTTGCCAGTGTGCTCAATATGGGGCGTGCGACTGTGTTTAAATACTTAAGAGAAATTAAGCAGGGTAAATAAAGTAAAAATTTACCTCCACTCCCCTGACACACTTGATCAGGGGTGAAATAAGACTAAGAGCGTTAGCCAAGAAGGCTAAACTAAGAAAACATCCGTATCAGCCCAAACATAGACCCAAGCTCTTTGGCCAGATATCACGTCTTCTTTAACACGGATACAGTCATCAACAACCGAATAATCATCCGCCTTACACAACTCTGAAGGAGAAACTTCAAACAACATGCCTTCAACAACATCTGTTTCATCACCTGTATAGGTCAAACTTGCCTGCTGTAACCTAGCTTCGGTAGAGTTTGTTAGCAAATAGCCAACGAGCTTATCTTTTGTTCCGATTAACTCTCTACCAAAGGTGGCAACTTGTACTGAATCCTTTTGTAACGTGCCATATGAAAATATTTTTTCCATGACTCACCTAATTTATTTTGGATTATATGAAAACATTTTAACATAAAGATACATAACAAATTAGGCAGCCGAGTCCAAATTCACAGAAAATACACTTTTTTACTCACATAAAATCTTAATGGAATAAAAAAAATCAGTTTTCTTTAAGGTTTGTCAGGCCGGTGCCTATAAAGTCAAAGTTAAGTATCAATTTGCCATATTTTCGCTTTCTTTTATGACAGTCACTATGTGATTTGGTTGCTTTTAGTTTAAAAAAATTACTTTTCAATTCTTCTTCTAAGCAAAAGTTTAATAAAGTTTTGTATCGCAAGCTTTTCTGCCGTACTTAAAACTGAATGGGATTTTGCATTAAAGTTCATTTCTTTTTTAGATTTTTAGAAACTCAAAACAGAAAACCTGACAACTCAATGCGATTAATCATAAAAGCATCCAAAAAATAAAAAATATGACATATATTGAAACGAAAAAGATCAATTAGCTTGCTTCAAAGCTGAATTAATAGAATAAAAAAGCCACGCTAAATAAATGATTTAGGGTGGCTTTTTGTGAAGTAGTAACATCAAACAAACAGTTTTATTAAGTATTGCCTAACAACTCTATTATTGAGCTTGATGATTAAATAAGGTCACAGGCAGCTTGCCCGCCTCTTATGCCCCAATTTTCATACTGTACTTCACGTAGCAGTATTTCGACATGATTTTTGGGAATGCCAAGCACGTCTAAATTAGTCACTATGTTTTGATAAAGTTCCCGCTTCATTTCAATACTGCGGCCAACAAAGGTATCTATGCTGATATGCGTATGTAGCTCACCTTGGTCTAAATCAGGGTCAGGCTGATATCTATGAGGTTCGTGTACAATTAAACGTATGGTGCTATCAGAAGGCGAGATATTAAAAGCTGATTCCATAGCCTGATAAACCACTTTTATAATCTCACTTTCTAAAGCTTGACCATGATTTTTTCTCACCTCAATCACCACGCTTGGCATAGTTTATCCCTCTCTTAGCGGCGCTATCTTCTTTCAGCATATTAGTTATCAATAAAGCAACAATATGTTCTAAGTAACGATATATATCCAGCAATTAACAACAACTATAGTTTGCTTATCGATTTAAACATTTAACCGTATGGGAAGATCAATATGCAAACTCTAAAGTACGATGATTTACCTCAAGGTGACTTTGCAGGCTTATTAGAGCGCCAATTTGTTACCGATCAAAAAGTATTTGGGGCACGTAAGCACCCTGCCGCGTTCAATGGTTTGGAGAACTTTGTTTACCTTGCTGATGCTAACTTTCAACCTAATGGCACAACAGGCATGCATGGCCATAAAGAAATAGACGTTATTTCTGTTATGGTCGATGGCAACATTAGTCACGCGGGTTCACTAGAACATGGTCAGAGTTTAAGTGCAGGCATGTCGCAGGTACAAAGAGCGGGAGCCGAAGGTTTTCGTCATGATGAGATAAACCCTGACACTACTCCTAACCATATGATTCAACTCTGGGTTCTACCTGATGAAGCAGGTGAACCAGCAGGCTATCAAGTGTTTGAACCTGTGATAGGTAAAAGAGTGCAAATATATGGTGGCGATAAATCACAAAAAGAGCGCTTTTATAGCCGAACTGCTATCGATGTTGCCAACCTTGAAGCGGGTCAAAGCTTGGAGCAAACGGGAAATGCCATGGTATTTCTTAGTAAAGGAGGCGGCGTAATCAATGGCCAAACCATTCAAGCAAGAACACTTGTTCGTGATGCTAGTATTCACTTTGTCGCTAATGCAGATTCGCAGGTAATCATCATTTACCCAGCCTAAGCTGGGTAAATGAATAAGGCTTTTAACTGAACAACCTGAAAATGAAGTTAAGCTTAATAAACCAGTGGCACACTAAACCTCTAAGAAACGAGAAGCCAGATAAGCTTCTCTTTCTATCAGCTGAGTCTCTGCTTGCTCCTCTTCAATCTGCACTTTGCCAAACTTATTAGAAAGCGCACCCACAAGGCGATCTGAGCTTTTTTGGTAAAAGTCGCACACCTGACATTTTTCTAACTGAGCGTAATCACCAATGGCAGTTTTGTTTCGCATATTGGCGTAACTATCACTCATTAAAATATCACTGATTGGCGTATCTAAAAGGGAACCGTGCATCCAGGTGTCTGCTCCTTCTTCCATATGATGTACATTGCAACACATCTTCAAATTACCCTTATAATCTATGGATAAAGTGCGTCTTGGTAAGGAACAAATTCCTTGTCTGCTTACTTGTTTATCTGAGGCGATAATCCCCCCTCGATTACTCAATTTTTGAGTTGATAAGAAAAGTACCCGCACTAGTACTTCTTCCCCTTGGTACTCAGTGTAATGGGAGAACTCAAGACGATTCTTAATTCTATTCTGATAGCGCTTAAAAGCACATCTCTCTATACCTAAACGATCAAACACCTTTGATTTATCTGGGTTTGCATCATAAATAGAAATGCGAATATGCCGAATCCCTACCCCGTAGAACTGCTCAAGAGAATAAAAGCCTTTTTTCTGGCTATGTATCATATCTCCATTGGTAAATAAGGTAAGTTTCGCCTTAGGAAAAGCCCTTCCAGCAAGGCGATATTTGTCCAGTATGCTTCTATCTTTTAAAGGCTCATTGTATTCATGTAGGCTCAAAGAAAAGGCTTTATGCTTAAAGATGGAAAGATTAGACAGTATGCGAGAAAAGTGGCTATCAGTCACACTACTTGCCGTTAGCTTATCCGCAATGTCACTCGTTCCTACAGGGCAAGAAACACACTTACGGTTACAGACATTGGTTGTGCCAATCTCTATACAATCGACATCGTTAAGAACACTTTCTACTTGAGAGTGGTAAGAAATGGGATTCAGCTTGATTTGCCTTTCTTTGAGTTTCAAAGGCTTTGAAGGTGTTTGTGGTTTTAGTGTTTTTACTGGAGTATCTGCAAGCGGGCTCATAATGACATCCTTGAAAAAATTCAATTAATCTTCCGTTTAAAGACGTATTTATGCCGAGCTTAAAAAGGCGTACTAAGCACAACATAAAACGCTTACACCTAATAACAATTGAGTGCGCCTTCAGTATAGAAGAAGAATATTGAATTGGAGTTCAAGGTCTTTTAAACATAAAAGTGTCTAACTGATAAAGCATAAAAGTGTCTAACTGATAAAGCATAAAAGCTTAGCAATGAAGCTAGTTAAAGCAGTGATCTTTGTAATTTTGGAATAAAAAAACGGCGCTAGTCTACACTTAATCATGAACATACATATGACGAAAAACTCATGATAAAACATCTCTTATTTATTTTTCTTTTAGGTACAACCAGCTTACCCAACTTTGCTTCCACCACATTAAAGCTTGTTTCTTTAGAGTACCCTCCCTATATCGAGGTAGTTGATAATCAAGTCACAGGCATTGCAGTAACTCTCATAGAAGAGGTATTTCAGTCAATAAATCAGCCTATTAGCATAGAGGTTTTACCTTGGGCGAGAGCGATAGCTTATGCTAAAAAAGGAAGAGCAGATGCCATTTTTACGGCGTTTAAGACCAAGGAGAGAGAAGTTTTTTTAGACTACAACCAAGGAGTATTATTTGACCAAAAAATAAGACTTGTTGTTCATAGTGATTATGCCAATTCATTAAGTAAAGTGGCTCAAACATCGCCAGATTATTCATCTTATCGGCTATGTATTGTAAACAAGGTGAGTTATGGCCCTCTCATAGATGAAGCCATTGAGAACCGTGAATTTAAACAGGTTCAGAGAACAATGAGTTCAGGATCTTGCGCCAAAATGCTAGAGGCTAAACGTATTCATATCTGGGTAAGTAATGAATTTGGTGCAAAAAATGATATCGCAAAATTAGGCTTTAACGAGTCACTCAGTCTACTCTCTCCTCCCATTCAAGTAACACCAAGTTATATTGCCTTTTCAAAAAAGAAAGACCACACACTATTAATTAAAGAGTTTGATAGAGTTTTAAAACAACTTAAAGACAATGGCCGCTATCAAGAGATTGTCGATAGTTATTTTTTGAAAGTCCGTACTAAAGCAAACTCAACAGCTGATTTGATACAAAACTGATTTAATAAGCATACCTCGGCATCTGCCCGGAGCGAGTTTGTCGCAAAAGCTGCATAAACTTCTCGAGGGCCACGCGTCTGTGTCTCGATCGTTTTGAAATGAGACATGCCTATCTTTTTTAGCACTGATACAGAGGCTAAATTTTTAGGTGCAACAAAGGCTAACATTCGGTCATGGCTAAGCGTGTCTAATCCATATGAGATTTGCGCCTTGCCTATCTCAGTTGCATAGCCTTTACCCCAAGAATCTTTAGCAAATACAAACCCTATTTCGTAATCCTCTTCGCCAAAGACAGAACTTGCAATCAATCCACCAAAGCCAATAGTAACGCCCGTACTTTTTTCGATTATGACCCCTGCTTTTTTACCCGATGCTTCTAAATCAAAATTTTTTAAGAAGAAAGCCATGGCTTCTTCACGAGAAAGTACCTTAGCTTCAAAAGCATGTTGCATTACATCTGGGTCAGAAAAAGCCATTTGAAAGAGAAGTTCAAAATCTGACTCCGTGACAGATCTTAAAAAAAGACGCTCTGTGGTAAGAATATTCGTTGTCATAAATACCTATTTAACCAGTGAAAGTTCATTATTCTATTCAATTAGTTAACTATATAGGCATTCATATACCATTGATACTTAGTTTTCTATAGATGCGAACACTCGCACATAGTAGTCAGAGATGAGGCTAATACCCGCTTTTTCTTGAGGAAAACTGAGATACAAAAAAGCCAATGCATCAGCAAGAGTCACCTGATGCAAATTATGACATTGCTTAAAAACCAGATGCTTAAGGCTTAGTTCAAAGACTTCTTGGCTTTCGCTACTTTGGCTCATAGCAAAGAGCCCCTTATCTAATTCATCTTCTGGGTCATCTAACGGGTTAGTTGCTTGCTGATAAAGGTTTTTGGTCAATCCCACCAGCTGAGGTTCATTAAACTCAGCTTTAGATCGCATGATCCAAGCCAGTGTGATCAGGTTATGGCCAAAAAAGCTAGGCTGTTCTAAACACGCATTTATCAAGACTTTAAAAGCAATGGGCCTTTCAGCTTCCAGCTCAATTTCTTGTTTTACTGAACCTATTTTTTGGCGTTTACCAGCGAAACTTGATGTTACAAATTCCGTAAACCTATCCAAAAAGGGTTCGATCTGAGTAGCATCAAGTTGTGGGTAAAGTCGGTTAAATGCAAGTAAAATGGTCACATTGTGAGACAAGTATTCATTATGGCTTGCGGCCACTGATAGGTAATGAGCAAAGATAACGGCAAAACCTTTACTCTGATACCATTGTGACATCGCCTGATAAGCGGCTGGATAAATACCTAGATCCAGTACTTTAAAAATACGAAATTCTGAGAATTCAGGCGCACTCACTAGAGAAGCAAACTGACCTTTTACTTGTATTTCACTTTCTGCAATTAAGTCTGATGTCCGCTGCCAAATATCTGGTTTTTCAATAGGCTCTTGTTTAAGTCTTTTTTCTCGCCCTTTCTGTGTAATAGTGGATTTTTTTTCCTGAGAAAGAGCGGAAGACGTTCGAAAAAACTCAGCTACATTCTGTGCTGCCAAAAAGGCTTTTAACCCATGTGGCTGATGAATACTGGCACAGGCATTAAGCTCTTTATTTAATAACTCAAGTTCTGTCATCTAATCATCCGTGATAAATTGTTTTTAACCTTGTCGCTGAAATCTCGGTTTATGCCCTACTCGATTACCACGCTCTGATTTTCGGACAAAATCGTCACTTGCTTCCCCCCATAAACAACGAGGAATAAAGGGATAGCTATTTGTTAGAAAGTAAACCGACTTACCTTCAAGTTGCCCCATATTACACTCATCTAAGCCAAGTGCTGTGTTAAATTCATAATTTTCATTATAAGTACCATCAAAATCCCCACTTGGTATTTTAGTTGGACGCTGGCCTTGCTTTAACTCATAGCCAGATTGCACATTATCACCCACATAATGAATTTCGAATCCATCAGCGGCATAACCAATCTAACTAGATTGATGCTCTTGCTGCGCCTTAACTAAAGCCGTTGGTAAATTATGGTAATGATATGAGCCAAGCTTCCCAACATGAGCATTATTAGCATCTAGCCCTCTTTGTTTCGGCGCCCCCGCTAAATCAAAGCTCCAATTCTTATCACCATTACGGCCATGGCCACGAGGGCTATTCGGGTCGAAAAAGCCAGATGTATTAGGTTTAAACTGAATCCCATTAAGCGCAACGCCCATAGCTCCCTTGAGTTTTTTAGGCCATTTGCCTTTTACCGGGTGCGTTGTTATGCAAAGTATCAGCGTTAGTGCTTTTACTTGAGTACCATTTCTAAAAGGGCCTGCTGGATGGTCTGGCAAACTGTTGGTTGTAACGCAACGCTGGTCTGCAAAAGTTTCGATTGTTACCTGATTATCAGCCATTGAAGCTTGGCTGTAAGCTAGCAAAATAAAAACAGAAAGCTTTTTGAGCATAATAGATCCTTTATTATTAAAGCAATTTAAATCAATTAGTTATATTAATGAAACCCAACATTGAGCGCACTATATAAGCGTAGAGTGCCAGTTTATCTAACGATTAGACTCATATGGATTTAAGCTAATTAAGCTCACTTTTAAAAAAGAAATTTCATCAATGTCAGATTATAAAGAATTGATGATTCATCACGTCATTCAGAAGAATAATTTACCTTATGAAAGCACTATGAAGCGTCTAAAATGACACTCTTGAATTGATTCTATGAATAAAGCCTAAGCTTGATGGGAATAAGCATAGCTAATAGAGCGAGCGATACACTCAAACCCATGTTTAGCGACAATTGGCTGGCTCATTTTAGAGGCATGAATACTCAAATACTTAAGCCCTTGGGCTTTAGCATCCTGAATACGTTTAGAGAGTAAAGCTGAGTAGAAACCTCTACCTCGATACTTTGCCAAAGTATTACCAGCCCAAATACTGCCAAAAGGGCTGTCAGGATGGCATATTAACCAGGCAGATGAAACGGGCTGATTATCCTGATAAATCACATAAATACGTATTTGTTCTGGCGACTCTTGCTTAAGTCGCAACAAATGGGACTCTTGAGCAATACAGTCGCCACCCCAAACCTTCTTTTGAACTGAAATAGCATCTTTAATGCCTTTTTTATCATAAACCTCAATACAAATATCTTCAGGCTTTTCCATATGCTCACTCGTATCATTGAGCGTTACATCATCAAGGTTCAACACCATCAAAGCGGTACTCTCTTCCGCTACAAAACCTTGTCGAATAAGGTTTTCACCCAATGAACTAGGTGCGTCCGTACTGAGAGTGTGCCATTTAAAGGGTACATTAAGTTGCTGATAAAACTTGATTTCAGCTTTTATTCTTTCCTCTAATGCTTCGACCTGAATATCAGAGTAAGAGATGCAGCTTCCTAAATCATAAGCTGAAACAAACTTCACTAGATCAGGAGTCTCCAACTTTTGACAACCCGCTAAGGTAAGCTCAATTCTTTCATACTGGTTATACGCCTTTAGAAGCTTGTTAGTACTCAATGAGGTTTCCTTGAAAATGATCCAATTACTGAGAACAAGCACGTCTTATAAGTGCTTTTTTACAACTGTTTGTTAGATAAAAGCATTTTATACAAGAAGCATGAAAGAAGCTCAAACAAAGCATCAGTATTGGAGAGAAAGCCTTTAGTTTGGACAGACTTCCTTTCTTAAAGCCATATACTCTTTGTGCTTCTCGATATCTTTCGAGCATTGTAAAGCACCTTGCTGAAAGCCATGCTTATAGCATCCGCTTAGTAAGGCGACTGCGCCACAATACTTCTTTCTAGAAGATTCAAGCAAACAAGCCCACACTTCTGTTTTTTCATCTTTGGTTAAACTAATGGACTCTGCTGTTGAGAGTTCATTCTCTCTCATTCCCGTCTCACGAAAAGAGAGATCGAAGAAGCGTCCATATTCAATAGAACCATCTATTGAAGAAACACCACAGCTACCTACATCCGTATTGATTAGCAATGTGATTGCAAATATCAAATTCATTTTATGCCTAATTCGTTTTTACGATAACTATTTCGCGGTTTTAACGTCAACTTAAATTCAGCGCCATCACGGTCGCTGTGTCAGGACAAAGTGACGAAAACTGATCGGTATTTTGAATAGCCAAAGGCACTTCGTTTCTTATTACTGGCGAGAAACCCAAAACTTTAAAGTAGTTTTCTGCGCTATTAGTAAGTAGATATAAGCTGGAAACACCTTGCTGATGTGCACTAGCTTGAAGATGTAGAACAATAGCTCTAGCTAGGGAACCTGCGATTAAGTCACCTCTTCTCAGTCTTTTCAGAAAAAGTATCACACAAGGCGTTACTTTGACGTAATGTAGGTACCTTTCGAGAAGTGACAACACAGGATGATACTTTTTTCTGAAAGACCCGAAGGGCGTGGTCTAAAAGCCCTATATCTATGTTGAGGACCTTATCAATAGAATAACTATTAAGTTACGCTCCTCGCCATATATCTAGCGGCTTTTATCCTCACGCTGAGGCGGGAGGACTTATTCGCAGGTTCCCTAGATCCTTTCCCCTATATTCTTGCTGTACCACTATCGAGCGAATTAATGCCACACGCCCATAAATCTCAGTACCACCCACTGCAATAATCTTGTTATCTTCCCGACAAACAATGAAGTTTGAAAGATGTTTTTGACAATCTTCATAGGGTAAATCAGACTCTTGCAGTAACCTTTCAATCTCATTTAAGTCTTTAATTTCTGCTTTGCTAAATACCATTTTTTCATCCTTATAATCTGCTTTATTAGCGTCACTCTTTCACCAGATAATAGACGTTAACAGGCATTCTGTAAGGAAGTAGCAAGATAAAAACGGCAACTTAAAAGCAACCTCTTTAGTAACGAGAACCTTTAAGTTGCCAATAAATAATTCACTAGTTAACAACAGCCAGAAATATTATCTTCTTTCGCTTCTTTTTTAGCCGGCTCAAATGTACCCATTGCGGCGACAGCAGATTTAAGAAGTTCAAACGATTTAACTATGTTAAAGCGAGAGGTTGCTATGTTCATACGCATATACTGCGGGCTCTTAGCACCAAACCAAATCCCTGGGGTTAAACCCATTTTGGCTTGTTTGAAGACTAAAGATTTCAGTGTTTCTTCATCTAGACCAAGCCCTGAGAAATCAAACCAAACTTGATAAGTGCCCTCAGGTTTAAAGACCCGTATTTGGGGAATATTGTCCGCTATAAAGTCTTGTATCCAAACCTGCGTTTCTTCTAGATAAGCCAACATTTCATCTAACCAAGCAGCACCCTTTTCATAAGCTGCTATCGTAGCAAAACTTGTAAAGGCATTACCGTGATCGAGATACATACCACTGACTTCATGCTTAATTGTGCTAAGGAGTGATTGGTTATTCGTATATACATACCCATTTGAAATACTGTGCATGCCAAAAGTTTTAGCGGGTGAGCCAATCAGGGTAATAATATTCTCATAATCAAAGCTGGCTAAACTGATGAATTTGCTATCAAAAAATATAATGTCTGAATGTATTTCATCACTGATAATCAAAACCTGATGCCTTGCCGCAATTGCTACTAGCAGCTCAAGTTCAGCCTGAGACCAGACTCGCCCTGTTGGATTATGAGGATTGCAAAAGATTATGGCTTTAACATTTTCAGCTTGGATTTGGCGCTCGAACTGCTCAAAGTCAATTTGGTAGCCGTTACCATCTACATCACTCAGTTCATTTACATCATCAATAATAAGCTCGCTTTTAACCAGCCTACGATCTGCTTTATTAATTAAATTAGCAAACTGATGGTAGGCAGGTGTATGGATTAAGACAGCATCACCCGCTTGAGTGAACTGTCGGAGCAAGAGCGCGATACCAGAAAGTACAACTGGTACTTGTACAAAGTTTTTCTCTGATAATTCAATATGATGACGTGTTGAATACCAATGACTAATAGCACTAAAGATCCCCTCTTCGTTAAACTCATAGGCAAATACACCACGCTTAACTAATCGGTCAAGCTCTTGAGTGATGGGTTGAGCTACCTGAAAATCTATATCAGCAACCCAATAAGGGAAAATATCCGTCGTACCATAAAAGTTATTAAGCATCTCAGGCTTAGTTTTGATAAAAGTATTGTCGCCACGACTTAAAGTATTATCGAACTGACTCATAGGGTCTCCGTTTATTGTTAAAGGTTGAATACCTAATAAGACGGAGCCGAAGAAAAAAAGACGACGTTAATGGTTATTTAGATGAAATTAATGCTCAATGGCGTTAATAACACTATGTAAATTTGCCCTCTGTAAAAGCTCAATCCCCTTGAATGATCTTATCAAGCTGTACCAGTATCGCCCTCATCTGTTGGTTCATTGGCGTATTTGTTGAGAGACACAAACAGAGCTTTTCGCTTAAGCGTTTTTCTTTTAATGGATGAAAGCATAATTCGTTATTAGCAAGCTCTTTTGCCACATCAAACTGAGTTAAAAAAGTCACCCCACGACCTGCTATCACCCACTGTTTTAATACATTTACCGAGTTACTGGTGGCACACAAAGTATGGGCCTTTTTCTGTCGCATGATTTCGGCGTAAATTCTGGGTTGAAAAGACAACTCATCATCGGCTAAACAAAGCGGCCATTGTAAGCATTCAGCCAAAGGAACCGGGGTATTTGAAACTAGATTTGACTCTGCAAGATTTAAACTTGGTGGATAAATAAGGCCAATTGGGCAATCAACATGGCTAAAAAGACGAACTTGGCGATTATCTTGTACATTAAACGCAATAATGACATCTAACTCACCCGACTCCAATTGTGCTAATAAGGCATGAGTGTTTCCGACTTTAATATCCAATCTATATTGTCCAAAAATGTGGTCCAACCCTTGCTCAATTTCTTGAGGTAAGGTTTGGCTTAAACATTCCATAATTCCGAGTTTTAACACCACTAGACTTTCTTTATTAATGCGCTGCATTTCAAGTCGTAAGTGTTTATCTTGCTTGCGCCAAAATTCAGCCTTGTTCAGCAACTCGCGACCAGACTCAGTCACCTCGATACCCCGAGGTAAACGAATAATTAATTTAGAGCCATAGTCTTCCTCTAAAATACGCATTTGTCGGCTTAAAGCAGACGCAGAAATATTCAACTTATTGGCAGCTTTTCGCACAGACCCTTCGTTCGCTATTTCGATAAATGAAATCAGCTCTTTTGAAAATGCTGTAATAATTAACTCCTTACCAAAGCTGAAGCGTGCTAATTTTTAGAACGCATTTTACCAATCATTATAGTTCTTAATAAGCTTTTCATAAAATAGAATGTCGCCTTCTCTCAGACCATTCCTCCTTAAGAAACGAGGCTCCCAGAAGAGAAAGAAAAGAATGGCTAAATAGAAGCTAAACAGGCACACATTGAAAAAGGTAAAAATATGAATCAAGCAGAGCAAGATAACCATTGGCTTAAGCAAACACTAAACCTATCTCAAGCTTCAGTCGATGCAGGCAACCACCCTTTTGGCGCCTTATTGGTAATAGATAATAAACAAGTATTAAAGGCTGAGAACACAGTTAATACTTGTCACGATGCGACTCGCCATGCTGAGATGAACCTTGTTAGCCAAGCGTGTCAAAACTTAAGCGAGAGCCAGCGTAAAGAGGCTGTACTCTATACCTCAACAGAGCCCTGTGCCATGTGTGCTGGTGCCATTTATTGGTCTGGCATCAAGCAAGTCGTCTATGCTTGTAGCGGTAGTGAATTAAACGACATTGCTGGTAAAAGCTTAATTTGCCATAGCGAAGACGTGTTTACAGGCGCGGTAAATCCACCAAGAGTCAGATCTACTCAATCACAATTACTCATTGAGCAAGCTTGTGAACAACATAAAAAATATTGGATTGAAGACTGGTCATGTCTTTAGGTTAAACACTCCAAAGACTAAGCGCTCAAAAGACTAACGACTTAAAGACACGTTATAAAGATATCAAGACTGTTACACATTTGCTTAATAGTTACACCAAATGCTGGCTTGTCAGACTTGATCGCCAGCCCGTTATTTGAGGATAATGAGTTCATCTTAAAACTTGGTTTCTTAAGCTAAAACCTTAAATTGAAGTACAGATTATGAGTAGAACAAACACCTTAACCTTCGGTGCTATCGCACTTGCCTCAACCGCTTTAATTGCCTGTTCTACTCAACCTCAAGACCCTGCATTTCAAGCGGCTAAAACGCTACCTAAGTATGATCAAACAAGTTTTTCTGACTATGTAGCAGATACTAAGCAGTGGTTAGAAACAAACCGGGTGTTTATGACTCAGGATAAAGAGTCTGAATTACTCGACGTTTTACCCAGAGAATACAAACCACAGCACCCTAATGGCCAAGGTGTACTGCTTGTGCACGGCTTGGGAGATACGCCCTACTCTTTTATTAACGTTGCCGAGCATTTAGCGAAGAAAGGCTACCTCGTACGTACTGTTTTGCTCTCTGGTCACGCCAGTAAAGTTGGGGACTTACAGCTTCCTTCGCTGGAAGATTGGCAAGGTATTGTTGATCATCACGCAAGGCTATTAAAAACGAATGTTGATTCTATCTGGGTAGGTGGCTACTCCACGGGGGCAAACCTAGTGACCGATCTTGCCATCCAAGATGAGTCGATTAATGGCGTACTGCTTTTTTCTCCTGCATTCCAACCAAACTCGTCTTCGGTAAAATATGCAGGGCTTGCTAGCTACTTTGTTACCTGGGCCGATCAAGACCCAGAAGATAACCCACTTAGGTATAATTCACTGCCCATGAGCGCAGCCGCTGTCTATTACGAAACTTCTGTCGAAGTGAGAGACCAGCTAGAAGACACCAAATATGAGAAGCCCGTTTTCATGTTAATGAGTGAAGGCGATAGAGTCATAGATACTCAATTTGCTATCGATGTTTTCACACAACAATTTAATAATCCGAATAGCCGCTTAATCTGGCAAGGAGAACAAGCATTAGCAGAGCCAAGGTCCACCACTTTATCGATGAGATTACCTGAACAGCGTATTTCAAACGGTTCGCACATGGGCTTACTTTTTGCCCCTAACAACCCAAATTATGGCGTTCAAGGACAAAGCCGTATTTGCAGCAATGGTCAGACAGAAGAGCAAGAAGCTGCATGTATGAACGGGGATGATGTGTGGTTTTCAGCATGGGGGCACAGAGAAGATAACAAAAACCATGCCCGCCTAACCTACAACCCCTACTTCACAGAGTCCATGGCCTTGTTAGATCAAGTGATGGGAAGTGAAAGCACTACAAAGTAAATACTAGCCTGAGTTTGCTGACTTTGAAAGCGAGTCAGCATCCGCTAATTAGCTAGAAAGCACCAGCCATATTTGTAATGATTTTATCAGAGCCTATCAGCAGGATGATTCACCCCATCATAGGTTGGGATATCATCGATCATCAATGGGTTTATGCCTTCCAAGCAAGCGACATTAAAACCATATTGAGCTGGGTTTGATCGTCTCTGATGATGAGTATAAATACCGCAGTTAGCACAGAAATAATGCTTAGCTGTCTTGGTATTAAACTGATACAAGGTTAGAAGTTCTTGCCCTTTAATGATATGAATACCAGATAAAGGAATTGATGCCGCAACAGCTCCTCGCTTTCGACACAAAGAACAATCACAACGCCTTATATCAAAAAGGCCATCGGGCAAATCAAGTTCAAACTCGACAGAGCCACAATGACACGAGCCTTTATGCCTTTCTTGAATAGCAACACCACCAACACTTTTTAGATTAATAGTCACACTTAACTCCTTGTATGGTTATGCAGATTAAATACTAGCTGTAGGAGAGAATCTGATAAACACTTCAATCCAAATGGCATTTCCATTTTCTATATTAGTATCAAACCACTGCTCAATTCTGCTACTTAATTTAATAGCAACAACCTAACTGGTTCACAGACACTCTAGCTGAACAAAATACACTTTAGTTTTTATCGTGTTATTCACGATCTTTACCTAACATGCGCTAATGTCATGATATCATCCACGCCCGAACTCTCATTATCTAATCAGTTTAATTTGATAACTTATGACTTTCTCCATGTTTAAGAATAAAACCGTACATTTTTCAGCACGTAAGAAAGGCGTATTGGCATCGATAATCGCGTCTTGTTTATTTGCCATGCTGCCCCTTTATGTACAGTTTCAACCGAGCCTAACAGGAACCGCTTCTGAAGCGGGCCATTGGTTAACGGGTCAAAGAGTTTTGTGGAGCTCTGTCATTATGTTATTGGGATTAGCCCTGGTTGGGCGAATCTCTAAATTATGGGAACAATTAAAGCAGTGGCGGTTGTGGCCGAGCTTTTTTCTTTCTGCCTGTTTGATTGCACCACAGTTTTGGATTTTTGTCTGGGCGCCATTACAAGGTGAAATACTTTCTGTGGCGTTAGGTTATTTTGCACTCCCTCTGACCTTGGTTGCCGTTGGCTATTTTGTGTATGGTGAACAATTAACCCGAGCACAATGGCTTGCATGCATGATTGCAGCTTCTGGTGTAATTTATGCCTATGTGATTGCTGATGGTATCTCGTGGATTGTATTAGTCATTGCATTAGGCTATCCATTGTACTTTATGAATCGCCGACGTTTCTCAATCGCCAGCGACATAGTATTTACCTTAGACAATCTCTTTATATTGCCAATCGCACTGCTTGCCATGGTCTATTTACACCCTTTCAATGAATGGCCACACATTGAGCTTTGGTCTTGGGCTTATTTCCTAGGGTTAGGGCTAATAGGCACTTTACCCATGCTTTTATTTTTATTCGCCTCACAAAAACTCCCGCTCAGCCTGTTCGGATTACTGACTTATATAGAACCCACATTGGTTTTTTGTCTTGGCCTAATACTGGGTGAACGTATCGAGCTAATCCAATGGCCAATCTATGGCGCGATTATGCTTGCCTTGTTATTAATTGCTATCGATAGAGATAAACGAAATCGTTAGTGGGCATGATGAGGGAGCGGCTAGATGAGTGTTATGGGTGGTAATTCGCAGACTGTTATAGATTGCTGCTACATAATAAGAAGGGAAATAAAAATACAGTCTTATGAAAGCTTACTTAGCCGTGTTTAACTTTTTAATAGAAATCTACGTAAATCACGTTCTTGGCGCATAACATGAAGAATATAAACTTTGTCACTATTCACTTTATAGAATATACGACAAGGATTAACATTAACTTCACGGTAATTTAAGTTCGCTAGTTCCAGTGGTTTTTTACCTGATTCTGGATGATTTTCTAATCTAGATATTTTATCAAATATTTTTTGAGTTAACTTCTTCGCAGCAGGGAAATTACTTAAAGCAATGTATTCCGCTATCTCATTTAAGTCATCAAGGGCTGGTGATGTCCATATTACTTCAGCCATTTACTCATTTTCTCTTTTGCTTCTTGATTTGATAAGGTTTCACCATTTTTAATTGCTTGCTCACCTCGTGCAACACCTTCAAGAATTGCCATTCTTTGTTGCATAAACTCATAATCTTCCACATCAACTAAGTAAGCAGATGGTTGACCATGCTCAGTAATTAATACAGGTTCTTTTGATTCATGTAAGTCAGCTAGAATTTTAGTCGCTTGCCGTTTAAGTGTTGTTACAAGTTCAACTTTCATAATAAAGCCTATAAAAATTCAAAATATGTATCACAATAGTATCACATTAGCTCAAGCTCACAAGGATATAGCTCCCTTCCAATAACCCTCTGTAAGAAGCTCAAAAAGTATTTTAATTAAGACATATATGAATCGCATGAGTACGTCCATATATGTCTTATGAAAATTAACAAACCTAACCCTGTCTGATCTAACCAACAGATCTTTTCATTAGCTATTCGCTTTCTCTACACTTAATTTGGTGAGTGCAAGCCCATTTTATTACCCTCTGAATCAAGGAAAATAGCGAAATACCCCATATCATCCGCATGGGCTGTTTTGGGAATGAGAATTTTACCGCTATTCTTTTCAACTCTATCAAGAATGGTTTGAAGGTTTTCGCCACCATTGAGATATATTGTCACACCATCTGTCGAAGGTCGTAAACCTTCTTCCTTCAAGATGACACCAGTAACCGCTTGCTCTTCATAGGGGAGTATGCCCATTTCCATTCCTGGCATTTCCACTTTCTCAATATTCATGTCTAAAATGGCTTGATAGAATTCAATTGCTCGTGAAATATCTGTTGCTGGAATTTCGAAAATTGAAATATAAGTATTCATATCTGCTTCACTTTTATTAATGTTTGTTCCGCTCTTTTGCCTTTCCATTTCAGCATCATCTGCACTAAAAGCAGAATAGCTAAATATACACATTGCTAAGGTCAGGCTAAGTCTAGTGATTACATTTCTCATATGGCCTCGCAGCGACTAATTAAAATGTATAAACAAAACTAAACTTATGGAGGGAAACAGAATTGTAAAAATGCGACAGATTTAAATTACTTATAAAAAGCGGAAGAGAGAGCCATATTTTCATTTCCTAAAAAGTCTTTTGGCGCGACACCAGTGAAGGCCTTAAAGTCTTTGATAAAATGCGCTTGGTCGTAGTAGTCATGTTGATATGCAATATGAGTAAGACTCTCCCCTTCTTCGTTAAGCAGCATCTTTAAAGCACTTTGTAAGCGAATCAATTTGCCTAATTGCTTCGGGCTCGCGCCAATTTGCTTTACGAACATTCTTTCAAGCTGTCTTCTTTTAGATAAATCTTCTTTAAGAATTTCACTAATGGAAGTGCCTCCCTTGGTTGCCAAAAGTGTTTCTACCGTTGTTTTAACGATACTGTTAACTCTCACCTGATCACTGAGTTTCTTCAGAAAAAATGATTCAATTATCTCGATCCGCTGTTTTGTACCAGTAGCTTGAATGATGTCTTGCTCAAGTTGATCTGCGATATCTTCTTCAAATAAGGTATTTATTGGCGTCTCTTTATCTGCCAATGTCCTGATAGGCGCAGTCACAAAGTTAGCAAAACCATAAGGGTAAAAACGAATGGCAAAGGTATTAACGTAACCAGTGGGTTCAATATAAAAAGGGTCAATCGTTTGGCCCAGAACCATAGCGCGAGGCTGAATAATGAAATCATCTTCTGATGTATAGCGTTTTATATCATCACCAAGTATAAAAGCCATTTCAATTGTGCCATCAGGAATGATTCGCTGTCGTTGCGTCTCTTCCGTTTTAGGGACTTCCAAAGTCCAATAACAACTGATGAGCGATGCTAAATCCGGGTGGGGCTGAAAAGTCTGATAATCCATAGTCTGGTTGTTTTTCCTAAGTGATACATTTCAGGTTTAAATTTAAAACTAATATATAAGATTTTATTGCTGGTAACATTTCCCCATCAAATTGGAATGGGTGTCTGTTTTAATTTCTTGGTCGAGATAAGGTTCTTGAAACCAAGTGGGAGATAAAGGCAGTTAAGTGCTGATCTCATCAAGGTCAGAAAACCAACAAAAAGCGTTTTCATAACAAGCCGAATATATGTCTAGTACGGCCCTTCATCGAGTTTGTGGTATTGGCAAAGGTCAAAAGCAGTTAATAAGAAAATGACACAAACACTTAATATTCAGAATTAAAAAGTGGTTTGGGTAACTATTGCCTTGACTGCACGGGAGCGTCCATATATATATCAATAGAACTTTTTGATTTCTTTATTTTGTTACTAGCTTTTTTACATTTAACCTTTATCAACGTTAGTAAATTTTCCCACTCACCAACGGTATAGTTTGATACTTTTAAATCACCTAAGGCCTTAGTGTGACACCAATCACTCAATGCCTCTAGTGAAATTATTTTTAAAGACAAACTACCATCTATATAAGTGTTGTTTAACTTTGTTAATTCATCATACGCAATTGGTTGATTTGAAACTTTTAATTCTTCTAATAGTTTCTCAATGAGCTTTTCCAATGACATATTTTGTAATTCTCCTTGAGGCAGTCCGACTACCTTAACCTGTTAGGCTACATTTTCAATTGCCTGCCCAAAGATAGCAACAGTATCTTTCTTCCCATAAGCCGATAAGGCTTGATTGACGATTACCCAGCTAACATCAAGTTTATGTGCGATATGATATTGATAGAGGTTATAAATAGAGTAATAAGCCATTTCCATATCATCAGTAAATGCTAAATCATTATCTTGTAGTGCTGCGGCTGGCTCTTGATTGCGCTCCGCAACATTTAAGGTATCTATTCCGTTTTTAACAGCCTCAATTGCATCTTTAGGTAGAGAGTAATCAATAGTCTGAATTGTGCCTGCTACAGATTCTTGATATTCACAAATTCCATTTTCACTGACGTAATCTAACCACAACCTGTATACCTTTATGCACAGTTCAACTTGGACAAGCTTTTGATCATCAAGAGTTAAATCAAAGTATTTTTTCGCTACTGGGTGCATAAGAATCCTAACGCCTAGCTAAGAATTTAAATCGAGACAGCCATTTTAAAATATTAACAAATTTCAATACTTGTAAATTGGAAGCAGATATTGTCTTTATCAAAATCAGCAATTTTATTTAACTCATCAAACGGATCTAGTGAAAGATAAGTTTGTTCACCAATATTCATCATTTTAACATGAGAAATATGCTTACTACCAAAGTCTTCATATATATTGAACTCAGTTAAACCATCTAACTTAAAATTTTGTTCGAGACCATTTTGATCAATCACTGTTATCATTGCTGAATGTAATAAACCATCCCAAGCATATTTAATTGAGATTTCAGTAATGATTTTGTCTCTGAAATTCGATGGATTAACCATATTTTCCCGTATAGCTAACGATTAACAAATTAGAGTGGGTGATGGTATGGACGCTCCAAAGTAGCACCGGCGTCATAATGCGCCAAACTGTATGTGCTAACAACAGTTAATACTAAGGAGCGTCCACATGAATAAGATTAATACGATTGCCATTGATTTAGCAAAGAATGTTT
>NZ_JSEO01000024.1 GCF_001624705.1 Marinomonas sp. SBI8L
CTCACAGAGCAGGACATTACAGTCACGCAAATGCTAATCAATTTTAGGCCGAGAAAATCGCTAAATTATCTCACACCAATTGAAGTATTATTAAATAAGCGTGTGTCACTTATTGTTGAGATCTAGGAAGTACTTGATAAAGGAGAAAAAACTAGTTTATTTTAAAGTGCTTTTGCTTTTAATGTAGCAAAGAGGCTTCAGTAGATAAGTTTTTAATCTTAGAAAAATGCGATTATAAGGGGTGATAACCTTGTCCTTTAAATAAAGGGTCAAGTAATTTTGTTAGATTTATTTTTAAATTCACTACTTTTTCCGAAATATGTTTTCTACGGTTTTTAAATAAGCAGATTCCTCCATTTTTAACTGCACTTTTAGCCTGAATGTGAATAAAAAATGTAGATCTTCATAATTTTATGTTTCTATATAAATTGTTATTTATCAATGCTTTAGGTTGGTTTTTGATTTTATCTTCTTAGTTTATGTAATTATGTATTAGCAGAATATGAAGAAGTCGTGGATGTTAAATTCATTTCATTTACTCAGCTAGTTTCCCGTCGTACTATTTTTATCAACAAGACGAGTTAATTTTAAAAACCTCTTAGTTAGGTTTTAAATAAAAGCTTCAGTTTTATGAAGTTTGTTTAACAAAAGAATTTAATTTTTCTTGGAATTAACTTTTAGGTTTTTAAAATTTATTGATATTTAATTGAAATATAAGGAATTAAATTATGGCTACTATATATATGCGTATTGATGGTGTTGATGCAATTAATGGTGCAGCAACAATTGGTGAAGTAGGTGGTAAAAAAGGTTTCTTCGCAATCGATTCTCTTTCTTGGGGTGCTGTTCGTGGTGTAACTGTTGATGTTGGTAACGCAAACAATGCAGATCAAGGTATGGTCGGTTTAGGTGAACTTAGCATTTCTCGCGGTTCTGATGGTGCAAGCCCATTACTAACCACTTTCTTGTTCTCACCAGGTGCTGAAGGTAAAACATGTGAAATCATGATTACCAAACCATCTCGTGAAGGTAATGGTGCTGATCCATACCTAGTTATCACGGTAGAGAAATCACGTATTGCTAGCTATAACGTTGGCTGTGGCGACGGCTCTTTACCAAGCGAATCATTCGCTTTGGCTTATGCAACTATGAGCCTAGTTTACTACTACGAAGATGATGCTGGTAAAATCCAAAAAGGTGACACCATTAAATATGATGTTCCTACAGCTACTTTGGCATCTAAAGCTAGCCTATAAAAGCGTCTCTTTTAAAAAAGAAATGAAAAAAGGTCTGATTTTATCAGGCCTTTTTTATTGGGATTTAAAATGTTATTTCGCATGTTTTTGTAAATATTGATGGTGTAAAATTTAATAATTTTGATTTTCATTTAACCTGAATTTAAGTGATTTTGCTTCCATATATGTTGGATTTTATATTGTGAATCAAGGTTTAAGCCGTTATCTATTTTATTCTGAGTATTAAACTGGATTTTTTATGAACTTACTTTTAATTTTAAAGTAGCCGGAAGTTTTGTGTTTCATTAGTCAATGTATAGGGAGCTTGCTAATTATGAAGGTTTCTAAATTAATGAGTGAAGACTTGGTTACGGTATTGATGGATGATGAGCTTGATATGATAAAAGCGATTTTTGATACAAAGAAGTTCCATCATTTATTGGTTGTGGATGAGAAATGTAGCAAGTTATACGGTGTGCTATCAGATAGGGACTTACTTAAGGCGTTAAACCCGAAAGTCTTTGGTAAGGTGGCTACCCATGATGACCTAGCTTGCTTAAATATTAAAGTGCATCAAATCATGACGCGAAAGCCCATTGTTCTCAATGAGGATGATGTATTAGCTAAAGCCATCGCGTTATTTAATGAATTCAATCTATCCTGTTTACCCGTTGTAAATCATGAGGGAAGACCCGTCGGCATACTGAGTTGGCGCGATATCATCAAGGCAATGGCTGCTGCCTAAGGACTGTTATGCAACCAAGCTCGAAGGTGTAATAAATACTTGAGGATAGTGGAGGCATCAGTGTCAAAACAAAAAATACAGTCCTTGAATGATGAAATCAGTGAGTTAAAGCAAGAGATTACTAATCTTAAGTGCTTAGCAACTAAGCTTTCAGAGGCAGCAAGTCACTCTCAAGACAAAGAAACCAGCTGGATCTACGCAATGGAAGGTAATATGGATGGCGTATGGGATTGGAATGCCGTGACAAACCAAGTCTACTTTTCGCCAAGGTGGAAAGAGATGCTAGGCTTTGTTGATGATGAGATTAGTAATGAACTTGCTGAATGGGATAAGAGGTTGCACCCAGAAGATAGGGAGGCGGTTTACAAGGATTTAAATGATCATTTACAAGGTAAAACCCCTTTTTATCACAATGAACATAGGCTTTTATGTAAGGATGGCTCGTACCTTTGGATTCTTGATAGGGGGAAGATATTCAGTTGGACAGAAGAAGGGAAGCCATTAAGAGTGGTAGGTGCTCACACGGATATACATGTAAGAAAAGAGGCCGAATTAGAAAACCAACGTTTAGTGTTGGAGCTAAGTGAGGCATTGGATAAGGTCAACTTACTCAGTGGTTTTCTACCTATCTGCGCATCCTGTAAAAATATTCGGGATGATAAAGGCTATTGGAATAAAATAGAGAGCTATATTAGCAAGCATTCAGAAGCTGAATTTAGCCATGCTATTTGTCCTGCCTGCACCAAAAAGCTTTATCCTGGGCTTGACCTTAAAAATGAAAAAGATGACTAAAAACGCTTTCTTAAGTTACTCTAAACACCCCGTAACTTGAGATAAGGAAGTGTATGCAAAGTTCAAAAGTAGTTGTCATCACAGGATCTGGCCGTGGTATAGGGGCAACAACAGCAGAGTTATTTGCTGAGCATGGTTATGCCATCTGCCTAAACTATAAATCTCAAGCTGCGCCAGCCAATGAATTAGCTGAGAAACTCCGTTCTCAAGGTGCAAAATGCATTGTGGTTCAAGCCGATGTTGCCCAAGAAGAAGATGTAGTGCGTCTGTTTGAGCAAGTAGATAAAGAGCTGGGTCCAGTTTCTGTCTTAGTGAACAATGCAGGTATCTTAAAGCAGCAAATGCGTTTAGAAGACATGACGGCTGAGCGTATTAATACCATCCTAATTAATAATGTAACCAGTGCTTTTTTGTGTGCCAGAGAGGCAGTTAAGCGTATGTCATTTAAATATGATGGCCAAGGAGGCTGCATTATTAATGTGTCTTCAGGGGCTGCAAAAACAGGTTCACCTAATGAATATGTCGATTATGCAGCCTCAAAAGCCGCGATGGATGCCATGACAAGAGGCTTGTCCCTTGAGGTTGCAACTCAGGGTATTAGGGTGAATGGTGTGAGACCCGGTCTTATTTATACGGATATGCATGCCGATGGTGGCGAGCCAGGTAGGGTAGATCGTTTGAAAGAGAAAATCCCTATGCAAAGGGGCGGCGAGCCAATTGAAATTGCCGAAGCTATTTATTGGCTCGCATCCGACAAAGCATCCTTTGCAACAGGCACTAACATCGACCTAATGGGCGGTTTATAGCTCTAGGTTATTGTTAACCTAGGCTTAGCTTTAATGTCGCGGCGATATTTGAGGCAAGATGAACTAGATTCTTCTCTGCCTCAACTAATGCTTGCTCTAATGGCATAGAAGCGCGAGTCGAATCAAAAATCGCATCGAAGTAATCTTCTAATCCGCTTGTATCTGCGCCCAAAGAGCCTGAAATACCAATTACCTTGATGCCTTTTTCTTTCGCTGCTTTGGCAACACCAAAAGGGGCTTTACCGTGAAGCGTTTGATAATCCATCTGGCCTTCACCGGTAATAACAAGATCAGCGCCTTCAAGGTGCTGCTCAAAATTAGCTGTCCTTAAAACGATATCGATACCCGCTTCGAGTTTAGGTCGAGCAAAAAGTGAGATACCAAGCGCCGTGCCGCCAGCAGCACCGTAACCAGAGGTTGTAGCGTGGTCCTCTTTGGTTAGGTCTGCTATCTGTTTAGCAAAATGCGCTAAGGCAGCATCGAGCGTTTTTACCTCAGCTTGTGTGGCACCTTTTTGTGGTCCAAAAACAGCGCTTGCCCCTTTTGGGCCACATAATGGATTATCCACATCACAAGCTAGAAGCCATTCTATTTGGCTTGCTCTTGGGTGAAGATTATCAATATTGATCTTATCTAATTGGGATAATGCCGCGCCGCCTTTTTCTATCTCATTACCGGCTTTGTCTAATAGTTGAATGCCAAGGGCTTGTGCAATACCTGCGCCTGCATCATTGGTCGCACTGCCACCAAGGCAGAGTATAATTTGCGTAACACCAAGATCTAATGCTTGCTTGATGATTTGCCCTGTTCCATAGCTGGATGCCGCTAAAACCTGCCTCTTTTCAGGCGCAACTAGCGCTAAACCAGACGCTTCAGCAAGCTCAATTACCGCAACGTCCCCTTGATTGATTAATCCCCATTTTGCTTTAGTTAAATCTCCTAAAGGGCCTTCAACCAGACTTGTTTTTATCTCTCCTTGGTTGCTAGAAACCAAAGCGGCCAAGGTGCCTTCGCCACCATCTGCAATCGGGACGTGATGATAATCTGCCTCTGCAAAATGTTGTCTAAAACCTTGTTCAATCGCCTTAGCCACTTGTTCAGCACTGAGGGATTCTTTAAACGAATCTGGAGCAATTAAAATTTTCATAGGAGAATATCTGTTTATCTTATTTAGTTGAAATAGCCATTTTTTAATAATTAAGAAAGCGAGTGAGTTGCATTTCTTTGAGTTTTTCGACAAACCAAGCTAATGCTTTTCCATGATTATCTTTACGCCAAGCAATGCATAGTTGGTGTTGTCTTGCCTCTGCATTTTCTAATCTGGGGCTAATTAATTCACCACTTTGTAAGTAGTCTTGGATTCGATGCAAAGGCAAATAACCAACACCCAATCCGAAGCGCTGAGCATCAATTTTTTTCTGCAAATCGGGTACTGTAATACGAGCTTGCCCGTCTAATAAACCTGCCGATCTTGGCGGTAAGTATCTTGAGCTATCCATAGCGACAATGGAAGGATACTGCTTGATCTTGTCAGAGGTAAGAGGCTCGGGCTCAAGACTTAAAGGATGATCTTTAGCAATGGCAAAAATGAACTCAGCCAAACCTAATGGATGGGTGTCAAAATCATTAGTGTAGGGTTCGTCAGAAGCGCCAATGATAAGGTCGGTTTCACCCGCGCTTAAAGAATCCCAAGTGCCACCAAAGTTCTCTTGAGTGAGGCGAATGTCTATCCAAGGGTAACTTTGTTGGAATAGGTTAATTAGATCGTAAATCGCCTGATAATGCAGAATGCTGTCCATGCATATTCTCAGCTCTAACTCCCAACCACTTGCCGCTTGTTTTGCCATATGAGTTAACTCATCACTGGCTTTTAAAATAGCGCGGCCTTGTTGCAAGATGAGCTGACCCACCTGAGTAAATTCAGCCTTACGCTTAGAGCGGTCAAATAAGGCAACGCCCAAGTCTTCCTCAAGTTTGTTGATGGTATAGGAAATAGCAGAGGGAACACGAAATAATTCATCTGCTGCTGCAGCGAAACTTTGCTTTCTATCTATCGCATCAAGTACACGTAACGCATCTAAGGTTAGCAGATTCTGCATTACTTCAATCCTTTTGAACTAAAGGTTCAATATATATCGTTATTTTTTAATTAATACAGGAAATATAATCTCTCCATCGATCAAAAACAATGAAGTTTGGAGAATGTTATGTCTTATTTAGAAATGATTACCCGTTCAAATAATAGCTTTGCCGCTTTCGCTTTACGTCTACCTGTCGGTTTAACTTTCATGGCTCATGGTGCCCAAAAACTGTTTGCTTGGTTTGGTGGTTATGGCTTAGAAGGCACAGGACAATGGATGGCATCCATTGGTTTAGAGCCAGGTTATTTTATGGCGTTAATGGCAGGTAGTGCAGAGTTCTTTGGTGGTCTAGCCCTTGTATTTGGCTTTTTAGTTAGGCCTGCTGCTGCCATGCTTGCTGTCACCATGCTAGTTGCAATTTTCAGCGTACATTTTGTCAATGGACTCTTTATGAGTAACAACGGCTATGAGTTTGCATTAGCGTTATTAGCTGTTTCAGTTTCATTGGTTGTAAGTGGCGCAGGGAATCTGTCACTGGATAAGCTGATTGCAAAAAAGCAATTCAACTAAACCCTTTAAGTAAGGAGCGCAGCATGGAAAGGATAGAAAAACGAGATGCATCAAAACTACATTACTTAGCCAGTAGTCCGATGCATCCAGCGAATACTTATTTCCATTTCTCATTCGCGAATTATTACGATCCAAAGCGCATGGGGTTTGGTGCACTTAGAGTGTTCAATGACGATGACATTAGCCCAAAAAATGGTTTTGGGCGCCATCCTCATAGGGACATGCAAATTATTAGCTATGTGGTGCGAGGCCAGCTTACCCATTGGGACAGTGTTACCAATACGCAAGAAACTATAGGCCGAGGCCATGTGCAGGCAATTTCAGCTGGCACAGGTTTATGGCACTCAGAAATGAATATTCATGATGAATGGTGTCGTTTTCTACAAATCTGGATTTTACCTGAGCAAGCAGGTGGTCCAGTACGCTATGAGCATAAAGCGTTCATCCCAGAAGATAGGGCTAATAAGCTAGTTCATATAGTAGGCAACCCAAGTAACAAGGCAGACGTGCCTCTATATGTGAATAGCAATGTAAACCTTTATGCCAGTGAAGTGCTTGATGATAAGAGTCAGGTTGAATTTCAGCTTAAAGCTGGTCGACAAGCTTATATCAATTGTATTGAAGGAGATCTTAACGTCACCTTAACAGCAGAAGGCCAAGTAGAAGCAAGGGCTGAAGTCTTAAGTGAAAAAGACACGCTAGAAATAAGAGATGCGCAGTCTTTGGTGTTTTCATCGAGCAAAGGCTATGGGCACTTCATCATTATTGAGATGCCAGCAGGTTAAGCTAGCGAAAAGGTCACCGAATAAGCCTAAGTCGACTAATTTTAGAGGAGTAGACAATGCAAGTAGCACAAGAGAGTCAAGTATCAGCGCAAACACTAGAACAGGTCTTTAGCTCTGCCAGAAGTTTTAACCGTTTTCAAGATATCCAAGTAAGTGATGAGCAAATCAAACAGCTTTATGACCTGCTTAAATGGGCCCCAACTTCAATGAACTGCCAATCAAGTCATTTTGTTTTTATTAAAGGCCAAGAGGCGAAGCAAAGATTGCAAAGCTCATTGATGCCGGGCAATCAAGAGAAAAGTTTAGCCGCGCCAGTAACGGTTATTGTCGCAAGCGATATGCAATTTTATCAGCATATGCCAACGCAATTTCCAGCAGTACCGGGTGCTAAGCAAATGTTCGAAGAAAATGCAGCGCTACGTGATAGCACCGCTTTTCGTAATAGCTCATTACAAGGTGCTTACCTGATAATGGCTGCGCGTATGTTAGGGCTAGATTGTGGTCCAATGAGTGGGTTTGATAATGCAGCTTTAGATGCTGAGTTCTTCCCAGAAGGGCGTTATCAATCAAACTTTTTAATTAACTTGGGTTATGGTGAAAAAGACGGCGCACACCCAAGAGGCCCAAGATTGGCCTTTGAGGAACTGGCTCAGATCCTTTAATTCAGAAGGTATCAACTAAATCCAATATAAGACGTTTACCCAAAGCAGGTGAAGGGGAGAGTAAGATGGAAAAGATTCAATCAAATTGGAAAACCAGTATTAAAGCTGGTGAATACAAACGCAAAGATTCGCAGTTCAGACATTGGATAACCGCCGATGGCAGTGCGGGTATGTCAGGAGATGCTGGCTTTCAAGCAGAAGCGAATAGATACCATCTTTTTGTTTCCCTTGCTTGCCCTTGGGCACACAGAGCGCTTTTGTTTCGCAAACTAAAAGGGTTGGAAGAGTTAATCAGTGTCAGCGTGGTTCACCCTGATATGCATAGCCAAGGTTGGAGTTTTGAACATGATGAGAATTCAGCCAAGCTTTATGGCACAACAGGTGATACCTTAGCAGACAGTACTTACCTCTCTGAAAAGTACTTTGCCAACCAAACGGATTACCAAGGTAATATCACAGTACCTTTGCTTTGGGATAAACAGCAAAACCGTATTGTTAATAATGAGTCATCTGAAATAATTCGCATGTTTAATCAAGCGTTTAATGGCATCACAGGTAATGACTTAGACTTTTATCCGAGTGATTTACAAGCGCAAATTGATGAGATCAATGAACTGGTTTATCACAAAATTAATAATGGCGTGTATAAATCAGGCTTTGCTACGACACAAGGTGCCTACGAGAAGAATGTCACAGGTTTGTTTGATGCACTCAAGGTTATCGAAGGCATACTTTCTAAGCAAAGATACCTAGTAGGAGATCAACTCACCGAAGCAGATTGGCGTCTATGGACCACTTTAGTTCGCTTTGATGCGGTTTATCATACTCACTTTAAGTGCAACCTAAAGCAACTGAATGAGTTCCCTAATATTTACCAATACATGCTCGAACTCTATCAAATGCCGGGTGTTGCCGAGACAGTTAATATGGCGCATATCAAGCGTCATTATTACGCTAGTCATTTGGCCATTAACCCTTATGGCATAGTGCCTGTCGGGCATGAGCAAGATTGGACTATCCCTCACTATCGTGATGCGCAATTTGACTAGTTTGTTTTTCTCAAGGCAAATTGACGACGATATTGACTAGGAGAAATAGTCAAATACTGACGAAAACAATGGCGCAGGGTCATAGGATTATTAAAGCCAGATTGAATGGCGACTTGCTCCATATTAAGTTTGTCTTCCTCTAGCAGACGTTTAGCAAGGTTTAAACGCTGTTGAGTCAGCCAAGTTTTAGCACTCACCCCCATACTGGCTCTAAAGTGTCGATCAAAGCTACGTCGTGACATTGCCGCTTGTTGCGCTAAAGAGTCCACATTAATCTGTGTATCGAGATGAGCTTTCGCCCAGTCTAGCGTTTTCGCGAATAATACCTGATGAGAAAGTATAGGTGTTTCCACAAACTGAGCCTGTCCACCATCCCTATGGGGAGAGACGACCAAACGTCTTGCTACTTGGTTAGCGATAGTATGACCAAAATCTTCACGTATAACGGCAAGGCTAAAGTCTATGGCGGCAGCACTGCCCGCTGAGCAGCCAATATTGTCTTTATAAACATACAAAACATCCTCAACAAAAGTGACATCAGGGTAGAGTGTTTTAAAGGTATCTGCATAGGCCCAATGGGTTGTTGCTTCGCGGTCAGTTAAAAGCCCACATTCAGCCACAAAAAAAGCGCCAGTACAAAAAGATAAGATGCGGCCCCCCTTGTGATAAAAAGACTGCACCCTGTCTATTACATCCTTATCGAGAGTTTGTTCTGGATACCAACTTGGGATAACAAGCGTATCAAACTCATCTAAAGACCGAATCAGCCTGATATCCATACTGACTCCCGCCACAGTGTTTACTTTTTGATGCTCAAAGCTGATTACTTCGCCCTGATACCAGTTTGGAACCTCAGGTCTTGCTAACGCAAAGAACTCAGTGGCACAACCAAGCTCAAATAAAGACGCGTTTTGTTTGCAGAGAATAGCAACCTTGTTCATGGGTTTCCTTCTATGGGTTGTAGGCAAAAGGCTTATGAAATAATTGGCTTATTTTTATCGATAAATGACTTATAAGCCAATTTTTTATTTGGCTTTCATTACTTAAGATGGCTTTTAAATAAACAAGCGAAGGAGAAATATCATGGTGACTTGTGTCATTCATTATCGAGTCGATGCGGACAAATTAGCGGAATTTGAGCAGTATGCAAAATTATGGATAAGTCTGGTAAACAAGTTCGGTGGTCAGCACCAAGGTTACTTTTTACCTTCAGAAGGCGATAACGACCTAGCGATTGCCATGTTTACCTTTGCGAGTTTGGCTAAATATGAAGAGTATAGAAATGCTTCTTTTGCAGATGAAGACTGCCAAGCAGCGTTTGAATATGCAAAACAAACCAAGTGTATAAAATCCTATAAGCGACGCTTTTTTAGACCTGTATTTTCATAGGGCAGTGATATACCTTGTAACGCTTTTTTAACCTATCGTTTTAGTTTCTGTCTTTCAGATAAGAGTTTCAGGCAAAAGAATTTGTTAAATGAGTCAGGTAAGAGTTTCAGGTAAAAAATAATTTTTATATTAGAGTTAAACCATAAAGCTTATTTTTATCCTGAGGTTAACATGACACATTATTTAATTACCTATGTGGGCACACCTAGAGAAATGGGTCGAGATGAAGGACGACAACATATGGTGAAATACAGAGATTGGCTAGATAACCTAGGTGACGCGGTTGTGTCAGCGGCCAATCCTGTAAGAAACACCAAGACCATAGATAGTGAAGGCAAGGTTAGTGAAGGCAGTGCAAGTCATATGTCTGGTTACACTATTATCCAAGCCGAGTCAGATGAGGCGGCTTTAGCTATTGCTCAAGCTTGCCCTTATTTAGAAGTAGGAGGGCAATTAGAAGTGTCAGAATTGGTGCAGCTATCTAGCTAATAATATGAGTTAAATAAGATTTTTAAAACAGTGCTTTTTTAGTGGGTTTAGCCTAAAGACATTTGCGTTATAAGTGTTATGATGAAATGAATATTTATCAGGCTTTGCTAATTTAAGGAGTTGTTTTATATATGGAAATTAAAGAATATGATGCGAAGTACCAAGCCCAGTTAGAGCATATATATTTAACCGCACGACAAGATACTTTTCAGTGGATGGATACCAGTCACTACAAACTTTCAGATTTTATTGAAGACACAAAAGGCGAAAAAATTTGGTTAGCAGAAGACAGTTCGGGTGTCTTAGGCTTCATTGCTGTTTGGTCTCAAGATCAGTTTATTCATCATCTTTATGTCGATAAAAGAGCCCAACGAAAAGGTGTTGGAAAAGCTTTAATTGATACTGTTAGTCAGTTTTATCAGCAAGCAATTAGGCTTAAATGCCTTTGCAATAATCAAAATGCCATCCAGTTTTATCAGTCTCAAGGTTTTAAAGAATTAAGCAAAGGCGTGGATAAGGAAGGGGATTACCTTTTTCTTCAAAGGGGTTAATGTCTACATAAGGTTAACGTCTACATAGGGTTAATCAGAGCGATGCTTAAAAGAATAATAAAGGGAAATTCCACCTACTATGTCCATTACTATCATCAAAAATGCCGACCTATATGCCCCAGAGTCTTTGGGCTTGAATCATCTCCTCATTTGTCATGACAAGATAACCAGCATCAGTAAAGAGGTAATTGAATTACCTAACACCATCGAACATCAAGTGGTTGACCTAGCTGGCGCAAAGTTAGTGCCAGGCTTTATAGATGCCCATGCGCATATAACAGGAGGTGGAGGAGAAGCAGGCTTCGCGACTCAAGTACCCGTATTGCCCATTAGCGAGTTTACCTCAGCCGGTGTGACGACGGTTGTAGGCTTATTGGGCACAGATGATACAACTCGAAGCATGGAAAATATGATTAGCCGAGTGTATGGCTTAAGAGAAGAGGGCATGAGCGCCTATTGTTGGTCCGGCGGCTATCATTATCCTCCTAAAAGTTTAATGGAAACTGCCAAGCAAGATATGGTGTTTCTAGAACCCGTGATCGGTATTGGTGAATTTGCGATAAGTGATCACAGATCGAGCCAGCCCACCTATCAAGAAGTGATCCGTCTAGCGAGTGAGGCCCATGTAGCAGGTTTGATGACAGGTAAAGCAGGCATAGTGCATTTTCATCTAGGCGATGGGGAGCGAAAACTGGCGCTTCTGGAACGTGCCATTAAAGAAACAGAAATCCCTGCTAGAGTATTCAATGCCACCCATGTTAACCGCAATAAGGCCTTATTTGATAATGCGTGCGAGATAATCAAACTAGGGGCCTATATCGATATTACCGCTTTTCCAGAGTCTTTTAATAAGCAGGGTTATCATGTTTATCAAGCGATTAATCTTGCTGTCGAACGTAGTTTGCCTCTAAACCAAATTACCATAAGTTCAGATGGCGGAGGCTGCTTACCTCAATTCGATGCATGCGGTAAATTGCAACACATGGAGTTTGGTAGAGCGCAAACCTTGCCCGATACCTTGTACTCTCTTGTGCAAGCAGGCCACTCCTTAAGCTTGGCCCTAAGCTTTATCACAAGCAATGTTGCCGACCTGTTAAAGTTTTCACACAAAGGCAAGATAGCCAAAAATATGGATGCCGATTTAGTGGTACTAGATGCTAACTATCAAGTAACAGATGTCATGGCGCTGGGTAAATGGCATAAGCGTGATGGCGAAATGTGTATTAAGGGAACCTTTGCATAAAAGCTGCGGATGTTAAGGTTAAATTAAGGCTTTTAAACGGCAAAAATAAAAGAATATAGATAAAGCTAAAAAATGGTTTAGATACACTGAAAATTCATTGATAATATTTCACATTGTGAATAAATTATAAAAATAGTGATTAGAACCACTAAAAACTGGAATCAGAACAACAGGGATGAGATATGTTATTAGGCGAACTGCCATTTGGAACTTTTGAAGAAGTTGAACCTAAGGTTATGGAGATTACGATCAATCAAGGGGTTCAAGTCAGCGAAAAAAACATAGAAGAAATTGAACAAGGTTTGTTAGAAAAGTATCAAGATAAATACGCTCTTTTAATTAATCGTAAAAATGCTTACTCTCATGGACATGAGTCCTTAGCAAGAATTGGCGAACTTAAGAATGTCAGTGCCATAGCAATTCTTGTTTATAGCGAGCCCTCTCTAATGGCTGCAAAAATACACCTAGTTTACTCAAATAATGTTCAAATATTTACCAATAGAAATGCGGCAATAAACTGGTTAAGAAACTGCCAATAAGTTAGTTTTAAACGAAATTTTATCTATACTGGATTGAATAAGAGAGGCGAGTCGAGAATAAGACTTCCCAAAACAGGGAGTGTAAGCAGTTTAAGTTAGGTATGGCTTTAACTGCTGGGTATCCTTAGGTTTATACATAATCTATTTAATATCAGCCTTAATACTCTTCTTTAGATAATAGGGTTAATTAAAAATGGGCGACCTGATAGACATACGTACCTTGCTGATGAATAGCAGTTTTCTCAGTTTGTTCTTTGCTATAGGCTTATTTCTGTTTTCCCGCTTTTACCCCACCTTTAATGGCATTAAGTTAATCGCTGGCGCTCTGCTAATAAACTTCTTCTCTCTAAGTTTAAATGGTGCCCAACAACATGTGCCTGACTTCATTTCAATCGTCTTAGCGAACAGCGCTATATATGTGAGTTTCTATCTCGTTTTATTAGGTTTCTCTCGTTATCTTTCTGTGCCCATTCCCAAGAGTAGCTGGCTAAGCTTAGTGGGCTTCTGTGCGATGGTTGCAGGCATGATGCACTTTACCTTCAACCAATATGATGTGAATGCACGTATTATGATAATGAGCAGCACGAGTGCGATACAGCTTGTATTAATCAGCTTGCTTTTATTAAAAGGTAATGACGAGTTCGGCAAAGCCAGCATGCGAGTTCTTTCATCAATCTGTTTACTCTCAGCGGCCTATTTCAGCTTACGAGTCTTTATTGTGAGTCAATCCGTGCAGTTAGACTTCTTTATGAATGCAGGCTTGTTGCACTCTATGGTGCTTATCGTTTATCAAGTCTTAGTCGTCAGTTTTAGTTTTTCGATTGTATGGATGACGACGACAAATCTAGAGCTCAAATTAAGACTCCAAGCATCGTTAGACCCATTAACACAGGTTTATAACCGTCGAGCATTAGATGAAATTGTGGCGGACAGCGATGTGGACTCTAAACTCAACCAAGTACCATTGTCAGCAATCATGCTTGATATTGATTACTTCAAAAAACTAAACGATGGTCATGGGCATAAGGCTGGCGATACGGTATTGCAAAAGCTCGCCATGATACTCACCAAAAATACCCGAGAGAACGACTCAGTCGCGCGCTACGGTGGCGAGGAGTTTATTATTTTACTGCCAAATACTAGCCGGGAGCAGGCAGAGCGAATGGCAGAAAACCTCAGAGTTCAGCTATCGGATGAACACTTTAGTTTGGATAACGGTTCAGATGAAGCCTTACATATTAGCGCCAGCTTTGGCGTCGCAACCCGTGAGAGTGAAGTCGAAAACTGGGAGAATGTATTCAAAAGAGTAGATGTTGCTTTATACAAAGCAAAACGAGCTGGTCGTAACAAAGTAGAAAGTGCTTAGTACGAATTTTCACCTTTTATAAACATACATGTCGCTCAGCATAAATGTGTACAAAAAAAGAAAAACTTCATTGCCACTTTAATTAAAAGACGATCGGTCATATACTCTCCAAATGGCAAGACCAAGACGAAGTGAATCAACCAGAGAAGCATTAATAGAAGCAGGGATCACCCACCTTTCTGCTAATGGCTATCATGGAACCGGAATAAAGCAGATCCTTGATGAGGTGAAAGTACCTAAAGGATCTTTTTACAATTTTTTTGCTAGCAAAGAAGCTTTTGTAGCCGAGTTAATTAAGGCATACACCCAAGATTTAATAAGGCAATTTAGTCAGTTTTTTGAGCATGAAGGGGCGCAAATGGATGCCCTAGCTAAACTAAAAACAATTGTTAACTTAAGTCTTATTAAGTATGAAAAAGTTGAATTTAAGCATAGCTGCTTAATCGCGACCATATCGGCTGACATTGATGAAGGGAATGACCTTTGCAAACAAGCTTTAAATCTTTCGGTAGAAGAATGCTTAAGAATCTTCACCAAGTTGCTTGAAATAGCACAAACTGAGGGAACTATTCGAAAGGATATCGAGGCAGCAAAAATGGCCAAGCTTTATTGGTCAACTTGGCAAGGAGTATTACTGAGGATGCGAGTCTCTCGGGATAAGCAAGAAGCCCAAGAAAGCATGTTTCTATTGCTAGGGAGTCTGCGAACAAGTCCTCCCGACTCAGCGTGAGGATAAAAGCCTCTAGATTTATGGCGAGGGGCATAACTTAATAGTTATTCTATTGATAAGGTGCTCAACGTAAAGGTAGGGCTTTTAGACCACGCCCTTCGGTCTTTGTGAAAAAGTAACACCCTGTGTTGTCCCTTCTCGAAAGGTGCCTACATTAGGTTAAAGTGACGCCTTGCTTAATCCTTTTTCTTAAAAGACTGAGAAGAGGTGACTTAATCGCAGGCTCCCTAAAGACTTATTAATAAAATAAATAAAAGCCCGTGGGGCTTTTTATTTACACAGTTAAAAGACGACCGGTCTAATAATATTGGAGAAGTAAATGCAAAACACACAAACGAAAGAGCAAGGGCTAAATGGACTTGGCGACAGCTTCACCTTAGCAGGCGGTCAGACAATCAAAAATCGTTTTTTCAAGTCTGCCATGAGTGAGCAGCTGGGTGATAAAGAACACAATCCTATTCCAGGGCTGGCTATGCTTTACAGCCGCTGGGCGCAAGGGGGCATTGGCTTATCTATGACAGGCAATATCATGATAGATAGAAATGCCCTAGGTGAACCTAAAAATGTCGTATTGGATGAAAAATCAGATCTTGTTCAGTTCAAAGCTTGGGCGAAAGCTGGCCAAGAAAACGGCTCTCATCTTTGGGTTCAACTTAATCACCCAGGTAAGCAGATCCCAAAATTTATTTGTGAAGAACCCGTCGCCCCTTCAGCCATTGCCTTAGAAGGGGGGTTAGAAAAAGGCTTTAACAAACCCCGCGAACTAAGCGAAATTGAAATAGAAGGCATTATCAAAAAATTTGCGACCAGTGCTGAACTGGCTAAAAATGCAGGTTTTAGTGGTGTGCAAATTCACGGTGCACACGGTTATCTTGTAAGCCAGTTTTTATCCCCAAGACACAATCAAAGACAAGACCAGTGGGGCGGCAGTATTGAAAACCGCATGCGTTTTGTCTTGGCGGTTTACCACGCAATAAGACGCAAAGTGGGCAATAACTTCCCAATTGGTATCAAGCTTAATTCCGCCGACTTCATGAAAGGCGGCTTTACAGAAGAAGATTCAATGCAAGTGGTGAAAAGCTTAGCTCAAGCTGGCATTGATCTAATCGAGGTGTCTGGTGGCACTTATGAAAGTCCTTCAATGATGGGACACAAAGCCAAAGAATCGACCCTAAAACGTGAAGCTTATTTCTTAGATTATATTGAGAAGGTGCGTGAGCTGGTGGATACACCGCTTGTGCTAACGGGTGGTTTTCGCTCTGCTCAAGGTATGCAAGCTGCATTAGATACAGGTGCGACAGACTTTATCGGTATTGCCCGAACGACAGCGGTAGATCCAGATTTTCCTAACAAGCTGTTAGTCGATGTTAACCATAAGCAAGAGCTTAAAGTACTGACAACGGGGGTGAGGTCTCTCGATAAAATGGCCATGTTAGATATCACTTGGTACGAACAGCAACTCGCTAGAATGGCGAAGGGTAAAGCACCAAAGCCTAATTTGAGTGAGGTGAGAACCTTTATCAAGGTGTTTATGGGGGCAGGTTTTTACGCTTTTAAGAAGAGACGAGCTTAAAAAGAGACAGGCTTAGTTGTTTTAACAGAATACAAGAGTTTCAAGCCTTTTGAACATAGTAGGCTTAGGGCGTCTTTTTATGAAGACGCTTTTTTTTGTCTGCTATTTTTACTTACTTTCCTTTATCTACTATTTGTAAAGGTCGTGCATCTTAATTGTGAACCCACTGGCTTTTAATCCATACAGCTTTTCTAATTCAATGAGATAACCACTAGCGTGCCAATCAATCACTATGTCTTTAAGATAGGTTTTAAACTCATTTTCACCGAGTTTGACCACAAGGCCCCAAGGTGTGCCTTTAATAGAATTGAGCGGCATTTCAAACCGTTTTTGCCAACGAACATCATGTAGTTGATGCTTAATAAAAGAGTCATCGTATACAAATGCGAGACACTGACCTTTACGTAACGCTAATAAGGCCTCATCCGTTTTATCGAAAGGAATGATAATCGCACCATAATCCATCTTGGTGGTGTGATTATAAAAAGCCCCACGAATACCACATACCTTTTTTCTATGTAGTTGTTCCCAATAGTGTAATTTAGCATTCTTCCAGGCTAAAACATTGGTACCTGAGGAGTAATAGGCGGGCTCCACAAAGCTCACAACTCTGTGTCTTTCAAAATGATTACTGACAGTCGCAATTAATAAATCGGCCTGATCTTGGATCAAATACCGCATTCTATTGCTACTTTTTACAGGGACAAGTTTAAGCTCAACCCCAAGCCTTTGGGCGACATCTTTCGCTAAATCGACTTCAATGCCAGTTAAAGTACCATCCTCTAGTTTAAAACCATAAGGCTGGTAATCCGCTTTGACACCGATAGTGATATAGCCTTTTTCTTTAATGTTCTCTAAGGCTTGAGCATGGATGAGTTGAGATGAAAAGGACAATAAAATTAAGGCGCTGACAAGTGAAGTATGCCAAGCAAATTGGATAAAGGCTTTATAAATACACGCGCAGAAACAAGACAAAGCATTCATCTGTTTGTCCCCTTAATTCAATATTTAACGATGAGAAAACTTACTCATCCAAATGCAACAATATCGAGACCTATCTCTCAGCATGAGGCATAGCAGAAAGGTTAATCGTCACTTATTAAAGTTAGTAACTCGATCACTCTTGTCAAATTTAAGGGCATTTTTGAGATAAGAATTCTTTATATGGCAAGGGATAAAATGCATATTTATGTTTCTATTTTTCAGAAAATGAACTTTGTGTGGAGATGGTGTGTTTTGGCCTTCGAAAAGTGGCATTGTATTAATCCCGTGCCTTATGATTAGGTTTTGATAAAACGCATTCTTCGACATTTCTTTTTTATTCAATAGGTAGGTTTCATGGGTCATGACCACAATCACGATCAAGGTACAAATAGCCAGCTAGTGATGGCTGTTGCAGTGAATGTGCTACTCACCATAGCCCAAGTAATAGGTGGTGTTTTATCAGGAAGCTTATCTCTCATTGCCGACGCGCTACATAATTTAAGTGATGCTGGTGCCATTTTAGTTGCCTTGATTGCACGCAGCATAGGTAACCGTTCGGCCACATCCAGCATGACATACGGCTATAAAAGGGCCGAGATTATTGGTGTGCTGATCAATAGTACCAGTTTGATCCTAGTGGGCATTTACCTCATATTCGAAGCCATAGACAGCTACTTTAACCCAACGCCAATTAATGGTTGGATTGTATTTTGGGTGGCAGGTATCGCCTTGGTTATCGACATTATCACCGCCTTTCTAACCTACAGTGCTGGCGCGAAAGACAATATGAATATCAAGGTGGCATTTATTCATAATGTGTCAGATGCACTTGCCTCAATTGTGGTCATTATTGCTGCCATACTTATTATCAATTACGAACTTTATATTTTTGATGTTATTGCCACTATCGGTATTTCAGCTTATGTCATTTTCCATGGCATTCTTTTACTGAGAAAGAGCGTACTAATTATCATGCAAGCTGTACCAGATAATATCGATCTTACTGAGTTAAAACTCACCATCAACACCATAGAGGGCGTGGCGAATATCGAGCATGTTCATGTATGGCAACTAGACGATAAAAAAGTCTTTTTGGAAGGTCACCTTGTTTTAGATGAAGGCAATGCTGAACAGATTAAACAACGTGTACGTAATGTTCTTGAAAGCCAATTTAGTATTGGTCATAGCACCTTAGAAACCAGCTACGATATTAAGCGTGCTATCTTGGATGATCCAATTTAGCCTTTTGTTAAATCGCTTTTCTCTAGGCTAGATGCAAACCGAATAAGCCTCTTTTCTTCTTGTATTGATTCTTCTATCAAGCATCAACTTAGCCTGTTAATGCCTAATTAATGGCAGAACAGACTCGTTTCCCAAAAACGTATCTTTCTAATGGTTTGTTTGAAAAATAAACTATTTTCATCTCTATTATCAAAAATATCTTAATTATTTTTCTTGAAAAAGGCTAATTATCATCAAATTTTAAAAAGTTATACTGCTTGTCATTGAAGTCGAATAGACACTCAGCACAGAGAATTCAGGAGAAGAAGATGCAAGCAACGGCAATGGTTAACTATCATGTTACCAGTGATAAACAACAAGCTTTTCACATTGATGCTAATGGCGAAAAAGGCAAAATAGTCTCTCCTGAACTCGCGCCAACTCAAGTTAAAGTAAAGGATGTTCGAGACGGAAACATTCAACTTAATTTCTGGGAAGACAGCCTGCTTTATGTGCAAAGTCCTTCCGTAATAAAAGACTTTACTCAATCACAAGATTGGCGAGAAACCTACAACGCTGAGTTAAGTCGGCTACTGGTAGAACAGCTTGGCGCCAAAGAAGTCATTATTTTCGACCATACAATTCGTATCGATGATCCAAACTCAGATCGTAAACCAGCGCGTAATGTGCATAGTGATTACAGTGCGTGTGGTGCGATGAAAAGGCTTGAAGACATTCTAGGGGCAGAAGAAGCGAAAAAATGGCAAGACCAGCATTTTGCTTTTGTTAACTTATGGCGTCATATTCAAGCGCCTATTGTCAGCGCACCACTGGGTTTTATCAGACCAAAAAGTGTCAGTGAGAAAGATTGGCTATTGTTACAGCTTATCTATCCAGATCGTATCGGGCAGATCATGGGGCTAACGGTAAATGACGCCCACGAATGGATTTATCTATCTAATATGACACCAGACGACATAGCGATATTTAATATTTTCGACAGCAAAGCCTTACCATCAATCGGTCATAGTGCTTTGGATGTTATGGGGCAAAATAATCAGGCTTTTCGTCGAAGTATCGAAAGTCGAACCTTAGTACGTTATTAAAGCAACTAAATTCAGACCTAAATGGGCAGGCTTTGAAGCGAGTTTGATAAAACCCACTATGATAAGAACCTAAGGTCATTCATTTTATTTAAACAAAAAGAGCGGGAGTTTTTATGTTAGGCGAAAACCATTTACTTACAACAGACTTTCCTGAATTCACAGATACGATCAAAACTTTGTGTGAGCAGGACAGTCAATTTCAACAAGAGAACAGCCGTTACACCTTGTTAGATAAAGAAATACGTGAGCTTGAGCTAAGCAATACACCGATTAGCGATGACGAAATGCACAAACTAAAGCATGATAGAAGCACACTTAAAGATGCCCTCTATGCACGCCTTAAAAAGGTGCCTGCTTAATTAAATCAGAGCATGTTTGCACCGCGTAAAAAGCAAAAAGAAGAGCCACTGCTCTTCTTTTTGTTTAAGCTTTTTAAAGATAGAAAATTTACGGTTTAGGAATAAAGCCTGCATCCTGTAAGTGCTTAGTCATTTTATCGAACATAAGCTGTAGGCCATTCATAGGGCGCAGCATAACTTCAAAGTGAACGATCTGACCTTGTTCATTCCAACGGATCAAATCTATGCCTTTAATCTTCTTATCATCAACGCGAGCACTAAATTCAAGGGCAAGGTTTTGGTCATCTACCCATTGTCTTTGATATTCGAAATCTTCAAAGATATCCATCACCATTTTAAGAATGTATTGAGTAATATCTCGACCTTTTTTAGGCGCCCAAAGGGTAGGGGAATGGAACTCAACGTCTTCGGCTAATAGCTCTCTTAATAGAGCCATATCTTTGTTATATACAACCTGATGCCAACGTTCTAAATTTTCCTGACTCATGTTTTATCCTTTTTATTTTTATGGTTTAAAACGGGTGTAACCTTTATTTTGATAGCCTTATTCTAATGGGGCTTTTACTGGGCAAAGTTCGGCGAAATTTGTATCTCGTTTCTGGGTTTTGGCCATAAAGGCTTCCATCATGTCGGTTTCAGGTTGAAACATACCCGCCTGCCAAAGGGCCATTTGTTTAAGGCTTTCATCCACACTGTGATCACGGCTAAAGTTGATCATCTCTTTACAGCCAGTTACCGCAAGAGGAGAGCGTTGGGCAATTTCAGCGGCAATTTCTAATACGCCTGCCACCATGCTTTCTTGATCATCAAAAACACGGTTAACCAAGCCCGCTTCTTTGGCTTCATCACCATACATACGACGGCCGGTAAAGGCTAATTCTCGTACTAATCCTAATGACATTAGGCTAGGTAATCTTTGTAGGCTACCCACATCAGCTGTCATGCCAAGCTTGGTTTCTTCAATACTAAAGAAAGCGTCTTTGGTGCTATAACGACAATCTGCCGCCGCGGCTAAATCTAATGCACCACCTATACAGCCACCTTGTACCGCGACTAAAACAGGCATGCGAACTTCTTCTAAGACACTTAAACAAGCTTGAAGCTGTTGCACAGTACGGCGCAGGTTTTCGTGCTTACGGCCAAGTTCCATTTTTTTACGTTTAGCACCGGTGAAAACAGAAAGGTCCATACCCGCGCTAAAATGTTTACCAGTAGAGGAGATAACAACAACACGGGCTAATACTTCGTCATTTATCTTGTGCATTAACTCAGGTAGCTCACGCCAGAAATCAAGATTCATCGTGTTTAACTCATCAGGTCGAGTAAATTGCACATGGGCAACTTGGTTCTGAATCTCAACCTTCATTGTTTTATAAATAAGGGTGTTATCGTCTTGATCACTCATGGTAATTCCTTAAGGCAAATGGCTCGGGCCAGAAAAATGGATAACAAAAGCGCCAGAATCTAAGGCTCATTTTGTTTAGCTTGCTTTAAACTATAGATGTATTTTGACACTGTCAAGATTCAAAATACAAATGTGATTTACCAATAGTTATAAACAATGGTGATTTCTTTCGAGGGAAAAATTAGCCTTATTCGACACTATTTGGGATTGTTTTAGCCCTGCTTTAGGCTTTTTTTCGCCAAAGCCGTCGCATTTTTACAGGCCATACCATAAATCGATAATTGCGGGTTCGCGCCAATGCTGGTGGGGAATACAGAGCCATCAAATACATAAAGATTATCTAAATAATGGTATTTGCCTTGGCTATCTACTAGACATTGGTTTTTGTCTTCACCCATGGCAAGGCCACCCATAACATGGGCGCTACCCACAAGAGGTCGACAAGCAATATAAGGGAAGTTTTCGATCGCGGTTTTGCAATCAGACCAAGAGGTGTACCACTCACTATCAATATGAGCCAGCTTAACGGCCTTAGCGCCAGCGGCAAATTGTAGCTCTGCCATTTTAAAGTGAGCATCTTGAATGCCTTGCCAAAGATAATCATTGATAGGGTAATCAATAATCGGGCTGCCATCCTCGGCAAGTTCAATAGAACCACCAATACTGTCTTCGTTAAAACCATCACGCATCAAGGCGATCATGGCATTGAGGTGAGGCAGAGACTGCATGTCTTTCACATGTTCTGGCCCATGGCCTAACAACAGGGCCGAGGTTAAACTGGGGTGAAGTGGCGGCACTTCAAGCTTATAGCCTATTTTGCCTGTCACACTTTGCCATTGGTAATGGTCCGAATAAACTGATTGTGGCGCGCCATAATAAGGGGCGATTTCTTCATCAAATTTAGCAAACGAAAAGGCCACAGGGTGCAAAAAAGTACGTTTGCCAATCAGGCTTTCTGGGTCTGGCGCATCAGATCTCTGCATCAAAGCTGGGCTATTAATACCGCCTGCTGCCATCACAAACGTATCCGCTTTTATTTCAAGTTCGCCTACTTTTGTTTTGATTTTAACGCCAAGCACTTTCTGCTTTTTATCATCAAAAATTAGCTGCTCAGCAGGGGCGTTATAAATAAGTTGTGTATCTTTTTCTAACGCTGCAGGAATCGTGGTTACCAACATGGACTGCTTTGCATTCGTCGGACAACCTGTACCGCAATAACCAAGGTTCCAACAACCTAATACATTACGCGGAATCGTCTTCCAAGGGATGCCAAGCGCTTCTGCCCCTCGGCTTAATACCGCATTATTCTCATTAGGAGGAACAGGCCAAGGGCTGATGTTTAATCGTGTCTCCATTTTCTCAAACCAAGGTGCCATCTCGCTTTCAGAGCAGTTTTCCAGCTGGAATTCATCCTGCCAATATTGCAAGGTTTGTTTGGGCGTACGAAAACTAGAAGTCCAGTTAATCACAGTCGAACCACCGACACAGCGACCTTGTAAAATCGACATACTGCCATCTTTGTTCATACGGCCAGCGTGCTCTTGGTAGAGATTTTTATAGGCGCGGGTTTCGTCCATATCAAAGTCATTGGTGGTTTTAAGCGGGCCTGCTTCTAATATGATGACCTTCAACCCAGCGTGCGCCAATATCTCAGCACTGGTACCACCGCCAGCCCCCGAACCTATGATAACAACATCTGCTTTGAGTGTTTGGCTTTGGCTAATTTGGTTGCCATCTAAAGTGCGCCAGCCTTGATTAATACCCTTTAAAACTGGGTCTGGAATACCGCGAATTTCTGCAAAGTTACGTTCTGCCATAGTGCTAACCTAATCTAAAAAGGGCTATAAAGAATTGGAAACGGGAGTGGGGATTTTGACAGGAGGCCCAGGATAGCCTGTTTGAGCAAAGCTCTCTTTTCTGGCGTACCAACACAAATTAATCAGCTTACAAACTGAGAGATATCCCATACGTTTTAATTCAAAGCGGCTATCACGCCAACCAACCAAAAAGGACTGGATATCCTCATGGCTGGCTTCTGGCCAATTTGCCCAAGGTGCGCCCGCTACAAAGCGTATAGGTGCATAAGCCATCACATCAAAAAGCTGCTGCATCTGCTTTTGGTTAAAGGCACTAAAATGGAAAATCATCTTATCTAATGCCATCAGTAAGGCGTTATTCTCATCCTGATTGAGCGATGTCTTCGCTAGCACAACCGGGAAGAGGGCTGCTAAAAACTCAGCAGAACTGGGTGTTAAAAAACGGTATTCAAGCTTTTCAGTACTACTATTCTCACTTGCCACAGCCTTCACGGGAACAAGAGCAGGAGCAAGAGTAGATACAAGACCAGAAGCCAAGCTTAAGCTGATTGAAGAGGCGAGACTCAACTGCAAAAATCCACGACGGCTCGTGCTTAATCGCGTTTGAGGATTGTCATTATTTGCTTGTCTGTGCTCAGAATGAGGCATGAATTCACCTTTATTATTTTTGTGGTGAGGCACTGGCTATGACAGCCAGTGCGAGCAATATGTTTGGAACTAGATTGAGATAGGGAAAAGCTAACGAATAAAAAATTTATAGATGAGCTTATGGATAGGGCTTTTATAAGGCGCGTAGGCAAACTTAGCGCTGTTGAAATGCCCTTTGGTATGTACAGCTTTCGCTTTAGAAAAGGTTAAGAAGCCTTCATAACCATGATATTGACCCATGCCAGAGTCACCTATGCCACCAAATGGCATATCTTCTTGAGCAAGGTGTACCAGAGTGTCATTCACGCACACACCGCCTGCATGGCTATGTTGCAACACATGTTCTCGTTCTTGTTTGTTGTAACCAAAATAATAAAGGGCAAGAGGGCGCGCTCTATCATTCACATAATCAAGGGCTTCATCTATGTCTTGGTAGCTAATAATCGGCATGATAGGCCCGAATATCTCATCTTGCATGAGCGTAGATTCTGCATCCGCATCTTCCACAATAACAGGTGCCATTTTTCGGCCTGAGCTTAAATCTTCGTTTTTCGGGTTAACCTCATGGAGAATCGCACCTTGCTCTTTGGCTTCATCCAACCAGTTATTGAGCCTTTGGTGTTGCGCCTCGTTAATGATGGCGCTGTAATCATCATTGTCTTTAATGCTTGGGTACATCTTGGCAAAGACTTGCTGATAGGTTTGGACAAACTCTTGTTCGCGACCTTTAGGCAATAAAATATAGTCAGGGGCTACACAGGTTTGCCCTGAGTTAAGGGACTTACCAAAGCACAAACGCTCGCAGGCCTCGACCATGGGTGCATCTTGGCTAATAATCGCAGGAGATTTACCACCTAATTCTAAAGTCACTGGCGTTAAGTTTTTCGCCGCCGCAGCCATCACATGGCGACCAACCGAGGTAGAGCCAGTAAATAAAAGGTGGTCAAAAGCTTGTTCGGTAAAGGCAATCGCAGTTGGTGCGTCGCCTTCGATAATCGCCACCTTATCTAGCTTGTAAATACTGGTTAATAATTTAATTAGCACTTTATTTAGGTTAGGCGTAAATTCCGACATCTTGATCATGGCACGGTTACCCGCGCTTAATGCGCCAACCAAAGGGCCTAGCGCCAAAAAGATAGGGTAATTCCAAGGCACGATAATCCCTACAACTCCAACAGGCTGAAAATGCACCTTATTGCTTGCTGGCATAAAGAGTAAACCCACCTTACGTTTGCTGGGTTTCATCCATTGTTTGAGATGTTTAATCGCATAGTTAATGGACTCTATCGTCGGCATAAACTCAGCCAGCAAGGTTTCATCACGAGAACGCACATTAAAGTCTTGATTAATCGCTTCAATCAGCGGCTCTTTATATTCAAGCAAGGCTTGTTTTAGCAGCTTAAGCTGGTGGATACGTTCTTGATAAGTGGGAAGCGGGTTTTTACGATAGGCCGTTTTTTGTGAAGCGAGCAAGTTACTAATATGCAAACTTGGACTAAGTTCGGTGAGTTTCGAGCATGATTCTACGATTCTAGGTTGCATGTAACGCTCCACATAAAACTGGCGATTATTATTCTTGATAATTTAAATACTGAAAGTCAGTTTAGAGTAAATACTCTAATTTGCAATACGCATGCTATGATAATGTGATATAACTTTAAATTATTATATTTCTCGATCTGTTCCGATAAAATGATGGCTATGCATTGCGAATGACAGATCAATTGAAAAAACCAGCTAAATAGAAAGCCAGCTAAAAGAGCCCAGAGATTTTATGAAAACCCGTGACCGTATTTTAAATGCCGCTTTAACCTTGTTTAACGAGCAAGGCGAGCGCAAAGTGAGCACCAATCATCTGGCTGCCCATTTAGGTATGTCCCCGGGGAATCTCTATTATCATTTCAAAAACAAACAAGACATCATCTACGACTTGTTCTTACAGCACGAAGCCCAGATAGAATCAGCCCTAAGCCTGCCTAAAGGTGCTCAAGGTATCATGACATTAGAAGACAAATTCAACGTCATGCTAGGGGTATTCGAAAGCCTTTGGCATTACCGATTCATTCATCTCAATTTAAGCCAATTACTGAGTGATAACCCAAAGCTCAAACAGCGTTATCGTGAGTTTTATCAAGCTTGTTTAGGTAAGCTAGATGCTGTTTATCAAGGCCTTAACGAAGCTGGCATTATCAGCATTAGCCAAGAGCAGAGAAAAGGCCTAGTGACCAATACTTGGATAAACGTCACAGGCTGGTTTGCCTTTTTACAATCTTGCGTATTAGAAGAAGGCCAAAACATCAGTAAAAACATGGTAGAAGGGGGCATGTACCAAGTGCTACAACTGGAAAGCCCCTATATCAACCCAGACTACTTGACTGATATAGATGCTCTCAAACAGGCTTATCAATTAGCCTTGGTTTAGCGCTTTTATTCTATAAGGGTTATTAAACGGCTACCAAGAAACCTGTACATCCATTTGTTGCTCACTCTCATGTATATCTAGCTTCCAGTTTTGCTTCTTTGTCACCTTATTAACCAGATGTAAGCCCAGGCCAAAGCCTTGATGCTGCTGTCCATGGGGCGGTATTTGTTTTTGAGTATAAATAGGGTTAGAGATAGAAATGCCATCTCTAGAGTGATGCAAAATAATTTTACCGCCAGCACTGTTCTCAAAGGCGTTACGAATCAAATTACTAATCACCACATCTACCAAGGCACGGGCTTGATCTACCTGAATATTCTCACGATTAAACACCACCTCAATCGCTTTATTTGAAATGAGATGGTCAAGCTGGTGCAGATGTAACTCAATCAATTCAGACAAATTAAACTCGCAGGTCTTAAAGCTCTTCTCTTCTTTTGAGAGCCACAACAGGGCTTGAGTGAGCTGTGTCATCTGGTGATAACAGCGCTTTATTTGCAGTAACTTATCATCAAACCCCAAACCTTTTGTTTGGCGCAGATTAATCACATGTAAAGCACTGCCTATTGTCGCAAGTGGGCTACGCAACTCATGGCTGGCGTTTTGTAGAAACTGCTTTTCTCTGTCTTGTTGTTCACGAATATTATGTAAAGAGTGGTTGAGCGCTCTGGCGACATCGCCAATTTCGTCTTCTCTTTCTGCCAAAGTACTGGGGATCTCAATCGTGCCAGTTTCATTCTTTTTAGCGAACTCAGCCAGCATATTTAAAGGCTGCATAATGTTCTTTGCCAATAAATAAGCGACTAAAAACATAAGCACCAGAGTCGCGAGGATATAAAGCAGAATCCCTGTATTTACTCCATTCATATGTTCCGGGAGGTCGTTTTTATCAAGCTCTAGTAGATAGTAAATCACCTTATTATCACTGTTTCGATAAGGCAAAATAGCCGTAAACTTGTTTACCTCAGCACTTTCTAAACTCAGCCTATTTTCACTTAGCTTAGTCACATCAAATTGAGCACGAATGCTAATAGGCGCTAAAGACCAATTGTCATAACTGGTTAAGCGGCCTAAGTAAGCCTCGCTAATAATGCCGCCAGTATCCTTGTCTCGCTTTTCAGCTAATGCCCTCAGGCTTATTTCTAAGGTATTGATAACAGAGCTTTTCTGCACCGAATCATGCACCAAGGCACCAAACACTAAAATAATAATAAAAGAAGATAAGAGATAAATGGTGCACAGAGATCGTAACTTAAACATTGGCTTCAACATGGCGTTTTCCTAATACCACTCCCCGGCCACGTACAGTGTGCAAAAGTGGTTTATCAAAAGATTTATCAATCGCCTGACGCAAGCGATAGAGGTGAACCTTGGTGACATCCGTTTCAGGGGTCGCATTATGCTTCCATAAGTGTTGTTCTATTTGCTCCTTACTCACAAGACTAGGGCTTTTACGCATTAAAAAGACCAATAACTCCCAGCAAATAGGCGATAGAAATATCGGCTTACCTGCACGGGTAACACTATAGGTCTTAAGGTCTACCTGAAGGTCTTCAACAACCAGACGAGAGGGGTTGATGCGTTTTTTTTCCGAAAGAGAGCGGATTCTGGCAATTAATTCCAGCATCTCAAAAGGCTTAACTAAATAGTCATCCGCACCCACACTAAAACCTGTGACCTTATCCTCAATATGATCAAGGGCCGTTAACAGAAGAATGGGCGTAGTGATATCTAAAGCACGTAACTTTTTGCAAATGGTAATGCCATCCATTGCCGGCATTAAGATATCAGATACGATGACATCAAAATGGTATAGCTGAGCGAGACTAAGTGCCTGAACACCGTTTTTTGCATAGTCACACTCAATATTAAACTCCTTTAAACTCTCAATAATATTGGCAGCTAAAGCAGTATTGTCTTCAACAATTAAGACGAGTAACGGCGTTTGTTTGAATTGTTCTAACATTTATCATCATATCCATATCGAGTTACCTGGAAAGGCGAAATAGTCACCACTTCTCAGTCTTATCAGTGAAAAACTCAAACAAGGCGCATTTCGACGCAATGTAGGTACCTTACGAGAAGAGGCAACACAGGTTGAGGTTCTCTCTTAAAGACCCGAAAGGCATGCTCTAAAGCGTTTTTTATCGACTGAAAATTCCCCTTAAGCACCTGTGATTAAGTTTCATTTCATATCCGATATACAAGACACTTTAGCCCCATGCTGAGGCGGGAAGACTTGTTTACGCCTTCCTTCGCACTCTATCAATATGAAAGTAAATGCTAGGTAAACGTGGGTTTGAGAAGTAGTCTAATTAATTAATCTTAAAAGACAAAAATCGTTTGTAGATCAATAAGTAACCAGCAAGTAGGTAGGAAAAGAAAAGGCTAAGTAAAAGTAAGATTAACGAGAATAATTCCTATTAATATCTTAGTGAAAACGCACTTAAAGAAGGGAAACTTACCATATAACTTAATGCATTAAGATAAACAAAAGTTAGCTAAAACAACAAAATACGAGCTAAAAACACTAAAAATGAAGCATAATTCACTTATTAAGATGAATCACACTTAAGGAAACAGAAAGTTAAAAACTTTGTGGAAATTTGAGAAAAAATGAATATTTTTTATTACAAATAATTACAATAATGAGCTTATTTATTGACTCAAAACATGACGAAAGTGAGCCTGCATACAAAAAACGGCAATAAAAAATTAATTTTAAAATAAAGTTTCTTGAACGAACTTGGCGTTTTCTAAATCAAGCAAACGCTTCTTTAAAGGTAAACCGCCAGCATAACCCGTTAATTCACCGTTCGAACCGATAATACGATGGCAAGGTACAATGATAGAAATCGCATTCGCACCATTGGCACTGGCGACCGCACGAATGGCTTTCTCATTATTTAACCGTTTGGATAAATCCAAGTAACTCGCCGTCTCCCCGTAGGCTACTTCTAACAAAGCACGCCATACACCTTGCTGGAATTCACTGCCAACCAAAAGCAGAGGGATATCAAACTCAGAACGCTCGCCTAAAAAATACTCATTCAGCTGAGCCTTGGTTTGCTCAAAAACCGGCACCTCAGCCGAGCTTTCCTCAACCTCAAGATAGTCCGCCTTTAACAAACGCTGCAATCTCGCATCCACCGCATCGCGAGATTTACGATAGCGATAGTCCAACATACACAACTCTCCCTCATAAGCCCCTAAGATAAACTCAGCATATTTGGTTTTGTAATATTGGATGAGAATAGGGGAGTTGGATTGAGACATTGAACGTCCTTTGGTTGGCGTTATCTAAAAATTAGAAATTGAGGTGTTGGTAAAGTAACAAATAAAAGACTGTTTGAACATACAGTGGTTTGTTAAGAAAGCACCAATGAAACTCAACAAAGGCAAAAATCATAGGTATAACAGCCTCTGTCAATTAACCAAAAAAGGAAGGATTAAGGCTTATTGTGAGTTTATCTGTCTCTTTTTTTACAATGCACTCAGCAAACAAAAGCCACAAATGAAGCCGCTTATTATTTCGTTAAATAAATCTTTTAAGACAGCAACTTAGTGTAATTGAAATGTGGAGAAGAGGGGCGTATAAAGAGAGGTTCACTTTAAAGGTACGAAAAACTGAAGCGGGTTTGGTTTATAACCATAATTTTATTCATTGATTAGTGAAATTAGCTTCAGAAGTACTGGGCTTTTTTTAGAACGAAATGCAAGGAGGCGCGTATGGTAATGTGTATTCATCTTATTTCATTTTTACAATATTTAAACGCCGCGTTTTACCGCCTTCGCTTAGCCCAAAAACTCACTTATTTAACACATACTCCTACTTAGGTTACCCATGACAAGTTCTGCAGAACAAACATTTTTAAATGACTTAGAAAAAAAGCTGTGGACAGCCGCAGATAAATTGCGCTCCACCTTAGATGCTGCCCAGTATAAACACACTGTTTTGGGTTTAGTGTTTATCAAATATGTCTCCGATGCCTTTGATATTAGGCACGCTGATTTGAAAAAGCAGCTACAAAACCCCGAGCATGACTACTTTTTAGACCCAGAAGACTTTGGCGGTGTAGAAAGCGAAGCGTACCAAGAAGAACTCGCAGCAGAACTCGAAGTCCGTGATTATTATGCCGAAACCAATACCTTCTGGGTGCCAGCTGGGGCTCGTTGGCAGTTTTTGCAAGACAATAACAAAACCGTGATCGGCGGTGCTGAACTTACTATTCAAAACGGTGCGAACAGTCAAGTTAAAAAGAAATTCAGCTCAGTCGGTCATCTTATTGATAACGCGCTAGAACTGATCGAAGCCGACAATGCCAAACTAAAAGGCGTATTGAACAAGCAATATACCAGATTGCAAATTGACCAAGCCAAGCTGGCTGAGTTAATCGATCTGATTGCGACGGTACCTTTTGAGAAAGAAGGTTTAGAGCTTAACTCCAAAGACATTTTAGGCCATGTGTACGAATACATGCTGGGCCAATTTGCTTTGGCAGAAGGTAAAAAGGGGGGGCAGTTCTATACTCCTAAATCCATCGTTAGCCTGATCGTACAAATGCTCGAACCCTTTAAAGGGCGAGTGTATGACCCTGCCATGGGCTCAGGTGGTTTCTTTGTGCAATCCGAGCATTTTATTAATGCCCATAAAGGTCGTATTGATGATGTGTCTATCTACGGCCAAGAGTATAACCATACCACTTGGCAGCTAGCGGCCATGAACATGGCCATTCGTGGCATCGACTTTAATTTTGGTAAAGAGCCAGCCAGTACCTACACCCATAATCAGCACCCGGATTTAAGGGCCGACTTTGTCATGGCCAACCCGCCTTTTAACATGAAGGAATGGGATTTAGGCGTGGCAGAGGATGACCCGCGCTGGGTCTATGGCACACCGCCTTCTGGCAATGCCAACTTTGCTTGGTTGCAACACATGCTGTATCACACGGCACCCAACGGCAGCTTAGGGCTTTTATTAGCTAACGGCTCCATGAGCTCGAATACCGGTGGTGAAGGCGATATTCGTAAAGCCCTGATTGAAAACGACTTGGTGGAATGTATGGTGGCCTTGCCCGGTCAGCTCTTCACCAATACGCAAATCCCCGCCTGTATTTGGTTTTTGACCAAGAATAAAAAAGCGCGCACCTCGGCCAGCGGCAAAAAACTAAGAGATCGCACTGGCGAAGTGCTCTTTATCGATGCGCGCAATCTAGGTTTCATGAAAGACCGCGTACTGCGTGACTTCACCCAAGAGGATCTTAATACCGTTAGTGAGACGTTTCATGCATGGGAAACCGGACAAAATTATGATGACGAGGCTGGATTCTGTAAATCAGTCAAACTTGCTGAATTAGAAAAACACGACTTTGTCCTCACACCGGGCCGTTATGTGGGCGCTGCTGCCGAAGGGGAAGACAGCGAGCCCTTTGCCGAAAAAATGGCACGCTTAACTAGCCAGCTAAAAAGCCAATTTGAAGAATCGGATCGATTAGAAGCTGAGATTAAAAAGAACTTAGCGGGGTTGGGCTTTGATGTCTGATTGGAAAATTGTAAAGCTAACGGACATAACATCTAAGATCACGAAGGGCACAACGCCGTCAAAAAAAGATGGTGGGTTTTCAGAATCAGGCATTAATTATATCAAGGCAGAGTCTGTTGGTTACGATGGTCGAATTGATAGTAGTAAGTTTTCATACGTTACCGAAGCCATCCACAACAAGCTAAAACGATCACAGTTAGATGTTGATGATATTTTATTTTCTATGGCTGGTGCTCATCTTGGTAAGTCTGGGATAGTAGAAGAAAAACATGTGCCTGCGAACACTAATCAGGCTTTGGCATTGATCCGACCGAAGCAAGATATAGTTGAACCGTTATATCTACTCTACTTTTTACAGCAAAAAGAAGTTGTATATTTTGTTAATAATGCAACATCTCAATCGGCTCAGCCAAATATTAATCTTCAACAGATAGGTAACCTTGAGATTAGATTACCTGAAATAGAAGTTCAGAAAAGCATAGTGAAGATGCTTTCTTCTTTGGATAGAAAAATCGAACTCAACCGCCAAACCAACCAAACCCTAGAAGAAATGACGCAAGCCATATTTAAAAGTTGGTTTGTGGACTTCGAACCGACCCGCGCCAAGATGACTGCAAAAGAAACAGGTCAAGACCCAGAACTCGCGGCCATGGCGACTATTAGCGGTAAGCCACTCACTGAACTCGACCAACTCCCTCCAGAAAAATATCAAGAACTCAAAACCACCGCTGCTTTATTTCCAGACTCACTGGTGGATTCGGAGTTGGGTGAAATACCGGAAGGGTGGGAAGTTAAAGCACTTGATAAAATTGCACATTATCAAAATGGTCTAGCTCTTCAGAAATTTAGGCCAGAAGATGAAAATGATTTTTTGCCAGTTCTAAAAATAGCGCAACTCAAGAAAGGTTTTGCCGATGGCGAAGAGAAGGCATCCCCAAATATTAAGCCTGAGTGCATAGTGGATAACGGTGATGTAGTTTTTTCATGGTCAGGATCTTTAGTTGTTGATGTTTGGTGTGGTGGAAAGGTGGCGTTGAATCAGCATCTCTTTAAGGTTACTTCGTCTGATTACCCTAAATGGTTTTATTGCTATTGGACAAAGCGACACCTTGGCGTGTTTCAACAAGTCGCTGCAGATAAAGCTGTGACCATGGGACATATCAAGAGGAGTCATTTATCTGAGGCTGAGTGCGTAGTGCCGAATATTGAGTTGTCGAATTTTAGAATGATTGGTGATTTTATCGAAAAACAAATAGAGCAGAGATTAGAAAACACAAGTTTGGAAAATATTAGAAATTCGCTATTGCCAAAGCTTCTTTCTGGTGAAGTAAGCATTAGCTGATTAGAAAAGGATTGATTATGAAAATAGGATTGTTTTTTGGAGCGGGTGCTGAAATCGGATATGGCCTTCCTTCAGGCGGTAAGTTTGCAATTGATTTGTTTAGACAGGACGTTAGTCAACATAAAACTGCGCTGAGAGAGCAACTTAGAAATATCAATCACCTTAGCCCTTATGCAGTTGATTGGTTGCCTCAGAGGTATCAGACAAGCCGAATTCATGCATTTGGTAAAAACGAATTTACCAGTTTAATTGAGTCATCCATCGAATACCGCAAGAATGAGATCATTCGTCGATTAAATGACTTTGATACTGAAGCAGATTGGGCAATGCAGCAGCTAGGTATTGAAAAGCAGGCTCTCATCGTCCAGTTTAATAATGAGATGGAAACCGCTTTTGGAGAAGAGCTTTATGCTCATGCTGTTAGGATGAATCAAATATTAGCTAATGAGGTACAGCTATTTGGTTCTGAATTTTATTCGGCGATTCTTGATGTCATTAAACGTGGTGGTGATACAGCAAATATTCAAAGATATGCAGCAGCATTCCTTCAGTTATTGGTTGGTGCTCACGGTCAAGACTTAGTGCAGCGTTTGAATCAAGAGCTATTCGAAGCAGCACCGGATGATATCCCTATTTTTGATGACGTGACCGGGATGTTTAAGATTGAATTTAGCCGTGCCGGTATGACGGCATTGGAATTGCTTCTAGAAGAGCGCCATGAGTTTGATACAGAAAATGGTGATGTGGCTGAACTTATATGTGCTGTTGCTCAACAAATGTTAGAAAATATCTTCACAACTGTCTTGGATTATCAATCGTTAATCGACAACCATTTTCGTTATATCTACTCACCAAAAACTGAGTGGGCTAAGTTTACCAAGATGGTAGTGTTTTTAAGGGCAACAAGAGAATATATAGTTCAACAACTTGAAGGTGCGGGAGAGCTACCGGAGCAGGGGTATTACCATGACTTGCAGCAATGCGAAGAATTAGGTGTAGAAATCGAGGCTGTTGGTACAGCTAATTATAACAATTTAGTTGAATCGATATCCGAGCAGATAGGATACGATCTGCCTGATGTTAAGCACTTAAACGGTGGAGTGAAGGACTATTATAATCCTTATAAAAATTCAGTGGTGACCATTGATAATGCCGATGACGTGCCTAAAGATCAAATACATGTTCCGTTTATATTGACACAAAGTGGTTTGAAGCCTTTAACCTCCGTTGATATGTCGAGGCGTTATGTGGGCCTATATGATCAGTATCAAGGTGCAGATGCAATCATTGTTATTGGATACGGTTTTAATATTGACGATAGCCATATTAATGGACTGTTTCGGCAATTAATTGAAGAAGCGGGTAAGCATTTATATTGGATCAGCTTGGCTACTGAGGGGGCTGCAGAACACCAAAAAAGAAACTTGGTGAAGCGACTGCGTATAAGTTCAGAGAACAGAGCAAAAGTCACTGTTATTCCTGTTGGTGCAGAATCTCGTTGTATTCAAGACCAAAATTGGTTAGAGCATATTGTACAAAATCATCAAGAAAATGGTGGTGCGGTTGCATGATCACGGAAGACCAGCTAGAACAACTCTGCCTTAAATGGTTTCAAGATATCGGTTATTACACAGTTTGCGGTTATGACATCGCCCCAGGAGAAGCCGCTGCCGAGCGGGATAACTATCGCCAAGTCTTGTTGCATGCTCGTTTACTAGCTCAACTTGAAGTCATTAACCCTCAAGTGCCTCTCGCCACCTTAGAGCAAGTTGCTCAGCAAATCGCAAAAGCAGATACGCCCATTTTAACTAAGAACAACCGTGCTTTTTATAAGTGGCTGTTAGAAGGAGTGAAGGTTGAGTACAAGGACGCAAAAGGGGTTGAGAAAATCGATTATGTGAGATTAATCGATTTTAAGCAGCTAGCTAACAATCAGTTTTTAGTGGTCAATCAGTTCACTATTACAGGGTCTAAGGGGAATCGACGCCCTGACTTGTTGGTTTTTATTAATGGTCTGCCGCTGGCCGTTATTGAGCTGAAAAATCCAAAAGACGAGCAGGCGGATATCTGGTCGGCTTATCAGCAGTTACAAACCTATAAAGAGGAATTGTCTGATTTATTCATCTTCAACCAAGCCTTAATTATTAGTGATGGCATTAAAGCAAGGCTCGGTTCTTTAACGGCAAATAAAGAGCGCTTTCAACCTTGGCGTGTGATCAAGAATGAAAAAGACAGACCCAATGATAAGCTTGAATTAGAAACCTTGGTTCGGGGCTTTTTTGAGCCTGAGTATCTTTTGGATTTTGTGCAAAACTTCATCCTCTTTGAAGAAAATGAATCCGGTGACTTGATTAAAAAAGTAGCCGGTTACCATCAGTTCCATGCGGTGAGAGCGGCGGTGCAAAGCACCATACTCGCAAGTAGAACTGCAACCCCCATTGAAAGTACGCTTGATGAAGTGGCTGAGCAGTCTGTTCTTTATGCGCTCTCTAATCAGCCTAAGACGGCTAGCATATACCAAGGGGAGTTAGCGCAAATTGAACTCGCCTCGGGTAAGGCGGGGGTGGTTTGGCATACTCAAGGCAGTGGTAAGTCTATCTCCATGTTGTGTTATGCGGCTAAGTTGTTGGCACAACCTGAAATGAATAACCCCACCATAGTGGTGGTAACAGACCGAAATGATTTAGATGGCCAGCTGTTTAATACCTTTGTGACCGCCGCAGACACCTTAAAACAAACACCGATACAGGTGGATGATAGGGAAGCACTAAGAGAAGTATTAGGTTCTCGCCAAGCGGGTGGCATCTTCTTCACCACGATTCAAAAATTCGGCTTGATGACAATTGACGGCGTAGAAGAGAGCCGGTTTCCGACCTTGAGTGAACGGGGCAATATTGTGGTGATCAGTGACGAAGCCCACCGTAGCCATTACGGGGAAAAGGCCAAGCTGAAAACCAAAAAAGATAATGACGGCAAGGTGATTAGCGCCAAGTATACCCATGGTTATTCTAAGTATTTACGTGACGCCTTACCCAATGCGGCTTTTATTGGCTTTACGGGCACCCCGATTGAACAGGGTGACAAGATAACAACCAGTGTCTTTGGTCCGAAGATTTCCACTTATGATATTCAAGATGCAGTAGATGATGGTTCTACCGTGCCTATTTATTATGAATCTCGTTTGGCTCGCCTCAATATAAAAACCGAGAAGCTTTATACCTTGGATGATGAAGTGGATGAGGTGATTGAGGACGAAGAAGACAGCGGTAAACGCGAGCAAACTAAATCCAAATGGGCAGCTCTTGAAAAGCTAGTGGGGGCGGAAAACCGCATCAAACTGGTGAGTCAAGATTTGGTGCATCATTTTGAATTGCGTAATAGCACCTTAGACGGCAAAGCCATGATAGTGTCCATGAGCCGTGACATATGTGTGGCCATGTACGACGCTATAGTTGCCCTAAGGCCCGATTGGCATCATGCCGACCCTGAGAAGGGCGCCATTAAAATTGTCATGACAGGTTCAGCCTCAGATAAAAAAATACTGCAGCCTCATATTCATGATAAGAAAACCAAAAAGCTGTTTGAAAGGCGCTTCAAAGATGTGAATGACCCGCTAAAAATAGTCATTGTACGAGACATGTGGCTCACAGGTTTTGATGCACCAAATTGCCATACTATGTATTTAGACAAACCCATGAAGGGCCATAACCTGATGCAGGCGATTGCGAGGGTTAACCGAGTATTTAAAGATAAACCCAGTGGTTTGGTGGTGGACTATATCGGCATAGGTAATGAGCTAAAAGAAGCGCTTAAGGTATATACCAATGCGGACGGTAAAGGCAAAACCACCTTGAACACTGAAGAAGCTTTGGCGGTGTTTATGGAGAACATGGATAAGTTACATGGCCTGATGCACGGTTGTGATTATGCTGGGTTTGAGCAAGAGCCCTTGTTACTTTTCCCAAAAGTGATGAACCATATCGCCTCAATTGAAAGCCCAGTTAAAAATGATAAAGGTAAGGGCAAGCTCGATGGTAAAAGCCGTTTCTTAGATATCATGGCAAACATTCGAGCGGCTTATACGCTTTGCGCTACGTTAGATGAAGCTAAGCCCTATTCCAAAGAAATTGCCTTTTTCGATGCAATAAAAGCGGCCATTTGCAAAAGCACCAATGTAGACAAAAAACGCAATGATGAGGCGAAGCATTCGGCCCTTAAACAGATTCTCGATAACGCCATCGAAACAGAAAGTGTTGATAATATTTTTGAGCTGGTGGGCTTAGAGAAACCTAATATCGGTTTGTTATCGGAAGGCTTTCTTGAAGACCTTGCCAATATTGAGCATAAAAACCTTGCGGTAGACCTGCTTGAAAAACTGCTTAAAGATGAAGTGAAAGCGCGCATGAGCACAGATGTGGTCTCTGAGAAAAGCTACACAGACAGAATCACCGAGACAATGCGCAAATATCATAACCGCGGTATTGAATCTGCCCATGTGATTGAAGAGATGATTCAGATGGCCAAAGACATGGCCAATGATGCTGAACTTGCCAAAAAAATGAACCTCAACTCTGATGAAGTTGCCTTCTATCGTGCGCTGATTCAAAACGAATCGGCAGTGAAAGAGTTAGGTAATAACAACTTAAGAGAACTGGCTAAATACGTTACTGGCCAACTTAGAAAATCCACCACTGTCGATTGGCAAGTACGAGACAGTGTACGGGCCAAACTACGTAACCTAGTACGTCGAGCATTGCGAAAATGGAAATACCCACCGGATAAAGCCGACGAAGCCATAGAGCTTTGCCTAAAACAGGCCGAAGCCCTGAGTAACAGCTGGAGTGTGTAATTAAGATTGACAGATTATTTAATGGTTATTTTTAGATAACCATTAAATAATACAAAGATGGGTAGTTGCTTGATATGTTGGATGTAGTAAGTGAATTCGTAATTGTTTTTTCTAAAAAATTTTATTTGAATGCGATAACGTTAGGAAAATCAATAAAAATAATTTTAACAACTCCATATGTTTTTATGATAACTAGGGAAAACTATAAGTCTATTGTTTTAGTTGGAACATTTATATTATTAGTAGTGACTTCAATTTCTGACTATCAATTTAGACGTGAAGCAAATAAGTTAACTTTATTGAATGAGATTAATAAAAGTTGGAGTGTAGTTCAAGACAAAACCTCATCGGTTAGATCTCGACATTTAAATAACCTAAATGAAAACGATCCCGATATGAAGGATTTAATTCTAAAAGGGGATAGGGAGAATAGTCATGCTCTAATTGATATAAAACTATCAAATAAGGACATGAAAATAAATTTCACCGACATTGGATTCTATCAAATAAAACTTATTGAAAGTTATATTTTTGCATCAAAAATACAAAACTCTTTTTTATTAAACTATAATATTAAAGACTTAGTGGTAGAGCGCTTGAGTATTGTTGATTCCTATTTAGTTGGTGAGTCTAGAGAAAGTGAATTTCATAATTTAACTGCTGAAAATTCATTTTTAGTATTTACATTAAATAAATACTTAAATAAAAGGTCTAATATTATTGATGATATTCTAGTTAAAGATTCAGTTTTTATAGTGTCAGATAAATTTGATTTAATTGAGGCTAATGTATTAAATAGTTGTTTTTACATTAATATGAATAATGGTGCTTTTAGAAGTGTTAGCTTTGAAAATGACTATGGCACTGATAAATGTAATAGTGTATTAGGAATTAATGATGCTGATTTAAAAGATACTATGTTTAAAGGAATAGACTTTATTGGACTTGAATTTTATGAAGTTAATATGGAAAATGTAGAGTTTAATTCTGTCAATACAAGTTTTGTTAATAATGTAGAAAAATTTAATGCTTATGATAAAATCAATTTGATGGGTGATAAGATTTTTGGGCGTTCATTGTTTGAAGATTTTTTTAATGAAAAGGTAAAGCGAAACTATAAAACTGTATTTATGAATATCGCTTCTAAAAATAAAAGGACTGAAAATGTAAGTAGGGCTTATTTTACTAGATCTAAACTAGTAGATGTTGATTTTAAAAGGAGTAGGATGGAGAGATCTTTTTTTACTAATTCAATTCTCAATAATGTTAGCTTTATTGAAACCGACTTAATGAACTCTAAATTTATCGAAAATGAAATGCTGAATATAAACCTTACTGGTAGTGATATCTCTGGTGTAGATTTTTCAACATCGACACTAACTTGGTTCGATGAAAAAACTAAAAAACCGCTTGATGCGTGTACAGAGTTTAAGAAAGCAAAAAATTGGCATTTATCAATACGGCCAAAAAGTTTAGCGTGTGGTGAAAAAATACCAAATTGAATAATTGTAATTATCAAGTATATAAAAAAAATTGGAGATTCTTCGTGTTGTTATCTAGTTTGCTAAAAAAGTTTAAGAAAGTACCAACACCTAATGAACTGATACTTGATGAAAAGTGCGACAGAATATTCATTGATTTATCAATTTACCATGGACACCCTTCGTAATTTGACCTGCATCTAGTCTCAGACTAGTTTTATTGGATTCACTCAAGGATGAGGAATCTAATATGCCTAAACCAAGAAAATCTTTAATAAGCCTTCAAGATACACCTTACTATCACTGTGTTTCACGTTGTGTGAGGCGCGCTTTTCTCTGTGGCCAAGATGAACAGACAGGCCAAAGTTACGAACATAGACGTGGTTGGATAGAGGATAAGATATTCTCTCTTGAAGCTATCTTTGCAATAGATGTATGTGCTTATTCGGTCATGCCCTTTTTTAGGGAAGCATACCCATTTAGTGCTTCATGTGAATGAAGATGAAGCGAATAATTGGTCTATTAAACAGGTACTTGAGCGCTGGCATTCTCTTTAACTTCAGATAAGCATAAATGCACCCAGTTCACGCAAAAGTATCTAGAGAACAAAGTCTTAGAAGAGTTTGAGCTAGCCTCTGTTTATGATAGCTGTGAGAAGTACCGTAAACGTTTAATGGACATAAGTTGGTTTATGCGAGAGCTCAATGAATCTGTAGCGCGTATGGCTAACAAAGAAGATAAATGTACAGGACGATTTTGGGAAGGTCGCTTTAAATCTCAAGCCTTGTTGAATGAAGCCGCGCTAGTATCATGTATGGCTTATGTTGACTTAAATCCTGTACGCGCAAAGATGGACAAGACACCTGAAACTTCAAAACATACAAGTATCAAGACTCGTATTGAAGTCGCCAAAGCGAATCAGACGCAACCCAAAAACTTATTTCCTTTTATTGGTTATGAAAGAGAAGATCAGCCCCAAGGCTTGCCTTTTAAACTTACTGATTACCTTGAATTAATTGATTTAACGGGGAGGTTGGTGAGAGAAGATAAAAGAGGATCGTTGGATATCTCCTTGGCTCCAATTCTTCAGCGAATCAATCTTACATCAGAGCAATGGTTAGAGGTTTCAACAGGGTTTGAAAAGCATTTCACCACAGCTGTTGGGTCTGACAGGCAATTGGCTAAGTACTGCCAACATACTCATATTAAAAGGCGGCCCAATTTAACTACATGTAGAAGACTTTTGTCTTAACTCGACAAGCTTAACACATCTAATTCTTCCTAATCGTTAATGCGAGATACCTGCTCGACCAAAATACGAAAAGCTTCAATGAATACTTTATAGTTAGCCTCCAACTTAAGAATTTCTTATTATTTTCAACCTTAAATTGATGAACATGAGCCAAGTGAGTGATGTTCAGGTGTAGTCGTGTTTGATCTCTTTTAGAATGGCTGTTTTTGAAGTTTTTGAATGTGTTCTGAAAAATGCCTTTTCTGAGCTATTTGTTATGAATAAGAACTTAGCTTATAAATTACGTAACCAAATTAATTAGTACGGTACTCAAATTAATTAGTACGGTACTCAAATTAATTAGTACGGTACCAAATTAATTAGTACGGTACCAAATTAATTAGTACGGTACCAAATTAATTAGTACGGTACTCAAATTAATTAGTACGGTACCAAATTAATTAGTACGGTACTCAAATTAATTAGTACGGTACCAAATTAATTAGTACGGTACTAAATGAATTAGTTTTTAGTTTCAGTGTTAAAATGATGGTTTTTTATTTAAATTTTTGATATTGTTTTTTTAATTGAAATGTCTTGATTTTATTTTTTAAATGATTAAGTCTTGTTATTTTTAATAGTTTTCCAATTCTTAAATGAGTTTTAAAATATACAATATGATTAAAATAAAAAAATGGCAGATATTATTAGGTAAGATAAGTATAAAGTCATATCAAGAAGGTTTGAAAATTAATAAATATAAATACCCGTACCCTTCAATAAGTATCAATGTTTCTCTGAAGCTAAGTGGCCCTTTCATGATTTTATGTTGGGCTGAAAATCATTTTTTATTTTTTAGAAATAAAAAATTAATAAGTGCTATTTATAAAGTTATTGAGTGTCGTAATGAGTATTGGATAAGCCAATCTCGTTCAGAACTCGAAGCCTTTATAGTGCGAGGTAATGAATTTGATGACCTACTGAAAAGTAAAAATAGATATATTAAAACCAGCTACTTATATGAATTGATGGATGTTTTCTCAAAAGATAAATCAGTCCTTGCTGAAGAATCCAAGTGGTTAGTATTAGGTTTGAATACTCAACCTATATCAGAATCCTTTAGGTTATTTTTGAATGAGCCAGTTGTATTTCAGAGATTATATAATGAGCAGTGGATTACATCTCAAGTTAAAAAAAATAAAAGTTTATTTGATCAACTTGAAGAACACCCCTTAACAGACATGCAGCGTTTAGCATGTGTGACAGATGAAGATAATATTCTTGTATTAGCTGGTGCAGGAACAGGAAAAACAAGCACGATGGTGGCTAAAGCTAAATACCTAGTTGTTAATGGTTACGCAGAAGCTTCTGAAATTATGATGTTAGCCTATGGGGCTGAAGCTAAAGATGAGTTAGAAGAGAGGGTAAAAGAGCACAAAAAACTTGAGGGTGTTCAAGTTAGAACTTTTCATTCCCTTGGCAAAGGAATAGTTAATTTTCATGAAAAAAATTCAGTAAGTAAGTTTGCTATAGATGAAAAAATCTATACAAAATTTATTGAAAATAAAATTCAAGAGTTACTAAGAAATGAAAAATTAGGTGAAGTTTTTAAACAGTTTACGACTAAATATCTCTATCCAAAACCTAGTGATTTGGATTTTAAGTCTCATGGCGAATATTTACGTTATGTAAAGGATAACGGTTTACGAGCCCTTTCTGGTGACTTAGTAAAGAGTTTTGAAGAATTATCTATTGCAAACTTTCTATACTCTAATAATATTAAGTTCGAGTATGAAAAAGTATATCCATTCTCGTCAAAAGATCCAGGGCGTGGATCTTACCAACCTGATTTTTATCTTTCAGATTTTGATATTTATCTAGAGCACTTTGGCATTGATGAAAATGGTCATACAAAAAAAGGTATCGATTCCAAAAAATACAAAGAAGAAATGGAGTGGAAACGTAATTTTCATAAAGAAAATAGAACAGTGCTTTGGGAAACATTTAGTCATCAAGCAAAAACACCTGATAGTTTAACAAAGTTTTTAGATAAGAAGATTAACGACTATTGTGATCTTAATAATATTAATTCCGAAGATATCTACTACCCACTGAGCCCGAGTAATATCTATTTACGATTGAAAGATTTAGGTATGGTTTCGGCATTCTCCAAATTATTAGCAAGTTTTCTCTCTTTATTCAAAGCTTCACCATATGGCTTAGAGGCAATTAAAACTGGTCATCTAGATGATTATAATCATAATAGATGGCAGATATTTGAACGCTTATTTCATTTCATTTATAGACAGTATCAGAGTGAATTAGAGATAAAAAACACTCTTGATTTTTCAGATATGATTAATAAAGCAACAGTCTATGCTGGGAAAAACGATTTCCATAAAATAACGAGAAACTCTTTTAAACTAAAGTATCTTTTAGTTGATGAATTTCAAGATATATCTCCTATAAGAGCGTCACTTATTAAAGCGCTAAAGTCTGCAAGTCCAGCGTCTTCGTTGATGGGAGTAGGAGACGACTGGCAGGCAATTTACAGATTTACGGGCAGTGATGTTAGCTTAACCACTGAATTTTCGAAGAACTTCGGTACAAGTGAAGTATTACAATTAGATCGTACCTTCCGCTTTAATGATCGCATTGAGAAAGTTGCTTCTGGGTTTGTTCAAAAGAACCCAGCACAGATTCCTAAAAAATTACTTACGCACTCCCATAGCAATCACCCAGAAGTATCAATTATCAAGGATACTAAAGAGGAAGCGATAGCTCGGATAATGAATGCTTTAGGTGAACCTGAAACGGGCACCAGACCAACCCTTATGTTTTTAAGTCGTTTTAAAAAGGCCCTAAAAGTTATTGAAGGGTTGCAATCGAAATTTCCAAACTATGAGGTTAAAGCTATGTCTGTTCATGGCTCTAAAGGAAAACAAGCAGACTATGTGGTTATTTTAGATGTTATTGATGCTAAATGGGGTTTTCCATCAAAGATTGAAACAGATCCTATTCTCCTTTCCTTATTGCCCTCTGTAGATGATTTTAAATATTCAGAAGAGCGACGACTTTTTTATGTTGCATTAAGTCGAGCCAAGCAATCTGTATTTATTCAAACCGAGCTTGGACGTGAATCTGTCTTCATAAAAGAGCTTGAGGAAAATAAACAGGATGTACGTGTGTTTTCAAATAATCTAAGTTCATTATTTAAAAAAAACGTGAGTTGTCCTGAATGTTTAGAGGGAAACCTTGTTCCTTTGGAAGGCCGTTACGGGCCTTATTATGCGTGTTCATTAGGAAAGTATTACTGTAAAACTAAAGTTAAGGTTTGTGCCAATTGTAAAGAGGCACCAATATTACCAAATGAACATCATTATGAATGTTCTTCTGAAGACTGTGACTTCAGGTTAAAACGTTGCCCTGCTTGTCATAATGGGGTGCTAGAAGAACGTAAAAACTCGATAGATGGCAGTGTTTTTTTAGGATGTAGTAATTATCGTGGAAAAAAAGATAATTCTTGTACCTATTCTGAGAGTATCTACCAAGAGGTAATTTAACAGGACAAGCATGTCAATTTGAATACGAAAAACTTCAATGAATATTTTAAATTTAGCCTAAAATTTAAGATTTTCTTATTATTTTCAACCATAAAATGATGAACTTGATCGAAGTGAGTGTTGTTCAGGTGTTGTTTCCTTTTATTTCTTTTAAAATGGATGTCTTTAGTAATTAAGCTGTTAGTTTACTAAATTATCAAGTGGAGTTAGAAGGTAACAATATGTTTAGCGAAATTAAAATAAACCATCAAGAACACGTATTAAATATTGAAGAAGCTTATTCTAAGTCTAAAAAACTAGGATTAAGCCCCGATTTTTTGAGTTACAGAAAACTAGACAAGAATGACTTTAATAATCTTTTTTCTATTATTGACAGGCTTCAACCTGTAATGAATTATGACCACTTATCAGGTGCATGTTTACTCGTCCATTCTAATTTGAAAGAGGCATTTGCAGCACACGGTTATTCTTCAGAATTAGTTTTTGGAGATATATATATAAATGGCGAGCCTCATATGGGTTGCAGCATAAATACATTAATGGAGCAGTTAAATGAAGGGGTTTCAAATAAAACTCAAAAAGTTCATTGTTGGTTATTGTTAGAGAGTGGGCAATTCTTTGATGCAACTATATTTCGTGACTTTACGGGGGGAGTTTATGCCGCAGAACTGTATGGTTATAATAAATCAGAATTAGATGGATATACTTTCGAATTTAAACCAATGCTAGTAGGCAATGGTTTTCTTGAAAAAACAAACCCAATTATTAAATGAAAGATGTAGTCGGTTGTTCAAGTAAACTAATAATATAAATTACCATAGACATATATGGACGCTCCCGTGCCGTCAAGGCAATAGTTACCCAAACCACTTTTTAATTCTGAATATTAAGTGGTTTTGTCTTTTTCTTATTAACCGCTTTTGATCTTTACCAATTCCAAAAACTCGATGAAGGGTCGTACTAGACATATATCCGGCCTGTTATGAAAACGCTTTTTGTTGGTTTTCTGGCCTTGATGAGATCCGTACTTAACTGTCTTTATCACCCAATCGGTTTCAAGAACCTTGTCCATGCCAGACTGTCGTTAAGTGCGGAAAACCCGCTTTCACATCATTTGTTCGTCGACTTTGGTTAGATCTTTTTCGGCTGTTTAACTCTTTAGTTGTTTTCAATTACCATGGACATATATGGACGCTCCTGTGCCGTCAAGGCATTAGTTATCCAAACCACTTTTTAATTCTGAATATTAAGTGGTTTTGTCTTTTTCTTATTAACCGCTTTTGACCTTTACCAATTCCAAAAACTCGATGAAGGGTCGTACTAGACATATATCCGGCCTGTTATGAAAACGCTTTTTGTTGGTTTTCTGGCCTTGATGAGATCCGTACTTAACTGTCTTTATCACCCAATCGGTTTCAAGAACCTTGTCCATGCCAGACTGTCGTTAAGTGCGGAAAACCCGCTTTCACATCATTTGTTCGTCGACTTTGGTTAGATCT
>NZ_JSEO01000025.1 GCF_001624705.1 Marinomonas sp. SBI8L
GGGCGGTTACCACGGAGTGGTCAATGACTGGGGTGAAGTCGTAACAAGGTAGCCCTAGGGGAACCTGGGGCTGGATCACCTCCTTAAACGATATGAAGCTCTGGTGAGTGTTCACACAAATTATCTGTAATAAATTCTTACAAAAGGTCGCTTATAGCGACCTTTTTGCGTTTCTAGCCCTCTATATTTTTCAGCTATTCAGCTTTATAAACTATCAATATTTATGAGAGGCTTTGTTGTCTGAATAAGTCAGTTGGCTTGATTTTCTTCTCTTTTGCTTCCACTCTGACATTAACTCAAATAGCTTAAAGGGATGGATCAATGAATATTTGGAAAGTTTTTAAAGCTGTTTTTTCTGCCTTTATTGGCGTACAAAGTGAAAAAAATCGGTTAGAAGATTTTCAGTCTAATAGCCCTATTCCCTTCATCTTGGTGGGTATTTTAATGGTGCTCATTTTTATCGTTTCCTTAATATATCTTGTTAACTTCATGGTTTATTTAACCTAATTATTTTCAAAAGTTACTGGCAAGCTGAAAATTGCTTTCTATACTCTGAATATCGCTCAAGGTTAAAGCAGGGTATTGGGGCTTTGTTTCTTGGGTTCTCTACGTATAAAAAAAACACAAGTAGGGGTAAAAAGATGAAGGAGAGATCTTGTTCGTCAGCTGCTTTAATTATCTTAGCTGCCTTGTGGTCTGTTTCTGCTCAAGCTGATTGGGCGTTAAATATGACTGAAGGGGTAACTGAGGTTAGCCGTTCAATTTATTCATTACATATGCAAATCTTTTGGATTTGTGTCGTTATTGCGATAGCTGTGTTTAGTGTGATGTTCTGGTCTATTATCCACCACCGTAAATCGGCGGGGGCTAAAGCAGAACAATTTCATGAAAATACCACTGTCGAATTAATCTGGACTATTGTCCCTGTTTTAATTCTTGTCGCTATGGCTGTTCCTGCCACCACAACCTTAATTGAAATGTACGATACATCCGACTCGGATGTAGATATTCAGGTCACAGGTTATCAGTGGAAATGGCAATATCAGTATCTTGGTGAAGATCTTTCTTTTTTTAGTAATCTGTCCACCAATCCCGATGAAATTTATAACAAAGTCGAAAAAAATGAAAACTATCTACTTGAGGTAGATGAGCCGCTCGTTGTGCCAATTGGTAAAAAAATCCGCTTCTTAGTGACATCAAATGATGTAATTCACTCTTGGTGGGTGCCTGCATTTGCGGTCAAGCGTGATGCGATTCCTGGTTTTATTAATGAGTCATGGACTCGTATTGATGAGGTAGGAATATATCGAGGTCAATGTGCTGAACTCTGTGGTAAAGATCATGGCTTCATGCCAATTGTCGTGCAGGCAGTGACCGATGAGGACTATGCACTTTGGTTAGCAGATAAGAAAGCTAGCATAGCAGCAGAAGTCGCAGCAGCAGCGAGAATTTGGAGTTTAGAGGAGTTAATGGAAAGAGGTGAAAAAGTTTACCAGACAAACTGCGCTGCCTGTCACCAAGTTGGCGGTCAGGGTATTTCGCCTATGTTCCCTGCGCTTAAAGCGAGTGCAATAGCAACCAAACCTGAACAAATAGATGAACATATTAAAATTGTTTTAGAAGGACGGGCGGGTACGGCCATGCAAGCTTATGCTGCGCAATTAAGTGCTGTCGAATTGGCTGCGGTTATTACCTATGAGAGAAATGCTTGGGGTAATGACACTGGTGATATCATCACACCGCAATCCATCCAATCAATGCTTAAGAGTAAATAGGGGAATTATATGACGTCTGCTGTAGGTCATCATCATGGTCCCGCAACTGGGATAACTCGTTGGTTATTTACGACTAACCATAAAGATATAGGCTCTATGTATTTGATCTTTAGTCTGCTGATGTTCTTTATTGGCGGTTCTATGGCATTGGTTATTCGCATGGAGCTTGTGGAGCCTGGGTTGCAGGTCGTGCAACCAGAGTTTTTCAATCAAATGACAACCATGCATGGTTTGATTATGGTGTTTGGTGCTGTAATGCCAGCGTTTGTTGGTTTGGCAAACTGGATGGTGCCATTAATGATAGGTGCGCCAGATATGGCATTACCTAGATTGAATAATTTTAGTTTCTGGTTATTGCCATTTGCATTTTTTATGCTGCTTTCCACCCTAGTGATGGATGGAGGAGCACCTGATTTTGGCTGGACCTTCTATGCTCCTTTATCCACGACTTATGCTCCTCCGAGTGTAACCTTCTTTATCTTTGCTATTCACTTAGCGGGTGTCTCCTCAATTTTAGGGGCGATTAATGTGATTGTTACCATCATGAATATGCGTGCGCCAACCATGTCTTACATGAAAATGCCGCTATTCGTTTGGACTTGGTTAATCACGGCTTTCTTATTGGTTGCTGTCATGCCTGTACTTGCTGGTACGGTTACCATGATGCTGACAGATATTCATTTTGGTACTAGTTTCTTTGATGCAGGCGGCGGCGGTGATCCAGTTTTGTTCCAGCACTTGTTCTGGTTCTTCGGACACCCTGAAGTTTACATTATGATATTGCCAGCATTTGGTATTATTTCTCAAATTGTCCCAACATTTAGTCGCAAGCCATTATTCGGCTATGCCTCTATGGTTTATGCAACGTCTTCGATTGCGCTTTTATCTTTCACCGTTTGGGCGCATCACATGTTCACGGTAGGGATTCCGTTAGTTGGTGAACTCTTCTTTATGTATGCCACCATGCTGATTTCTGTGCCAACAGGGGTGAAGGTGTTTAACTGGGTGGCGACTATGTTTAGAGGGTCAATGACCTTTGAGACACCTATGTTATTTGCAATCGCCTTTATTGTCTTGTTTACGATAGGTGGTTTTTCTGGATTGATGTTGGCGATTTCACCTGCTGACTTCCAATACCATGATACCTACTTTGTTGTTGCTCATTTCCATTATGTTCTCGTGCCAGGTGCTGTTTTCTCGATTATGGCTGCGGCTTATTATTGGATGCCGAAATGGACAGGTAACATGTATGACGAGTATTTAGGTAAGTGTCATTTCTGGTGCTCATTTGTAGGTTTGAATCTTACTTTCTTCCCGATGCATTTTGTGGGCCTTGCGGGTATGCCAAGGCGTATCCCTGATTACTCGATCCAGTTTGCCGATTTTAATTTGGTATCGAGTTTAGGGGGCTTCTTGTTTGGATTCTCTCAACTGATTTTTGTATTGGTAGTTGTTAAATGTGTGAAAGGTGGTAAAAAAGCAGAAGCTGTTGTTTGGGAAGGTGCAGAAGGGTTGGAGTGGCAAGTGCCTTCACCTGCACCTTATCATACTTTTGAAACACCACCAGAAGTGAAATAAAGATGAAAAGTAACCGTAAACTTATATTGCAGTTGTGTGGAGCGACCGTCGGCATGTTCTTGTTTGGATTTGCCCTTGTTCCACTCTACGACGTGTTTTGTGATATCACAGGGCTTAATGGCAAGTTGGAGTTGGTTGCTAAGAAAAATACCGGTGTGATCGATACTTCTCGAGCAATTAAAGTGCAGTTTATTGCGAATACTAACGAGAATATGCCTTGGGACTTTGTTGCTAAAGACGTAGAAATGACAGTGCATCCAGGTGAAAACGCAAGGGCTGACTTTTTTGTTCAGAATCTAACAAATGAGCAAATGGTTGGCCAAGCAATTGTTAGTGTTAGCCCTTCTATTGGGGCTAAGTATTTTCATAAAACTCAGTGCTTCTGTTTTGATCGCCAAGTACTTAATGGCAAACAGGCTCAAGAGGTGAGTGTCTTGTTTAGTCTCGATACTGATCTACCTGATAGGGTTAAAAAGATTACCTTGTCTTATACTTTTTTTGATATTACGGATTTACAGCCGGTAGCGGCAAACTAATAAAATTAAAAGCGTTAAAGTGGGAGAAAAATAATGAAAAACTCACACGAACATTACTATGTGCCAAGTCAAAGTGCTTGGCCTATAGTGGCAACCTTCGCCTTGTTCTTTATGGCATTTGGAGGAGGTCTTTTAATTAATTATGGTTCTCCTTTGCTATTAACCGCAGGGGTAGGGCTGATGGCTTATATCTTTTATGGCTGGTTTAGTAAGGTTGTAGAAGAGAGTCATGATGGTTTGTACAGTGTGCAAATGGATAATAGCTTTAGATTAGGTATGGCTTGGTTTATTTTTTCTGAGGTTATGTTCTTTGCGGCGTTTTTTGGCGCTCTTTTTTATATAAGAACGCTTGCAATGCCTTGGCTAAATGGTGAAGGCGACCATGCCATGACCCATGAACTACTTTGGCCTAACTTTATTGGTGAATGGCCATTGCTTAATACACCTGCGGCAACGTCTAGTGTGCCATCTGGCTTGCCTGACCCTTTCCATCTTCCCCTTATTAATACTGTATTGTTAATGCTTTCTAGTGTTACTTTAACCATTGCTCACCATGCTCTTAAAGATAATGACAGAGTTAAAACCATTCGTTGGATGGCAATAACCTTAGTGTTAGGTGTGGCTTTCTTAATAGTGCAAGGGATTGAGTATTATGAGGCTTATGCGCATTTAGGTTTAACACTTGAGTCTGGTATCTATGGCTCGACCTTTTTCATGCTTACTGGGTTTCATGGCATACATGTCACCTTGGGTAGCATTATTCTATTGGTCATCTTAATTAGATTGCTAAAAGGCCATTTTTCGCCAGACAAGCATTTTGGGTTTGAGGCATCTGCTTGGTACTGGCACTTTGTTGATGTTGTCTGGCTTGGCTTATTTATCTTTGTCTATATTGTCTAGCTGTTCTTGGGTGACTTGCCATGGTGCTTTGTTGCCCAGATCGCCAGTGTAAAGACCAAAGGTGACAAGGCAAAGCAACAATAGGGTTAGAGAAACCCTGAAAGATAAAGAAACAAATAAGTGTTTAGAGTTTTTTTTGTTAAAAAGAAAAAACAACCCAGTAAAAAGGCTGGCTAAGATACCGAAAAATACGATCAATATTAATGATATAAGCATACATCTTTTCCTTAAGGGTTCTAAGTATTACCAAGAGGACATGTTATTAAGATGCCACAATTAACAGGTTTGCAACAGGCAATTTTTAGACAAGGTCGAGGGAAGCTAGCTGTTTTCATTTGCTTGGTGGTAGTGTTTTTTAGCCTTACTCTGTCATTAGGTTTTTGGCAGCTAGATAGAGCCGCACAAAAAGAGGACTATCTCGCACGTAATCAAACGAATGAAATAATGCAGGCATCAAGTTGGGTAAGTGCAATAGATGGGCAGTTGATTCAACTTAACGGCAAATATCTATCTCAATATCAATTTTTGATAGATAACAAAACCTATCAAGGTAAGTTTGGTTATGACGTGATAGTGCCCTTTTTAACCAAGGTCGGTCTTGATGATGTTCTTTTTTGGGTGAACTTAGGTTGGGTTGAAGCTTCGGTTGATAGGAGTAAGCTGAATAAAACAAATTTACCTAATGCAGAAGTAGAGTTGCAAGCACGAGTTTATCTACCTGCTAAAAAAGGTTTTCGGTTAAGTGATGCTCAGTATCAAACACAAGGTTGGCCTAGTCGGGTTCAATATTTTGATGCCAGTTTTTTTCAACAATTGATAGGTACAGAATTAACTCAGAAAAAAAGGCATTTATTAGTGTCTGGGTTTGAGATGAGATTAGAGGCTCATCAAGCAGGTGTTCAGGTTAGACGTTGGTTGCCTAACAATGTAATGCCACCGGAAAAACATCTTGCCTATGCATTCCAATGGTTTGCATTAGCATTTTCTCTAATTGTTCTCGCTGTTGTTTTCTTAGTACGTCATGTTAAGGAGAGTATGAATAATGAGATCTAAACTGTATTCCAGAACAATCGTCTTAATTATGTTTGCCATGACAGGTTTACCTTTATCTTTTGCATGGGCAATGGTGTTTACGGATTGGCGGCCAAGTGAAATTACGGCAAAAGGGGAATTTCTTGAAACACCTATTGCTTGGGACACGATCTCAACGAGTCCTCTAGCAGGAGAAGATGGTACATGGCGATTGCTTGTCATTGAAGAGTCTTGTCAGTCTCCTTGTCTTGATCGTTTAGAATCATATCGACGTATGCATGTCGCTTTAGGTCGACAATCAGATGGTCTATCAAGAGTGTTATTGACTAAGGAGCAAATAGATAATCAAGATAGTTTCTTGTATCTAGATAAATTTTCTAATCTTGATGCAGATAGCGTTAAAGACTTGAAGCACAAAGCCTGGTTGGTAGACCCCCAAGGCTGGTTAGTTATGTCATTCAAAGCAGAGCAGGATGCCGCTGAATTACATAAAGATATTTTGAAGTTACTTAAAAATAACTTTCAAGGCTAAATAAATAGATCACTAAAGGTTTATCAAGCCAGACAGTATTAAAGGAACCTGCGGATAAGTCCTCCCGCCTCAGCGTGTGGATAAAAGCGCCTAGGTTTATGGCGAGGGGCGTAACTTAATCGTAAGTTCCTAAAGCATCACCAGATTGATTCCTTGTTACAAGTGAGCGCAATATGATAGAAGCGAAAATGCCAAGTCCAAAACAAGAGACAGCTTTTACGGAACAACAAAGCGTCTCTTCTTTCTTCAATATTCGACTAATCACTCTAGTCGGTGTATTTCTTATTTTCATTGTGGTTGGCCTAGGTGCTTACACTAGGTTGTCTCATTCGGGTTTGGGATGTCCAGATTGGCCGGGCTGCTATGGCTTTTTAACCTCGCCAGACTCTAAAACAGAAGTCGCATTAGCTAATGCGCGTTTCCCTGAAAATGCGGTAGAAAGTGAAAAGGGTTGGATCGAAATGATTCACCGTTATGTTGCAGGAATAGCCTTGCTTTTAACCTTAGCCATTTTCATTGTATCTATGCGAGCGCGAATGAAAGGGTGTCATGAGACCTACTTTAAGCATGTCAGCCTGATTCTTGGTGTCATTGTATTGCAGGCAGCATTTGGAATGTGGACAGTCACCTTAAAGTTATGGCCGCAAGTTGTGACGGCACACCTGTTAGGTGGCTTTACCACGTTAAGCTTGTATTACCTTTTATGGTTAAGGTCCAAATCCAACGAATTACCTAGGATAAAAACGAACATTTCCCTTAAGGCAAAGTTAGCTGTTTCCTTTGTCTTTTTTCTCACCATAGTGCAGATCTTTCTTGGTGGCTGGATGGCCTCTAACTATGCAGCCTTTGCCTGCCCTGATTTGCCCTTATGTCAGGGAGAAGTTTGGCCAAAGGCAGATTATGCCCAAGGGTTTAATTTATTTCAGAGTATCGGGCCAACTTACCTTGGTGGCTTATTGGAAGGAGAGGCCAGAGTTGCCATTCATTTGATGCATAGATTAGGCGCTTTAGTACTAATGCTTGCGATTTTAGCTGTTGGCTTCTATATATTTAATAAGAATAAGCAGTTAGCTTGCCGATTAGTGGTTGTTTTGATGCTTCAAGTTGGTTTGGGTGTGGCCAATGTCTGGTTTCATATCCCAGTTCAAATTGCAGTAATACATAACCTTGTTGCAGCTTTGCTCTTACTTCATATGCTCGAAGTGCTTTATGTCTTAATGCAGGCAAAAGAAGAGGTAGATGAATATGCTTACTAATGTGCGAATTGATCAAGCGCGCCTTTCATGGCGTGACTATTACAATCTATGTAAAGCAAGAGTCGTTGCTGTTCTTCTTTTAACAGCGGTAGTTGGGATGTTCTTAGCGACACCTGAAGTGCCTAGTTTAAGTCTCGTGCTTATATCTACTCTTGGTATTGGTTTGTGCGCAACTTCAGCCGCTGCATTTAATCACGTTCTAGATAGACGTTTCGATGCCATCATGTATCGCACTCGTAATCGACCATTACCAAGTGGCAAAGTCGGTACACAACAAGCGGTTTTATTTGCCATCATAATTGGTGCCTTGGGCTTTAGTATACTTTACTTATTAGTGAACCCATTAAGTGCTTATCTAACGCTTGCTTCGTTAATTGGTTATGCACTTATATACACCGCTTTTTTAAAGCGCGCTACGCCACAGAATATTACGATAGGTGGTTTAGCAGGGGCTATGCCGCCGCTACTTGGCTGGGTATCAATAACAGGAACATTAGAGCCAAATAGTTTATTACTTGTGTTGATTATTTTTGCTTGGACCCCTCCACACTTTTGGGCCTTAGCAATACATAAACGTGAAGATTATGCCAAAGCAGGGATCCCTATGTTACCTGTTACTCATGGTGTGGCCTTCACCCGATTACAAATTTTGCTCTATACCTGTTTATTAGTTTTAACCACAGCGCTGCCTTTCATAACAGCAATGAGTGGCTTGATATATTTGTTTGGCGTTGTTTTGTTGAATATGCGCTTTATGTATTTTGCATTGCAACTATTTGGAAATGACGAATCAGTACCTCTTAGGATGTTCTGGTACTCCATTCGTTACATTATGTGGTTGTTTGCATGGCTGCTAGTGGATCACTACATTCCATTATAGGTTGGCAATAACCTAATCAGTGTTACCTGAACTGGAGGTGTTTATGTACGTACAACATTTTGTCGGATTAATTCATCATCCCAAAGAAGAGTGGGAGGAGATAGTCGAAGAGAAGTACTCGATAGTTCAATGCTACCTTAGATACATTATCTGGCTTGCTGCCATACCGGCTGTGTCTGTATACATAGGCACAACGCAAGTTGGCTGGAGTTTAGGTGGTGGAGATACGGTGTTACTAACGGAAGCAAGTGCTTTACCCATAGCCATAGCATTCTATCTGGTATTACTAGGTGCGGTTGGTGCAATGGCGTACGCCATGTATTGGATGGAGCATACCTATGGTGTTGATGCGAGTTTAGAGCGTTGCTTCATGCTAACAACATTTACGGCAACGCCAATGATGCTGGCAGGATTAGCAGGTTTGTATCCCGTGATGTGGTTTGATGTCATGGTTGGTCTAATAGCCGTCACCCATACCCTTAAGTTGTTAATTACAGGGGTGCCAATTTTAGGGCATATCTCTGAAGAGCGTGGTTTCATGTTCTCCATGTCCGTTGTCACAGTAGGGCTTTGTGTTTTAGTCGCTGTGTTGGCAATTACCGTCATCTTATGGGCGTCTGTTACACCACCTGTGTTTATAAGGTAAAAGTATTAGATAAGTACGTTTATTAAGCGATTTTAATGATGGGAAAAAGAGGGCTTAGGTCCTCTTTTTTTGGTTTTAAAAAATAATAAGAAAAGTAAAAATAAGCGTTGACGGAAGCAAAACTCTAGGTATAATTCGCCTCCACGATTTGGGGGAAGCAAATCAAAAACAACTTCCAAGTTAAGTTTTAAACTTAGCCAACGCTCTTTAACAATAAAACTTTTGAATAGATCGAAATGATTGATCTTATTGTATTTATACAATTTATTAGTCATTTCAAAGACGATAATCAAGCGTCAAACCGGTGGAAACACACTTTAACCTAGTGTGGTTTCAAATCGTAAATCCAGCGAGACACAAAAGCTCGTTGGTATATAGACCCTTTTGGGTTATATGGTCAAGTGACCAAGCGTGCACGGTGGATGCCTTGGCAGTCAGAGGCGATGAAGGACGTGGTAATCTGCGAAAAGCTCGGGG
>NZ_JSEO01000026.1:0-2977 GCF_001624705.1 Marinomonas sp. SBI8L
ATCGTAATATAACGCTAAACCATTTTGGCGTTATATGGTCAAGCCTCACGAGCAATTAGTACTGGTTAGCTCAACGCCTCACAACGCTTACACACCCAGCCTATCAACGTCGTAGTCTTCAACGGCTCTTTAGGGAACTTAAAGTTCCAGTGAGATCTCATCTTGAGGGAGGCTTCCCGCTTAGATGCTTTCAGCGGTTATCCCGTCCGAACGTAGCTACCCGGCAATGCCACTGGCGTGACAACCGGAACACCAGAGGTTCGTCCACTCCGGTCCTCTCGTACTAGGAGCAGCTCCTCTCAAATCTCAAACGTCCACGGCAGATAGGGACCGAACTGTCTCACGACGTTCTAAACCCAGCTCGCGTACCACTTTAAATGGCGAACAGCCATACCCTTGGGACCGGCTTCAGCCCCAGGATGTGATGAGCCGACATCGAGGTGCCAAACACCGCCGTCGATGTGAACTCTTGGGCGGTATCAGCCTGTTATCCCCGGAGTACCTTTTATCCGTTGAGCGATGGCCCTTCCATACAGAACCACCGGATCACTAAGACCTACTTTCGTACCTGCTCGACGTGTCTGTCTCGCAGTTAAGCGCGCTTTTGCCTTTACACTCTTCGCATGATTTCCGACCATGCTGAGCACACCTTCGTGCTCCTCCGTTACTCTTTGGGAGGAGACCGCCCCAGTCAAACTACCCACCACACAGTGTCCTCGATCCCGATTAGGGACCTGAGTTAGAACCTCAAACATACCAGGGTGGTATTTCAAGAGTGGCTCCACCAAAACTAGCGTCTTGGTTTCAAAGCCTCCCACCTATCCTACACAAGTAGGTTCAAAGTTCACTGTGAAGCTATAGTAAAGGTTCACGGGGTCTTTCCGTCTAGCCGCGGATACACAGCATCTTCACTGCGATTTCAATTTCACTGAGTCTCTGGTGGAGACAGTGTGGCCATCGTTACGCCATTCGTGCAGGTCGGAACTTACCCGACAAGGAATTTCGCTACCTTAGGACCGTTATAGTTACGGCCGCCGTTTACTTGGGCTTCGATCAAGAGCTTCGCTAATGCTAACCCCATCAATTAACCTTCAAGCACCGGGCAGGCGTCACACCCTATACGTCCACTTTCGTGTTTGCAGAGTGCTGTGTTTTTAATAAACAGTCGCAGCCACCTGGTATCTTCGACCAATCTCAGCTTAGGGAGTAAATCCCATCACCAAAATCGGCGTACCTTCTCCCGAAGTTACGGTACCATTTTGCCTAGTTCCTTCACCAGAGTTCTCTCAAGCGCCTTGGTATTCTCTACCTGACCACCTGTGTCGGTTTGGGGTACGGTTCCCATATATCTGAAGCTTAGAAGTTTTTCCTGGAAGCATGGCATCAACCACTTCACCCAAAAGAGGGCTCGTCATCAGTTCTCGGTATTCTCTCTTAAGAGGGCAACCCGGATTTACCTAAGTCACCTACCTACCGCCTTAAACACAGACAACCATCGCTGTGCTGGCCTAGCCTTCTCCGTCTCTCCATCGCAATATATGCAAGTACAGGAATATTAACCTGTTTCCCATCGACTACGCATTTCTGCCTCGCCTTAGGGGCCGACTCACCCTGCCCTGATTAACATGGGACAGGAAACCTTGGTCTTCCGGCGGGGAAGTTTTTCACTCCCCTTATCGTTACTCATGTCAACATTCGCACTTCTGATACCTCCAGCCTGCCTTACAGCTTGACCTTCAACGGCTTACAGAACGCTCCTCTACCATGCCTAGTAAACTAAGCATCCGTAGCTTCGGTGTACAGTTTAGCCCCGTTATATCTTCCGCGCAGGCCGACTCGACTAGTGAGCTATTACGCTTTCTTTAAAGGATGGCTGCTTCTAAGCCAACCTCCTAGCTGTCTAAGCCTTCCCACATCGTTTCCCACTTAACTGTAACTTTGGGACCTTAGCTGACGGTCTGGGTTGTTTCCCTTTCCACGACGGACGTTAGCACCCGCCGTGTGTCTCCCGTAATTGCACTCATTGGTATTCGGAGTTTGCATGGGGTTGGTAAGTCGGGATGACCCCCTAGCCCAAACAGTGCTCTACCCCCAATGGTGAGATACGAGGCGCTACCTAAATAGCTTTCGAGGAGAACCAGCTATCTCCGAGCTTGATTAGCCTTTCACTCCTATCCACAAGTCATCCCCGCATTTTTCAACATACGTGGGTTCGGTCCTCCAGTTAGTGTTACCCAACCTTCAACCTGCCCATGGATAGATCGCCCGGTTTCGGGTCTATTCCCAGCAACTATACGCCCTATTAAGACTCGGTTTCCCTACGGCTCCTCTATGCGATTAACCTTGCTACTGAAAATAAGTCGTTGACCCATTATACAAAAGGTACGCAGTCACGGAACAAGTCCGCTCCCACTGCTTGTACGTACACGGTTTCAGGATCTATTTCACTCCCCTCACAGGGGTTCTTTTCGCCTTTCCCTCACGGTACTGGTTCACTATCGGTCAGTCAGGAGTATTTAGCCTTGGAGGATGGTCCCCCCATATTCAGACAGGATACCACGTGTCCCGTCCTACTCGATTTCATTAAAAGGGCATTTTCGTATACGAGGCTTTCACTCTCTACGGCGGCACTTTCCAGAGCCTTCTACTAACACCAATTTAACTTAAGGGCTAATCCCCGTTCGCTCGCCGCTACTTAGGGAATCTCGGTTGATTTCTTTTCCTCCGGGTACTTAGATGTTTCAGTTCCCCGGGTTCGCCTCGTATGGCTATGTATTCACCATACGATACCCGCAAGCGGGTGGGTTTCCCCATTCGGACATCTCGGGATTAACGCTTGTTTATCAACTCCCCCGAGCTTTTCGCAGATTACCACGTCCTTCATCGCCTCTGACTGCCAAGGCATCCACCGTGCACGCTTGGTCACTTGACCATATAACCCAAAAGGGTCTATATACCAACGAGCTTTTGTGTCTCG
>NZ_JSEO01000027.1 GCF_001624705.1 Marinomonas sp. SBI8L
CTGGGTGTGTAAGCGTTGTGAGGCGTTGAGCTAACCAGTACTAATTGCTCGTGAGGCTTGACCATATAACGCCAAAATGGTTTAGCGTTATATTACGATAAAGCTGGTTTGAGGCTTGGTTATCGTTAACTTCTCTAATAAAGAGAAAACTATTCAGAAAGTTATTGTTAAAGACACCGTATTCGAGTGTGAATGAGCCGTCTAAAGAGACATTAAGACTCATAAACCTCAAAACAGTTTTCTTGATAATCATAGAGTCGTTGAACCACCTGATCCCATCCCGAACTCAGAAGTGAAAAGTGACATCGCCGATGGTAGTGTGGGAGGTCCCATGTGAGAGTAGGTCGTTATCAAGATTGAATTATAAAAAGCCTGATCTATGATCAGGCTTTTTTTTGCCTGAAATTTATCGAAAGACACATCATGAGCAACCTATTTCTCGTTCCCATGGTCCTCAGGCTGTGAAAGTATTCTTGTTATAGTATGTTGATAGTCCTGAGTTAGGTTGATTATCGTCATTATGAATAAAAGCTATCGAAAAACTGAGAATCGAGCACAATTTTCCTTGTTTATTGATCACCTCGATCAGCACATCTCTGATACGAATCCAGTGCGAGCAATTGATGCTTAATAAAAAGCGGCAGCTTTATATCAGTAACTCAAAGGACTGTAGAAGTTGTTTTAAAAAAGATCAGTGTTTGGCTCAAGGAACAACTCGCCGAAAGCTGTATCGTAGCGAATACGAGTCTGTTGTTGATGAACACAAAAGAAGAATGGAGTTTTATGGAAAAGGTAAAATGAAGCAGAGAGGTGCACTTGTAGAACACCCATTTGGCACATTGAAAATGAGAGCTGGATGGCAACACTTCCTTGTTAGAGGGTTTAAAAAGGTCAAAGGAGAGTGGTCATTAATGAATCTAGCCTACAATTTTACCCGTGTGCTAAATATTATTGGTATGAAGGGTTTTAAAGCTTACTGCCAGTAGAAAAAGTATTCTTTAACCTCCTCAGAGGAGCCTCAAAGCCTTTAAAAAAAGATGCTCTCTGTAATCTTCATAAAGGGTTCTTAAACTACAGAAAAGCTTTTTGCTTCATAAAAAGTCATTGACGTTAATTCTTTCACAGCCTGTCCTCCGTGGGAGTGCATACTCGCCAGCTCTGTTGACGTTAGAGCTAAGGTGCCCCTCTAAACAACATTTGAATATTAGAGTAGATCTCGTGGTTAGCACTTCTTGATAATCACAGCGTCGTTGATTGATCCCATCCCACTCCCCGAAAAGTTACAGAAGCAACCCTTTATTAGAAATGCTACGTATCAGCTAGCTGTTATTAGGCCTAATCTTATATGTACACCTCGTTTAGATTGAAATTGAGCTATGTCGAAATCTATTTAGAATCAATTGGTTACACTGTTTTTTTGTGTTATAGATTAATCACATCTTAGTGTGGGAGGATTTAGGTGGAGCGATTTTTTTCGATTGATACAATACTACTTTAGCGTTTATATTAAAGTCGATTTTTGTTCGATTCTGCTCATTTTTATTAATATGAGAAGAGCTTATTGAATGCTTAACTGCGTTTTCTGGCATAATCTTCAAGGGAAAATATGAAGTTCTATAAACCTGATCAATACCAGGCTGCTTGTGAAGCATTGTTTCTTCAGGTTAAGTCGAAAGTGTTAGTGTTGCTTCCTCATGCTCGGGTGGAGCATATAGGAGCATCTTCCATTCCGTATGCTGTTTCCAAAGGTGACTTAGATATTTTTGTGGGCATTAAAGCCGATGAGTTTGAGAGTTCGGTTAAGCTACTCTCTTCTCTGGGTTTTCAAGAGAAAGTTGATACGTTAAGAACGGCTGAGCTTTGTATGTTGGAATCTATTTCACAGGAGGATGTCGCGCTTCAAGTTGTAGTAAATGGGTCTGAGTTTGAATGCTTTTTGAAATTCCGAGATCTTCTTTGTGCTAATGCAGATCTGGTAAAGCAATACAATGAGCTTAAATTGTCCTGTGAAGACTTATCTCAGGATGCATATCGAGAAAAGAAATCGGTTTTTGTTGAATGGGTTTTAGCTAATAGGTAATAAGTAAGCGTCTAATTTCGATGGATGATTGCTTGTTAATTTGTCTACTGTTCACATCTCTTCAAACATAAAAGGATCTTATGTTTCATTTTAGAAAAGCATCTGTAGAGGATGTTACCCAAATAGCGTTAATTCATGTCACCACTTGGAGTGAAGCATATCAAGGCTTAATGCCTGAAGCTTATATCAAAGGTTATAACTTAGAACGCCGCGAGAAACTATGGCATAAGATAATATCTGAAAGCTTAGCTGAGGTTCTAGTGGTTGAAGTGCTTTCTGAAAAGCAGACTTCTTTATTGGTTGGTTTCTTAAGTTATGAAAAAGTTCATGTCTGCGAAAGTCAGTTAAATCGCTGTTTTAGCTTATCTTCTTTATATGTGATGCCTAAGTACCAAGTTTTCGGTGTCGGTCGTGGCCTTTATCAAGCTTTTGAAAAGAAGTTATTGGCAAGTGTTGGCAGTGCGTCAGCAGAAGTTCGGTTATGGTGTCTTGACTTAAACTTGAGTGCGCTTAATTTTTATAGGTATATGGTTTTTTATGAAACTGGCGAGCAAGTGAAAGAAGAGAGCCCTAGTGCATGTTTAATTGATCTAGAGATGGTTAAAGCTTTGGTTCATCAAGAGATGGAAGGTGAGAGGTTTTAATTATGAGTCTTGATATTAAGTCTTTGTTCATAGGTTATCTTGCTCAACTTGAAGTTATTGTGGCTAAAGTGCCTGTAGATATTTTTCCTCTGTCTTTATCTGATGATATGTTTTCTCTTGAAATGAATGCAAAGGTGGCAGCTAACTTTTTATTGAGGGGCTACTGTCCACTAGTAGGTATTGAATTAGTCTCCTTTTATTCAGAGGTTTCAGGAAAAGGGGCGGTACTTGAGCAAATAATGAAGACGAAAGAACTCTTAGAACAAACTGTTGTGATTGAGCACCTAGATGATAGTAAAGCGCTAGCAGATAAAGCTGGTTTTAATGAGATAGTTTTACCTTCATCCGAGTTTATTCACAAATATATTATCCCTAATTTTTCATTTCATATGAGTATGGTGTATGCCATAGCAAGAGCGCATGGTGTTGTATTAAGTAAGGGAGATTATGATGGTCTTCATTCTTACCCTACAGATTTTTCGTTTGTACGTACTTAATTAATGAATATAAATAGAAAGGTGATGAGATGGAGTTCATATTACTTGCAGATGATCCTTTGGCTTATAAAGAAGTAGCCAGTTGGTACTTTGTGCAATGGTTGTCGAATGTCCCAGATATGACAGTGGGGAGAGTAGAGTCAAAGCTAGCGACTTATACGAATCGAGATAAGGCGCCATTATTGATGTTGGCAAAGTTAGATGGAGAGTTAATTGGTGCAGCCGAACTTAAAATTCATGAAATGGACATTTACCCTGATTACGAATACTGGATAGGGGGTGTTTATGTAAAAAGCTCAGCAAGAGGGGAAGGTGTTGCTACACGTTTAGTTCAAGCTGTTATTAATCAGGCAAAAAAATTTGGAATAAAAAGGCTTTATCTACAGACTGAAAAGCTTAATGGCGGTATCTATGCGAAAGTAGGGTTTAGTCTTATTGAGCAGGTAGATTATAAAGGCCACTATGTGTCAGTTATGCAGGCTGATTTAACCTAATTAAGAGTTAATAATGTCTTTAAACTGACATATTTACTTTGTGATAGGAGCTTGGTTCCTCAAAATGACTTGTGGGGTAAAAACTTTTGCATAATTTTGATTTAATTGAAAATAATGCTTGCCATAAAATCTGAGATGTATATTATACGCATCCACTGACACGGGGTAGCAAACAAAGCTTACACCGACAGCTTACCAAGTAAGCGACTACAAACAGAACATTGTTTAGTAAGTCAGACGCTCTTTAAAATAGTTAATCAGATAATTTGTGTGGGCACTCGCTAGAGACTTCAGCAAGTTGTTCGAGTTGTTAATTGTTTATTCAATTGATGTTCGAATGACTACAAAAAAATTGA
>NZ_JSEO01000028.1 GCF_001624705.1 Marinomonas sp. SBI8L
TGCTCAAAATGCCGTGGTACTAGCAAAAGAGGGCGTGCTTGATGTGAGTGCGACAACTTCGCTGGATAACCAAGGGGCGTTAGCAGGTCAAACAGCGACACTGACGACGCAGGCCTTGAGCAATGCTGGCACGGGCGTGATTACTGCTCAAACTGGCAAACTGACACTGGATACTCAAACAACAGATAACAGCGGTACCTTATCAGGACAAAGTCTGACCCTAAACACAGGCTCATTAGATAACCAAGCAGATGCCGTTGTGATCGCTGAAAATGGTGAATTAGCGATCACCACAGGCACCATCAACAACGATGGGTCTCTTGCGGGTTCTGATGTCACATTGACCGTGAATGAACTGAATAATAACCGCCAAGGTGTGGTTGCCGCTCAAGCAGGCCGTTTACAGGTCTCAGCGCAATCAAATGCGGCGAGCCAAAAGATTGTCAATACGGGTTCACTGTCTGGTAATGACATGATCCTGAATGCGAATACGATCAGCAATAATGCCAATGCTGTCATGGTGGCCAATGGTGGCACCTTAGACCTTGATACCCAAACCCTGACGAATGATGGGGCGATCGGTGCAAAATCGATTGATCTGGATGTTAGTACCCGTATTACCAACAGCGCGACAGGTGTCATGAGTGCACAAGGTGGGGCATTGGCACTGGATACCCAGACCCTTGATAACGCGGGTACATTAGCGGGTTCAAGTGTGGCACTTGTGGCCAATGTGCTTGAAAACCTAGCAGGTGCTACCTTGATTGCCCAAGCGGGTGATGCCGTGATTACCTTGGTGAATGGCTTAGTCAATCGCGGTGCCATCGGTGGTAACGCGGTGACCGTGAATGCTGCGACAGTGGCAAATCATCAAACGGGCGTGATCTCAGCACAAACCGACAAACTGAGTGTAACAACCAATAGCCTAGATAATGCGGGTAGCTTGGCAGGACAGTCTGCGACAATTAAGACAGATACGCTGACGAACCAACAGAATGCGGTAGTGATTGCCCAAGCGGGTGAACTGGATGTTGATGCGGATACCTTGACGAACATAGGGTCATTAGCGGGCAGTGATGTAACGCTTGTGAGTGAGACCTTTACCAACCAAGGTACAGGTGTGATTGCGGCGCAAGCAGGTGACCTTAGCCTTACCACAACTACGCTGGCGAATAACGGCAGTATCTCAGGTAAAGGCGTCACATTAAGTACAAACACACTGACAAATGCTCAAAATGCCGTGGTACTAGCAAAAGAAGGCGTGCTTGATGTGAGTGCGACAACTTCGCTGGATAACCAAGGGGCGTTAGCAGGTCAAACAGCGACACTGACGACACAGAGCTTGAGCAATGCTGACACGGGCGTGATTACTGCTCAAACTGGCAAACTGACACTGGATACTCAAACAACAGATAACAGCGGTACCTTATCAGGACAAAGTCTGACCCTAAACACAGGCTCATTAGATAACCAAGCAGATGCCGTTGTGATCGCTGAAAATGGTGAATTAGCGATCACCACAGGCACCATCAACAACGATGGGTCTCTTGCGGGTTCTGATGTCACATTGACCGTGAATGAACTGAATAATAACCGCCAAGGTGTGGTTGCCGCTCAAGCAGGCCGTTTACAGGTCTCAGCGCAATCAAATGCGGCGAGCCAAAAGATCGTCAATACGGGTTCACTGTCTGGTAATGACATGATTCTGAATGCGAATACGATCAGCAATAATGGCAATGCTGTCATGGTGGCCAATGGTGGCACCTTAGACCTTGATACCCAAACTCTGACGAATGATGGGGCGATCGGTGCAAAATCGATTGATCTGGATGTCAGTACCCGTATTACCAACAGCGCGACAGGTGTCATGAGTGCACAAGGTGGGGTATTGGCACTGGATACCCAGACCCTTGATAACGCGGGTACATTAGCGGGTTCAAGTGTGGCACTTGTGGCCAATGTGCTTGAAAACCTAGCAGGTGCTACCTTGATTGCTCAAGCGGGTGATGTCGTGATTACCTTGGTGAATGGCTTAGTCAATCGCGGTGCCATCGGTGGTAACGCGGTGACCGTGAATGCTGCGACAGTGGCAAATCATCAAACGGGCGTGATCTCAGCACAAACCGACAAACTGAGTGTAACAACCAATAGCCTAGATAATGCGGGTAGCTTGGCAGGACAGTCTGCGACAATTAAGACAGATACGCTGACGAATCAACAGAATGCGGTAGTGATTGCCCAAGCGGGTGAACTGGATGTTGATGCGGATACCTTGACGAACACAGGGTCATTAGCGGGCAGTGATGTAACGCTTGTGAGTGAGATCTTTACCAATCAGGGGACGGGTGTGATTGCGGCACAAGCAGGTGATCTTAGTCTTACCACAACTACGCTGGCGAATAACGGCAGTATCTCAGGTAAAGGCGTCACATTAAGTACAAACACACTGACAAATGCTCAAAATGCCGTGGTACTAGCAAAAGAGGGCGTGCTTGATGTGAGTGCGACAACTTCGCTGGATAACCAAGGGGCGTTAGCAGGTCAAACAGCGACACTGACGACGCAGGCCTTGAGCAATGCTGGCACGGGCGTGATTACTGCTCAAACTGGCAAACTGACACTGGATACTCAAACAACAGATAACAGCGGTACCTTATCAGGACAAAGTCTGACCCTAAACACAGGCTCATTAGATAACCAAGCAGATGCC
>NZ_JSEO01000029.1 GCF_001624705.1 Marinomonas sp. SBI8L
GCGCACACTTGAAATATCGATTTAGCAAGATCAATACCTGCTACTTGAATACATTCCATATTAACCTCCTAAACTGAAGAACTAACTCAGTATAGAAGGGGTGTCCATTTCATTATTTTAATAATGCGCACGCTTGGTTTACTAGATTTATCCACCGTACTCAAAACGCTACATATGATTAATTCTTAAAAGGAAAGGCCACTTATTCACTGAAAGCCTTCCTGGCTAAACGCGCATGCGCGTTATTTCGAATCCTATTTTTACTTGTCGGGCACGGTTATTTTCGTGCACTTATAATAACTAGTTGATTCTAAATACTTTATAAACCTTAAACAATGATAAAGCGTGCCGTATCATAGATATTTATAGTGCTAAAACGTGCGAATTTTATTAACATTTTAGATATCTGAAGAATAAACTGTATGCTTATACATAAATCTAATGAGCAAAGAAGGTCAGGCTTTTTAATACCAGCTAGGTAATGTTGGAGTCTATAAAGAGGACCTCTCACACTAGCATCGGCAATGTGATGCATAGCGTGTCTAATAAAGAGCCACTTCTGTACTTGGAATAGGAAGCGGGATGGGGTCATCAATGACTCTATGATTAAATTCCCTATAACCTTGCCTATACGGTCACCCCCTCATGGGAACGAGAGATAGGTTGCTTATGATGTGTCTTTCGATAAATTGCAGGCAAAAAAAAGCCTGATCATAAGATCAGGCTCAGACTGCTGACAAAGTCCTCGCCAACCTAGGCGGGGATTTTTTATAATAAGCCATGCTTAATTCTCGCCCCCAAACTCAGTCTTCTCTTGAGTTCGTCTGTATTGATGAGCTTGTTCCTAAAGATCATTTGCTTCGCAAGATAGATAAGCAGATCGACTTTTCATTTATTCATGACTTAGTAAAAGATCTGTACTGCCTAGGTAATGGTCGTCCTGCACTTGATCCTACTCTCATGTTTAAACTCTTACTGCTTGGTTATTTATTTGGTGTTCGAAGCGAACGTCAGCTTATACGTGAAGCACAAGTCAATGTTGCCTATCGCTGGTTCCTCGGTTTAGGGCTCACCGATAAGTTGCCTGATGCTTCTACGCTAAGCCAAAACCGCCGCAGACGTTTTAATGATTCGGATGTTTATCAGCAAATCTTTGATGAGATTGTGCTTCAAGCCATGCGCAAGAAGCTTGTCTCTGGCACGGTGCTTTACACCGACTCAACTCATATCAAAGCTAACGCAAATAAAAATAAACATCTTAAAGTGACAGTAAAAGAGGAACGACAAGCTTACTTCGATCAACTCGACGACGATGTCAAAACAGAGCGAACTCGTTTAGGAAAAAAGCCTTAGCGCCATCCAAAAAGGCGCAACCTGAAAAAACGATCAAACAAAGCACAACCGACCCTGATAGCGGCTATATGGTGCGTGACCAAAAGCCTAAAGGTTTTTTCTATCTCGATCATCGAACGGTTGATAGTAAAGTCAACATCATCACGGATGTGCATGTTACATCGGGAAATTTACATGATGCGCGTCCTTATATGGCAAGGTTAAAGCGGCAAGAGAAGCGATTTGATTTTGACGTGCAAGCCGTTGGACTCGATGCAGGCTATAACACGGCAGCGCTGTGTAAACAGCTGGAAGATAAAGGGATCTTCCCTGCGATCGCTTATCGCCGCTTAAATCATAAAGCAGGCATGTTCTATAAAAAGGATTATCAATACGATCCTGACACGAATACCTATCAATGCCCACAGGGCCAATCTCTTATCTATAAAACAACGACAAGAGAAGGGTATCGCCATTATCAATCTAACTCGGCGGAATGTGTCGCATGCCCAACGCTGAAGCAGTGTACGAAGAACGCGAAATCTGTCAAAACAGTTACACGCCATATCTGGCAAGACAGCAAAGAGAGAGCGAATTTAAAACGTCTGAGTGAACGCGGTAAGAGAATTTATAAACGACGAAAAGAAACAGTAGAACGCAGTTTTGCCGATGCAAAAGAGCTACACGGTTATCGTTACATACCGTCCCATAAAGTGTGTCTAAGGGGTATATAAAAGGCGCCCCTCTTTCGTTAAATTAATTCTGTTTCGACCAAAAAACGAACAAATTTAACAAAGAGAGACTATGGACAATTTAAAGCTAAA
>NZ_JSEO01000003.1 GCF_001624705.1 Marinomonas sp. SBI8L
AGCCGTTGAAGACTACGACGTTGATAGGCTGGGTGTGTAAGCGTTGTGAGGCGTTGAGCTAACCAGTACTAATTGCTCGTGAGGCTTGACCATATAACGCCAAAATGGTTTAGCGTTATATTACGATAAAGCTGGTTTGAGGCTTGGTTATCGTTCTATTCAAAAAGTTATTGTTAAAGACAAAGAATTCGTCAATGAATAAGCCATAAACAGAGCTTGTTCTGACAAACAGAATTTCTTGATAATCATAGAGTCATTGAACCACCTGATCCCATACCGAACTCAGAAGTGAAAAGTGACATCGCCGATGGTAGTGTGGGAGGTCCCATGTGAGAGTAGGTCGTTATCAAGATTATAATTTAGATAAAATTCTACATCAGTTTATCGATGTATGAGCATTTCAAAGAATTCGTTGATTCTGATATTTCAGAACCAACAAACAGAATTTCTTGATAATCACAGAGTCATTGAACCACCTGATCCCATACCGAACTCAGAAGTGAAAAGTGACATCGCCGATGGTAGTGTGGGAGGTCCCATGTGAGAGTAGGTCGTTATCAAGATTACTTTTTTTAAGTAAAGTAAAAAACCAGCTCAGTGAGCTGGTTTTTTTTCGTCTATTGAAAATATTTCGGCAGAGCCTAGGTGATCGGCATTAGAGAATTTTGGTTTTTTCGTTTCTAGTGCTTACGTTGTTCAAATAGTGATGACTATTTGAATCTCAAAAAACCATGTTAAGTGTTAATGTTTTAGGAATGATATGAGTTTAATCGAAATAATCGGCTTTGTGCCTGCTATTGTGTTTCCAGCAGCGACCATAATCCAATTAGTACATTTACTTAAATCAAAATCAGCAGGTGGCGTATCGCCTGGTGCATGGGGGTCTTTTGCTATAGGTAATGTTTGCTTGTTTACCTATACAGAGAAATACGATGAATTGCAGTCTATTATTGGGCTTCTTTTTACCTCTCTTTTACAGCTTTATATTGTTTATTTGATTTATAAATATCGACGACAAGAATCGCTGGCTACCGCATAAGCCCAATGAGAATATGAGTAAGCATGATAAGTTGCTTGCTCTATTCACACTAGGAACTAGCTTGAGTAGACCTTGTTAAATTTGAGTTAATGGTTTAAAGCCATACTCGCTAAAACCCCCATTAAAAAGCCTAACAAAGCCCCCATAGGTGGAGCCCAATGTTTTTGCAGCGGCACCTGTGGTGCTATGTCCTGAAAAATAGAATAGAGAATCCCGCCTGCAGCAAACATCATTAAAGCTGCAATCGTTAAAGGTGACTGTGCTAACCATAGGTAACCAACTACGCCTGATAATGGTCCTAATAACGCCATTAGAGCAAACATTAAAATGATCATTTTACTACTGAGGCGTTTACTGGTTCGCATTTCTCGATAGGCATTAAAGCCTTCGGGCAGGTTCTGTAATGCAATCAATAATGCCAGTAATAAAGCTGAGCTAGATCCATAGGCAAAGGCTGCTCCCAATGCTATTGATTCAGGAACAAAGTCTGTCAACATGGCGGCTAATTGGCTGGCTGGGGTGTTTATCTTTTGTAGAAGGATATCTAACAGCATAAATGCGACACCTCCTAGCAGGAAATAAAATGCACTGCTGCTCATACTGAGTTCTTGAATAGCTTCAGGTACTAATACAAGTGCAACGGCAGAGAGTAGGGTCCCTGCACCAAAGGCAACCACAGAATGGCGTAACTCTTGTTCTAACCAGTCTGATTGTATATGTTCAAAACGTGCAATAAGAGCACCTGCTGGCATGGCAAGCCCAGCGGCTAAGGTCAGAAGTATGACTTGAACTAGATATGGCATAAGTAAAGCGCCTGATGAATCCTAGTTAGAATTATTGCTTGAAACCTATTCTCTTATCAATCAATGATTTATAGATTAGTTTTTCTTATCTTGAGGGTCATTATATTGTTTGTCATAGTAAATTCTTTTAGAGACTATAAGACGTGCTTAATGTTTTGAAAGGAGGACAAAATGGAAAATCAGCAAGTAGAAAAGATTAGTGGCAGTTGCCTTTGTGGCGCAGTGACATTTGAAGTAGACAATCATTTTAAGCTGTTTCATTTATGTCATTGTCATCAATGTCAAAAAATCTCAGGTTCAGCTCATGTATCCAACTTATTTGTGAATAAAGAGGCGATTAGTTGGTTATCAGGGCAAGAAAAAATTCATCGCTTTGATGTGCCAGGTCGTCAAATCTCTAATGTCTTTTGTACGCAATGCGGCTCGTCCGTACCTTATGTTTCTGGTAGTGGCCGCGCTTTGATTGTGCCAGCAGGCACCTTAGATGGCGAACCAAACATAGGGCCACAGAATCATATCTACATGGAAGACAGTCGTGATTGGCATGAAAACATTGCGTCTGTGGATTGTTTTGAGCGTTATACAGATTAAATCCACGTTTTATACCTACTCAGGTGTATATCCGCTCATGGTTTAGTTCTTTTAGAATCAGGGAATATTGCATTAACTAGCAGGAGTTTATTAATGAAAAGCTATACCGAGTGGCAAGCGTTAAGTAAAAGTCAGACCTTTCATGGGCAAGCTTATATCAATGGTGAATTCCAAGCGGCACAAAGTGGTGAAACCTTTGCTTGCATTAACCCAGCTACTGAACAACTTTTAACGAATGTTGCCAGTTGTGATCAAGCAGATGTGGATATTGCGGTTGCCAATGCTAAAGCTGTCTTTAAGTCTGGTGTTTGGTCGCAAATGCACCCGAAGAAAAGAAAGAATATCTTACTTAAACTCGCCTCTTTGATTGATCTGCATAAAGATGAATTGGCATTGCTTGATACCCTAGACATGGGTAAATCCATCAGTGAGATGGTGAATATTGATATGCCAGATGTAATCGATTGTTTTCAGTGGACAGCTGAATCAATTGATAAGGTTTATGGCGAAATTGCACCTACAGGGACAGATACTCTAGCGCTGATTAGCCATGAACCTGTGGGTGTTGTCGCTTGTATCACCCCTTGGAATTACCCTATGTTGATGGCAAGTTGGAAGCTAGCTCCTGCCTTAGCTGCTGGCAACAGCGTGATTCTTAAGCCTTCTGAAAAATCTCCGTTAAGTGTTTTACGTTTAGCAGAATTGAGCAAAGAAGCCGGTATCCCTGATGGCGTTTTTAATGTCTTACCTGGATTTGGCCACACGGCAGGTAAAGCCTTGGCTATGCATAATGATGTTAACGTTTTAGCCTTTACAGGCTCGACTCGTGTTGCTGCACTTTTGATGGAATACGCAGGCAAATCTAATATGAAGCGAGTTTGGTTAGAAGCTGGCGGTAAATCACCTATGTTGATTTTTGATGATTGCGATGTGAAAAAAGCAGCCGCTTCAGCAGCGGCTTCAATTTTCAGTAATCAGGGTGAAGTGTGTATCGCCTGTTCACGTCTGTATGTACAAGACACCATCAAGACTGAGTTTATGGCTGCCTTGGTTGAAGCGGCTGGCAAATATCAAGCAGGTGATCCATTGGATCCAAATACTAAGATGGGGCCTATGGTTGATGCTGTGCAGATGAATACGGTTAAACGTTTTATTGAGTCAGCACAGGCAGAAGGTGGAGAACTAGTTTTTGGTGGTGTAAAAGACTACCAAGAAGGCCAAGGTTACTTTGCTCAAGCAACCATAATCGACAAAGCTAATAACGAAATGGAGTTTGTCAGAGAGGAAATCTTTGGTCCTGTTTTAGCTGTGAGCGAGTTCACGACCGAAGAAGAAGCTCTAGCATTAGCGAATGATTCTAAATATGGTCTAGGTGCTGCTCTTTGGACGGATAACCTTTCTCGAGCGCACAGAGTGAGTCGTCAATTAGAAAGCGGCATGGTCTGGGTTAATACTTGGGGTGAAGGTGATACTACCGTGCCTTTTGGTGGTGTTAAAGCATCAGGTAATGGTCGTGATAAATCATTACATGCACTAGAGAAGTACACTGAGCTAAAAAACGTCATGATACGAATAGGTTAATACATGATGCTTTGAGGCTAATCTCGCCCATTAAGGCATGATTGATAGTAATACTCATCAAAAAAGCATGGCCGGCACTCTTATCTTTGGATAGAAGTGCTGGTCATGCTTTTTCTTGTTGGGGATCTTTATCACATAGAGCTCTCAGAAGTAAGAAGCCTTATTTTAAGAAGTCGGGTTGCTCATTTTAAGCTGACTTTTTAAACGCTAAAGTTAGTAATTTTAAAGTGACTTCACATGTTCACACAAAACCTGTTTAAGCCAGATGATGCCTGAATCCTTGGCATAAAGTGGGTGCTGAACCAAGGTCATATCAATGGCTGGTAATCCATCAGGCGGCGTAACAATACAGACAGGCATCATTTGGGTGAAAAGCTTCGCCATATGATAGGGAAGCGTAATAATCGCCTCAGTGTTTGCGACAATGCGTGCAGCGGCCATATAGTTGGTTGTGCTGGCGATGTGATTACGTTCTAAAGTCTGATCAGCTAACCAGCGATCAACATTGCTATCCGTTTTCCCTTCAAGGTCAAAGAATCGTATATGAGGTAAAGCCAAATAGGCCTCTAAGGTAAGAGATTCTTTAGCGTTCTGGTTTTGAGTACTGGCCAAACAAACTTGCTTCTCAGTGAGCCAATCTTGAACGATAAGGTGCGAGGGCAACCTTTGTTCTTTATCCATACCAACAATAAGATCTATCTCACCTTTTTCTAATCTTAGTAAAGCGCTCTCTTCTGAAATAAGATCAATCTCAATCCTCACATTTGGCGCACTAAGTTGCAGTTGGCTAAACCATTCAGGAAAAACGACCGTTTCGAAAAAATCCGTGCTGGCAATGCGAAAGGTTCTATCACTCAAACTGGCTTGAAAACTTTCAGCTGGGCTTATGGTTCGCTCTACTAGGCTCAATGCTTGGCGAACATCTGGCAGCATAGCCAATGCTCTAGGAGTGGGAGTTAAACCATTCTCTGTTTTAACTAATAAGGGGTCATCAAGCTGAGTTCTTAGTCGATTGAGAGCATGACTCATAGCAGATTGGCTTAGAAAAACCTTCTCTGCTGCACGGCTCACATGACATTCAGAGATCAATGCTTCAAAGATAATAAGAAGGTTAAGGTCGAATTGACGTAAAGCGCTCATGCTAGCTTTCACCTTTAAAGATAAGTTTAAAACTTGGTGTATGAATACGCTGCATATACTTACCTGAAATATGCATTTCAACAATTGTGCTAGTCAGGTTAATCTTTCTCTTAATGAATTACAAAAACAATTTAGAGGAAGACACCATGTCCGACAATAAGCCAGCTGCAAGCAAGGTTGCCGATGCCGATATGCCAATTTATGGCGGTCTAGGAATGACTTTTATGCAATTCCCTTTACTTTCGAGCTGGCAGAATAGCCAAGCGGAAGTCATTGTCAGTGGTGTCCCTTATGATATGTCTACTTCTGGGCGTTCAGGTGCGCGTTTTGGCCCTGAAGGTGTACGTAGCGCTTCTATTAATCTTGTGTGGGAAGGTGCGCGTTGGCCTTGGCAGTTTGCCTTGGATGATCACCTTAAGGTAGAAGATTCGGGTAATGTCCTGTTTAAGCACGGTGAGCCACAAACCTTAGTCGATAATTTAGAAGCTCATATTGATAAGGTATTAGGAGCGGGTAAGACAGCCTTGACCTTTGGCGGTGATCATTTCATTACCTTGCCTATCCTTCGTGCTTATGCCAAAAAATATGGTCCTTTTGCCGTGGTGCACTTTGATGCACATACGGATACCTATTCTGGCGGTACTAAATACGACCATGGCACTCTATTTCACCATGCCGTCACTGAAGGCCTAATAGACGTTGAGCACAGTATTCAAATTGGTATTCGTACCGCTTACGATTATGAAAACCATCCGTTTGAAGTCTTAGATGCCGCCTGGGTAAATGAGCATGGAGCAAAAGCGACTCTAGAGCGTATTAATCAGCGAGTGGGAGATAAGCAAGTTTACGTGAGCTTCGATATTGATGGACTTGATCCAGCGGTAGCACCAGGTACAGGCACGCCTGTACAGGCCGGTTTGACCGTTGATACTTGCTTGAAAGTCATTCGAGGCTTAAGAGGTCATGATTTGATTGGTATGGATGTGGTAGAAGTCGCGCCTGCCTATGATCATGCAGATATTACCTCTCTTGCAGGGGCGACACTTGCGCTTGAATACTTATATGTTTTAGCTGCTAACAAAGGTGCTGGTACTGACTACCTCACTAAGTAGCTATACATAGAAGTAGCTATACATAGCCTTTTGATTCAATTCAGAAGGGATATTAAAGCGAGGCTAGGCTTTCCTAGTCTCGCTTTTTTTGCATCTTAAGCTCAGAAAGTGAGACTTTTATGTCAAATAAATCATATCCGGTCTTAAAAATTGAGACCTTTAGTTCTTGATTTTGATTCTGTTATGACTTTGTTTAACAGGGTTCAGTTTAGTTTGTAGTATTCCCATCCCTTATCGTGTTTTTTAGCTTGAATGTTAAAAAATAGGGTATGACTGAACCAAGGAAGGAGAGGGGATTATGACACGCAGTATGCGGTTTCTATGGAATAGAGATGCTTATATCTCTTTGTTTTGGCTATTGATAATGCAAGTTATTGTTGCTTTATCAACCTATTTGATTGCCACAAGTATGAAGTATATTGAGTCGGATTTAGACACGACTTATTTTTATATGATGCTGTTTGTGGTCTCGCTGTTTCTTGTGTATTTCCCCAGTGCGATTTCATCGATTTATTTAGAAAAATGGAAAATCAGCGCCCAAAAACGTTTTATTCTTGGCTTCACCTCGCTTAACTTTGGCAAGCGTTCCCTTGATAGGCAAAAAAATAAGGATGAGCATGAAGGCTGGGTGACCACTGAATCTATGTTGCTTTATGGCGAGGCCCCCGAGTCTATCTATAGCATTTTTGGCACAGTATTAAATACTCTCCTTTCCATCATCATAGTGAGTATGATTTTAGATATCAGTATCCTGCTCTGGTATGTCCTCGCTATTTTCTTAGTGGTAGGCATCAAAATACTCTCAAAAGATAAAATCGCTGCTAACGCTAAGTTAGTACAAGGTAAGAGAAACGCCGTAATTTCTGTACTATCCAGAATGTGGGTGAATACGATTTCAGGTAGCCCTAAAACCTTTAAAAACTGGCAACAAGGTTATTTAAAAAATACCTATGTGTGGAAGAAAAAAGCGGCTCAAAATGAATTGTTTCTGATGGGAGTCTCAAGCGTAAGTGCCATGCTAGCACTGGCTTTTATCTGTGCTGGCAATGCGCTCTACTTACTTAGCTTATCCAGTGCCGAAGCCATTGCTGTATTCTTGGTGACCTTGCCAAGGCAAGTGCAGATTATGCAAAACACCTTCATGTTTTTTAATCATTATTTAAGGTGGAAAGGCGTCGCTCACAAGCTTTCTAATCTTGATCAACACCTTGAATTAGAGAGTGAAGATACAAGCCAATATATCAACCTTGAAAATATCAGTATTAATGGTAATCAGTTTGATAGCATTGATGAGATAAAAGCCTATATTCAGCGCCAGCCCTATGGACGTTACACAATACAAGGGAAGAATGGTGCGGGTAAATCAACCTTACTCAGACGTTTGGTAGAAGGAGATAAGTATGTCTTTGTGCCGAGTGCCTTTAGAGATCTTGAGTTCTCAAACTTAAGGGATAACACTTCGTCAGATGGGGAAAGTGTACGCAAGTTATTTGACTCTCTGCATCATGTAAAAGAGATTGATACCTTATACCTAGATGAATGGGATGCCAGTTTAGATATTTATAATAAAGCCCATATGCATGCTGAGGTGAGAGAGCTAGCTGAGAAAAAACGTATCATAGAAGTTGTTCATGGCTAGTCGGATTCAAGACGGATCAGGCAAACGAAAAAGGGGGATCAGTAATCTGATCCCCCTTTTTAATTTTCTAATCATAGGCTACCTAATCAGGCCTATTCATAAGGAGTGATGTTGGACCCTATGATGTGATAGCCAGTTTGTATCATGCCGACCATGTTTTGCTCTGTCATCAGCTTACCTTCTAGATAAATTACATCCCATAGCTCTTGGTCTGGCGCACCTTGAGGGAAGCTGACATGGATAATCTGGTTCGGTGGTGGCGGTGGCGTGTGAATACAAGAACCGTAATAAGGCACTAACAAGAATTCAGTGACCTCATCGGCATCGCCTTCAAGAGGAATCACAAAACCTGGGATTCTAACTTGCTTGCCACTGAGTTCGTGTCTTACTGCCCCAAACTCTGATTGCATATCAGCATCATAGGCCTCGTCACCATATTCAAGTTGCTGTGACATCATTTCTCTAGCGATACGTTCAGATTCAGGTACCAAATCCAGCCATTTAAGCTCTAATAGATTCGCTGTCGCATTGCTTGAAAAAACAAAAGAGGCTAACAATAGGCTGAGTGTCATTAAGGTAGAGTGAAGTCTGTTTTTCCCCACCTGGGTTAACGATAAGCGGTTTTTCATTATTAAATCCTTATGGTCATGCCATCGCTTAACGATTGGCGGTAAGCTGAAATAGCAGGAATAATTCCGATTAGTAGTCCACTTAGCTGAATGCAAGCAACTAACATAAGTTCATACTGGGACGGCGCTGTGATATTAATCGCCAAGCCAAAGTTTTGCTGAATAATAGGGCTAGCAATGGCTAGAATCAGATAAAGCAGGCCCATGCCAAGCATAATGCCAAGGCCACAGATAATGCCGGTTTCCACAACTAGTAAGCTAAAGATATGATGAGGCCTCGCTCCTAGTGCTCTTAGAATCGCCATTTCACGGCGGCGTTCATTTAAGCTGGTCAGTAGGCTAGCTAACATACCTAAGAAGCCAGCTATCACAACAAAGACTGAGACAATTAATAGGGCTTGCTCAGCAACAGACATCAATGACCAAAGCTCGTGTAGGGCAATCCCTGGCACTATGGCGCTAAGGGGCTCTAGGCGATAGTCATTGACCTCTCTTTGTACATGAAAGGTGTGAATCTTAGATTTAAGACCCATTAAAAATGCAGTAATTTGTTTAGGTTCAAACTCTCTTGCTTCTAAGTTATCTGCGCTGGGAGCATGTCCTAAAAATGCACCAGACTCCCAACCCACATGTATCGCTTCGATAGCTTCAAGTGAGACATGAATGGTTTTATCAACAGGCGTTCCTGTAGGGGCAAGAATACCGATCACTTTGAAAGGCGCGTTATCATGCTTACTAAAGCCGATGTCTTTCATGCCGTGCGCTAGCACCATAGGGCTATCTAGTTCATAACCTAAGGTTTGTGCTACATCAGCACCAATAACGGCTTCGAAAAGCTGATCAAATTGTTTGCCTTGAGCAAAAATCAGTGGCTGCTTTTTACCAAATTTATAATGTTTAAAATAATCCTGGTTAGTTCCTAAAACGCGGAAGCCCTGATGAGAGTCTCCTAATGAAAAAGGCACTGTCCACTTAACTGATTTATGATCTTTAAAGTCTTGATAGGTTTTCCAGTCAATATTATTGGTGGCATTACCAATACGGAATACAGAATAAAGCAGCAAATTTATTTGACCTGAGCGAGCCCCAACAATAAGGTCTGTTCCAGAAATGGTGTTAGCAAAGCTGTTTTTCGCTTGGGTTCTGACTTGTTCCACGCCTAATAGTAATAACACCGAAATGGCGATGGTAAATAAGCTCAGCAGTACGGTTGCTTTACGGTTTAATAGACTGTTAATTGCGAGACGCAGGAGGTTTCTCATACCGTCTCTCCTTGCTGATTAAATTGAGCTTGCTCTAGTGGGTTTTGATTCAGCTTGGCAAGGTCGATGGTTTGTTCAAATAAAGGTTCTAAAGTTGGATCATGGCTAACGAAAATCAAAGTCGCCTGATTACGACTCACTTCTTGCATGAGCAGTTTTATAAATGCTTCACGGTTATCATGGTCTAATGCAGAGGTTGGCTCATCGGCAATGACTAGCGCTGGGCTGCCCATTAGGGCTCTTGCTGCAGCGACTCTTTGTTGTTGGCCAATACTTAAGTGGCTGGCTTTTTTATCTTGAATTTCATCTGGTAAGTTCAGGGCCGTTAATAAACGCTTGGCTTCAATACGCACTGCGTCTTTGTGGTTAGCTCCTTCATCTAATACCTTTTGTTTTCTTTGCTTAGAGAATTCACAGGCAAGGCATACATTATCAATCACGCTTAAGTAGGGTAAGAGATTAAATTGCTGGAAAATATAGCCAATATTATCCGCTCTAAATTGATCCCTTTGCCCCTGTTTTAGACGACAGATATCTGTTCCTAGCAGGTTAATACTACCTTGCTGAGGCGTGTTAATCGCCGTTAATAAACTCAGTAGGGTAGATTTGCCTGAACCGCTTGGTCCCTTAACAAACAAATGCTGCTGAGCCTGAATCTTAAAGTCAGCAATATCTAATATGGCTTGTTTGGCTTTAGGCCAACTAAATTGAACCTTATTAAGTTCAACGGCAAAGGTCGCTTGGGTTGTCTGTGAAGGCTCAAGTGCCCCTATGTCTGTGTGATTTTGGCTTTGAAAATCTGTCATCCTGTTACCCTATACTCACCAAATAGGCCTAAGCCCATTTGGTGAGAGTTCATGCAATTAATTAAAAGTCTATGTGAGCGTGTTTTGCATCCAGCTCAAGCACTTTTTGGCTATTGTCTGTTAGCAAATTAACATGAATTTCTTGCGTATTAGGGAAGTGTTTGAACCAGTTAGTTTGAATCTCAGTTAGTTTTTCAACATTGTGACATTCGTACTGGTAAGTGATTTCAAAAGCAGCGTGACTTTCTTCACCATGTTCGTCGTGATGATCTTCACCATGTTCATCGTGGTGGTCTTCGTCATGGTCGTCATGATGATCTTCACCATGTTCACCATGTTCACCATGTTCATCATGATGGTCGTCGTGATGATCTTCACCATGCTCATCGTGGTGGTCTTCGTCATGGTCGTCATGATGATCTTCACCGTGATCATCGTGGTGGTCTTTGCCATGGTCGTCATGATGCTCATCGTGATGGTCTTCATCATGCTCATCATGGGCAGACAAGGATTGCTCAATCAAATGATCGCTTAACTGACATTGTGCGCCTTTATCAAAAATAAATAGGCTTGCAGGATTTTCTAAACGAGCAATAGCTTGTTTCAGGGCTTCTTTTTCTTGCGCCGTTTCTGGTGCATGTTCAAAGCCAACAATGTCGGCACCAGGTGCTGAAATCGCTAGGATAAGGTCTTCCCCATCTTGTGCGATATTAAAGCTTACTTCCCCATGTACATGGGCTTTATGGTCACGTTTTTCTTCTTCGCCGTGGTGGTCAGCAATTGCGCCAGCAGAAACACATAGGCCTGCTAGTGCAGCCCATTTAGATTTAACAATCATGATTATTCCTAAAACATCAGTTTAAAATTAACAAAGTAATAAAAGGTGAATTAACTTAGGAATAATGGCGGTGAACGGGCTCTAAGGTTAGCTGGGTTAAACGATCTGAATATGAGGGTTTCCTGCTTAAATGCAGGCGATTTCATTGGAATAATGCTAGGTAAAGCAGGGTCAGAAACTAGGCCTTGATGAATGCCTGAGAACATCTCACATTGATGTTCATGGTGGTAATCATCATCAAAACTGCTTTCATGGGCGACCGCCATCACACTCATAAAAAGCGTGCAAAGAAGAGCAAGAATAGCAAAAGCTCTAAGGTGAGAAGGCAAGGTCAGCATGATATAAAATTAATCGTTAAACAGTCTGTTACAATATAACATATCGGAAAATATAAAGGATAGAGAAAAGCCGCCTAGGTTATGACGGATCAAAAAGGGTCGTAAACTGACCTCGTTAGTCTATAAATTTAACTAATGCCGAGTAGGTTTACAGCCATTATTAAGGGGTTTTTAACTAAGGTTGAGTGTAGAAACCTTTAAGTGGGAAGTGTAAAAAAGCCCAGTATAGGTCTGAGCTTTTTAATGGACTTTATGTCGTCTATGGTGATTTCTGTTGTCGTCTTGCGTTTAATAATAGGTGTTCTGCTTTGGCGCCTAAATACACATAAATAGCTAAGGCGATTAATAAGCCGACGACCGCTAGCATCATGGCAATGGCAGGCAGTAGATATTCGGCTTGGCCTAATGCAGCTTTAAACATGGTGAGTAGGGCCTCAATCGAAATAGCAATTAACACAGTAGAAATAAAGCGGGTGATAGTTCGCCTAGTAGAAGAATGTCTAAAGATATCCTTATGCATCAAAATCTCTTCTTCTAGAATGGTTTTACCCAGATCAAATACTGCCAAGGCCAAGGTAATATAAATAATAATGCTAAAGGGCTGTAATGGATCAAAGGCGTGAGGAATACTCTTTACTAAGGCATAGATGTCACTAAAGACACAACTGATGAGAAAGAGTACAAGGCAGAATAGACAGCCTACAATAACGCCATAGCCAGCTTTAAAATAAGGCGTCATATTAGCGCGAGCGGTATCGCCCATCACATACTCAATTAACTGGGTTAAGCTCACATCAAGTACAATATAAAACTCTTCTGCTTTAGGGTTTCTAAGCTCCTTGATAACAGAAAGACAGACCTCTTTTGTCGCTATGGAAAAATAGGGGTCCGTAAAGCAGGTTTCGTTATTCCATTTTACCTGTAAAAAATAAGGGCGCTGACTGAGATCTTGCTGGTGGCCGGACTGCCCTAGAGTACGTTTGTGCTCTGCTTTAAAACATAAATTACTGCCTGCTTGTAGGCCTAATTCATCAAGATAGTATTGGATCTCTAAGAAAGGGAACTTCTTTACCAGAGGTTCTACATCAACCCCTTTTGTGAGGCTGTCTTCTACACTCATCAAGATAGATTCAAGTAAGCTCTGAATCACCTCTTGATATTCGTGATAACGCTCTATGCTGCTTAGATAACTCATTCTTGCCATTAGCTTGTACTCTTAATCGGAAACTATTTAATCTGATAACTAGACTAAGCAAGATTAAAACCAACTATAGGTAATGGCTGAAAACCAAGAATTTAGGGTGTTTTGTTAACTAAAGTTGCACTCTTTTAGTGAGCTTTTACAGTGAATGAATGCTAAGGAGGCATGATCTAATCTTTAATAAGATAGCATGATTTTGAGTGAGGAAAGTAAAAGATGCCTAGTAGATAAATCAGTAGGCATCTTAGGTAAGTCCTATTATTTCACGATATTTTCAATAATCTCAGCTAGGGTATCAGCGTGAGTTAACATAGGTAGGTGGCCACTATCTATCTCAAAACTTTGCGTCAGAGAGAGCTTGCTTGCAATTTGTTCTTGGGTGCTTAAGGAGATGATTTTATCCTGCTTAGCAAAGACATAATATTTAGCTAAATTATCATAGCGTTCAGTATCTAAGCTCAGTTTACTTTCAGCTAATACAGAGGGTTCAGATACCGCATGTTTTGCCAACCATCTAAGTTGTGTTTTATTCGCCTTTGGGGCAAATGTCTCAGCAAACTTATCATCATTACTTATATTCAATAAGGTGCTCGTTTCATCGTAAACCACACCATTAAAATAGTTTTTGCCATCAACCTTGGTTAGCGCATCAAATGCTTTCTCCCCTTCTTGTGGGGCAACGGCAGTCACGTAAATTAATTTACTGATTGTTTCTGTTGGGCATAAGTCTAGTGATGCGTTTGTCACAGCACCACCTTGGCTGTGAGAGATAATAACCTTCTCACCTTCTATCTTGCCCAAGCTAGAACAGAGATAGGCCGCAGAAAGCTCAAGGGAGACTTTATTCGGTATGATGTTGTCTTTGCGGCCAGGTAAGTCGACTGCGATATTGGCTACTTTAGAGTTAAGCTCTTGCTGAACCTTAGCCCAAGAATTACCACTAAAATGCGCGCCGTGAACAAAGACAAGAGTAGGGGATGATTGCGCCATTAAAGCGCCAGAAAAGCCAATGCTTAAGGTAAGTGCGCCAGCCAGTTTTGTCATGATATTTTTCATATCTGTTTCCTCATGGATTAATTAATAGCTGCAGCATGGGGGCTCTGAGGAAGCGCAGCAAACCAAATCGCTCCAAATAATTTCGCTCATCACAAAAGAAGTCAGTTTAGGGATAAAATCTTATCAAATGACAGGTCAAATAAAGTCAAATCCCTTGAGTTATAAGGCCTGTGCTATATAGTGAGGCTTTTTGAAAGTTAGGTGATATCTGTACCATGTTGAAGTTTGAAGGCTTTGAGTTCGACCCTAAATCGGGTAGGTTGAAGAATCTGACGCATGATACAGAAGTGTATCTAAGACAAAAGCTGGTGGCCTTATTAGCTCATTTACACTCTCACCAGCAAAGGGTGGTATCCAAACAAGAGTTGCTAGACACCCTGTGGGAACACGGTCAATATCGAGAAAAGTCCCTCTCTCAAAGTATCCTTGAATTACGCAAAGCCTTGGGTGATTCTGCCAGCGAACCTAAATACATTCGTACTTTGCCGAATCAGGGTTATCAATGGATTGCTGTAGATGTCGCTGAATTCGATGTCAGTCTTACTAGTAGCAAAGAAACGTCTAGTGAGGACAATTTGCTAGACACTGATGAGCCACAAAGGCTCTCTAACTTCATCCGAATCCCTCATATATTGGTTGCCTTCCTTTTACTTGTGATACTTGGAATTACAGCTTACTTTGTATTGTTTGAAAAAGGGGGAGAGATCAAGCTGGAGGCAAGTGCTCAATTGCACAAAGCGAGTCAGAATGGCATAACCAAAATCATCATTTTACCTTTTAAAAACGCGACAGGCACTCAGGTAATGAATTGGGTTGAATATGGCTTAAGCGAGATGCTGACCTATGATTTATCCTTGATTGAATCCATTGAAGTGATCGCACCGACTCAGATCAGAGCGCCATTAAACCTTAAAGAACACAGCGCTTGGTCTGCGGATTTAATGACAAAATATCAAGCTGATATGGTGCTAACAGCCGCCATTTCACTCGAGAAAGAAGAGCAAGTTTTAAGCTATCAGCTGATTACTGCAGAGGGTGAGCAGGAAGGAAAGCAGATAAAACGCCTGGATCTTGCTGTCTCCATGCCTGATGTCGCCAGTGAAATCTTCCGTGAGATAAGACCGAATAGTCAACTTACTGAACTAGATGCGTATACCTATGTGCCTAGTGCCATGCATGACTTCGCCAGAGGTCTTCAGGCACTACAAACGGATGGCTATGTTTTAGCTCAGTATTATTTCAAAGCCTCAATGCAGATTGATAAAAGCCATACTTGGTCAGTACTTTATCAGGCGATTAGCCAATACCAACTAGGGGAATGGCAAGCGGCTGAAGCTGTGTTTAGAGAACTTGTGAATAACAATAAAGAAGCCGCAATTTTAGAGTCTGCTCATTTTTGGTTAGCCCTTATTCACTATCGACAAGGTGAACTTGAGCAAGCGCAAACTGAGTTAGAGATAAGCCAGCGCTTTTATGTGGCTAATCAGCAAGACCTAGTACAAAGCTTAAGATCCCAGTTACAGCACAGAATTGATGCGTTGCGATCAAAACGCTTAATGGTTAAAGGCAATATTGCTTCAAGTACGCCTAATGAAGATGCTCCATTATTAAAAGGGCCTTTATTGGATGCACCTCTCTTTAATCATGACAAATTGACGCTTCTGTTAGCAGATAAACCTCAGACCAGCCTAGAGTATGCTGAGTTCGAAACTTTAAGCAGAGAACTTACGTTAAAAGGACACAAGCCTGTCTTGTTTCGACTTTTGTTAAAGCAAAGCCTTAAACCTAGTTTAACTTGGGTTGTTAGAGACAATTTAGTGGCTCGTGCGATCGACATTATCAGTGAGCTAGAACAGCCCTATGATCTTGCCATTGCTTGGTTGATCCGTGGACGTTTGGCCATGGCAACGCAGAATAACAAGGCAGCCATGTATTTATCCCAAGCCAATGAAATAGCAACAGGGTTAGAGGCAAAACTCTTGATCAGAGAAATTGAAATTTACGCCTTATTAAATGAAGCTCAGTTTGGAAAGACTAGAATAGAGACAAGTGTTTTATTAGAGAGATTAAAAGCACTTCAAGAGAATTTAAGCCAAGATCAGCTAAGTCTCTTGAAGCCGCTTTCAAATTAGCATGAGATTATTTATCTAAGACTCTAGTGCATTTAAAAAGTACTTATCCCAAAGGGTACGGTATCTCTCCTTGTGCCAGCCAATATGACCAATGCGTTTTTGCCCGACATCAGAGGGTGTGATTTTCACCATGCTTTGTTTCGAGCCAGTAAAAAAGCTGTGTAGCATGGTGATATTTTTCATCGACATCATATCGTCATCACTAAAAGCAAAGGCAGTAATTGGCATCTTAGTATTGGCAAAACGCTCTCTTAGCCAATCGCCTTCATAGCCAATGGCGTAATCTTCTTTTAAACACCAACGACGCCATTGCATGATGACTCCTTTAGGTAAGTCACACATCACCTTGAGCTTATCTCCTGGGAAGTAGCCCATGAGAGGCACAACAATTGGCACAAGAAAATACCATAAAAACCAAACAGCACGTTTAGTTGGCTTGGCGTTATACCACCATGTTCCGGTACCTGCACCAACAGTAATTGCTTTATCTATGGCATTTGTGTCTTCCATAAAACCTAGCATATGAGCGCCAACACTATGGCCTATCCAAGTGATTTTCTGCTCAGGGTAAGCTTGTTTCACAAAGTTCAAAACCGTAGGGCAATCATGTTTGGCCCAACTTAACTTATCGCTTTTTGAATACTTAACATGGCGGTCAATCGACTGGCCAATACCATCATAATCAAAGGTCACTGCGGTATAATTATGCTCAGTTAACCAGTTGGCAAAATCATTATATAAGTGCTGAGCCACACCCGTTGCTGTGGCAATAATACAAACGCCTTTACTTTCTCCTAGTGGGGAGAATATTTGGGCGGTAATTGTGTGCCCTGCCGTTGTTTCTAAGATTCTTGTTTCCATTATGACCTCTCATCAGAGCAAAGTTTGCTCCTTTCGACCTTGGTTAAAAGCGCTGGATAATAAAGTTCAAAAACTTCAGCACGGTTTGGATTTCTTCTTCACTGAATTCATCATTAAAGGTGTTATTTAGCTGCTCAATATAGGGCAGCAGATCTCGGGATTTTTGTGAGCCACTTGGGGTTGGATAAAGCTTTATGGCTCTCGCATCCTCAGCGTCAACAATACGTTCTACCAGATCATTTTTTTCCATACGGGCAATCAGTCCAGTAATGGCAGACTTATTGAGACATATGGCTTTCGCTAACTCTTTTTGCACACAGCCTTCATGTTTCACTATGTAGAGCAGTGCAGCTAACTGAGTCACAGGGGTATCAAGTTCTTGCTCACAGACCTTATCCACATGATTGAAAAGTTTGCGTTGAGCCATGTTAAGTAGAAAAAAGAGACGCTTATCCAAAACTAAAAATATCCTTAAAAACCAAATAGTACGTATATGAACTAAAAATAGTTTACATACAAACTAAAACAAAAAACAAGAGGGTTATGAAAAATAATCTGTGTCGCATATCTTCAAGACAGTCTTAATACATCTAGCTAAGCTGTACTCTTTTAAGAAGAAGTGAAAGACAAGGCGAGCCGCTAACACACTGATTTTTTAGTGATTTTGTTAGCGCTGAGCCTTGATGAAAAAACATATTAATGGAGTGAAAATATGGCCAATCTAACCTTTAAATATACGATTTTATATGTGCAGAACGTATCTGAAACTTTAGCTTTTTATGAGGCTGCGTTTGGGTTTAATAGGGGGATGCTGCATGAAAGTGGTGATTATGGCGAGCTAGTGACCGGCAATACTAAATTGTCATTTTCGTCCTTAGCCTTGATGACGTCTTTGGGTAAAAAACCGGGGACACAAGCAGACTTAAATGCGTGTTTTGAAATTGCGTTTGAAACCACAGATGTACCAGCGGCGTTAACGAAGGCGTTAGCGGCAGGGGCGAGTTTGGTTCAGGATGTGGAAACCATGCCTTGGGGTCAAACGACCGCTTATGTGAAAGATTTAAATGGTTTCTTAGTGGAGTTGTGTTCGCCCATTGTTCTCTAGTACATCTTGGCTGATAAATTTAGAAAGGATCAAAACCATAACCTGTGCTGTCTAACTGAGCCATTAGCATGGGGTTATTGAGCAGTTGAGTTGGGCTGAGCTTAAACCAGCGTTGAAACTCCCGACACATATGGGATTGATCCGAATAACCATATAAATCAGCGGTGTCAGCCATGGTGCTTGTTTGGCTCAAGTGCTTGGCCGCCTTGCGTGCTCTGGCTAGCTGAAACCAATAGCTAGGGCTTTTATCTGTTTCCTTGATGAGCATACGTTGTAAACTGCGAGTGCTCATGCCGAGTTGTTTTGCTGCTTGGGTAACATTAGTTAAATTACTGGCTAAGGATGTCAGTGCTTCTTCGACACAGGGTTTGATAGACGTGACTTCATTGAGCATGTCTTCCAGTTGACTAATGTTTTTTTTGTCGTGGCTAATGGCTTTATCGTCGTAACTATCAAGCTTAAAAAGTGGCATATATTTGACGAGTTTTTCTTGCTCTATCTGCATGCCAGGCTTTAAACGAAAGCCAAGACTATGGGTGCTTGCTTGAGTTTGAACCGCTTGAGTATGTTCAAATAGAGGGGAAACAAACCACAAAGAAGGCTTAGTTTGGTGATCTGCTTGGTGGGTCTTGATAATGAGATCACGACAGCCATCAGGCAAAATTAAAATGCTGCCATTAGAATGGGAGTGAGCTGACCAGACATCTGTGATGTGACTCATGTGTTCCTCCCATTGTTAGTGTTTTAAAGGTTTCCTAGCCTATGGTTCCATTTACCTTGGTGTTCTTCAAGACAGGCCTCTTCACTATCAAATTTAATTTGCTTAAAGCTATCTTGCAACTGGATGCCGAGCGGTTTTAATTCAGACTGAATCAGCCGGTTTATTTCTTTTCGCTTTTCTCCACCTGTCGGGCTACCTATAAAACGGCTTACCTGAGCACGAGTTTCAAAGACACAAGTCACCTTGATTGAGCGAGACATATCATTGAAATCCACTTGGTGGGTTAGCCATTGGAAACCTTCAAAGGCCTCCAGGGCTTGGTCACAGACCTTAGTAAGGGCTGTGACTATTGCTTTTTCATGTTTCTTGTCTGTTTTTTTCATGACAAATTATTTATGCCTTGGGGCTCTCTTCTTTTCAGTTTTAGTATTAGCGGTTTTGTTGCTTTTTGGCTGCGTATCTTTGTTCTGCGCTTGTTTATTTTCAGCATCAGGGCGGTTCGCTTTACGTACATAGTTCAAGATAGATACTGGCACAGTTTTACGCACAGGGAAGCCTTCGATCTCTTTACGCTTCACAATGTGGCCTAAACGGCTTTCAATCGCGCAAAGATTCTTAAAGTCTCCCATAGCGACAAAGGAAATGGCTTCACCGGCAGCACCCGCACGGCCAGTTCGGCCAATTCTATGGATGTATTCTTCTGGTTTGAAAGGCAGGTCATAGTTAACCACGCGAGTTAGATCACCAATATCTATGCCTCGGGCTGCAACACCTGTTGCTACAAGGTACTTAAGTTCGCCAGATTTAAAGCTCGCAAGGACTTTTTCACGCATTGATTGGCTTCTATCCCCATGGATACAATCTGCTTTAATGCCACGCTTTTCTAACTGGCTAACCAACTTAGCCGCACCGTGTTTTTTCTCAATAAAGATAAGTGCCTGATCCCATTCTTGTTCTTTGATTAAATGGCTCAAAAGGGCTGACTTGGTATCTTTATCTACGGTTATCAACCATTGATCTATGCTTGATGCTGAGGTTTCTTTTGGAGAGATATTGATCTCTAAAAGATCATCATAAAACTCCTTGTTTTCCATACCTACACCTGAAAAGGTGGTAGATAAATTGCGTACATGATCATTTAAAGTCGCGGAAAATAACAGGTTTTGTCTATCGTCAGGTAAACGATCGATAATGTTATAGATGTCATCGATAAAGCCCATGTCGAGCATTCTATCGGCTTCGTCTAGCACTAGCGTTTCAATTTCATCAAAATGAAGTGCGCGCTGGTGGACCATATCAACCAAGCGACCTGGAGTGGCGACTAAAAAGTCGACACCTTCAATTAAACGCTCTTTTTGAGGGGCTTCATCAACACCGCCATAAAGTGCCATTGAGGTAAAATCTAATTCTTTGCCATACTCAGCGATGCTTTCTTCAACCTGAGTGGCCAGTTCTCGCGTTGGTGTTAACACCAAGATACGAACGCGTTTGCCCCTGACTTTAGTTTGGCCTGCATAACGTCGATTGCGGTAAAGCTTTTCTAATAGGGGTAAGACGAAACTGGCGGTTTTACCTGTCCCTGTTTGAGACGCAGCTAATAGGTTTCTATCCAGTAAAATGGCTGGAATGGCTTGTTTTTGGATAGACGTAGGTTGGGTGTAACCCAACTCAGCAACCGCATTAAGAATAGGGGTGCTTAGTCCAAGTTTAGCGAATGACATAAAATAGGTCTCGATAGGGAGCAGATCAGGAGGACGTGCGATGGCGGGAGTATAGCAGTAACTTGGTGAAAAATAAGGGCTGTTATTTTTGTTCTTGCCCTCTTGTTTCTTTAAACTTTACTGTGAGTTAGTCTTCTTCTAAATTGACTCACGCTTAAGTCATACCATTTATTGAAAGCGGTATAAAAACTACTAACTTCGGTATAACCCAAAATGTCACTTATCTCTAAAATACTAATTTCTGAGTTCGCTAAAAGTTTGGCTGATTGCCTTTTTCTAACTTGATTTAATATCTCTTTGAAACTTGTATTTTCTTTTTGTAAATGACGATAAAGTGTTTGTCGACTAACAAAGAGTTGATGGCAAACTTCATCTATATTTGCTTTTTTAATAGGCAATAAATCTAATATTAGCTCTTCTACTGTTTCTTTATTTATAACTTTTAAATTGCTTTCTTCTTTATAACTTGTTTTAGCATTTACTATACGACTTTCCAAAAGTTCTTTTAAATAAGGGTTAAAGCTAACCACTTTTCTTTCTAATATACTTTTGTCAAAACATATCATATTAGAAGAGGCAGAAAAGTGAATTGAATCTCCAAAAGTAGCTGGATACATATCAACATAATCAGGTTCAGCAAAAGTGAACTCTGCCGTTACGAGTTGTACATCTTGACGAGATAACTTTCTGGCCCAATGTACAAGAGAGCTTAGATTTTTTTCTATAAGCGCATTAGGATAGCCCTTACTTTCATCGACAGTGAAATGTAGTTCAATCAGGTCTGCTTGAGTTTTCATTTCCCAATGTTCTGAGGAACTGACCCAGTCTAAATGTTGAATATAATTTTCTAGTGCTTCTCTTATGGTTTCGCATTGGCTAATAAGGCTTGCTAACAAGCCTTTAAATGCTGGGTTGATGTAAGCGCCTAGCAGTAAACCATAACCTTTCGTCTGTGCGCTTCTGTCTAAGTATTGCCATAAGTCGATCAGTATTTGTTCATTCGATCTGCCTTCAGTATTAACAAAATCCTCTTTATTCAGTATGTATTCGTCTTCAGAAAAAAAGGAAAGAGTAGCCGCTGATTCCATCAAACTAAGCACTGATGCAGAAGAAACCGTATTTTCATATTTTTGCATTTAGTAATCCTAACCAATAATAAAAATTGTGTTTTTGAAGCTAAATGAAACCCTTGTAACCAAATAGCAAGATGAGCGATACCAAATACTATAGAAGGGTTCAGTTTTTAGTTTATTATAATTCTGAAAGCAAATATTCGAATTCGAATAATACATAGTCATACATTAATAATATACATTTAAAAATGAATAAGTCCTATGCAAAAATGAATGGATATACTTATATTATGAAATAAATAGTTTCATTAATTCTCTTGTTGTTATTTAGAACGCTTTTTCTCTTTCATTTAAATTAATTTTTGGATGTGGGTTTTTATTGTCTTAATTAAATTATTTATTTAGGTGTTGATAATGAATAAATCAATTTCTCTAAAACTAATCGTATCTATATGGTTAGCAATCTCTGTTTTAATCATCATGTTCTCAATTTATGATTATAAAAAACAAGAAAATGAATTAAAGGAAAGGCAGCACCAAGAAATATTAAGCTCTGGTCAAAGATTACAGTTAAGTTTACCGAGTTCTATTTGGAATTTTAATGCAGATCTAACCCAGTCTATTTTAAACTCAGAGAAGAACCTCGAATTCATCTCAGACATAAATTTTACCGAAGGAGGAGATGAGTTAATAAATGAATCTACTGAAGAATATCATTTTATTTTGACCTATCAGAATTCAGGTAAAGACTCTGTTGTCGGCCGTGTTCATATTGTTAAAGATGATACCAGTATAAAAGCTAAGCTAAAGCAGCTACTCCTAGTCGAGTTTATCAAAGCACTTTTCCTAATCAGTATTATCGTTCTATTAGTCCACTTTTTGCTCTCTTACATGGTTATCAAACCTATTAAATTAATCGTGAATAAGCTTGAAGACATTGCATCGGGTGAAGGTGACCTTACTCAGCGTATATCACATCTGAATCAGGATGAAATTGGCCAACTAGCGATTTCTTTTAATAGCTTTGTTGATCAAATTCAAAAGCTTGTGTCGCAAATACAAGTTAGCGCAGTAGGGACAAATACACTTTCCAATGAGCTGCAAGAAGTCTCAAGCAAAGGTAAGTCCTTATTAGAGTTTCAACAGGAAGAAACAGATAACCTAGTCAGTGCGACAAAGCAGTTTAGCCTTTCATCCCGTGAAATTGCCGTAAATGTGAAGCAAACGGCTGATGAAGCTCAGTTAGCGAGTAAAGAAACAAAAGCCATTGCCCTGGTCATTCAATCTAGCGTCGTTGCTAATCAAACCTTATCCGAGCATTTAAACAGTGCGACCAAAGCCGTCAGCGTGCTTGAAAATGATGTACAAGGTATTAGTGCCTTATTGGATGTGATTCGAGCCATTGCAGAGCAAACAAACCTACTTGCCTTGAATGCAGCCATTGAAGCAGCAAGAGCAGGAGAGCAAGGTCGCGGTTTTGCTGTGGTGGCTGATGAAGTACGAGCTCTCGCGAATAGAACCCAGGAAAGTACCACCGAAATTCAAAAAACGATTGAGAAGCTAGAGCAAGGGACAAACTCTGTTATTGAGATTATTGCCCTATCTCATGGGGTGAGTGAAGAGTCTGTTGATGCGGCTCAAAATGCAGATAGTTTGATTGAGAGTATTCTTAATGCAACTGCGCAAATCAGCTCAATGACAGACAATATTTCTTCCGCGACAGAAGAGCAAAACATGGTATCGGATGACCTAGCTAATAATATTTCGAAAATTGTAGAGGCTGGGAAGCAAAGCCTAGAACAACTCTACGATATCAATGATAGATCAGAAAACATTCTTACTTCTTCTAAAAAGTTAGAGCAAAACACTTCCCAATTCCGTGTCAATTAAAAGGTGTATTCATGTTTCAGCTAAAGTCAAAGATACTCGTTTCATCTGCCATTTTGTTTGCTCAGCAGGCTTATGCAGCAGAACCCTTATTGGTTAGTTCGATCGATTGGTGCCCTCAACTCTGTAGTACAGGTGATAAAGAAGGGTATGTTATGGATACGGTAAAGGCTGTTTTTAAAGACAGTCCTTATCAAGTCAAGGTAACGACTTTTCCTTGGTCCCGTGCGATTAAGTCTGTTGAAAAAGGTCAAGCTCAGGCACTTCTAGCGCCAGCAAAGCAAGAAGCACCTAACCTTATGTTTCCAACACAAGAAGTAGGAATTCAAAGGATGTGTTTCTTTACTAAGTCTCACTCTGACTGGACGTACTCAGGGCCAGAATCGCTTACCGGACTAAAAGTAGGCCTTGCCCAGGACACTTCGATAGAAGAACTAAACTCCTTTATTGCTGATAATCCAGATCAGTTCGATTTTATCCCCTATAGCGACAGCTATTTGGATATCAGCATCAAGAAAACCAAATTCGATAGGATAGATGCGTTTTTATTTACCTATAACTCAACTCAATATGAGCTTGCTAATATGCAGCTCAATAATGAATTTAGAGAAGCAGGTTGCACCTCGACTGCAAAAATCTATATGGCCTTTACTCCAGATGCGGGACAAACCTCTGACGTAAAAGAAATGATGGATTACTTTGATCAGCAAATGGCATCTCTCAAAGCATCCGGCGAAATAAAAAATATTATGGCGAAATATGGGTTAAGTGATTGGCAGGATTTCTTATAAAACTGTCTGCTTAATGAGAAGCAAGAAGGGACTAAATTGGTGGCGTCAGTACTGCCAATTTAGTTTTTTATTTTTAAATACTTGGTGACCGCCATGATGGACGCTGTTTTATTAGTCATATTGAATCTCTTGTTTATTTATTCTTTGATTAGTTTGATGGAAAAGAGGCTGCACAAGTCATATCGAGATAAGTACGGTGCACAGATAGAGGAGTTTGAGGCAGTTATTTATTGTTTTCAAAATTTTGATTTTGACAACATTCCCAAGCCCCAAATAAATCAGAATACTGTTTATAACAATCTTCTTATTGTGACTTCATCCTATCTAAAAGCTTATCAAGCCCTTGATATGAGTAAAAATCAACTGATTGAATTTTCAGTCAGAAATAAAGAGTTAATCAAATCCTACATAGATGTGCTCGAATCTTTGAAGTTATCTACCGCAAAATTTCAAGGGCTAGATCGTGATGCAGAAGTCGCAATGGCTGATGTGATCAATAAAGTTGAAGCTTCAATTAAAAAATTAACCCAAGAATATTAATTTTACTTTTTATCTTGATATCAAGATAAAAAGCTGTCATCCTAAATGTATCTTAACTTCAAGATAAATTTAATTATCTAGCAAGAGCATCCCATTAGGTGTCATTTAAGCATCTAAGGTAGGGATAAAAATTACGCTAAAAACTAATATTCAAGGTAGGGAAAACGATGACAAATCTAGCCGAGTTCAAAGACACAAATTTTATACAAGCTGGTACAGAATCAGTATTAGAAAAACGTACCTCTGTAGGTAAATATGATAAATCTCGCACTATTGATACCAAGCTAGTATCTGAATTAGTGCGATTAGCCAGCTTGGCACCGAGTGCGTTTAATCTTCAAAATTGGGAATTTGTTGCGGTTTATTCAAATGAAGCAAAACAGACTTTGTTTCCTCTTGCTTTTAACCAACCTCAGGTGCTGGATGCGGCAGTGACATTTATTGTGTGCGGTAAAACCGAAGGTTATAAAGAGCTAGGTGACGTACTTCAGGCGTCTGTCGATGCGGGTATTATTAGCTCTGGTGTTCAGCAAACTTGGGTCGATATGGTGACTCAATCCCATGAAAATGATGCCCAAGTTAGACGTGATGAAGCCATGCGTTCTGGCTCCTTAGCATCAATGAGCCTAATGGTTGCAGCGCAAGAGCTAGGTTTAGTTTCTGGTGCCATGGGTGGCTTTGATTCAGAGGCTGTTCAAGCCGCTTTTTCAATCCATGATGCGAGTGTGCCAGTCATGTTAGTGACAGTCGGTTATCCAGCAGAAGGTAACTGGCCTCAAAAAATTCGTAAGCCAGTAGAGCAAGTAATGACACTGGTATAACTTGCTCGAATAGCTTTTCTTCAGATACTTCCCCAGCCTTAAAATGCCATTATCTGAATTTTAAGGCTTAAATTCCGCTTGTGATTTGGTTAATCAGATTGCAACTAAATCAACTATTCAGCTTTTTCTTTGTTCAATATCATTGCTCGATAAAATGAATTTCCCATACAGGTGAATCACAGGTATTTACCTTGTATGCATGAGTCACACACAGAGTGAAGAATAATGAAACATGTAATAAAGCTAGGCTTATTGATATCCGCTTTACTGGCTAATTCAGCCCATAGTTTTGACATCGCTGTTGACCCCGTGCCTTTTCTTTTAAAAGGTTACTCTTTGAGTATTGCGCAAACTTTTGGGGATAAGCGTTTTGAAATTGGTGTATTCGGACTAGAGGCTGACGATGATATCCATGGCAATGATAATTTTGATATGGAGTTTGAAGGCTTTGGTATTAAGTATGATCACCTTTTTAATCATTATGAGGGGGTCTTTATCGGCTGGGAGTTAAACTTTGCAGATGTGACTTATACCCATACCAAAAGCAATGAAGTATTTGATCGCACTGTCATCACGACCGCGCCAAGAATTGGCTATCGATTTGTTAAAAATAACAATTTCACCATCACCCCTTGGTTAGCGTTGGACATCCTACTTTATGATGGTGACAAGGTTGAAAGCCAAGGCGATCGCTATGAAAATGATGAGGTCCAGCTTTTTCCTTCCATCCAGTTTGGATACAGGTTTTAGTATCAGAAATCATTTCTATTTTGTTTAATGGATAAATGGTTATTTAAAATATACAGTGGGCCATGAAAAAAGTGCTGTACCTTCTAATGGCGTTGGGAGGTTTCCTAGGTACTGCTAAATGGGTCTAACTGGAGCGTTATAAATGCGGAATAATCTATGTGATAAACAAGCAAAGCTGAGCATTTGGCTGCAAAGTTTTTATCATATCGCTAGCATAGGTAGCTTCTCAAAGGCCGCGAAAGCACTCGGACAATCGCGCAGTACTTTAGCGAATCATATTGATGAGTTAGAGACACTTTACTCTGTGAGTCTGATTAATCGCACCACACGCAGTTTCGCTTTAAGCCAAGAAGGAGAAGCGCTTTTAGTCCAATGTAAAAAGTTAAACAGAGTGCTATCCGATAGCCATGCCTTGTTATCTGGTTTTTCTGATAACCAAGAAGGTCAATTACGTATCCAAATCCACAGTGTGCTCGATACTAAAAACTTCCATCAAATACTCAGTCTGTACAAGCAAGCTTACCCTCAAGTAGTACTTGATATAGTGGTGAGGCAAGAGCTGGGTGATCTAGTGGAAGATAATATTGATGTGGCCTTAATATTGGGTGATCTTGAGGATACTAGCTATATCAGCCGCGAGTTACTCAGCGTTGGTTCCCATGTTGTTTCTAGCCCAAGCTTTTGGGAAAACAGACAAAAACCTTCTCATCCTAATGAGCTAAAAACCTTACCTTGTATCAATTACCGTCATTGCAAAACAGGAAATAAGTGGAGTTTTAGTGATAAAGGCGAAAGGTTCTTGGTGGATATTGGCCCTTCTCATATGTGCCACTCTGATGAAATGCTGCTCTCTTTTGCTCTCGATGGTTCTGGTGTCACAACCTTGTTGGATTTCACCTGTCGAGAGTATATCGCTGAGGGAAAACTTGAAACCTGCCTTGAAGGTTGGACTTATAACATTCCTTTAAGCGCGCTTTATCAAAGGCGAGACAAAACGCCCTTGCGAGTTAAAGCCTTTGTCGACTTTCTTATCCAACATATGCCAACGCTTTAAGTATTTGAAGCCAGTTGCCTGATTTTCTGACATCTGCTGTCTGAGTAATTGAGAGGATGAATCTGTAGTCTAGGAAGCTAATGAACGAGTGCAGCAAAGCATGCGTTTAAGCTTCAATTTCACCTAGTTAAATCCTATGTGATGACTATGCGATGATTATGACAGGCTCAGAAAACTATGCTCCAATATCACCTTAAAATTCTTGCATCTAACCTTATCTGGGGCTCACTACCGCTTTATTTCTTCTTTATTGGAGAATACTCTCCTTTATTTTTATTAACCGTACAGATAAGCAGTGCCTTTGCGACCTTGTTCTTTCTGACTTACTTTTTTACTTCAATTCGTATCAAACTTAGGGACCTGATATTAAGTTTGCTACCCGCAATGATGCTTTCAATTAACTGGGGAGGTTATGCTTTCGCAGTCAAATCAGGGTATGTAATAGAAGCAAGTTATGCCTATTTGATTCTCCCAATTCTGCTATTGTCAATTAACCTAGTCTTAGGAAAAGATAGACAATTCAGCACCAAGCTTTGTGTCACTCTGACGTTAATTATTCTCGTGATAGAGTGCTTTATAAGTGGTGTTTTCCCCCTAATCGGCCTCGGTATTTCACTCTCATTTTTAGGCTATGCGCTTTGGCACACTAAATATCAATTGAACCCTATCAAAAGCCTCTTGCACGAAACCTTGCTTATGCTGCCCGTTTCTATTGTCATCTGCTTTATATATGACGACTCTATCTATAACGACAAGGGGCTGATTGCATTGGGGATAGAGTCATTGTCAGCTTTGTTCTTACTTGGCATATTAACCGTGACACCACTTGCCTTATTCGTCAGCGGTGCCAAGAGGGTTAACTTTAAAATCTTGCCACTTTACCAGTTCATCTCTCCTGTATTAGGCATGCTGTTAGGCATATACCTTTACCATGAACCCTTGGATTCATGGCGTATTGCTGCTTATGCCGCTCTGATATTGATTTTAGTGGTTTATAATTTATATCATCTGAATCGAAGGGAAGAGGCGTTAATCTAGGCCTGATTAGACTAATTTTTTAGCTCCATAGAATCACCCGCATACTCACTTTGTTTAAACTAATTGCCTGTGCTTTGTTTTAGAAAAGCTCAGTTTATGACGATTATCCCTGTCTAATGTCAATCCATGACCCCAGTCAAATCTATATCATATTTATCTTAAGTAAGTGTGAGAGCGCCACTTATTTTTAGCATCTAAATACCCTGCATAATTCAGATCTAGGGTAATGAAATAGGTGCAAACCTGTCTCAATCAGCGCTTATATAAGGTCGAGTATATGCCAAAGAAGAAAGGGCTAATGAAGCAACTCCCTCTGGTAAATGAAGAAGTTTCTATTGGAGACGAGGAGTTTATCGTCAGTAAAACCAATGTCCGTGGCCATATTATTTATGCTAATCGGGTGTTTATGGAAATATCCCTACTGAGTGAAGATCAATTAATTAACTTTAACCATAATATTATTCGCCATCCTGATATGCCAAAGGGGGTGTTTAAGTATGTTTGGTCAACGATCAAGAAAGGCCAAGAATTTTTTGGTTATGTGAAAAATCTACGTAGCGATGGTCGTTACTATTGGGTGTTTGCCAATATCACCCCAGAATATGATCAACAAGGTAACCTGCTTGGCTATTTGTCTGTAAGGCGCAAACCGCCAGCTTCAGCCATCAAAGTAATAGAGCCAATTTATCAACAGATGTTGAGCATAGAGAGGCAAGCTCATTCAGATAAAGATGCTGTAGATAAGTCACTCGCATTTTTGCAAGAAGAGCTAAAAAGCCAAAACCTAGATTATCAGGACTTTGTTATTAACTTGTTTCACAGGAAGTCGTAAGCAAGATGTCTAATACCTATTCAGCCAAAATCAGTAAAGCCGCGAAAGTTTCAGCCAATATTCCTTTATTGAGAACCAAGGTTAAAATTTATTCTGCCATACTCGCCGTGCTTGCCCTTAGTATGTATATCTATGTGTTTTTCCTGCATGGATTAGATTGGTTTTTAATTGCCACAGCCCTAGTTGTCTCTGTGATATCAGCCAAAATGTACACAGGTTTTCGCTCCTATTTGATCACACTCAATAATATTAACGAGATATTGATTAATGCCAATAAAGGGCAATTTAATCAGCGTATCACCAGAATAAAAGGGCAGGGAGAAGTCGGGAAAGTTGCTTGGGAGTTAAATGAATTTTTCGATATATTAGAAAACTACTTTAATGAAGTGGATACCTGCTTTAGCTATGCGGTTAAAAATAACTTCTCCAGACCTACTTTTCCCATTGCCTTACCTGGCTTGTTAAAACTCTCCCTTGAGCATATTAATAAGTCTCTGGATGCCATGAGTAAGAATGTTGAGTACATCTCCCAAAATGCCCTCAATAGTGACTTATACGAATTGAATATTAATAACCTGATCAATGATTTACATAGCACTCAGGAAGATTTTACCAAGATCACGAAAGAAGTGTCTCAGGTAGATAAACTGGCAAAAGACAATGTTGCCAATACTCAAACCAGCCGAGCAGCGGTAAAAGAAATAAACACCTCACTCAAGAATATTAATGATAATGCTGTGTCTGTTGTAGAAGTTGTGAATGGCTTAAATCAGGACAGCCAAAAGATAGCCACCGCCTTATCGTCAATCACAGCCATTGCCGATCAAACTAATTTGCTGGCGCTTAATGCCTCTATCGAGGCTGCTCGTGCAGGAGAAAACGGACGAGGCTTTGCTGTTGTTGCTGATGAGGTAAAGGCGCTCTCGTCCAATACCAAAGAAATTGCCGATGGTATTTCGAGTATTCTTAACTCCTTCTCACAAAGAGTGGGGGAGATCACCACTCAAGCCGAGCAATCTGTGCACCTCACTACTTCAGCCAATGACCTAATGGGCAATGTAGATGAGAATATTGAAGCCTTGTTAGCCTCTGCCATAGAGACAACGGAATGTGTGAATACGGCGAAAGATCAGGCCTCAGGCTCCTTAGTGAAAGCGGATCTCATGGTGTATAAGCAAAATGCTTATCGCGCTGTGTCGAATGATGATGCGATAGAGAGCCGCGAGCTAGTTAGCCTTGATTACCATGAGTGTCAGTTTGGACAATGGTATTACGGTGAACAAGGTGAGCACTTTAATAATAGAGCCAGCTTTAGTGCAATCGAATCCCCTTATCAAAATGTACATGAGTCGATTCGCCAAGCGCTTAATCACAGAGATGAAAACTGGCAGGGAGATATGAAAGTACGCAATCATATCGTCGAGAATATCCGTAAAATGGAAGCATCAAGCCAAGCACTATTTGGTAAAATTGATGTGCTTGTTTTAGAGAAAACCGCTTAATTTAACGCTAGCGTCAATATGATCAGAGCCTGCTCCCTGAGCAGGCTTTTTTGATTGAGTTTGGTAAGAGTGAGATTCGGTTAGGGTTTGTTGCGGCTAGAGTAGAGCTTTGCGTGTTCTAACAAATACTCTCCCTCAAGCACTTTTCTCACAGACTCTTCAAAGGCTAACTCCCTACATTGCTCATAAGGTTTGCCGTAAACGAAAACGGTAAATATCTCGGCGCTAGATTCGCAGAAGACATCTATTTCAACACGACGATAGCCGTCTGCTTCATGGATGCGCTCCAGCTTATCCATTTCATCCAGTACTTCTTGATTAACTTCGAATACCTGACCTTTAACAGGGTGAGTCTGAAAGCGCTTGTCTATTTCTTCAGAAAGTTTGGTATCAGGCAAAATCAGCCAAGGAGAGAAGCGTTCGCCAACTAACATAAGTGGTAAGGCTTCCTTAGTGACAAAATCTCCCCGAAAGCGAGTTCCCTTGTTAGATTCAAAGTTAGGAAAGCCGTCTTTGAGAGTACCGAACACGAATATCTTGATCATTTTTTATCCTAGAAGCTTCCATTCGAGTTGAAGGCCTTGTTAGAACTTATATTACCTAGACCAGCACCTTGATTAATGCTGGTCTAGGTATGATTTAATGAAGTCTTGTACTGGTTTTAAAGCTTGAAGTGACCTCTTCAAAGGATTGAGAGACGTTTGTTAGTGCCTGACTTGAGTTCTCAATAGAGGAGATCTTATTTAAATTCGTGGTACAGGCATTTTCGATATCTTCAACGGCACTGAGCTGCAAAGAAATATTGTCTTTTTCAGTTTGCGCCATTTCATTGATGATACTGTTAGCACTTTGTACCTTGATTATTTCGTCGTTACTTCTGGATAATCGCTCTATTGCTTGGCTCATCAAACTGTTGCTTTCCCTGACTTTTAGCCTGTTATCATCCATTAAGTGATTTGCATGTGTCGTTCGACTTTGCAGACTGTCAATGACAACACCTATTTCTTGTGTAGCAAGGTTTGTCTTACTGGATAGTTGACGAACTTCATCCGCCACGACTGCAAACCCACGTCCACTTTCACCCGCGCGTGCAGCCTCTATTGCAGCATTAAGCGCCAGTAAATTGGTCTGTTCTGAGATTTCTTGTACCCCAGAGAGAATGTTAACGATTTGATCACTGTCTTGTCTTAGGGCCTGCATAATGTCGTAGGCCTCATCAGCTTTAGCCTGCATTTCAAGCATGGTAGCTTTCATTTCCTCTATCATTTCTAACGATTCGGAAGAGCTGCTTTTTACATGGTTTGACCTTTGCGTGATATCCATAGTGAGATTAGCAAAGTTGTGTAGAGAGTCGTGTAATTCCGCGGTAGATTTGGTGATATTTGCTATGTCAGCTAATTGTTTCTGTACTGCCAGACTTATATCAGAAGAGTCTAGATTCATATTACTTGTATGGTGTTTTAGGTTGTCTACACCCTGAGAGAAGTTTGCATAAGTCTGCTCAACCTGGCTAAGTAGCCGATTAAACATAACGGCAATATCACCATTTTCAGTGCCATTTTCAACCTCAAGACGCTTGGTTAAATCGGCAATCGCCTCAGGATTACTGTGAGCATTCACAAACTCTTGCATAGCACTTAGGGTTTCAATGATGCCACTCGTTGCGCCATGCTCCACAATATTCAAGCCTTCTTTTTCGTGCTCGGGTTCAACTCTTAACTTATTAAAGGTTTTTAAGCCCCAAAACATAATTAAGCCAGTTGAGAAGGACCAAGCAAAGACTGCCAATACACCGGTTAATTGAACGGTGAACTGATCAAAGCGACTGACGCTGTTTAAGTTCTCTAGAGGGGCGACAAATGCCAACATTAAGGTACCAACAACCCCTGCTACCCCATGAACGGCAATGGCATTAACAGGATCATCCAACTTGAACACATGTAGCATAATCTCTTCGCTAAAGTAGACAATCGCACCTGTTACTAAGCCAATAATGATAGCCCCACTCGGGGTAACGACAGCACAGCCTGCGGTAATACCAACCAGTCCACCAATGACACCACTTAAAATTTTCTCAATGTCGATTGTCTTGCTTTTACTTGAAACTGAAATGACAAAACACATGATGGCAGACGCTGATGCTGCCAACATGGTATTCGCCATTATGCCGGCAATGTCCTTGGTTGCTGCAAGGGTACTGCCACCGTTGAAGCCAAACCAACCAAAGAAGAGAATAAAAGTACCAATAACGGCCAGAATAAGGCTATGGCCATGAATTTTCTTTGCTTTACCTTCCGCATCGAAACGACCAATACGAGGTCCAAGCATGATAACGCCAGCGAGACCAACCCAAGCACCAACAGAGTGAACAACAGTAGAACCTGCAAAATCTATCATGCCTTTTTCGGCTAACCAGCCGCCACTCTCCCAGATCCAATGACCAGAAATTGGGTAAATAATGGCGGTTAAAAGCAGCGATATCACAACATAAGACATGAACTGCATTCGTTCTGCCACGGCACCACTTACAATGGTTGCAGCCGTACCTGCAAAGGTTGCCTGAAATACGAAAGAGGCAATATCACTAGGCTCACTTAACCCGTTAAGCATAAATGCACTTGTGCCCCATAAACCCAGTGCATCACTTCCAAACATCAAACCATAGCCAATAAACCAAAAGGCAAAAATGGCGACGACAAAATCCGTCATGTTTTTCATTGCGACATTGATTGAGTTTTTTGCTCTGGTGAGGCCTGCTTCAAAGGCTGTGAAACCTGTTTGCATAAACATGACTAGGGCAGCAGAAATCATGATCCAGATAATATCGAGTGTTGGTTGAATTTCTTCCATAGTGGTTCGACTCTTAATTCTTTTTTTAATGGGGTTAAGTGCTTAAACATGCTCTTTTAATGTGACATTTGAGTGATATGAATGCAGGTTTGATGCCGAATAGAGTAAAAATGGAATGAAGTTTTGAAAATCAGCTTAAGTGATTAAAAAAGAAGTGAATTTTAGAAGAGGTGAGAGAGGCTATATTATTTATATTCGAAATTTCTAATGTTTTAAGTGGGCTTATTTATGCTACAAAATAATAGGTGCACCAGTTTATCTCATTAATGTGCTTGAGATTTTTTAGTGCACCATTTTGGTTCTTTAGTGAGGTTTTAGCTTGGCTAACGATTGTTAGTTTAGCTTGGTTTATCTACTTATCTCCCTGATTCGCTTCAAAGTATTCCAACCAAGTCGTTACAGGTAGCGGCTTGGAAAAGTAGTATCCTTGTGCACGTTTACAGCCCAGCTTGATAAGCTTATCTAAATGCCTTTGGGTTTCTACGCCTTCGGCAATGACAGATAAATTCAGTATTTTGGCAAGTTTCAAAACGGCATTGGTAATCTCATAGTCAAGCTGTGACGTGTCTAAGTCTTGGATAAAGCTGCGATCCAGTTTTAGGTAATCTGCGGATAAGTTTTTCACCACAGAAAGGGATGAGTAGCCTGTGCCGAAGTCATCAATAGCGATCTTATAACCTTGGGCCCTGAGTGTTTCGATATTTTGCACACAGGTGACAAAGTCTCGCATCATGTCTCTTTCGGTGATTTCTAAAATGAGCTGATGAGGCTGGCAGTTAGTTTGATCAAGAATGTCTTTAAGTTGTTCCGCTAGATCTGGCATATAAAACATGCGAGCCGAGAAGTTCACTGAGAAAAGTACGCCTTCAAGGTTTACGCCTTCTGCTTGCCATTGGCTGATTAAAGAGGCGACTTTTCTAAACACCCATTTATCGATATCGACGATGAGATCTGTTTTCTCGGCAATCTCTAAAAAGTCGACAGGTTGTAGTAGCCCCAATTTAGGATGCTCCCATCTCACCAGCGCTTCTGCCCCTGTGACGCGCTTACTGTGAAGGTCGACTTTAGGTTGGAAGTAAACAACCAGCTCATCGTTTTTAATTGCTTGGCGCAGGCCTAAGTTTGTCTCAATAATATCCGTGACCTCTAAGGTCATTTTATCCACATAAATGCGGTACTGATCTTTGCCGTTGCGCTTCGCATGGTACATGGCGGTATCGGCATTTCGAATTAAGGTTTCGTCGTCGTTACCATGGCTTGGGAACTGGCAAACCCCGATACTAGCTGACACAAACACACTTTTATCATCGATATAATAAGCTTTACGCAAGGACTTATTGATGCGTTCGAGAATGGCCTCACCCTGTTGTACTGACTCTTCATCATCGACCACTATCATGAATTCGTCACCGCCCATGCGAGACACAAAACCTATGCCATTTACTAGCTTCTCTAGTACTTTTGCGACATTGATTAGCAGGTTATCCCCAGAAGTGTGGCCTAAAGAATCATTAATGGTTTTAAACTCATCGATATCTAAATAAATTAATAAGAAGGATGAGCTTTGTTCTTTTGCCTTGAGGATTTTTTCATTGAGCTTTTTAGTACCGAGCAGACGGTTTGCTAGACCCGTCAAAGGGTCATGGTGGGCTAAGAAGTCGAAATTCTTTTTCTCTTCATTCAGGTCTGAATAAGCATCGGAAAGGCGCAGTGCCATTTTATTAAAGGTATTCTCGATATGGCTCCATTCATCCGTACGGTTTAAGTTAATGGGTTTATTCACGCCGTCGGACTCTATTCGGTCAAACCCTTCGCTAAGATCATCCAGAGGTTTTCTTATGTGCCGTTTAACCACTAAGCTGACAAGCAAAATGGATAATATAAAGGCGGAAATACTAATCAATATGGCATTAAATCGAGACTGACTTATCTCTTTTTTCAGGTTTTCTGCTAAGGCTAGGGCATCTTTTTGCACATTGGATTCGGTCAGCTCAACCATAGACAAGAGTTCGTTTTGGGAAGTCACTAGGGCATCCATTACAATCCAACGTTGTTTTAAGTTTGCCTTGATACGTCTTAGTGCTGCGTTGTATTTACGCAGGGTTTTCTTCATTTTTTGTTTTTGAATTCTCAGCTCAGCCGTGTTGATATCAACATTCTCGAGATGTAAAAGTAGAATATCTAACTCTTTTTCTACTTCAATGATTAACACTTGTTCTGTTTCTGGTGTGATTCGGCTGTGGATATTGCCTACCATCTTGCCTGTCATCAAGAAGGATTCTCGCAACATGGAAATAAGGTCTAGCTTGTTGTAATAACTCCAGTTTTCACTGTCTTGTGAGTCGACTAACCTTTGGGCTGAGATATGTAACTCTAGCTCGTCAATTTGCTCGGCGAGTAAAGCATCAATTTGTTGGGTTTTCTTGAGTATTCGGTTAAGTGATAAAGAACTACCCAAAAAACGATGGAAGTTATCAATGAAGGAATCCATCTTTTGCGATAGTACTCGGTTCGTTGATAGTTCACGTAGGGTTTGTAGCTCTAAATCAATATGAAAAGCTTCTTCTGAAAGAGTGCTTTCACTAAACAAGAAGGTTTGCTCAAGCAGCTTTACACGAGAGGTTAACTTGAAAACTCGACGGCTGATATCCGAATGCTCAGACAAGACTGTAATGTGTTCATGTGCTTGGGTTTTAAGAGTAGATTCAACAAAATAGAGGGATCTAATCACTATCAGTATCGCAAAACTTACTATCATCAAAGACAGCAAGTTAGAAAAGATGAGACGCTGAGTAATGGTAACTTCTTTTAATTTCATTCACCGCCCCAAATCTTCAAATACACATCTCGATAGCCATTTTTAGGATCATAAATTCCCGAACTTTCACTTGTGATTAAGTCATCCACATTATCCGGAATGACTAAATGAATTGGGGTAGAGTAACCACTAGGTGGGTGATTGCTAAAAGCTCTGTTTAGCTCATCAATAATCTGCCAGCCTTGTAAGTATAAGGGTTCTGGTACAGTCGCAAGCTGAAACTGCTGCTGACTGATTCGCTTATAAGCCGCCTTACTGCCATCACCTGCTGATATATTGCGAGGGATACCTCTGCTTTCCTCTAATCTAGATTCAAAAGAAGGAATGGCGTAGTCAATATAGAGGTCATTAATGGTTAAAAAATAAGTGATGTTTTCGCCGTATGAATTCCACAGTGTGTTCAAGGTATTTGGCATCTTCTCAGCAATCTGATCTAAGGCTAAAGGCTTCAACTCTAATACTTTGCAAGTACTGCATTTCTTTAAGGTGTCCACCATAACTCTTGCCTTGATAGAGGCTATTTTATAATTAGGGTCTGTAAAAACAATGGCTTTGGCTTTGCCCTTTGAGTTAACAACAGCAAGTAAAGCGGCGACTTCGGCAACTTCTAAAGGGTCTGTCGTAATATTGGTATATAATCCAAGCTCATCATTTCTGCCTGCTAATTCTGCCGCATGCCAGCCAACAACCACTATGCCTTGTTTCTTGGCTTGCTCTAAAATGGTCTTATGCCTTAGGGCGTCGATTCCCCCCAAAATAATGGCATCAGGTCGAAAGCTAATTGCTTCTCGTAATCCTGCCGCTTGGCGAATTTCCGAACCTCGGCTGTCAATAAACTTTAATTGCCAATCAAGATTAGAGATAGCTTCTGAAATTCCTTTGGCAACACCATAGACACCACCATTTCTTAAATCCGATGCGACAAAAATGATTTTCTTATTGTTAACAAGCTTTGGGCCATCTTTTGGACCATCCCAAACTTGGCTACTTTTAGTGGCTTGTTCTACCTTCTTAATGGCGTAATCCAGATAGTTTTCTGGCGAATTATTGGCGAGAGAATACGAAGCATAGCTGCTTAGAATAATGGCTATAATAGTTAAGAATCTTTTAATTAGCATCTTCTTATATAAGCTTAATTTATCAATATTTATAGTATAAGATAAGAATATTCCACAATCTGTTTAGTTGGTGTAAACCATGTATATACGCACTCTTAGCCACTTTTGTAATGTTTTTTTGCTGACTTCTCTGATTTTTTCGACTTCTGTTAGTGCTAATCAAGCTAGTCCAAATGAGGTGAAAAAGACACAAGTTGAGCAGGAAAAGCTAAAAGCATTTCAATTAACCGTTAACGCGAAAGCGGCTCCAATTGATGTAAAACTGACTGACCCTGTTCGTATTGCCATCATATATCCAAGTGCTGATATCTCTGATTTTTGGGTAAGAAATTACACGGCTATGACAAAACGTTTGATGGAGTTAGAACTGCCTTTTGTGATTGATCAGTACTCTTCTAGACAGATAGAGCACGCTTTACAAACACAACATACTCGCTCAGTTTTAAGTAATAAAGAGTCATATGATTTTGTGATTTTTGGCCCTTCTGAGTTAGAGCTGCAATCTAATAACATTCAAAAACTGGCTGCATCGGATAAATTCAAAACCTTTATTTGGGCCTTCCATACACCAAACCCTCATTGGGAGTACCAACCTGATGCCTGGTTTGATTTCTCAAGCGCCATGGGAGCCGAGGTATTGTGTCATTATGTGGTTGAGCGTCTAGGAAATGATGTTGAGTTTGCGGCCAATCGAGGTATTCCTGGTATTACTGATACTCAAAGATCCCAAGGTTTTATTGACTGTGTGGAAGAAAAAGCAGACTGGGTAAACAATTATGAGCATTTTGGGCAGTATCAAAAATTGGGTGGTTCTGATGGGGTTAAGTTATTTCTCGAAAACTTCCCAGAAGTGGAAATGATACACAATGCCAATACTGCCATGACAATGGGAGCAGTAGATACCCTAGGGGACGCTAACAAACTCGATGATATGTTTGTAACCGGTTGGGGAGGTACAGCGAAGGAAATTGAAAAAATAAAGCTAGGTGAATTGAGTGCCACACCTATGAGGATGAGTGATGATCTTGGTGTTGCCACAGCCGAATCTATCAAGCTATACATTCAAAAAAGAGAGTTAGACTTACCCGAACTTTACCTTGGCAGAATACTGGTTGTACACGATGAAATGACCCATTCTGAGCTAGATGCTTATACCAAAGAAGCCTTTCGCTATTCAGGTATTAGGCAAGATTAAAACCTTAAATTCTGACCTTGCTTCCATCAAATTGGATGGAAGCAAATCTCCTTGAAAGTGCTTTTATTCTAAGTGCTTAAACTCAAATTCTCTTCTTATTCCAAATAGCTATTTTGGCAGTTTCTTTGACAAGTGAACCAGCCTGTACAAAACTTATTCGATGATAAGAATGAGGATGGAACCATGAAGCAGTTTCTTATTTTATTAATGACTTTGTTTTTATATGCCTGTAGTGCGGCGCAAACGGATAGGGCTTATCAAGAGCTAGGTCGATCGGAAAACTTTGAGTTAAATGACAGTCTGATTATTGGCTTTGAGAAGATAAATTCAGCAAAAGCAAATATCCTCCCTGGTGACTTAATTGATTACCCCTTTATCTCCATACCAACAGATATCAGCGTGAACCAAAAGCTGACTGCAAAGCGGGCCATTACAGGCCAAGCAAAAATTATCCTCCCCACTCAAATTGTATTTCAAGACAGTGAAGGTGACTTAGATTTTCACTACAACCTTTATAAAATCAGACCTGAACAAAACACCTATAGCATGGACGATTCATTGAATAAAATGCGAGGTGCTTTTGATCGTTTAGCAAAGGTATTGGGTGAAGGTAATTATACCCATCTGATGATTTATTCAATGGGTTGGAATAATGATCAAGTTGAGTCTGTCTATCGCTTTAATCGATTAAAGGCCTCGATTAAATCAGCAAGTAAGCATGGTTCAAATTACAAACCTTTCATTGTTGGAATTACTTGGCCATCGGTTTGGTCCAGCATTAGCTCTGATGCTGAAAGGCTACTAGGCCATTTAAGTAGCTACCCAACTAAATCTAATGACGCTGATGAAATAGGTTATACATGGGCTAATTTAATGCTGAATGAACTTGTCCCTAACACGCTAAATACATTACCAAAAAGCAAACGACCTAAGGTGGTTTTATTAGGCCATAGTATGGGAGCAAGGCTATTAAGTCGGGCGCTTTTCTCTAAAGCATTTTTGACCTCAGCTGATAAGACTGAGACTTGGTCTCCTGATTTATTTTTTGGTCTACAAGGGGCATTTAGTGCCCGTCGATTTGGTAAAGATGGAAAAGATGAATGGGGAAGAGAAGGATCACCTTATCAAGGCTTTAAGTCTTTAAATACGCAAATCGTGCTGACAACATCTAAGCATGATAACGCAAACCCGATTGCCTTTTGGTCATGTCATGTTGGGAGTACTAAGTGGCTAGTATCTGGATTAGACTGCGCTAAGGATAATCAGCATTTTCAAGTAGAAGTTTGGCCAAAAGCAGGCGGTACCTCAACCATAAAGTTTGATTTACAGGACAAGCGAGTCATCATGATTGATGCATCTAGTATTATTGGGCCTGATGAGGATGGTAAAGATGATGAGAGTTATGCAACCGACGGCCATAATGATGTACTAGATAAAGAAATTGGCAAGCTGATCTGGCATTTTATTGAGCAAACATAACCTTTAGCGAAACTAGGTTTAAGCCGCTACTTCTAGGAATAGAGGTAGTGGCTTTTTAATGTTTTATTCATTTAAAAACAGGTGTTTAACCTTTTAACTGCCTATTTATTTTTTACTTTTTTGATATGCTCTTTGGACATTAATTTAAGGAATAAATCGAAAATGAAGAGCTCATTGACCAAGCCCTATTCGGCCTTCTTTCTGCTGTTACTTTCAGTGGTATTTCTCGCTGGATGTAGCATTAAGTTGGTTGCTAATTATGATCCACAAAGTTTGACTCAATTAGAGATCATAAATAAAGAAATAGATTTCATGTATTTGAAAATGAAGGCTTTGCCAGAAAATCAGCGAACCTACTCTAATTTTCAACAAGACTATTTGAAAATTGATGTGGATATTAGAGCCTATGAAAGACGTCAGCAATTACGCGAACAGAATGAAGAAAGCGTTAAACAAGCCGCGATTCTTGCAAGCTTGTGGCAACAGGATATGCAGGCTCATAAGCAAAAAAATACGCTCAGCGACTTTATGATTAAGCGCAGACAAGCCCAATATCAGCGTTTACTTTCTAGCATGATCGAAGCAGAAATGGCGAAACAATAAAAGACTTATCATGGAGGTTTAAAGTATGAGTAACCCAATAGAAAATGCGCTAGAAAGTGTTAAACACACACTTGCTAAAGAAGACTTAACAAGTGAGTTATCAAGCGCAATAGAAGCAAGTTTTGCAAAAAATAGTGTCTCATTAGATGAACTGATTCAAGCGAGAGCTGAGGGTGAGTTGAGCCCAGAAGAGTTCCAAATAGAGCTTGAACGAGAGAAGAAAATTCAAGAAGCAGAATTACTGACTTTGCAGGTGGCTGCCAAAGCTAAAGTGCAAAAAGTCATGGACGCTGTATTTGATGCTTTACTTAGCGGATTGAAATAATCCACTTTTTATGACGAGACTTAAAAAGAGGTTTAAGTTGAGTTTAAACCTCTTTTTTAGTCATAGCATTATTGCTTTTGCCAGAAGTTGTTCGCTTGGGCAACGGTTTGAAAATTAGTCGCTATTACCTGTGAAGAGGCAATAAGGCTGTCGGCATCTTGCTCATAAATAGGGCGTAGTTTTTTACGCACATCATCACTTGGTTGAGTGTACTTTACGCCCATTCTAGATAGCTTGATGGCTAACTCATAGCCTGTTTGTGGGTCATCTGTGAATAAACTTGTTAACCATTGATCGCTCATTTTGTATTCCTTATTTTTTGCTAGAAGGTTCTGTTTAGTGGATGGGTTATTGCTCGCTTAAACGACGACCAAAAGAAATCGCATAGGCATTACGTCTTGCTTGCAGTAAAGGGTCGTCAGAAGGGAGAAATCCGTCGGATAAAACCAATGGATCAAAGTTAAGGTTTCTACAGGCTCCGGTTTCTTGGCGGCTAATAGCCGTCACTTTTAGTCTAGCCCCAATGATTTGAGTATGCTCTCCTTCCCATGGAATTGCGGCGTTATCTATTGCATCCTCTTTATTGGCTAAGGTAATAACCATATCCCAGCTAATTTCCCCATTAGCAAGGTTCTTTTGCATGTTTTGATAGAAAAAATTATGTGTAGGCTCTAACACGACACCTTGTTCATTCACAGGTTTAAATGACCATCTAATGGCTGTCTTTTTTCCAAGATCATTCTCAAGATAAAAGCTGTTAATGCTATTAAATTGAGTGCCTTCGTAAGGGGTGAGAGTTTTGGTTTTAGTGGCATTGTGAGCTTTAAAATTTTGCAGCTCTTTGCTTGATTCTTTAAAGGCTTTAACAGCTGCTTTACCCTCTGCTTTTGCTTTCATTAACGCTGCAAAGGCTTCTGGAGTTGAGACAGGAAAGAAGTCTAGGGTATTCATCGACATCATATGGAGTTTGCCTGTGGCAGGTTTGATTGATAACCCCATGCCATATTCTGCTGGCTTGTTATCAGCTGCATGAAAGTTGCCCCCTTTATGGGATAGTCGACCAATGACCTGTGATTCATATTTAAACAAAGGGCTGGTTGAGTAGAGAGTCATCCTTTTATCCATAGGTTGTAGCGTCCCTGTAAAACAGAAACCTTTACTATGGTTTCGGCGTTCGCCTTCGGTTACACCAAAGAGCTTCTCGAAAGAGTTTACTGTTGAAAGTGCTGTCTTATCAGCTATTGCTGGCAAGGCTTGTACCGCGACTAATACCGCACCGATATAAGCTAACTTACGCATAAAGATCACCTCATGTTTTTATTTATGATCAAACTATTTGTGTAAATACTATTCGTACACTAACTATTCGTCAACTAAATATTGTGTTGTTAATAATTAAACGGCAAAATGTTTTTATATAAACTATTCGTAAAAGGTGATTTTTTGTCCGTTGCTCAATTAGATAACCAGCTCTGTTTTGCCGTTTATTCCGCCTCTAATTACCTAACGAGTATCTATAGGCCGTTATTGGAGCCGTTAGAACTCACCTATACGCAATTTTTAGTGCTTATGTCGCTTTGGCAGGAAGATCAGATTTCAATTAGTTTGTTGGCAAAAAGAACAGGGTTAAGTAAGGCCACCATGACGCCTTTGTTAAAGCGCTTAGAGCAAAAAGACTTGATACGCAGAGATGCGATAGAAGGAAATGACCGCCAAAAAAGTATCGTACTAACGAGTGCAGGACGAGAGTTATCCTTACAAAGTGAATCCATCACAGAGCAGGCTTTTTGTAATACTGGATTAGGTAAAGCGGAAGCAGAACAAATGATAAAACTGTGCCGCAAGTTAATGACTTCATAAGGCCGTATTTGCCTCATTTTAGTTAGTTTCTATTATGTAGATGCCTTTGAGCTATTCAAAGGCATGACTTAAAAGTATTACTCCCCTTGCAGCGTCACTACGATTTTTCTTGGGCCTCCATGGTCCCTATGCTCACACAAAAAAATTCCTTGCCAGATGCCGATATTGAGCTTGCCATTAGAGATAGGCAGGCTTTGGCTTGCCCCTAATAAGCTGGCTTTGATATGAGCCGGCATGTCGTCTGGGCCTTCATAAATATGCTCATAATAAGGGGCGTTTTCAGGAGCTATCACATTGAAGTGAGATTCCATATCTCGACGCACACTTGGATCAGCATTTTCGTTGATGGTAAGAGATGCTGAGGTGTGTTTGATGAAGAGGTTCATCAAGCCTATATTGAGTTTTCTAAGTTCAGGTAATTGAGCCAGTAGCTCATCCGTAATCAGGTGAAAGCCACGTGACTTGGCTTTAATGGTTATTTCTTTTTGAATCCACATAATGCTCACTCGTCTAGGTACGACTATATGAAATCAGTTTATCAATTAATGTGGCAATAGGCATGAGCAACATGGGTCAATCTATCTAATCTCAATGACAGCCTTTATCGTCATGATTAATCATATATCACTATGACCAGTGCCTATTTTCTTTGCCACTGAGTGTAAGCTTTTAATGGCGGCATCATAGAGTGCATTATCTTCGGTTTTTTTACGGTAGACGGCATAAACCGGTTGTAAGATGCTGGGTGCATCTTTGACTAGATGGAACTCTCCACTTGCTAAGAGTTCTTTTGCTCGCCACGCCTGAATATACATAGAGCCTCCTTTCTCCTTTAAGTAGTTTATCGCCATAGTGCCAAGGCCCATGGTGACGCCTTTGGCTTTGAGAAAAGGAACTTGAGAGGCGTGAGCGCTATGAAAGTTAGGACACCAGCCTATGTATACATATTTCTCTTTATCTAGCGTTTCGAGGTCGCAGGCTTGGGTCGACACTAAGACAAACTTGTCATCGAATAGCTTGATGATCTCTATGTCTAATAAAATACGAGGCTGATACATGACAGCGATATCGAGCAAATTATTAACAATTTGCTCCATCATAGACATGGAATAGTCCGACTCAAGGTGCAGGGCGATGTTAGGATATTGCTCTCGCATATCAATCACCCAGTCATTCACAAACTTATCCCAAATACTAAATTGAGTGGAGAGACGTAAAATCCCTTCATAGCCTCTGGGTAGGGCGAGTTCTTGCTGTGCTTGTTTCCATACTTCACAAATGTTGGTGGCATATTGTTGAAACTTAACACCTGAGCTTGTAAGCTCGGCACCAAATCGTCCTCGCGTGAATAGCTCTACTCCTAATGATTTCTCTAGTGTTCTAATTCTTGTACTGACTGCTGATTGGGTAATACACAGTTCTTCTGAGCTGCGATTAAAGTTTCGAGTATTCGCCACACTCAAGAAGGTTTCTAGTTGAACGTAATTCATAACTCGCCTCATATAAGAGAAAGCAATCTATCTTATATTTAGATTCTATTGAAGGTTTCAATTTAAATAATCTATTGAATTTTAACTAACCGAATGACAGAAAACTTATTGAAAGGCGAATACAAGTTACTCAAAAACACTCAATTTGATGAAACCGTCGGACGAGAAAGTGATTAAAAAAAGACCAGAAAAATAGATTGAAAAGCAGGGTTCTATTTTGAATTTTGAGCGTGTTAGTTTTGGCTTGGTATTACAGTAAATTTAATTAAGGAACCTGCGATTAAGTCACCTCTTCTCAGTCTTTTCAGAAAAAGCGTCAAGCAAGGCGTCACTTTGCCGCTTTTTTCTGATAAGAGCTGTAGGCACCTTTCGAAAAGGGACAACACAGGGTGACGCTTTTTCTGAAAGACCCGAAGGGCGTGGTCTAAAAGCACTATCTTTAAGTTGAGGGCCTTATCAATAGAATAACTATTAAGTTACGCCCCTCGCCATAAATCTAGGCGCTTTTATCCACACGCTGAGGCGGGAGGACTTATTCGCAGGTTCCTTAACAATCATTGATTGCGATCATAACTATAGAAACAATTCGTTATATTTCTGTTGAGTGATCAGATATTTTCTAATGATAGCGGATTTTTTTCGGCTTAGGTTTCAAGAAGTTGGGCCTTTCGCCTGACCAATGAAGTTTATCTATTCAATCTTAGAGGTATCTCTGCATGTAAATTGATAATCGAAAATTACTATATCAACCCACTCATAATCGACGGTTAGAAATTTGCGCCAAATCGGTGCAAATATAATCAGAAAAGCAGCGCAAGAAATTAGCTTCTTAATACTTAATTAGTGGTAAATATTTTTCATCACTTTTCATTAGATAACGTAGCGGCTGTGACACAGATTACAAAAAAGCAATGAAAAAGGTGAATATATGTATAGTGACAAGGAGCTTGATAAGCTCATTGAAAAAAGAGGGATGCTGAAAGGGATAAATTCGACACTCGGCATCACGGCAATCGTGATGATTTCAGTTTTTATTATTTACACGATATTGCTTGGCAAAACCGCAAGTGAACATTTTTTTGGGATCAAAACGTGGATTGAGCAAACCTTAGGTTGGTATTACATTGCAATAATGATGTTGGCCTTTTTGGTTTGTATGTTCGTCTTATTTTCTAAAGCAGGAAGAATTCGTTTAGGGCGAGATGATGAACGTCCTGAATTTTCAAATTTTGCTTGGTTCTCCATGCTGTTTGGGTGTGGTACCGGAGCAGGCATGCTTTTCTTCTCAATGTCAGAACCCCTTATCCACTTTGCCAGTGGTTGGAGTGGCGGCAATCCTTTTGTTAGTGCTGAAGTTAAAGGGGCTGTCGCCGCTTTCTTTGAGGCTAAACAAGCGGCATTAAATGCAGGCCTACTGCCTGGCGATGAAGGCTTTCCGATTCCCAATGATCTTGTGGCAGAAGCTGCTGCTGGTGGTTTAAAGCTTACGGTTTTCCACTGGGGAGCAGTGGCTTGGGCAATGTACGGCGTTGTTGGTTTATCGCTTGCCTATTTTTCTTTTCGAAAGGGTTTACCCTTATCCATGCGTTCAGCGCTTTACCCTTTAATTGGCGATAAAATTTACGGGCCAATAGGACATGCTGTCGATATTTTAGCGGTATTTGGTACCATTTTTGGTATTGCGACCACCCTTGGTCTTGGGGTTGAGCAAATCGGTGCAGGGTTGGTGTCATTAGGTGTTCTGACTGAAAAATCTCAAACAGTTACCATAGTGTCTATCGTTCTAATTACTGTGATAGCAACCTTTTCGGCGACCACTGGTGTGGCGAAAGGGATTAAAATGCTGTCCGAGCTTAATAGCTGGATCTGTCTGATTATTCTCGCGTTTTTCTTAATGGCGAGTAACGCTAACTACCTCATCGCAAGTACCTTAACAGGGCTTGGTGAATACATATCGAGTGCTGTGCAAATGTCCCTATGGACAGCTCGCAGTGACGATGAGCGAACATGGCAAGGCGGTTGGACCATCTTTTATTGGGGCTGGTGGATTGCTTGGGCGGCTTTTGTTGGCATGTTTATCGCGCGTATTTCTCGTGGCAGAACGATACGTGAGTTTGTTCTTGGGGTGATGATTATTCCTACCCTAGTGTCCACTGTTTGGTTTGGTGTCATTGGTTCTGCAGGTATTTATGAGTCGCTTTATAGCGCTGATATGAGTATTTACACTACCGCTGTGAACAATTGGGATTACGCCGGAACCCTCTATACCGCCTTTGATGTGATCAGCCCTGGTGTGGTTGCCACTATCGCTAAAATCGCCGCTCTGGTGGTTGTGGTTGTCTTCTTTGTGACCTCTGCCGACTCTGGCACCTTGGTATTGGGCCGCTTATTAGCCTTTGGTAAAAGGCCACCAATACAGCAGCGTATCATTTGGGGATGCATGCTAGGCGCGGTGACATTGGTGATTCTATTATTGGGGGGTAAAGAAGCATTGAAAGCACTTCAAGCAGCTTCTATTGCAGGAGCATTACCTTTTACTTTTGTCATTATTGCTATGTCGATTGGACTAGTAAAATCTCTGATGGCAGAAAATAATGAACTGATAGAGAACGAGGAAAAGATGCAAGAAATCATTAATAAAGAAATTTCTGATTTGAGCTAATCTTCCTTCTGTTAGTAGTCAGCCACCTAACTAGACGGCTGGCTACTAGCATTTTTTTAAAGCATATGAGGATTACTTCAACGCCTATTAGCCTCGTTTAAAGCTATGAAACAAACACAAACTTACTAGTGCTTAGCAAAGTAGTCCTGTAACAAACTAATCAATTTCTCGACTTCTTTAACTGTATTGTAGTGAGCCATACTGATACGAATGATGCCTTTGCTCATATCTTTAATCCCCATGGCTTCAAGCAAGCGATAAGCATAAAAGTGACTGTTAGAAACCGCAATGCCAGCTTCTCCCAAATAGGCTGTGATACCGGTAGGACAATGCTCTAGAGCCTCAAGCGCAAAGTTTGCTTCTCGTCCTTGCATGGTATTTTTACCTAGCAATTTTACGGGTAAACCTTTGATCCCTTCTAAGAAAATAGTACCAAGTTTGTCTTCATGGTCTTGCATGAGTTTGGCTATCTCTTGTGCTTTTTCATAACTGCTATTATCTTGCGCTTCGGCCTGATCAAAGTGATGTTGGTGCATGCTTAAAAAGAAGCTTTCTAACCCAGCAAGGGCGGCAATCGAGCCATGATCAGGGCCTGCTGAATCGAGTAAACGCCAGCTTTTGGTCTGCTCGTTAAAAAAGTGACATTGGGGAGTCAGGAGTGACATAAAGTCGGGGGCAATATACATGATGCCATGATGTGTTCCGAAGGTTTTATAGGTGCTAAAGCAGTAAGCGTCCACCTTGTAAGAGGGGATATCTGGCCAAGTATGAGGGGCGAAAGACACGCCATCCACAACCATTTTAGCACCCACTTGATGCGCGAGATCGGCGATCTCATTGATAGGGTTTTCAGTACCAATAATATTGGAAGAGTGAGTCACGCTAACCAGTTTGGTTTTATCACTTAGCAGGTGCTTAAATTCATCAAGCTCAAGTTCGCCTGTTTCTGGGTTGATAGGCCAAAGTTTAAGGCTGATATTTTTCGCTTTGGCTAATCTTTCCCAACCGCCAATATTAGATTCGTGATCTTGTTGGGTGACGATAATCTCATCCCCCTCGTGGATAAATCCAGCACAAGCTTGGCTCAGAGTATTAAAGTTTTGAGTAGAGGAGGCACCTATCGTGATGGTTTCTTCATCTAGGCCTAAAAGGTCGGCAATGGCTTTTCGACCCGCATCCATTTGCTCACCTGCCGCCTTACCAATTGGGTTATTTGAGTATGGCTGTACTTTATTATGTAGGTAAAAGTGGTTCAGTCTTTCTATCACAGCGTTAGCGGTAAAGGTTCCGGCGGCATTATCAAAGAAGCCTTGGATACTTGGGTTCTCTAGCTGGAAAAAAGGAAACTGCTGTCTTGCGAATGCGACATCAAGAGTCGTCTTTGGCGCTGTTGTCATTGTTTTTCACCTTTCTAATCAATCAATTGTGCTGGCTTACTAAAAGGCTTATTTTTTGAAAAGTAAGCCTTTTATTGGGTTTTGTTTTAGCTTTCGAAAAGACCTTGTTATCATTTTTTGACATCTTCAAAGCTTGATTAAAGTATAATTTGGCCGCTTGATGCCTTATATGACGCATTGCTGTTTTAATCTGTGATTTACCGACAAAGTGAAGGTGAAACCCGAGTATGACTTACCATTTAAAAAAAGAGCCGGATGCCCTTGATTGGAAGATTTTAAGTGAGCTGCAAAAGGACGGCAGAATGTCCTTTTCTGAACTGAGTGAAAAGGTATCGCTTTCAAGACCTGCGGTTGCAGAAAGGGTAAAACGTTTAGAAGAGGCCAATATCATTACTGGCTACAGCGCCAATGTTAATTTAAAAGCCTTGGGTTACCCAATTTCTGCTTATTTAACTGTGTCAGTAAACCAAACCAAGTTTAAATCCGTGGTGGATTCTTTAAAGCAAATCCCTGAAATTACTGAATGTATTCGCCTTGCAGGACAAGACGATATTATTGTGAAAATTGTAGCAAGTTCAGTGGAATACATTGCCAGCACCATAGATGATTTATTGGATACTCATCCAGACTGTAAGTATGTGACCTTTGTGGTGATGGAATCTTTACTAGAGCATGATGTGATCACGCTTTTCAAAAAATAAGTTTAGGCGCTTTTAGTCTCTGTTTTTCTTTTGATAGAAGAAGCTGTTTATCAGTCGCTTAATTAACTTATTCTCTGCATCTTGCTCCATCGCTCGTTTGACGCAATAAATTTGCCTCTTCGAGCGTGGCGAGATCTCGCACTATAGCGTTTTCAGAAATCTTAAAACGCTGGCTTAATTGGTGCGAGGATACCTCTCCTTCTATTTCCACTAAGAAAAGAATTTTTTGTCTACGCTCATTCGTGGCAATTAAGGCACGTTTTTTAATCCCATTGTCTGGCTGTTTCATTAGGCTTCCCCTAATACTCCATTATGTTTTTTCTCTGGGCTAAATCCCCTGAGCCTCTCTGTTGTTACAAGCAAGCCAAGTGCCAAAATGAATAAGAGAGCGGGGTATAAGGCGAAAGAGAAATAAGACACTAAAGCCCCAATGAAAGGTGGGACCAAGGTTGTGCCTATGTACGCACATGCCATAGACAAACCTATGACAGCTTGTGAAGCTGAGGCGCTAAAGCGTTTTGGTGTCAGGTGTATGGTATTTGGGTAAATAGGCGCACATCCAAGCCCTATTAGCATTAACCCAAGAGGGGAAAGTGCACTAGGAAGTGGCGAAATAAGTAACAGCACACCTAAGATAATGGTGATGACACCTAGACGAATAAGGCCTTCTTCATTGAGTTTATGTGCTGACTTTTCTGAGCCTGCTGCCGAAACTTTTCCTGCAACTTTTCCTGAGACAAAGCCACACAAAAAACGGCCACATGTAATGCCTAGGTAGAAGACAGCGGTCCAAAAGGCAGCATCTTCTGGGCTAAGGCCTTTCTCGATACTTAAATAACTGGCTGCCCAAAGGCCTGTACCTGCTTCAAGTGCACAGTAACAAAAGAACATGACAAGCTGAATCTTGACCCCAAGAATGCCAAAAGCCTTTCTATTAGATGTGTTATTGGTAATGCTATTTGAAGCTTTACTGGAAATATAAGAGTCAGAATCGGTTTCTTCTTGCTTTGCCGTGATAGCCTTTTTCCAAAGAGGCAAGCTTGCAAAGAGTATGATAACCAAGGCAAATTGAATTAGGGCAATGGTCATATAACCTTGTCGCCAGCCTTCATTGAGCATGAGGTAGTTCGCCATAATGAGCGGACCCGCCGTAGCCCCTACTCCCCAGAAAGAGTGTAGGTAATTCATATGCTTAGATTCATAGTTTTGTGCCACATAATTGTTTAATGCCGAATCCACTGCGCCAGCACCTATGCCTAGAGGTACGGCTAGTAGCATTAACGCTAAAGCAAAGTTCGCCATGCTAAAGCCCAATAGGGCACTCGCCGTTAATAACACGCTAAAAGCAACCACCTTACCGATACCAAATTGATTGATAAGTTTGGCCGTCATTAGACTTGAGATGACAGTGCCTAAACTGATAACCAGAGAAACTACACCCGCAAATTCAAGACTCGCATTGAGGTTTTGGCTCATGATAGGCCAAGATGAGCCAAGTACCGCATCAGGGATTCCCAAGCTAATAAAGGCTAAATAAATAATCACAAGTAAAATGAGCATGGCGTTTGTTTCCGTTAATCGCCTTGCCTTATAGCAAGAGCATTAAGTAAATGAATTGCGATAACGATACTGCCAGTACTATTAAAAAAATATGTAAATGCTATTCTAAAATATAACAATCCTTCCAAATTTGGATTTATTAAACGTGATGGCATAAGTATGCAGATTTATAAAATTGAAACAGATGAGAGCGGTAGAGAGCTTACCTCCCATGGAGCGAGTGACTTTCCTTGCGCATCTTATGATGAATGGTTTTCTAAATTCTTTGGTGGAGAAGTCCCTTGGCATTGGCACGATGAAGTGGAAATAGTGCTAGTGGTTGAAGGCAGTACCAAGGTGGAATGCATAGGTAAGTGTGAGCTCCTTAACGCTGGCGATATGATCTTTGTAAATGCAGGGGCGCTACATAAGTTGACCAATAATGGCCCTGGTGATTGTCGTATTCTTAATGCCGTTTTTAACCCTCAAATGATAGGAGGCCAGAGCTTTAGTCGTATCTATAAAAAGCATGTTTTGCCTGTGTTAAACAACAAACAATTATTAAGTTATAAATTCTCTTCAGAGGTCACTTGGCATCAGACTGTCATAGACGAGCTAAAAGCGGCTTTTGTGGTTTGGCAAAATGAGAGTGATGATTATGAGTTTGTGATGACCATGGCTTTGATGAAATTCTGGCACCTTTTTGGCGAGAATAAACCTGATATTTTGTCTAATGCTCAAGTGCCCAGTACCAATGAAAAGCGCTTACATACCCTGCTTAACTATATCCATGACAACCATGCGACTCATATTAGTGTGGCTGACATTAGCCTTGCTGCAAACATTAGTGAAAGTGAGTGTTATCGCTTATTTCGTAATGCGTTAAAAACGACCCCTAATAATTATCTGCTCAATTACCGTTTAAGAATTGCCGCACAAATGCTGGTGGAAAGTAACAAGGCCATAACCAAGGTCGCTTACGATACAGGCTTTAGTTGCCCTGCTTACTTTGCCAAAAAGTTTAAATTAGCCTTTGAGAAAACGCCTAAAAACTTTCGACAGGAGAGCCGTTTAGAAACGCACTAATAACTAAGGTTAGGCTCATATTTGCTCAGCAAATGTGCTGTTAAGCTTTCCATAGAATATTAAATTCAATCGAATTTAGTTCTCTTTAGGCTATAGTTCGATCTAAACTCCTCTCCCTAATTCGGTTCAGTTTTTCGTTTTTAAGGTGATTTATGCATAAACTTCCGCCTCGTGCACTTGAGTATCTTAATGCCATTGCACGATATAAAACCCTTAGAAAAGCAGCCGCTAGGCTGAATGTTAACCCGTCTGCCGTGAGTCGTTTACTCTCTCAATTGGAAGAGAGCTTATTGCTCCCTCTTTGGGATAGAACCAATAGCCGTAACCCTATTACCCCAGCTGGCGAAGAGTTGCTGCAATATTATCGAAAGATGTGTGCCAGTGAACAAGCCACCTTGTCCCGCTTAGATGACATGCTTAATTTGCGTTCAGGCGAAGTGAGAATTGCTGTGGGCGAGGGAATCATAGGGGATCTAATCTCTTCTCCACTGCAATCCTTCTTAAAAAAGCATAAGGACATCCAGCTCACGGTGGAAATGGCTGGTGCACAAGATGCGGTTAGCTTACTCGAAGAAGAGCATATTGATTTCGCGTTAACCTATGCTTCTGCGAATCACCCCAAATTACATTGCCATTTAGAAACTCAACATCCTTTAGAGTTAATCGTGCCACCAGGCCATGAACTGACTCAGCTAGCAGGCCCAGCTACCTTTAAGTCAGTGGTAAAATACCCCATTGCTTTGATAGATAAATCCACGGGAATGGGCCGTCTAGTCACACTGGCAGAAGAGTTGAACCACTTTAAATTAACACCTAGTTTACGGACTAACTCTGTTTCTGCCCTGAAAAATTATGTCATGTCTGGTCTTGGTATTTCCTTTATGCCAAGGCTAACGATTTGGGAAGAGATAGAGCAAGGCAAGATAGAGGTTGTGCCTATGGATAACCTTGTTTTTGCGAAAGCCAAGGTTTGCGTGCTGAGTTTAGAGGGTCGAGAGCTGACACTTGCTGCTCAAGCCTTGCTTGATCACTTGTCAGAAACGATGCGTTTTTTGTCTGATAACTAATACCTAATGCCTAATACTAAAAATACTTTGTGCGCTGTCGCTTCTAATTTTAGTTTTTGTGTGTTGCTTAAAATGCAACAGTTTGGGGCTTGTGGTGTCAACAGCTCAAGTTTAGTTTGTAAAAGGTGGGCTACAAAATGATCAAAAATACACAGAAATATCAAACTGATAAAAATGCTTAGAGGAATCTAAAATGACGATTATAAAAAAAGTGTTTGGTGCAACTAGCGTGTTCAAATCCCTAGCTTTAGGTGCCGCACTTTCGACCTTATCCCTTGCTGTGAATGCTCAAACAATCAATTTGAGTTACAACGGTGCGCCAGATGCGAATAAAAATGCGGTACACCTTTTTGCTCAAAACTTGAAAACCTTAGTGTCAGAAAAAACACAAGGTGAGTTAGAACTAAAACTATACCCTAACAGTATGTTAGGAAATGAAGAGCAGCGTATGGAGCAGGTGTTAAATATCCCTAGCTTAAATATTGCTTCTTTTGGTGGCATCTCACCTTTGTTCCCGGAGATTTTTGTCAGTGCGATTCCATTTATGTTCAGTGACTTTGATAAAGCACGCGAATTTTTTGATAAGGGTGAGTATTGGAAAGCGGTTGAAAAAGACTTTTATGCTCGTACAGGTGGACACCTTTTAGCAGTAGTAGAAGAGGGTGGATTACTGGCTTTTACTAATAACAAAAAACCAATTAAATCCCCTAAAGACTTTGATGGCTTAAGGTTCCGCGCTATGGATAAAAGCCAAGTTGCACTCTATAACTCATTTGGTGCATCCGGTACGCCGATTCCATGGACTGATGTTTATATGGGGCTAAAAATGGGAGTTGCTGATGGGCAAATGAACCCACCTATGTACATCATTTTGGGTAGTTTATACGAAGTACAAAAATATCTAACGCTGGCTAACATTCAGTATTCTGATCAGTTCTTAGTCGGGAATGATGAGCTGCTAAATAGTTTGTCTGCTTCTGAGAAAGCGGCTTTATTAGAGGCGGTAAAAGAAGCTAACGACATGAACCGTAAGTCAGTTGAAAGTAAGGTAAATGAACGTATTGCTTACCTAGAAGAAAAGGGCATGCAGGTTTACAGACCAACCGCCGCTGAGCTAGAAGCGTTTCGCCAAGTTGGCCAACCCTCTTACTTCCAGTGGTTGAAAGACGAGGGCATAGACCAGAAATGGGTTGATCTTGCTCTAAAAGATGTTGGTTTTAATCAGTAATTTATTTGGTTAGGCGCTTCGGCGCCTTTGAGGCTGTTATGACCTTAGATATTATCCGATCAGGTATTTATCGCCTGTTAATGTCTTTATCCAAGACGATACTTGCTTTAAATGTGCTGCTGATACTCTACAGCGTGTTTACGCGTTATATTTTGAACTCTGCACCTATTTGGTCGGATGAACTTTCAAGGTACGCCATTATTGCCAGCGTCATGCTGATTATGTCCTGTGCCTACGTGGACGCAAGACATATGAAGGTGTCCTTTCTGGAAGACATGGTCAATGATTTTACCCGCCGTTTGATTAAATATTATCAGTGGTTTGTGCTGTTATCGGTCGCTTTATTCTTTACCTTTATTAGCACTAAGTACTCTTTATCCATGGGGCGTTTCACCAGTATGGGGTTAGGCATCAGTAAAACCTTGCCTCTTCTGAGTATGCCGATTGGTTTCGGCGCTTTATTTTTAATGGTGTTATTACAAGGACCTTTTCCAACTAAGAAAAAAGAGGATGAGGCATGTTAAGCGCCATTATTATTACCTTTTTAATTAATATATTGTTGGGTATCCCACTTTATATTTGCCTGATTCTAGCCTCGTTAGTTGGCTTTTATTTTATTGATTTCTCCCTTGCGTATCGCATGGTGCCACAGCAGTTCTTTGGCGGCATAGACTCTTTTGCGCTCATGGCGATCCCGCTCTTTATATTGGCGGGTAACCTGATGAACTCTTCAGGCTTAACTTCTCAGCTCATCCGCTTGGCTAATTCTTTGGTTGGGCATTTACGTGGCGGTCTAGGTTATGTGAATGTGGTTTCCAGTGTCTTCTTTGCTGGCGTAAATGGCTCAGCAGTGGCTGATACTTCTGCCTTAGGTTCTTTGTTAGTACCTGCCATGAAAAAAGAAGGTTATGCCACCAGTTATGCGGCAGGGTTAACCGCTGCTAGTTCCTTAATTGGGCCTATCATTCCGCCTAGTATTTTCATGATTCTCTATGCGTCACTAACCAATACATCCGTAGGGGATTTGTTTTTAGCGGGTGTGATTCCAGGCCTTTTGTTAGGCGGCGCCTTTATTGTGATGAACTATCTCTATGTGAGAAAGGTGGGTCTTAAAAGCCAAACAGATAGATCCAGTCTGAAAGGCGTCTTAATTGCGCTTTGGTATTCTGCCCCGGCTTTGCTCGCGCCTTTTATCATAGTTGCCAGTATTGTATTTGGGTTTGTGACACCGACGGAATCTGGTGCACTGATTGTGGCCTATGCGCTTTTGTTAGGTTTGCTAAATCGCAGTTTATCCTTGAAGAAACTGGGTGAGGCGATTGCAGATACTGCGATTTTAACCGGCAGTATCTTTGTTATTATTGCGGCATCTTCTGTGGTGAGTTGGTTATTAGCCTATGCTCAGTTACCTTCAGAGTTAGCACTTTTATTAGCGCCCTTTAAAGAAAATCCCACCACAGTGTTGCTCATTATTAGCTTGATGACTTTCTTTATTGGCATGTTGATGGAAGAGGTTTCAGCACTCATGCTGCTGACACCTGTCTTCTTTCCTGTGGCAATTGCCTCGGGTATCGACCCTATCCATTTTGGTGTCGTGATAACCGTGAATATTACTATCGCCTTGATTACGCCACCTATGGGAGCCTGTGTTTTTGTGGCAGCAGCGGTCAGCAAACTGGATATTCTGGATATGTTTAAGAGTATTTGGCCCTTTGTGTTGGTGGCAATTTGCGCCCAAATTCTGGTGATATCTTTGCCTAGCTTAACCTTGTTCTTACCAGGTGTTTTTAACTGATATGAAGCATTTAATAGAGACGCCAATCCCGAGTACTTCAGAGTTTTCTTGGGAGTTTTATAAAGAGATTCCGATACGTGATATGGGAGAAGATCTAATTCCCTTAAGCACATCGGATCGACTCGTGACTTATCCTTTTTACGCAAAAATGGGCATAGCCACCGCCATGCCAGAATGCTTTGTGCGAGAAGGCGTATTTGAAAAGTTGCATCAGGCAACCAAACTTATTCCATCGAACATCAAAATAGTGGTGCTAGATGGCTGGCGTCCTTATTCAGTACAACAGTACTTGTATGACACCCTGATTAATATTTTGAAGAAGAGTTTCCCAGATCACCCTGAAAGCCATTTGCATGAAAAAGCAAAGCGGCTGGTTTCACCGCCCAGTGCAGATGTTAAATCGCCTAGTCCACATCTTACGGGAGGCTCAGTAGATGTGACTCTATGTGATGAAATGGGGCGCTTTTTAGAGATGGGCACTCACTTTGATGAGGCCAATGAACGCTCTTGGACTGATGCCCTTGAAACTGAAAAAAGTGATAAAAGCAGGGCAAAAGAAAATCGACGTATCCTTTATCACGCCATGTTAGAGGTGGGGTTTACTAACCTGCCTAGTGAATGGTGGCATTATGATTTTGGTAATCAATTATGGGCCTATCGAACAGGCAAAGATGAAGCTCTCTATGGATCAACTCGCCCAAGGGACATTATTAAACAATGGGAAAGCGAGATAGTAGAGAACAAGTTTATTTAAATTTAGGTTAAGCATCCTAATGAATTTCCGTTAGGTTTACGCCACGCTTTTTTACCCAAAAGCGTGGCGTTTTTTTAATACCTAATTAGCCTCCTCAAAACGTATTTCATCAGATTTACGATGCGCTGTAATTTGCTGTAATACTGTATTTCAAAGTCCCTTCTATATTTATGTGTCCGGTTAATTTGAGTCATAACCTCAATTAATTAGATTCCCTTCTTAGTAATCAGAACATGAAACAGTCAATTTAATAATTAGATACATAAAACAAGGACCGACTATGTGCACTATTGGTGTTGTGTTTGAAGGTAAAAAAATCAATACATTTAAGCAATGCGATCTAATACCTATTACAGAGTTTAATGAGCCTGATGTTCGACAAGGTATAAATGGCGTGACCCATTACACCGCTATGACAAGGCAGGGGAGTGATGGTATTTGGGCTGGGGTTAATGATGCTGGAGTGGCATTTGTTGCTGCTGATTCATATACCACCACAGCGGCTAACTATGCAGCGAGTAGTGAAGATGTTGAAGCTTTATTTGCTGCTTATGAAACGAGTATTAGAAGTTATACTAACGCTGAAGAAGCTGCAAATAGTCTTGCAGACTTTTATCGAACAATGGGGAAATCAAAGCCTTTTCCTGCGCCTGATATTTCTTTAATTACAGGTTGGACTGATGCTGAAAAAACACAGCCTGTCGCGATATTTATTGAATACATGCCAAATCCATTTAACCAAGAGTCTGTACGAATTATCCGCCGTACAGAAGGGCATTTTGTATCTACCAATAATTTTAGGTTACAGCCTGATTCCGTGAACTATCCTGCCAATCACAGTACTTACTTGCGCCTACAAAGAGCTGAGTTACTACTGCAATTAGAGCCAAATCACGATGGAATAAAGGCCATGTTATGTGATCAGTATTATGGCAAAAATGAACTTTCCATCTGCCGAGAAACAGCCTATCCCGGAATAGAGTTTCATACCCAAGCAAGTGCGTTATTTAGTGCAGATGTGAATGATGAAGTGGTATCTGAGTATCAAATTAACGGCAACCCTAAAACTAATCCGCTAGTTGTTTTTACAGGGAGTTAAACATGGAAAATATTAAACTAAGTTATGATTTTAATGATAATTCTGCTATCGAACCGCCACAATTAGGCTTCCATTATGTAGACCAAGGAAACTATCAAACCTTGCCATTAGTCTCTGGCCAACCTTTAACAATTTATTCTGATAGTGCGACCTCTTGTATTATAACTTTAGTGCTTTCGCAAAAGGGGGAGGAAAGTTTTATCTCCTTGGCGCACCTAGATAGTCCTAGTTGTATTCAGGCCTTTTTTGACATTATTGCGGCGATGGATGCTGACACTTATCAAGTCACTGCCCAAGGCGCCAACCCCGCAGATAATGACACTTCAAAAGAAAATGCAGAGCAGCTTTTAGCCTGTATTGATACTTTAGGTTCTAAGGTAATCAGTAGTGAGTTATCGATTTTACAAGGAGACCCAAGAGTCGATAATCGTGGTGACTTTGGACTAAGTTTTGATGGGGATCAAATTGCGTTAGCAACAAATCAGCCGTATAAATTGCAGCTATTTCAACGGGATCCAAGCTGTGGTGGGCAAACCGTGTATTGCATTATGCGTAGGCAAGAACAACCCCCAATTCAGATACGAAATGCCAGCTTACCTTTTACCCATGCTGAGTTGGTTGAGCTAGCTTCCATTGCTATTCAGTTTAGAAAAGATCCATCTGATCCTAACTCAGCATTTACCAATATTGTGAACCTTGAAAGTGACGAAATCCGCCAAGCTTGGTCAACCACTCCTGAATATGAAGCGCCTTGGTTCTCCGACCAATTAAAATTAGGCGCTGCTTTTGCCATTGCTATGGCACCTGTCGTGAGCTTAAGTGAGCTCCATTTGAATAAGTCGACACCGCCAAGTTTTAGCAGGCTCAAATCTGCTGTGTTATCTCAACCTATCAAGGAGTGAAGCGTATGAAGATTGCAGTGATAAATACTGGTGGCACTATTAGTTGTATTGGTAACCCTTTAGCGCCTATGACAGCAGAGAGTTTTGCGGCCGCTAGTGAAACCTTATTGAACCCTATCTTAAAGCAGGCTTTTCCTGATTTAGAGATAAGTTATCTGTGTAATATCGAGTTTCCAGAATCCTCTAGTAAAACGTTAGATAGCACTAATTTACAGCCAAGTGACTGGTGCATTATGGCTAAAGGCGTATTAGATAATTATCAAGAATTTGATGGTTTTCTTATCTTACATGGCACGGACAGCATGGATTTTACAGGGGGCGCTTTACCCTTCTTACTGAATGGGTTTGACGAAAAAGGGATAGGCACAGCGGTGTTAAGTAAGCCTGTTATTATTACCGGTTCTCAAGTGCCGCTATATTATCAAGATGATGCACAAGCACCACTAACGCTTAATTTTAATACTGACGCTTTTCAAAATATGTGTGGTGCTATGGCTTCGGCACGAACAGGTGTGCCAGAAGTGTGTGTGTATTTTCAAAATCACCTTTACCGTGGCAATCGTGCAATTAAAGTAAACGCCAGTGAATTTGATGCTTTTGCAACACCAAACTACCCTGCGTTGGCTGAATTTGGGGTGGAATTAAGCCTCTTTAGCGAACATTGGTTACCTGGTCCTGTACATGATTCGGTAAGCCTAGATAATGCAAATGTCTTAGAAAAACAGCAGACGAATCTTGCTCAAATTAATACTAATATTGATCAATTCCCTGTGGCTCAACTCAATGCTTTTCCTGCTCACTACTCTCAGACAACAGGCACTGCTTTCATGGCAGAAATCATAAATACCATGGTGAATGCGGGAGCTAAAGGTTTAGTGCTTGAGTCTTACGGGGAAGGTAACTTCCCATCTGGTAATCCTGACTCTCCTTCAGATGGTGCCATTTATCAGGCCTTAAATAGTGCGAATACACAGGGGGTTAATATTATTGATTGTACCCAGGTGATTAGCGGCACGGTGAATAATAGTGCTTATGCATCGGGTGCTTGGTTGCCTCAAGTCGGCGCGTTGAATCCAGCGGATATGACTCCCATGACAGCACTCGCTAAGTTAACAATTCTTGCTAGCTTGAGTGAGATAGATGGTTGGGATAGAGCTAATCTACAGACACTTTGCCAAAGTAACTTAGTCGGTGAAATGGCAAGTATTAACAACCTTGATAGTCGAACAAACTCAAGGCTCATGCCCGGTCAGGCTATTCATTCCCTCGATGGCAGTGTAAGCCTAATCAATGATCAAGCTTTAGGGCCGAGGTTAATGGTGGTAAGTAGTGAGCAACTTCTATGGCAGCTTCCTGTCGCGCTTCAAAGTTCAGATATGCCTGGGCTTCTCGTGATGCAAGATGATGGCAACTTGGTCTTTTATAGTCGTACTAATCAAGCATTATGGGCAAGTAATACTAATAACCCTGCTGGGGCGTCTTCAAAATTCTTTCTCAATGGTTCCTATAAAAGTGCCAATGAAAACTCAATAAGTCTTCAGATTTATAATTATTCTGCCAATGTGACTAGCGCTTTTCTCTATCGTGCTGAGTAAAAAGAACACTTTAATTTTTATTGATTAAGGTGAATAACTAGGATGTTAATAAGGAAATATTTATGTCATCAAATTCAAGACAGTTTAAGTTAAGTGGTGTGATTGCGTCCCATGATCAATTTCATCAGGAAACCCATGCTCTTATGTTAGGTGCGACGCCTGATGAGCATTATATCGCGCCTAAAGTAATATCTGTGGATATCAGTGTACCTGTCTCTAAAACGATTGGTGTTCCTCAATATTCAGATACTGTTTATGGGGAGGCCGCTGGGCAATATGATCCTGCCGGTGATTGTCAGGGCAACTTCATGTCTAGTAAGTTTCAACCGAATAATAATTGTTATGCTTATGGTTGTAATATCACGCCTAATACCTTTCCTCAACCGGGGCGTCAGAGTGGTTACTTGCTAGTGGCAGAGGACTTTAAAAAACCGTTTGATGCGTTAGGTGAGCAAGTCAGTAGCTATGCTATAAAAGATGGTTTGCAATTGGCAGGTAGAACATTCGAAGAGCTGATGGCGTTTAAGTCGAGTCAGCAAGGCACCAATCCTAAAGGCTTAGGAGCTGGCTATCTTGCTGGGCATTTTGTTGCTTTGATGGTTTCCACTGCTGGGGATGCAAACTGGCCGGGAGATTATCATTGGGCTCGTTGTGATAACTCTGCAGGGGCTTGTGATTCATGGTCGCAAAAAGATGGCTCAGATCAAGTTACTAACTTTGACTTTGCAGGTAACGCGATTACAAACCCTATGACAGCAAATTGGTCTGTAAACCAAGGGCCTGTCTCAAGTTCGGATAACAGAGAGATGCTTGTTAGCTATGATTTTTACTGTTTTATGTTTGTGCCAGAAGCAGGCGTAAAAATTATTTAATCCTGCCATCTAAAGTGTATTGACCTAAAAGGCTCTGATCTGATGGAACAGAGCCTTTTTTATAGACTTGCTTGCCTCTTTACTTGCTTGCTAATGCTGCTTTAATCGAATGCTGAATCATGGTGGTTGGACGGGCAATTAGCTGACTTAGAGTGTGGCTATCGTCGAACAAAGCACCTTCTAGCATTAGCGCATCAGAGTCTGCCAATACCGCTGCAAAGCCTTCAGGTAAACCAATTTCTACTAACATAGCGGTATATTCCGCTTCGCTTAAACCTTGATAAACAATGGCTTGGCCTGTCTGCTTAGCTATCTCAGCGGCGTAGTCTGCTTGGGTAAAGGCTTGATCACCTGCTAGTTCATACACCTTGCCAATATGAGCTTGAGAGTTGGTGAGTACAACGGCAGCCGCTTCGGCATAATCAAGGCGAGCAGCAGGGGTTATTTTCCCTTCACCACCGGCACCCACAACGGCTTTGTGTTCTAGTACCGCTGCAATGTTGCCTGTGTAGTTCTCGTTGTACCAGCCATTACGCAGTACAGTAGCTGGGATACCTGAGTCTTTAATCGCTTGCTCTGTGACCTTGTGCTCTTGCGCTAGAATCATTTTTGATGTGTCTGCTTTTAGCAAGCTGGTGTAAGCAAGAAAGCTCACCTTCGCTTCTTTCGCTGCATCAATAACCGCTTGGTGTTGCGGCGCTCTTTGGCCTACTTCACTGCCAGAAATCAATAATAGCTTGTCCACACCTTGTAACGCAGTTGCTAGCGTATCAGCTTGGTTATAATCTGCTTTACGCACCTGAATCCCTTGCGCTTTAAGTGCCTCTGCTTTTTCTGGGCTACGTACTAATGCAATAACCTGATCCGCAGAAACGCGCTTAAGTAGTTCAGCAATAACCAATTGGCCTAGTTGTCCGTTTGCACCTGTTACAGCAATCATAATTTTCTCCTAAATATTTTATTTAAAGTGTTAAGGCTGATGCTTTGGGCTCGCCCTAGTAATGCAACAAAGTATGGGGAATAATGATTGTGTCGAATAGATGGTTAAAACTTAATGGAGTGTTCGGATTTTGAGTACAATTGATTTTTCACATCTTAAGCATATGGCGATCTTTGTCGCAGTCGTAGAAGCAGGCAGCTTTGCTGCAGCCGCTCGTAAGCTTCATTCCAGCCGATCTAGAGTGAGCGAACAGGTTGCTCAGTTTGAAGCCGCTGCTGGTATGCGCTTATTACATAGGTCAACACGCCAACTGGCTTTAACCTCAGAAGGGGAAAAGGTGTATGCCAAGGCGAAAATCTTGCCCGGGCTTATTCATGAGATAGAAGCCGTTGCGTCCCCCGCTGAACCAAGCGGCCGCGTGGCGATTAGTACTACCCATGATATTGCGATTAAGCATCTGATTCCTGTGTTGAGTGAATTTCAGCGACGCTACCCTAAAGTACAAGTTGATCTGATTATTTCGGATCAGAAGATGGACCTTATCGCCGAACAAATCGACATGGCGATACGCATCGGCTTGCCGAATGACGATTCCTTGATTGGCCGTGTTATGTATGAAGAACGCTCTACTTTATACGCTAGCCCTGCTTATCTTAAAGAGCATGGCATGCCTAAAAGCATAGAAGAGCTTGCTCAACATAAATGGATATCCTTGACCCAAATGAGCCAAAACGGCGAGCAAAACTTACAACATGAAGAGCAGCATTATCACTTCACCCCAAGCCATTATCATCAAACTAACTCTCCCTTAGTTGCCCAAAGCATGACGCTGGCTGGTTATGGTATAGGGGTACATTTACCTCTGACGGTGAAGGATGAATGTAAGGCGGGGCTACTTGTACCGATCGGATTGGGGATGAGTGCTTTTAGTGCTGTGTTTACTTTGGTTTATCCGTCCCGCAAGCAGGTACCAGCAAGAACTAGAGCTTTAATTGATTATCTACTATCCTCTGATATCTTCTCTTAAAAGCTGCTGTGCTTGATTATGTTTTGTTAAAAAGCAACTCAAAATGCTCACTTATCACGATAAGCTCCGCTTTTTCGTTTACTTTTTGCCTCACCTAATCTTCGCTCGCGACGCTTTTTGGTGGCATTAAGATAGTTGTACTTAAATTGAAGGAGAGCTGCTGCGCTCGGCTTTCTGTTAGCAATGACTTTGTTTTGGATTGCTTTGAGGTTATTCCTTGGTGAAGGCTTTTGCTTTTTTGATTCTAAGGAGCCTTTAAAAACGAACTGAGCGAAGGTCAGACAAGGCAAGCTGTGACGAAAAATGTGAGCTTATAGTTATAAGTGAGCATTTTGAGAAGCAGCTTAACGAAGTATGGCCGATGATCAGGCGTTTTATCCTCCAAGGTGAGCATTTTGAGGAAAAGTTTAACGCAGCATGATCGATGATCAGGCGTTTTAGCCCCTAATGAGAGTCAAGCTCGTTCAAATGTGCGAGGAAGAGAGTAAAGATCTCCGACTGTGTCGAGGTATCGAGTCGAGTATGTATATTCTTCCTATGTACCTTAACTGTGCCTAAACTAATATTTAGTTGGTTAGCGATCACTTTCGATGAATGACCTTGTAATATAAGACCTGATATCTCTTGTTCCCGTTTTGTGAGTATGCCTCGGCCAAAGCTGCTGAGGGCTTGTTTCATAACGCTGTCGGACTTTTCGTACTGCACATATTCATGGGATTGCGATAACCAGAATTGTCTCACTAGGGAGGCAATAACAGGGAAGATATCCTGTAGGTGGTGCATCTCATTACGTGTGATTGTGCCAAGGCTGGTCTTGCGGTTTAGGGAGATCGCAAAGGTGACTTTCTCGTCCAGATGTATGATGAGGTTAACCTCATCCACTAGGTCAAAATTCTTATAACAGGTTTGGTAATACTCTGTTTGATCAAAGGAGTCTGGGGCAATTTCGGCCAGTCGGCTCACTCCTTCATTCGCACCGCTTTGTATCTTGTTGAAAAGCGGGTCCAAGATAAAGGCTTTATTAATATATTGGTGCAGGGTTGGGCTTTGCTCAGCTGGGTCAGTAGGGAAGAGCATAATGGGTTTAAAAGACTTTTTATAAGTGACCATGAGGGCACTGTTAAAGTGGCATTGGGTCTCTAAAAAATCGGCTAGGGCTTTAGGGAAACTACGCAGGCGGATATGGTCAATGAGTGCGGCAAGATCCTTATGTAGGGAGTCATTGTCTTGAGCGTATCTGTTATGCATGGCAAGTTTCTCGTTATGACTTTGAGTGTATGAGCCGTTAAGTCCTCCCTTTACTATAACGGCTTTTTACAAAATGGGTGTTATCTGTGAATGGCGTCCTGCCACTCATCTTCTATGATACTTCTGATAAGGAGTAACTTTAGCGATCTCTTACATCCGCCAAGGTTAGGTTAAAGCAATGGCGTGCCTTTTCACATAACTCGTCGACTTCTTCATGGCTAATGACAAGGGGTGGTGATAGCACCATACGACTGCCTACGGCACGCATAATTAAGCCGTTTTCAAAGCAGTGATCACGGCAAATTAAACCAACATCCACATCATCGCCGAAGAAGGTTTTACTGTCTTTATCTTTTACTAGGGCAATACCTGCAACGAGCCCAATCCCTTCAATATGGCCAACAAGCGGGTGGTTTTCTAAGACATTTCTAAGCTGCTTTTGAAAGTATGGGCCTATGTCATCTTTCACATATTGCACGATATTCTCTTGCTTCATCAGGCGGATGTTTTCTAGTGCCACAGCCGCAGCAACAGGGTGGCCTGAATAGGTATAACCATGGTTGAAATCATCATCATGGGCGAGCAGTGTTTCGCTGATGCGTTTTCCTACTGCCACAGCCGCAATCGGCAGATAGCCAGAAGACAAACCTTTTGCCATGGAAATAATGTCTGGTTTGATATTAAAGGTATCGCTACCAAACCAACCGCCAGTGCGGCCAAAACCACAGATAACTTCATCGACTGCCAATAAAATATCGTACTTTTGGCAAATTCTTTGAATCTCAGGCCAGTAACTTGCTGGTGGCACTATGACACCGCCAGCCCCTTGAATAGGCTCAGCAATAAAGGCGGCAACACGATGGGCACCAAGGGCGAGAATCTTTTCTTCTAGTGCTTGAGCACAGGCAAGGCCAAATTCATCTGGTGTCATATCACCGGCTTCACCATACCAATAAGGTTGGCAAATACGTTCGATATCTGGCACTAAAGGCGCACCTTGTTTATGCATGCCACTCATGCCGCCTAAGCTTGTACCAGCGAGTGTACTGCCATGGTAAGCATTCTCGCGGCTGATGATGATGCTTTTTTCCGGCTGCTCTTTTAGCACCCAATGGTGTCTTACCAAACGTAATATCGTATCAATTGCTTCTGAGCCTGAGTTGGCAAAAAAGATGTGATCCAAACCTTCTGGGGTAATACTCGCGACTTCTTTCGCCAGCTTAGCTGCTGGCAAGTGGGTCGTTTGAAAGAAGGTGTTGTAAAAAGGCAGTTGCTGCATTTGCTTGGTGGCAGCATCCACTAACTCTTGGCGACCATAACCCATGTTGACGCACCAAAGGCCTGCCATGCCGTCCAGCATCTTATTGCCATCTTGGTCCCACACATAAATGCCTTGGGCTTTGTCGATAACACGAGCGCCCTTGTCATTGAGTGCTTGGCTATTGGTAAAGGGGTGAAGGTGGTGTGTGGCATCCATTTCCTGCACATCTTGTCTGCTAAAAGTCACTGTGTTGTTCTGGTCTAGCATCACTTACTCCTCGGGCAAAGCCGCACAAAGGTTATCTCTGTTTCATTCTATTACCAGGTAAAAGTCAGCCTGATTTTGAATACTGCTTGATGATTATTTAATCTAATGTGATTTTCATTTTGTGATCACAAAATTTAAAAGTCAAACAAAAATATTGGAAAACTGAATGTGTCTCTTGTATTTCAGCGAGTTATAAGTGAAGGATAAAGGAGAATAAATAGAAGGTTTAAAATTGATTTTAGGAAGGCGATAAAGCCGTAATAGAGAGGTTAATTACGGCCTGCGTAGGCACACTCTTCGATAAAGTGATGTAGTCTTTCTGGGGTAGAAACAAAGGCAATACCTTCGCGAATATCAGCATTGATAGCGAGCTGTAATGCAAGGGCATCTTTGTTCTCTATGGCTCTCATTGCCTCATCGTGGCGGTCTACCACATAGTGCTCTTTAAGGTGGCGACTGGCTAAACTTAAAAATGGACCTAGCTGTAACCAGAGACTTTCGATGAGAGGCATACTAATTTGATGTGGGTTTGCCGTATAAAGTGCGCGATGGAAGTCTTGATTTAAGAGATTGATTCTTTCTAAGTTACCTTCTTCTTGGGCCGCATCAATAAGTCGGTCTAACTCTCTCAAACCCTTTAATTTAGGGCTGTCTATATAAGGTAAGGCGCGAGAAGCCGCATGGGATTCGAGTGCCATTCTGGCTTCGCAAAGCTCGGTGAATTTCATGGCGGTCATGTTAGGAACCATGACACGGCGATTATCTTTTATTTCTAATGCATTCTCCGTCGCTAATTGACGTAGGGCTTCACGCACAGGCATTGGGCTAACCCCTAATATGCCCGCTAACTCTCTGATGGTAAGTGCGCGTCCCGGTAAGATCTGCCCATTCATGACGGCATGTCGTAATGTTTCATATACCCATTTAGAGATAGTTACACTCTCATCCCGTTCAGTTAAGGTAAATTTTATCGGTGACTTCTTATCCATGGTTTTTATATTTCTGGCTAAATTTCATCATATTCTAAAGCGATCACCTTATTGGTTGAATCTTTATTTTGAAAAAATAACAGAAGATGACCAATATTACATAAAAGCCTTTGCTGAGTGTATTTGTGATCACGAAAGTAGTAGTGTGAATTATAACATTACAAAATGACATAAATTTGCGCACTCATGCTGCGACAAAGATTATTAGAGAGAATCTAAAATGCCTGTTCATAGCGAAAAAGAATTCGATCTGTTTATTACTGACTTAAACGGTAACTTACGTGGTAAGCGCATGCCTGCCAATTCAATCAATAAGGTGATGGAAGAGGGGGTTAAGCTACCTCGTTCTGTTATCGGCTTTGATTTTTGGGGCGATGATGTGCTGGATAATGGTTTGGTATTTGAAACCGGCGACAGTGATGGCATTTGCATGCCTGTTCATGAAGAGCCTATTCCTGTTTCTTGGGCAGAGTCTCCGCGCGCACAAATACTGGCCACCATGTTTAACCCAGATGGAACGCCTTTTGGTGCTGATCCGAGACAGGTATTAGCGGGTGTGGTTGATAAGTTTAAAGCACTAGGTTTAACCCCTGTGGTGGCGACTGAGCTTGAATTTTACTTGATGGACGCTAAGTCCGAAGAAACTCAGCGCCCTCAACCTCCTGTGTTAGTAGAAGGTCATGGCCGTCGTTTAATCGAGACTGATTGTTACTCGATTGATGAAATGGATGGTTTATCGTCTTTCTTTGCAGAAGTGAGAAAAGTCTGTGAAGAGCAAGGAGTACCTGCTGACACCATTATTTCTGAACTTGGGCCTGGTCAGTTTGAGATTAACCTAGAGCATGTGGATAACCCTATGCTAGCAGGTGATCAGGCGATTATGTTTAAGCGCCTAGTAAAAGGTCTTGCACGTAAACATGGCCATCTTGCTACCTTTATGGCGAAACCTTATGCCAAGAAGAGTGGTAACGGCTTCCATGTACATTTCAGCCTGTTAAATGAAGCGGGTGATAATGTATTTGATAATGGCGGTGAAGAAGGTACGGATGTTCTTAAGCATGCTGTTGCAGGTTTGATGCATACCATGGCTGATAGCATGCTAGCGTTTGCGCCCCATATGAACTCATATCGTCGCTTTATGGTAGGTGCCCATGCACCAACATGTGCCAGCTGGGGTTATGAAAACCGTACTGTCGCGATTCGTATTCCAGATAGTCCAAATGTTGCTCGTCGTATCGAACACAGGGTATCAGGTGCGGATGCTAACCCTTATCTAGTGCTGGCGACCATTCTTGCTGGTGCCCTGTATGGTATCGAGAATAAGCTGATGCCACCTTCTCCTATTACAGGTGATGCCTACACAGAAGTGAATCCTGCCTTGGTGCTGCCTAATAAGTGGGATGATGCCACAGAGAGCTTCTTTAAAAGTGATGTGCTAAGAGAATATTTGGGTGAAGAATTTGTTCGCGTTTTTACGGCTGCTAAACGTCAGGAGCAGAGAAAACTACATGAACAGATTTCAGATATCGAATACGAATCTTATCTAGGATACTTATAAAAAATACCCTAATTAGCCATTTATCCGATTTAACTCATTGAAATACAATGGCTTTTCAAAATACCCTTAAAGGGGTATATAGATACAGATAGGGCTGGCGTAAATTTAATACTGCAGATGAAGAGTGTTAAAGAAGAGAGGCAATAAAGTTTCTCTTCTTATAAAAAAATAAAAAAAATCGATGTTTTGATGAGCTAAATATGAAAGGAGAAGCCTGAGCCTTTCTTGGCCTCATTGTTGCTTTTAAATCATCATATAAATTGCGTAGCTAAGGCTACACTAATTGGAGAAATTAACATGCATCATAAGAAACTTGGCTTAGCTGCCGCTCTTACTTTAACGCTGACAGCGCCAATGACAATGGCAAAAGACACGGTTGTGAATATCTACAACTGGTCTGATTATATTGACCCAGCCATTCTGGAAAAATTCGAAACCCAAACAGGCATCAAAATTAACTATGATGTGTATGACTCTAACGAAGTGCTTGAAGCTAAGTTGATGTCAGGTTCAACGGGTTATGATGTTGTTATGCCGACAGGGTCTTTTTTAGAGCGCCAAGCACTAGCAGGCGTATATGCTGAAATCGATCGTAGCCAACTAAAAAATATTGGCAACCTAGATGCTGAAATGGCGAGTAAAGTGGCATTGCACGATGCAGGTAACAAGCATAATGTGCCATACACTTGGGGAACCATTGGCCTTGGCTACAATGTTGATATGGTTAAAGCGCGTCTAGGAGATGTGCCTGTAAATAGCTGGGATCTAGTCTTTGATCCCGAGATCGCTGCAAAGTTGTCTGATTGTGGTGTCAGTGTTCTAGATTCGCCTGCTGAAGTGGTTTCTGTGGCATTGAACTATTTAGGGCTTGATCCTAACTCTGAGAAAAAGTCTGACCTGAAAAAAGCCTCTAAGCTGATCTCAGCCTCTCGTTCAAGCTTTACGAAATTCTCTTCTTCACAATATATTTCTGATCTAGCCAATGGCGAACTATGTGTTTCTATGGGTTACAACGGTGATGTATTGCAATCTCAAAGCCGTGCTATTGAAGCGGATCAAGGCATCAATATTAGTTACATCATTCCAAAAGAAGGCTCTTTGGTATGGTTTGATTTGATGGCAATTCCTGCGGATGCACCACATAAAGAAGCCGCTCATAAGTTTATCGACTTTATCCTGCAACCAGAAAATGCAGCAGGCGTATCTAACTATGCTTTCTATGCGGTACCTAATAATAAGGTTGAACCTTACTTATTAGAAGAAGTGAAAAATGATCCTTCGATTTATCCAACGGATGACATTAAAGAAAAGCTTTTCACTCAAAAAGCACACTCAGTTAAGTTCGATCGTTTATTAACTCGTGCTTGGACTAACATTAAAACAGCACGTAATTAAATAAAAATAAGGGAGGCGAAATTGCCTCCCTTATTTTTCCTAAACTTTGAGATAACTGATTGTCTTAAAAATAAAATATTTGCTAGTTTTAAATTGAGCCACTAGCTAAGTGTTCTCCTAACTGAATATTTAGTTAGCGATTCAGTAAATAGCTACCTATCTTCGACAAGTCTTGTTCAGGCTTGATGGGGGCTGTTAGAGCCATTTTATATAATAATTTTAATCGAGGGTTTGCCATGTCTTTCTCTGAGCAGATTGTGCCCAGTCCAACGTCAGCTGAACAGTTACCACTTTGGAAACAAGAAGGTGCTGAGCCATTTTTACGGATAGAAAATGTCACCAAAAACTTTGGTGAATTTAAGGCGGTGGATAATATTTCGCTGGATATCTATAAAAAAGAGCTTTTCTGTTTATTAGGCGGCTCAGGCTCTGGCAAGAGTACTTTATTGCGCATGTTGGCAGGCTTCGAAACGCCAACCAGTGGCCGTATTCTGATTGATGGTGTGGACATGGCGGGCATTCAACCATGGGAGCGTCCCGTCAATATGATGTTCCAATCCTATGCATTATTTCCTCACCTCTCAGTGGCTGACAATGTGGCTTTTGGTCTTAAGCGTGAAGGTGTTGCAAAAGCGGAAATTAAAAAACGTGTGGCTGAGATGCTAGACATGGTTCAACTTGGCCATCTAGGTAAGCGTAAACCGCATCAGCTATCGGGTGGTCAAAGGCAGCGTGTCGCACTGGCTCGTGCTTTGATAAAGCGTCCTAAGCTTTTGTTGCTGGATGAGCCGCTAGGTGCCTTAGATAAAAAACTAAGAGAAGAGACTCAGTTTGAGTTAATCAATATTCAAGAAGAGTTAGGTGTCACCTTTGTGGTGGTAACCCATGACCAAGAAGAGGCCATGACACTTGCGACCCGCATTGGGGTTATGAATCAGGGCATCATAGTGCAGACAGATGAGCCACATGATGTGTATGAGTATCCTAACAGTAAGTTTGTGGCGGACTTTATCGGCTCGGTCAACATGTTTGAAGGTAAGGTGATTCAAGACGAGCCAGATAGTGTACAGATAGATTCAAAAGAAGCGGGTACGACCTTATTTGTGAATCACGGTATTAGCTGCTCGCCTGATCAAGTTGTCAATGTGGCTATTCGTCCTGAAAAGATTCGAATTTCTAAGAAAGAGCCTGAAAAAGGTGTTAACTGCATACAAGGTATCATAGAAGAAATCGCTTATATGGGCAGTCTTTCTGTCTTTAGAGTGCGATTAGCATCAGGTAAAGAGGTCAGAGTGACTCAGCCTAACTTCACTCGAAGCATGGGTGACAGATTTACTTGGAATGATGCTGTCTTTTTACACTGGGATGAAGATAGCAGCGTGGTACTTACATCATGAGCATGTCCTTAGGTTCGGCTGTGATGGACCGCATGGCAGCCAAGTTGCAGAAATATAACTTCGTGAAGAAGATAAACTGGGGAAGAGCGGTTGTTGCTGGTATTCCTACCTTTTGGTTAGGGCTTTTCTTCTTTGTTCCTTTTCTTGTGGTTTTTAAAATCTCGCTAACAGAAGCGGCGATTGCGATTCCGCCTTATTCCGAGTTACTTGAGTGGGATCTAGAAGAAGCCTATATCTCCATCAAGATCAATTTAGGTAATTACCTCTTTTTGTTTGAGGATGACTTTTACCTAGATGCTTATTTAAGCTCGGTAAAAATTGCTGTGTTATCGACTTTCTTTACCTTGCTAGTGGCCTTTCCTATTGCCTATGCCATCGCAAAATCAGATGGCTCTACGCGTGTTTTATTATTGGCTTTGGTGATTCTACCTTTTTGGACCTCTTTCCTTTTAAGGGTTTACGCCTGGATGGAGTTCTTGAAAAAGAACGGCATAGTGAATGAATTCTTGCTGACAATTGGTGTTATTGATGAACCGCTTATCATGCTGCAGACCGACTTTGCCGTTTATATCGGTATTGTTTATACCTATCTGCCTTTCATGGTTTTGCCTTTATACAGCGCCTTGGAAAAAATGGACGGCACCTTGTTAGAAGCTGCTCAAGATTTGGGGAGTAAGCCTACTCAAAGCTTCTTCTTAGTCACCTTACCTTTAGCTATGCCAGGTGTGATAGCAGGTTGTGTCTTAGTCTTTATCCCTGCGGTAGGTGAGTTTGTTATTCCTGCACTGCTAGGTGGTGCGGATACCTTGATGATTGGTCGTGTGCTTTGGGATGAGTTCTTCCTCAACCGTGATTGGCCTATGGCGTCGGCTGTTGCCATTGTGATGCTGGTGGTCTTGGTCTTACCCATAATGTTGATACGTAATTCTCAGGGCAAAGGGGAGGCAGTCTAATGCAAACTAAATCACGTTTTTTAACCGTAACAGCAGGTTTAGGTTATCTGTTTTTATATGCACCTATCTTCTCTTTGATTATCTACAGCTTTAACAAATCTAAGCTGGTAACTGTCTGGGGGGGCTGGTCACTAAAATGGTATAGCGAGCTGTTTGAAAATGAGCAGATCATTAATGCGGCTCTGCTTAGCCTGAAAATTGCCTTTATTAGCGCCACCTTGGCGGTGGTACTTGGCACCATGGCAGGCTTTGTTTTGAGCCGCTTTGGGCCTTTTAAAGGCAAGATGATTCTTTCTGGTTGGGTAACAGCGCCTTTAGTCATGCCTGAGGTAATCACAGGTTTATCTTTGCTCTTATTATTTGTGGCAATGGAGGGTTTGTTTGGCTGGCCATCAGGTCGTGGCACGCTGACCATCATTATTGCTCACACGACTTTCTGTTTGGCTTATGTGGCAGTGATAGTGCAGTCACGTTTAGCTTCTATGGATGAAACCCTAGAAGAAGCGGCGATGGATTTAGGGGCGAAACCTGGATCACTCTTTTTCTTGGTGACCTTGCCTTTGATCATGCCTGCCATTATTTCAGGTTGGTTGTTGTCATTTACCTTGTCTTTGGATGATCTGGTCATTGCCAGCTTCGTATCAGGCCCAGGTAACAGTACCTTGCCTATGGTGATCTTCTCGAAAGTGAGATTAGGGGTCACACCTGAGGTGAATGCACTCGCAACCTTGATGATAGCGGTTGTGGCGATTGGTGTGATTGGCGCTGTGTATCAAATGCGCCGCCAAGCAACACTGACAGTCAAATTAGATGATAAATAGCATAGGGCTTCATAAAGCCCTATGTGAAAAGAAATGAAAATAGGTTTAAAACAGGTACTTCCCAAATGGTTAAGCAATTGAAAATCGGTATTTTGGCAACAGGCATTACACCGGATGAGTTATTAGAAAAGCATGGCTCTTATGCCGATATGTTTGTGGCTTTATTTGATCAAGTGACAGCAGATTTTGAGTATCAGGTATTTGATGTAAGAGAAGATCATTTTCCGGATGATGCCATGCAATGTGATGCTTGGGTGATTACTGGCTCTAAGTTTAATGTTTATCAAAACACCCCATGGATGTTACGCCTTAAGAGCTTGATTCTGGAGATCTCAGTAACGGGTCGTCCTATGGTAGGTATCTGTTTTGGGCATCAAATTATTGCCGATGCGTTTGGTGGTGTGGTCGATAAACACCCAGATGGTTGGGGTGTTGGTTTACATGCTTATCAACTAACTGCTGGGGCTGACTTTATTCAGGGCGCACCTGAATCCTTTGCCATTAGCGCTATGCATCAGGATCAAGTTTTAGAGTTGCCGAAAAATGCCAAGGTCTTTGCTGAATCTGAATTCTGTCTTTATGCTGGCCTGATTTATGATGATCAAATCTTAACGTTTCAAGCTCATCCAGAATTCAACCTTGAGTATGAATATGAGCTGATAGACCTAAGAAAAGGTGACGTCATTCCGCTAGACGTGTGTGAAGTCGGCTTAACTCAAGTGCGTGAAAAAGGGGCCGCAACGGACTCTGTGATGATCGCCCATTGGATGGCTGATTTTTTACGACTGCGAGCTAGCTAGCCGTTGAACCAACAGGCTAAATAGCTTAACTCATCTATTTAGCCTGACTCTCGTACCAATCCTCAAATAACCCTTCAGCTTAATTAGGACCTGTATTTCCTTGGTTAGGGATACGGCCGCTTAAAATGCCCAAAAAGGCAGGAGTCACAGATGAAAATGAGTGTAAGTCAGCGCATTATTATCACTATGGGAAGTGTCCTATTCTTATTTCTCGTGACGTCTTTTGTGTCATTTAAAAGTTTTAATCAAGTGAGTGAGACGGTTAATGCCGTGGTAAATGACAGCTCGCCACGCATGTATATGAGTGCCAATCTAGAAGCCAATTTAGCTCAAACTAAATACCTCTTATTAGCCTTCTTGCATCAGGATACAGCGAGTGATGGCACACTTAATGTGGGCCAGCAGTTGCAAGAGCTAAACGATAAATTCACCTCTAATTTTGATAGCTTAGCCAAGCTAACGAATGGGGAACAAATCGATGAAATTAAAGCGCTTACCCATACCATGTTCCAACATGCTCAGAGCATGATTAATGAGCGTCAAAAATTTAATCAGGCTAAAGCCATTATGGCGGAACATGATGAAGAGTTTCGCTATTTAGTGGATGAACTGCCTTTCACCATAGAAGACTTACTACATGAAGAATACCGCCTTAATTATTTACAGCTGCTAAAGCCGATACATAATGATATGGCGTTTTTGATCAATAAAGTGATGGCTGTGCTTGAGTCTGAGCAGACCAATAATGAACTTATGGCTGAAGTGAAGAAATATGCCGAACGCATTAATACCAAAGTCCAAGAATTAAAGGCGTTAGATGCTGAAGCTTATGAGTCAGTGATTGAAATTTGGCAGCCGTTTGAAGCCCAGCTTTTTGAACCAAATTTAACTCTAATGTCGCAGCTTAAAGCTCAACAAGCCTTGGCTGAATCAAGCGCTCTGTTAGTAAAAATAGAAGGTCTGGTTGCTCAAAATAGTGTGAAAATAGCAGATTTCTCTAATGGCGCAGCTATCCATGCTGATACCTTAGCGAATGAGACAGCAACCAGTGTCAGCCAAGGTAAGCTTTTACTCATTTTAGGAGCTGTACTGGCAGCGGTATTATCTTTGTTACTTGGGTTTACCTTAGTGCGTTATATACAAACCTCGCTAAAGCGTGTGGTTTTGGGGATGTCCCATATGCGCGAAGGGGATCTAGTAAGTCAGGTTGAAGAAAAAGGTCATGATGAGCTGACTCAGCTTACCCAGAGTAGTAATGCCTTGTCCCGTGAATGGCGCAGCTTGGTAAAACAGATTCTAGATACAGTCACCGCCGTTCATACCAGTGCTAATACCAGCCGAGATATAAGCCATACAAGCCTAAGTGGAGTAGAGCAGCAAAGCATGCAAAGTGCTCGATTAGCTGCCACAGCAACGCAAATGGAAGCCAGTGCTTTGGATGTGGCACAGCATGCACAAACTACCTTAGAAGAAGCCGAAAAAGCCCAATCGATTTTGCAAAACAGCCATCAAAGTTTGATTGCAAACAGTGAGCAAATTCAGACCTTGGCGAATCAAGTGGATATGGCGATGGCAGAGGTAACTAGCTTAAAACAAAACAGTGATGCCATTAGTAATATTATCCATGTAATTAAAGAGATTGCCGAACAAACTAACCTGTTAGCTTTGAACGCCGCGATAGAAGCGGCACGAGCGGGGGAAAGTGGCCGTGGCTTCTCTGTGGTTGCTGATGAGGTAAGAAGTCTCGCTAACCGTACTCAAGGCTCGATTAGTGACATTGAAACTCGGGTAGCCAGTTTGCAGTTAGGGGCAGAAAAGACGGCAAAAAGCATGCTGTTCTGTACTGAGCAATCGCAATCGTGCAGTCAGAATTTGTCTCAGAATACGCAGCAATTGGTGCAGGTTTTAGAATCTGTTAGCCAGATGCGAGATATGAATGCTCAGGTTGCCAATGCCACCGATGAGCAGAAACTCACAGTGGCTGATATCAGTCAGAGTCTGAGTCAGATCAACCACATCATGTTAGAAAGCAAAGAAGGCGCAGAACAAGCCAGCGCCCAAGGCGATGGCTTGTTAAGTTTATCCGATGAGTTACTAGCCTTAGTAAAACGCTTTAAAGTGGCTTAAAGCGTTTGCTCAATAGGAGTGAGGCAAGATTTAAAACTCTCGTCTACCGGCTCTTGCTCGATAGGTTTTTGCCACATCGCCTGAGCCCATATACACCCCAGTAGAGCCTAAAATGTTATAACCTTGAGGGCAAATCTGGACATATCTGTGCATGAAGTCATCAATCTCCTCTTTAATAACAGGGGTTCTGATATTGTCCTCTTCGAACTCAGGCTTAGAGTATTCAGATTTTAAGGGGCCAAGGTAACCAAAGAATTTTGCGTTTACATATCCTTTGGATTTTAAATACTTAGCTCCAATGCGGGCGATGCAGTCTGGCCCTACTAGGTGCTCTTTTTTGACTGTCTGGCCATTTTCGATTTTTGTTTTTTGTTTTGCTTGGGTCTCTTTCATCTTTTGAGGGATGATATCGACGCCACTGTAACAAGAGTAGAAATGGATATTACCAGCGTAACTGGTTTTCAAACCGCTGCTGATTAACCTATCACACACTTCAGTCACACTGACTGCTGTCGTGATACTTGCTTCGTTCTCTACGGGTGTATTACGGGTGCTGACATGCGTTGCGCCAATAGAGCCATGTGCTCGGATAAAGATTTCTGAGTTAGTGGTAGGTAAGTCTTTTACCTCGTCACTGACAATTTTATCCTCCCAAATCACGATATCAAATTGGCGATACTTTTTCGCGTCAATACCGCCTGAAAGGTTTACTTTTTCGGCCTCATTCCATTGTTCTGATTTTACTTTGAACTCTTTTGAGTTCTGCCCAGCAAAGGGAATAAATACTAAGCCTTTTGGTTGTGCCTTACCCTGAAAAGGCCCCAGTTTTTTTAAGTAAAACTGGCAATTTACTTCGGCATAAAAGTCATAAACGGCATTTTTTGAGTTTAAATTGGTGGCAAGGAACTCTTTAGGATCTTGTTTTGCCCAATCAACCACACTGGCTTGTAAGGCTCTTAAGTTAAGGTCACTTTTACTTGTATGGTAAGTTGTTAGCTTGGTAATCACTGTATTAAGACGGCTACTTTTAGTATGCCATTTGCCTCTTTTTACATGTGCTTTAAATTTTTCGGCAGAAATAATCATGACTCATCATCCTTAATAAAACGTTATTAATTGAAGGTTTGAAATCGAACTCATTTGCTATGCTATTAACCCTATCAGCCTTATTTCATTCTTTTATTGAAAGCGCAGAAAATTCCTCAATCTTCGGGTTTATGTGAGGCTTTGTATCAGAAAAATATGAGATATTAGGCCTTATGTGCAGTGAGTGTGGAGCCGGTGACGGGTTCTTTTCTGATTGTAATTTTGGGCATTGAAAGCCTAGGAGAGTGCCGCTTAAATTTTAATTTAGCTTTTCCTCATATGTCTTGCAGTCATGACACTTTTTCTACCCGTTAACATTCCTTGGTTTGTAGGGTACTTTTAAACTTCTTATTTTTGCTTTACTAGATGGGCTGCCAGATATATGGAAGCTTGATCAGGGAGAATTTAGTTGCAAGCCACCACATCATCTGCCGCCTTATTAGACCTTTATGAAGTGCTCAATAAAGAGGGCATAGTCTCATCTGATATTGAGTCCCTATTAGGTTATAGCCGAGAACAGCTAAATGACGTGTCATTGCGTGTGCCTGTTCAGCTACAAGAAAGACTTTGGGATTTGGCGATGACAGATGGGGTAAAGCCCAATATTGGCCTGATAGTTGGTACTCAAATCAATACCAAGCTGGTGGGTGTCTTATCTCAATTGTTAATACATTCTGCCGACCTAAGAGAAGCGCTGCAAAACTTTGTGGATAATATTGCCCTGATGAATCAGTGCGAAAAAGTGCAGTTACAAACCTATAAATGGGGCTGTCGTCTTCTGTATAAAAACACCTATCCAAAAGGGATAAGGATTAGTGAAATAGAGCGAAGCTTAAGTGCAGCCATTACCTGGGCTGGTCGTTTGTCTGATACACAGGTTCTACCTATTCGAGTTGGGTTCCCTTATTCAAAGCCTGATTATGTGGCGCAATATCATGAAATATTTGGGCCACAGGTAAATTTTGATCAAGAGTTTGCTTTCATTGATATTGCTAATGACATGCTCGCCCTGCCAATTAAAACCGCGAATGAATTTATTAAAGATGCTCTGCTTGGCTATATAGATAGAAACATGGATAAGGTGAATCAAACTGAGTCTAGTTTACATAGTCAGGTTAAACACCTGATTGCTGAAGGCATTAAAACAGGACGCTTTAATTCCCATGAGGTGGCCATCAAACTCAATATGAGCAGGCAAACCTTACACAGGAAACTTGCACAGGAAGGTACGAATTTCAGAGCCATCTTAGCTGAAGTGAGAAAGGAAAAAGTGGTGCACTTTTTAATTTCTGATCAGCATATCTTTGATGAAATTAGTGAGGCTCTAGGCTTTAAAGAGCCCAGTGCTTTTTATCGTGCTTTTAAATCTTGGTTTAATATGACGCCGAATAAATATCGTCAACTGATGAAACAGCGTTCGCTCATCTCGTCACTTTCTTTAAGGGGTTAGGGAAGCTCTAAGCGAAAACTCTCTTGCCTCTTTTCATCTTATCTCTTCTTTAATTTTCAAATATTAAGTCTTTGGGAACCTAGAATTCGCCTTAGATTCTCTTTTGGCCTTTGTTACTTTTTGTCATTTCTATAAGTCTAGTGAGACAAATTGCCAGTATCTTGCAACATAATGACATAAGTCATACTGAGCAATTTTTATACTCTAAGTAATAATAATTCCTGATAAAGCGGGCCTGAAACTTAGTTGGGTCTCGCTAGAAAATAACAATAAAAAGTATGAAGAAAGCTTAGGAGTCGGTAATGAGTACACAGACACTGATCAGCAAAAGGAAGATAATTAGCAAGGTCCCAAGTATTTTAGCGGGCTTACCTAGTTTGGTAAAAGGATTAAAAATTGCCAACACCTCAGACAAGTCTAAAAACGTGGGGTTAGGTCTCTGTATTGAAAAATGTGTAAATGAGAATCCTGATGGCTTGGCCATTTTATATCAAGATAGGCAGCTTACTTATTTAGAGTTCAATCGCTGGATTAATCGATTAGCGCATTACTTCTTGTCGCAAGGAATCCAAAAAGGAGATTGTATTGCTGTCATGATTGAGAACCGCCCTGAGCTACTTGCGGTAGTCGGTGCCTGCGCCAAAATTGGTGCAATTGCCGCTATGGTGAATACGGCTCAAAAGGGTAAGGTTTTATCCTATAGCATTAACTTGGTTGAACCTAAGATGATGTTAGTGGGCCAAGAGTGTTTAGAAGCGTATCAAGCCATTCGAGAAGAGAGCCATGTTCCTGAAGACAAACATTACTACCTTGCAGATCAAAACACCTTATCGACACCAAGCCAAGCACCTGATGGCTGGCAGAATCTAGCACTGTTGATTGAAGATCAAGGCGAAAGCAATCCAGCCCAATGCCAATCTATTTACCCAGATGATCCTTGTTTTTACATCTATACCTCAGGCACTACTGGGATGCCGAAAGCGGTTGTCTTTAACCATGGCCGCTATATGAAAGCCTACGGTTCATTTGGTTTTGCTTCTGTGCGTTTGAAAGCCTCAGACCGTATGTATGTCCCTTTGCCTTTTTATCATGCTACCGCCATGGCGATTTGCTGGAGCTCAGTACTGGCAGGTAATGCCTGCTTGGTGATGACTAAGAAGTTCAGTGCCAGTGGCTTTTGGCCTGATGTGAAAAAGTACCAAGCTACCTCTTTTGGTTACGTGGGAGAGCTGTGCCGCTATTTAGTAGAGCAAGCGCCTGTGCCTGATGAGGCTCAAAACGGCATAAGAGTGATCGTGGGAAATGGTATGCGAGCTTCTATTTGGGATGAATTTAAGCAGCGCTTTGATATCCCAAAAATTATGGAGTTCTATGCTTCAAGTGAAGGCAATATTGGCTTTACCAATGTGCTTAACTTTGATCGTACCGTGGGCTTCTCTCCTTACCCTTACGCCATTGTTGAGTACGATAAAGAAAATGATAAGGCTTTGACCGATGCCAACGGCAAACTACGTAAAGTGAAGCGTGGCGAAGTGGGTTTATTGATAGGTGAGATCACAACGAAAAGCCCATTTCATGGCTACACAGATGCTGAGAAAAGTGAAAAATGCATCATGCGTAATGTCTTTAAAGAGGGAGATGCTTGGTTTAATACGGGTGACCTGATGCGTGATATCGGCTTTCGTCATGCGCAATTTGTGGACCGCACTGGGGATACTTTTCGCTGGAAAGGGGAGAATGTCTCGACTACCGAAGTAGAGATGCTCATTGATGCGGTCGATAACGTCAGTGAAACCGTGGTGTATGGAGTAGAGATACCGAATACCAATGGTCGTGCTGGTATGGCGTCTATTCGTCTTGATTGTCAGTTAGAGGAATTCGACTTTAATAAGATGCTGAATGAACTGAAAAAAGACATGCCAAACTATGCTATTCCTTTGTTCTTACGTATCAGTAAAGGGGTGGAAATGACGGGTACTTTTAAACATAAAAAAGTCCCTCTTAAAGAGGATGGTTTTTGTCTTAAAAAGGTTCAGGAGCCTCTATATGTTCGCCTGCCAAATAGCGAGGCCTATGTGCCTTTAACACAAGAACTTCAAACTGAAATTGAGCAAGGAACCCATAGGTTCTAATTTCTCGGAAGCGGGTTAATCAAGGTGTGTTTTGCCATGATTAACCCCGCTTTAATCTGCTTTTGTGCCTTATTTGGTATTTTATATCGGCTGTAAAAAGTAATAGAGAGAAAAGCCAAGGCCTAACATTATGATGAAATAACTTAACCATGTCTGAGACACTTTATGGGCATACTTCACCATTTGATAACCGCCAATGCCTGAGCCTAGCATGATGATTAATGCTTCTGGCCACGCGATTAAGCCGCCAAAAATAAAGATAGCCACACTGATTAAAGACATGAGTGTAATCATCAGATTCTTAATGGCATTGGCTTGATGGAAGTCGCTATAGCCCATGATGCGTAACAGTGAAAACATGATAATGCCCATACCAGCGCCGAAAAAACCACCGTAAATAGAAAAGGCGTACACAAGAAACTGTCCAGATTTACCATTTTTCAATGCCAGCCCCTGCCAATGTTTCATCACTAACTGATGGATTTTATTGCCAAAGGCATACAGCAAGGTCGCGCTTAGTAGGAGGTAAGGGGTGAGCCGAACAAAAAAGTCAGATGAACTGACTAATAAGAGTAGCGAGCCAGTGATTGCCCCTAATAAGCCTGCTAATAGAATGCTAAAAAGTGCTGACTTTATCTGTTTAAACTCTTTTCTATAAAAAGGGATGGCTGCCGCATAACCTGGCATAGTGGCGAGAAAGTTGCTGGCGTTCGCTATGTTTGCAGGTAAACCTGTGCTGATTAATACTGGAAAGCTTAATAAGCTAGAGCCGCCTGAAATCGCATTAATCGCGCCACAGGCCAAGCCTGTTATAAATAGAAGTAAAGCAGTTTCCAGTGTCACTCTCTAACGCTCAAATAGGTAAGTTGATGGGCTTTTTTGAGGAGAATGAGCATGACAAATTTTAGATAAAAATGTAATCGAGCATTTCCAAAGGCTGACTATAGAAAATCTAATCTGTCATAAAAAACAAGAGAAAGGATCTGGATTGTCACTATTTATGACTGAGTTTCCTTCTCTTTAAAGCCTTAGGTTATGTTTCGAATAGGATGAAAAAAGTGAAAATTATCAAATAGGCATTAGACTTTAGTCTTATACTGTAAGACAAAGCTAGGGCTCTGTGATTAAGTCACCTCTTTTTCAGTATGACCCAAAAGGCGTGACCAAGCATCCTTACCTCTAGGGAGTGGCGCACCTTATAATCGCAGCTTCCCTAGTTATTGACTCCTTGTTTAAGCTAAGTAGTCGCTTGCGATAAATTGCTAGGAATAGATGTTGAAATACTTGTTAGTTTTATTAGGCCTTTCTTTTACTTCTGCTCTCTCAGCTGCCGAAACTTTTCTGCATGTCTTAACGGAAGACTGGCGACCCTATAACTATGAAGATAAGGGAGAAATTAAGGGCCAATCTACGGATATTGTCGTCAAGGTGTTAGATCGAGCGGGTATTGATTATAAAATTACTCTCTACCCTTGGTCTCGTGCTTATCGAATTGCTCAAAGAAAAGAAAACGTTCTTATTTACACCATAGTGCGTATGCCACTTAGAGAAGATATGTTTATTTGGTCTAGGCCGTTAGCAACAAAAGATGTGAGTTCATTATTTAAACTCAGTGATAGAGAAGATATTAACCTTACGAATCTTGAAGAGGCGAAGCGATACAAGTTAGGCGTTATAAAAGATAGCATGGGTTACCTTTATCTGAAAAATCATGATTTCTCAGTGTCACTCGTACCTGTTAGTACAGAGCAGAAGCTTAATATGGATCACTTACTTAAAGGTTACGTGGATTTAGTGGCAGCGAGTGATAAAAGCTTTACCCATATTACTAAGCAAATGGGAGTCGACCCTGATGCACTTACCAAGGCCATGACATTATTTGAATTTAGCCCCTACATGGCATTTAGTCTTGGCACCTCCCAAGAGATCATTGATAAGGTGAACAAGGCGTATGATGAGCTGGTTGAGGAAGGTGCCATTAAAGTATTCGAATCCGTTAAATAGTGAGAGCTTGAATCTTGGTATATGCCATAGATAAGTCTGCTGAGAGATTAATTGAGGGAATAATTGAAAGAGTATAAGGATATCGCAATGATACGACATGCCAGAGTGGCTGATGCAAAACACATTTTAAACTTGAGTGAGAAGCTGGCAAAAGAAAGTCACTTTATGCTGCATGAAGTAGGAGAGCAGCAGCTTACACTTGAGCAGCAAGAGTCTATCTTGTCTGACTTCACACTCTCAAGTAGTAAGGTTTTCTGGGTGCTAGAGGTGGATAAGTGTATTGTCGGCTTTTGTATAGGTATAGGCAGTACTGCAAGGCGAAATAAGCACAACCTCTATTGTGTTATGGGAATTCAAACAGCCTACACAGGCAAAGGTCTTGGACGAGAGCTGCTAAACTCACTTGAGTTATGGGCTTCACAACATGGTTTTACTCGATTAGAACTGACAGTCATGGCCCATAATCATAAGGCAATAAAACTCTATCTTTCCCATGGTTTTGAACAAGAAGGTATCAAGCGTCAGTCTCTCAAAATTGAGAGTGAGTATGTGGATGAGATTTATATGAGCAAGCTTTTAGTTTGATAAAGCCTGTGCTTGGTTTTTAGGGAACCTGCGAATAAGTCCTCCCGCCTCAGCGTGTGGATAAAAGCCGCTAGATTTATGGCGAGGAGCGCAACTTAATAGTTATTCTATTGATAAGGTTCTCAACATAAAGATAGGTCTTTTAGACCACGCCCTTTGGGTCTTTAAAGAATACCTAAACGGCATTTCAGAAAAAGTCACACCCTGTGTTGTCACTTCTCGAAAGGTACCTACATTACGTCAAAGTAACGCCTTGCGTGATACGTTTTCTGAAAAGACTGAGAAGAGGTGATTTAATCGCAGGCTCCCTAGCTTTTTATCCTGCTTACTCCTTCTTATATTTTCATATCTTGGCTAATTTTTTACTGGGTGAGATATTTATGGGTTTCACCTGATAAGTCGGTTAATAAGGGTAAAAAAAATAGTAAAAATGTCGCTTTAACATTGGTTTTAGTTGCTAATTCCTTTATCTTTGCGCCTTTAAAATTTTTAGCCTAGATTGCTTATTTATTAAACAGTTTAGTCAGTATCTTTCAGTATTGAGTGCGTGTCGCTAAATCACTAAAACCAGAAACTGTTATGATTGAAAAATGATGACGGCGAATATTTATTAAAGGGTAATATCATGGATAAAGTATTTATCAGTGCTCAAAAATTATTAGAAGACTCGTTCGAGTTAGCGCTAAAAATTTACGACAGCGGCTTTCGTCCTGATTACATTGTGGGTGTTTGGCGTGGTGGTGCACCAGTCGGCATCGCAGTACAAGAGTTGCTGCATGTTCTAGGTGTGGAATCTGATCATATTGCGATTCGTACTTCTTCTTATGATGCGATTGGTGAGCGTAATAAGAATGTGAAGGTACACGGCTTGACTTACCTGATTAAACGTCTTGAATCAGAAGACAGTCTACTGATTGTTGATGATGTACATGACAGTGGTTTAAGTATTCAGCAAACCATAGTTGATATTCAAAAAGCCTGTAAAAAGAATACGCCAGAGATTCGTATCGCGACGCCTTACTACAAACCTAAGAACAACAAGTCTGGCCGAACTCCTGACTTTTATGTGTATGAAACGGATGAGTGGCTAGTTTTCCCTCATGAGTTTGACGGTTTAAGCACAGACGAAATTCGTCAGCACAGACCAGAACTGACTAAGATTGCTAATCGTATCGATGAAATTAAAGGCGAAGCTAAATAGCTAAGGCTTGTTTCAGACACACTAAAAAGCCTCACTCTGAATATCAGGGTGGGGCTTTTTTTATGTTTATTAGGTTGAAAGGAGAAAGTTTCTGATACTATGGATGGGCTTTATTTAGAATAGCGTTCAACAAGGAGTACAAGTGAACCCTAGAGATAGTTTATTTTTCTCGTCTTTGTTTCTCTCTCGTCTCGCCGATCAGATCATTTTATTTATGGTGCCCTTGGTTATCTTTCAGATGACTGGCAGTGGTGCTTTATCAGGCTTAGCCTTCTTCTTCGAAACCTTACCGCGTTTTTTGGCCTTTCCTATTGCCGGTATCTTATGTGATCTTATTGCGCCCTATCGCATCGTGTCAGTGAGCCAACGTGTGCGAGCTGTCATTATTCCCTTTGGTTTACTTGGCTTCTATTTAGCGGAGAGCATTTATTGGTTGATGGGGATGGCCGCTTTAGTGGGTGTTGCAACCAGCTTTGCGCTAATGGCCAGGGAGATGATTTTGGTACAAGCTTTTAAAACTGCAAGGTTCGAAAAGGTCTTGTCGTATTCAAGCTTAGCAAGCCAATTAGGCATGGTGTTAGGACCTATTTTAGCGGGTTTACTACTTGTTTATTTTAGCTGGCAGGTGAGTATTTCTATATGTATTTTGCTGTTTCTCTTATCGGATCTAGGCTTAAAGCATTGGTGGCGCTTTGCCCATTCTAGACTGAAAGAAGAGGTAAAAGGTCTTCCTGCTAAAATGACATCAATCTCATCTTGGGGTGTCTTTTTCTACACTCAACTGACGTTAGCTTGTAAGCAAATAATCGGTTTACCTGGCTTAGTGCCCGTTGTGCTGGTGGCATTTTGTATCAACCTAATTTTGGGTATGACACTGGCCAGTATGGCGCCTATTTATACGGGGTTGTTTGCTCAGTCTGAATCCGCCTATGCACTTTTACAGAGTCTAGCTGTACTTGTCAGTTTATTAATTTTACTTTTTATTGCGCGTTACTCTCTGAGCCTTGTGTTTATGGGCGCGACCGCTTTCATTGCCATGTGTATAGGGGTTTTTATGACGGCCCTAAGCCAAGATTATCTAGTCTATCTAGTAGGATTTTTACTTATAGTCGGTTTTGACAAAATGTTCGGTGTCTTTTTACGAAGCCTGCGTAAAGAGCTGATACCTATAGAAAATTTAGGAAAAAGCACAGGCGTTCTGATTTTATTAAATAACCTAGCACAACCTCTAGCAGGACTTATTGTCGCTTTGTTAGCAGGTGTTTACCTGTTGCAAGATCTGCTTTTGTATACTGCTATTTTTGTCAGTGTTTTCGGTGCCTTATTGGGCGCATATTTAGCTGTGACTGCTCGAAGAAGGAAGAGCTTGGTTGAGTAAAATAAGAGGCTAAGTAAAAGAGGAGTTAATGATGAGGATTATTGTTATTGTAAAAAAGCAGCCCTTCTTTATGCTTTATATGTTGTTGTTTTAAAAGGGGTTGTGTCTCATTTCAGTTAGTCTGGTTTATTGGCTTAATCATTTCTTGGGCTAATCAAGGCCATGATATTTAATGTGATGATTTGCCTTTTCGACAAACCTTTCCATTATGTCGTAGCTTATTTTGTCGTAAGGGGGGACGAACATTTCGGCTTTAAATACTTGGCTAGGGTCGCCTAAATTTGGGTTAGGTGTCACTTCTGATGAGGCGGCTACCATGGAGAGTTTTTGTGTAATACGGCTTTGTACTTTTTTGCCTATGAAGAAGTTTGCGAATATTTCTGCCGCTTCTAGTTTTCTACCACTGACTTCTTTCGTGAAGTTGATAGTATCAAGCCAAGCCATTTGCCCTTCTTTAAAATGTATCATCTGCCAGTTAGCCCCTTTGGCATTCTCCCTTGCTATTTCAGGGCCCCAACTGCTAATAATGTGTAATCCCTCTTTGAACTCTGGTGAGACTCGCCAAAAATCACCTGCATTGGCATAGAGTTGAACGAGCTGTTCTTCCAGTATCCTTCTTTCTTGATTGATCTCATCTAAGTTGCCTGTTTGTACTGCTTCATAAATAAAAAAAGGAGACTTATCAAGGCTCATTAAACTAAGGCCTATGTTGTACCACTCTTGGCTTTTATTGAGAGAGTATTTGCCTTTCCAATGTCCTTGCCATAACTCCTTGATAGAAGTGGGAACATCAATTTTTGAGACTTTATTTCTGTTCACATAAAAGCCATAAGTACCGCCTCCCCAAGGAATATATAAGGGCTGCTTGCTGGTATTAAGGCCCATAGGTAAGTGAGTTAATGTAGGAATGAGGTGCTTGTAATTGTTTAATCTAGGGGAATGAATATTGATAGGCTGTAGCAGTTTAGATGTTTGCTCTAAGTCCATCTTGATAAAGAATAGTGTGAGAAAAGCAACGTCCACTTGATGGGCTCTGATTTGAGCGAACATTTGCTCAGCCCCTTCTGAATAAGGGGAGATAACTTGGGCTTCATAGTTATAACCGCGTTGCTCAAGTGTTTGATTAACCTCGGCAAGCTCTTCTTCTGTGACATAACCTTCCCAAGTGAGTATACGTAAGGGAATTTTGCTATCTGCGTAGCTAATACTAGGCAGGCTCAATGACAAAATAAGGCAAACTAAAGTAAAAATAATAGGGTGACTCATTCAGTACCTTTCTGCCTTTATGCAGAAGTCCCTGTTTGAGCATAAGAATAGGCGTAAGTTAGTTTTACTAATAATGTTAGTTTAGTGTAGCTGGTCTAGAAAAAATAAAAGGGAATATGCTGAATACTTTCCATCATATTAGCCTGCTTTAAACACAAAAAAAGGCCCCAAAAGGGGCCGACAAGTTGCATCACTTGAAACTTAGATAAAGAGATATAGATGATTTTTAAGTTAACTTAAGAATCATCTAGCGGCCTGTTTTTAGGTCAGACCAAAGGCGATTTCGTACCTTAGCAAGCTTAGAAGGAAGCTGAGAACTCATATAAAGTTTTGAGCGAGTCTCATCATTTGGATAAATGGCAGGATCTTCTATGATCTCAGCATCAATCAAGCTATTTGATGCCGGGTTTGGGTTTGCATACCAGACATAGTTGGTGATGTTTGCTATTACGTCAGGGCGCAAAATGTAGTTGATAAACTTATGGGCATTATCAGGGTTCTTCGCATCCGCAGGGATAGCTAGCATATCGAACCAGATTTCACTGCCTTCTTTTGGAATACTATATACCACTTCCACACCATTATCTGCTTCTTCCGCACGTGCTGCTGCTTGGAAAACATCTCCTGAGAAGCCCACTGCGACACAGCTGTCGCCATTGGCTAGATCATTCACATATTGGGATGAGTGGAATTGTTTAATAAAGGGTCTCGCATTTTTTAAGGCTTTGCCCGCAGGACTCGATGGCTTGAAGTCAGAGCGTTTGGTTTTGCCTATGTCCTGACCTGTGTAATGCAGTGCTATGGTGACCATTTCATCGGGAGAGTCCAAATAAGTCACGCCACAGTTAGCCAGCTTTTCCATATATTCTGGTTTGAAAATAAGATCCCAGCTATCCACAGGTGCGTCTTCCCCTAGGGCTTTAGCCACCATTTCTGGATTATAACCAATGCCGGTTGTGCCCCATAAATAAGGCACACCATATTTGTTTTCTGGGTCTTTCTTCTCAAGAGAAGACATTAAAAAAGGGTCCAGATGATGCCAATTCGTCAGCTTGCTTCTATCAAGTGGCAGAAATACTCCCGCTTTGATTTGTAGCTCCATAAAGTAGGAACTAGGAACAACAAGGTCATAGCCCGAATTACCAGCAAGCAGTTTTGCTTCAAGCGTTTCATTAGAGTCATAGACATCATACGTTACCTTGATACCCGTTTCTTTTTCGAAATTAGCAATGGTATCTTCGGCGATATAGTCAGACCAGTTATACAGCTTGAGCTCTTCTTGTGCCTGAACCTGACCAGCCAGAGTGCAAGCCAAGGTCAAGCTAGATAAGCCTAGGGTAAAACGAGATGTTAAATTGATTTTCATCTGAATAGCCTCTTTTTATATGTGCCATGAAAACCCAGTTTCATCGCATTTGTTTTTTTATTGCTTTAAAGTTGAAAGTCCCATAGGTCTCATTAAATGAAACCTACACATTGAGTAATAAGAATTCCCTTTCCCAAGAGCTGATTACCTTATGAAAGGTTTCAAACTCTGCTCGTTTAACGCCAATATAGGCTTCTACGAATTGAGGTCCCATAATTTCGGTTAATTCAGGGCATTCTTCAAGTAGTCGCAAACCTTCTTCAAGAGAGCGTGCTAGCTCGACCATATCGCCTTCTTCTGCCGCGGCATCTGAGGTTGGTTTACTTGGTTTCATTTCACCTTTTAAACCTAAATAGCCACACGCTAAACTGGCTGCTATAGCAAGGTAAGGGTTGCTGTCTGCACCAGGGAAACGGTTTTCAATACGAGTCGCTGCTTTTGGTGCCGCAGGCGCTCTAAGGCCTGTAGTACGGTTATCTATGCCCCATTTCATATTAATTGGCGCTGAAATTTCAGGTGCAAAGCGACGATAAGAATTGACGTTAGGGGCAAAAAAGCTGATAGCGTGTGGGGTGAATTTTTGCAAACCGCCCAGATAGTGATAGAAGCGTTCACTGAACTGCTCTGTATCACTGGCAAAAATGTTTTCACCGGTTTTTACGTCAATCAGACTTTGGTGAATATGCATTGAGCTACCAGGCTCATTTTGCATTGGCTTGGCCATGAAGGTTGCGTAAATGCCATGCTTAATCGCAGTCTCTCTCAAGGTGCGCTTAAATACGAACACTTGATCGGCAAGGTCTAGAGGGTCACCATGAAGAAAGTTAATTTCCATCTGTGCAGCACCGGTTTCATGGATGAGGGTATCCACATCTAAACCTTGAGCTTCACAGTATTGATATAGAGTATCAATGACAGGATCAAACTCATTGACCGCATCTATGCTGTATGACTGGCGCGCTGTTTCGCGACGGCCAGAACGGCCAATAGCGGGTTTTAACTCAGAGTCAGGGTCATTGTTTTTCTGGATAAGGTAGAACTCAACTTCCGGCGCGATAACAGGCTTTAGACCTTCTTTTTCATAAAGGGCAAGCACTTTTTTAAGAACCGAGCGGCTAGCAAGAGGGTGAAGCTCTCCTTCCACTGTGTAACAGTCATTAATGACTTGTGCTGTTGGTTCATTCGCCCAAGGCACCAAACGAATGGTATTGGCATCAGGGGTTAGCACCATATCTCTGTCACTTGGATCGACAATATCATAATGATTGTCGGCCCAGTCACCAGTGACCGTTTGCACTAGTAGCGTTTCAGGAATGCGTCCGCCTTTTTCATCAAGAAACTTTTTAGTGGGATAGAATTTGCCACGGGCATTACCTGTCATATCAGGTAGGGTGGATTCAACTTCTGTAATTAGATTGTCTGTGAGAAACCGCTTTATGGCTTCCATAAATCACCTTTATTGTATGGACTCTGGTTCATAGTTTGGCAGACCTATATCGCTATGCCTAATGCCAATTTGTAATCTTATGGATGATGATTGAAATCATTAAACCGAATTATCATTCGCTTTTAGATTATTTTAAAGAATTTATTAAAGCAATAGCTAAGTGAATAAAAAACACGAAAAATGGTGCTTGTAACTAGAATAAATCCGAATTAATATTCGGTTTATTGTTTTAGATCTTACTCAATTTAAGGTTTATAAAGTTTTTAGCACTATATTCTGGAGCATTAAATGAGTTTAACTGGCTACCAAGCATCCTATTACCTTGATTCTGCGAATAGCAAAAAAGACTATGCCAGCTTAGTGGGTGATGAAGATTGCGATGTTTGTATCATAGGTGGCGGCTTTACAGGACTGTCAGCAGCATTACATTTAGCTGAAAAGGGTTATTCGGTTATTTTGCTAGAAGCCCATAAAGTGGCTTGGGGAGCCTCTGGCCGAAATGGTGGTCAGGTTTGCCAAGGGCATAATATGTCCCATGAAGACATGATCGCCAAGGTCGGGAAGGAAAGTGCGGATCTATTATGGCAAATGTCTTTAGATTCGGTCGATCTGGTCAAAGATCTGATTGAAAAGCACCAAATTCAATGTGACCTTAAGCAAGGTGTTTTGCATGTGGCGAATAAAGCTAAACATTGTGATGAGCTTAAGCAGAGCGTGGATTACAAGCAGAGCAAGCTTAACTATCAAGATATTGAGTATCTAGATAAGGCCCAAGTGTCTGCCATGCTAGGCTCGGATAAATACCATGGCGGAGAGTACTGGAAGCAAGGTGCGCACCTTCATCCATTAAACTATGCGCTGGGATTAGCGCAGGCGGCAGATAACGCTGGGGTTAAAATCTTTGAAGATAGTCGTGTAACTGACTATCAGACAGGAAACCAAGCCCAAGTGAATACGGATAAAGGCTGTGTGAAAGCCAAGTTTGTTTTATTAGCTTGCAATGGTTACTTGGGGAACTTAGAGCCAAGAATCGCAGGTAAAATTATGCCAATTAATAATTTTATCTTAGCTACAGAGCCTTTAAGCGATGAAATCTGTGCTCGAATTAATCCACAAGATGTGGCTGTGGCTGACTCAAAGTTTGTGATTAATTATTTTAAATTGTCGGCGGATAATAGACTGTTATGGGGAGGAGGAGAGAACTACACCTCAAAGTTCCCTTCAGATATTGGCCAATTTGTACGTAAGTATATGCTGGAGTTTTACCCTGAACTTAGCCAAACCAAGATAGATTATGGTTGGGGTGGCACCTTAGCCATTACACTTAATAGGATGCCATTTTTCCAGCGAATTGAACCCAATGTCTTGGTAGCGCAGGGTTATTCTGGCCATGGTGTAGCGATGGCAACCCTAGGCGGCAAACTCATGGCCGAAGCGATTGCAGGACAAAGCCATGGTTTTGATGTCTTCGCAAAAATGCCATCTCCAAGTTTTCCAGGTGGGACTTTGTTACGCTGGCCTGGCTTAGTGGCAGGTATGCTTTATTACTCATTAAGAGATAGATTATTCTAGAAAAGCAGGGAGAGAGTTTAATCTCTCCTAGCCTGTTTGCTTTATAATGGCTTAGAATTGCACCAATCCAATATAAAGCGAAACCGGAACCTCTTTAATGTCGCAAGTGTCATCTAATCAAACCTCTACCGAAAAAGTGAAAAAACAAGACCTCACTCGTCGTTCTGCCCCTGTGCAGGGACGTTCCAAAGAACGTTCTAAAAAGATTATGGATGTGACGAGCGAGCTACTTGAGAGGGTAGGTTTGGATGACCTCACCACAGTATTAATTGCCAAAGAAGTCGGTATTTCGGTGGGATCTTTATACCACTATTTCCCGAATAAGCATGCCATATTGTATGCCATGGCCAGTGAATGGCTAGAGGAAATCGAAAAGGTATTAACCAAGATCAGTGCTTGGGAGATAGAGGCGATCCCTCTTGATGATTTACTTGAGCAGATATTAGCCCTCAATCTGAAAGCCTACAAAAAACAAAAAGCCATTTTAACCTTGGTACAGGCGATGTTTTCTGTCCCTGAGCTTCGCAGCTTAGATACGGAACATGATGAGCTTGTTATCTCCCATATGGCGGCGTTATTTAAGCGTATGGGAATTAATTCTCATATTAAAGAGAGAGAAAGGTTAGGGCGCTTGTACCTTGAGACTAGCCACAGTGCTTTCTTAGTGGTTGTAAACCAAAATCCAGAGCGCGCAAAACGTACTCTGGCGGACCTTAAACTTATGTTATTGGCCCTGCTTAAGCAGCATCTTAGTTAGAGTGCTGAAACAGCATCTTAATTAGGCTTCTGACCTCGAATATTTTTAAACAAGTTCTTGTCTGTCAAAGTGTGACCTAATTCAGAAACTAGTATTGCGGCTAGAATAAGTAGGGCACCTAGGCTGCCTTTAAAGCCTAAAATTTCCCCTAAAAACACCCAAGCAGAAAGAAACGCGAAGACAGGTTCAGTGGCAAAAATTAAGGCCACTTTGGCTGGTTCTAAATGGCGCTGACAGGCTGACTGTGCCCAATAAGCATACGCGCTTCCAAGTAGGCCTGTAACAAGAATTCCACTGAGTACGATGGGGTCGAGCAAGATACTGATATTGAATGAAAGGCTAGAGGTCTCTTGGTTTATCATTTCTGGCGTAAACACTAAGGCTATCAGGCTATAAATAGCGACCGCTGCCATTTGTATGATGCTTAAACTGATAATGGGTAAGTTCGTCACAAACTTGTCGGTAAGTAGAATATGAAAAGCGAAGGCAAAGGCACAAATTAATACCAGACTATCACCTTGGTTAAAGCTGAGATTATCTCCTACTGTGAGCAAGTAAAGGCCTAATGTGGCACACACAACACCTAGCCAAACATTCCAACTGGCATTTTGTCTAAACACAAGAAAAGCCAGTACAGGGACAAGTGGCACACTAAGACCTGTAATGAAGCCTGCATTGGCGACACTGGTAAAACGCATACCTTCTGTTTGAGCGTAAAAACCAATAAAGAGCAAAAAGCCCAAACTAAAGCCAGCTAGGAAAAGACGACCTAGGACATCAGCGTCAATGACTTCTTTCTTGATGAAATAAAGCGGCAGCAAAGCCAAGCTTGCTAGGGCAAAACGCAAAGCATTGAATAGGTTAGTTGAAACTTTAGCCACGGCTAAGTCCACTAGTACAAATTCGGCTCCCCAGATGAAGGCCACTGAAAAAAGAATAAAAAAGGCTGTGCGAGCGGATAACCCTGTCATAGAAAGGCCCTAATAAAAGGTTAGAGAAGGGTGAACCTGATGTTCACCCTATATAAATCACGCTTTAAATTAGATGCCGAGTTTATCTCGCATGTTGTAATACCAAGCCCCCATGGCGGTATAGGGAATACGTAGTGCTTGTCCCCCTGGGAATGGATATTGTGGTAGGCCTGCAAACACATCAAAGCGTTTAGCGTCGCCTTGAATCGCATCACAAATCACCTTACCTGCTAAGTGAGAACAGGTGACGCCATGGCCACTATAGCCTTGGGCATAATAAATATTGCTACCAATTCGGCCTAGTTGAGGTAGGCGCATAAGTGTTAGTAGGAAGTTACCTGTCCAAGCAAAATCGACTCTGACACCTTTTAGTTCAGGGAAGGTTTTTAGCATCTTAGGGGTAATTAGCGCTTCTATCTTATCTGGTTCACGGGCGCCATAAGTCACACCGCCACCATAAATAAGGCGGCCATCACCAGAGAGACGGTAATAATCGAGTAGGTAGTTACAGTCTTCCACACATTGGCCATTTGGCAGTAAAGCATCTTGTTGGGCTTGGCTTAGTGGTTCTGTGGTGATGACTTGAGTACCACAAGGCATGGCTTTCGCTTGAAGCTTAGGCACCAAGCCTTCTAAATAAGCATTACCGGCAACAACCACATAGTTAGCTGTGACGCTGCCATTTTCGGTACGTACGACAGCTCTTTCGCCTTCTTCTATACCTATTACTTTTGAGTCTTCATAGATAACACCACCAAGGCCTTCAAATGCAGCCGCTTCACCTAGCACCAAATTTAATGGGTGAAAGTGGCCACCTGATTTATCTAATAGGGCACCTGAATATCTATCACTGCCAATATAGTTTTGCACATCGGTTGCAGATAAAAGCTCAAGATCTTGGTGTCCATGGGACTCCCATAGTTTCTTTTTGCCTTCAAGCTCACGCATTTGTTTTGGGTTACAGGCTGCGAAAATACCGCCGTCTTTTAAGTCACAATCAATGCTGTAATCTTTGACGAAGCGACGAATTACCTTGGCACCTTCAAAGGCCATCTTGCCCATTGCCTGACCTGTACTTTTGCCATAATGTTTTTCGATAAAATCTACATCACGACTATAGCTATGTACTATCTGGCCACCGTTACGACCTGATGCACCAAAACCAATGCGAGTTCCTTCAAGTACAGTGACACTAAAGCCTTGCTCAGCAAGATGTAGTGCACTAGACATGCCGGTAAAGCCAGCACCAATGACGCAGATATCGCTGCTGATATCTTGATTTAGGCTAGGGCGCTGTACTTTATCATTTGCAGATGCAGCGTAATAAGATGTTGTATGTGAAGACTGTGACATAATCTTTCTCTATCTTTATACCCAGAAAAGTTTCTAAGTAAGCATTATTGGCCTCGACATAACCAAATTATCTAGGCATGTCTCCGTTTTCATAAAGATACGACTAGTGCCTATTCGTGGGATATACCCAGAAAGGTATATTTTGCTTATGAGTTAATGGGACAGGCTGACTATCATTTTGTAACAGCGACAATTTGTCCCTATTAGAGGCTTGTTGCTAGCGGTAAGATGAGCTTATTACTCATCAGATGAAAATAGCTTAGAGGTTAACAAATGGAGCTCACAAGAAAAAAACCAAGGGATTTTGTTTATATTGATGAGCTTAGAGAGGCTGATCAAAACTGGCCAAACTATTTTTTAGGGAATAAAGTTTGGGTCTTCTTTGACTCTTACGATGCTAAGCTGGCTGGGGATATTCCTTACTCTCGTATCGTCGTTTGTTGTGATAATGAAACTGGCTGGACTTTACATATGGCATGTTCTGAATTAGAACAGGTCAGGGAAATTGCCAATAAGATAACGACCCCTATCTCACAACAACAGTTGATCGATTTAGGCTTTAGCAAGTGGCATGGTTGGTATGAATAACCTTGCTATTATAAATAGCTCACACTTTATTTCTTCTCTGGTTTAATTGCTTGTGACTTAACGGTTTGTAAATGGTTAAGTCACTTCTCGTCTTCATGTAATCGTATTTCTCTCAATATACTCCTACCTTGTTTAGCGCTTGTCTTTGTTAGGCTTTTACCAAGATAAAAATGAAAATTTGGCTATAGTCTAATGTTAAGGATGCATGCTTTTCTCAGCTTTTATGCCCTCTAAGGCATGGCTGTGATTTTCTAATGGTGAGAGTTTGAAAGGACGTTAACGAATGGGCAAGGTATATTTCAAAGCACTGTTTTTTGCAATTAGCCTTGGCCTATTAGGCTTAGTAGGTGCTTATTACTTAACTATTGCTGTCAGTGCTCGTTTAGTTAATCAGGAATATACCAAGTTAGAGAATGTGGCAAAGCAGATATCTATTCACTTTCAAGATGCGATAGATAAATCCGCGAATGATCTTCAAGCCTTACAAGCCTTCTATTCCGCCAAATCAAAAGCTTCTTCCCAAAATGAATTTAACCAATATATGGATGTATTGGGCATTGAGCAGCGGCACTATATTCAAGCCTTAAGCTGGGTGCCTTTGGTACATCATGAGGATAGAAAAGACTTTGAAGCAAGGCTAAGAGGGCAGCAAGGTGATTTTTTAATTAAAGCGCGGGATGAGAGTGGCGCTTTAGCCGCAAGTAAGCCCAAAACCACCTACACACCAGTAACCTATATTCGCCCCTATTTAATAAATAAGGCTGCTCAAGGGTTTGACTTGAGTAGTAATTCAACTCGCAACGCTTCATTAATTATGGCGAGAGATACGGGGTTGATGACAGCAACCTCTAAAATCCGTTTAGTGCAAGAAACTGGTGAGTCATATGGTTTTTTGATCATAGCGCCTGTATTTGAAAAGGCTAGTATGCCTAAAACAGCAGAAGAAAGGAGTCAGTCTTTAGTCGGCTATGTTACAGGTGTTTTTCGAATTGATACCCTGATGGAAAATGCTCGAGAGCAAGCTGATAATATTGGTTTAAAGATTACCCTGTATGACATAGAAGCAGACGAAACAAGCTTACTTTATGGCCAAGAAACATTGGACAGTGTTTTTAGTTTTGATATTCAAATTCCTGATAGGCACTGGCAATTAAATCTCGCTTTAAATGAAGCATTAAAGCAAAAAATTGAGTCTCCAAGCATAACTAACTGGATTTTAGTGGGTGGCGGTCTAATTAGTTTCTTATTAGCTTTATCTTTTTATGCCCTACAAGTGGCAGTCATGAAGACACGTCGAATTAGTAATTTGAGTGGCTTATTACAAGCACAAAGCCGTCAGTTAGAGGAAACTGTGGCGGAGCGAACTTGTGCACTATCAGAACAAAATGAACTTTTAAACCAGCATGTGACAAGCTTGGAACAGCAAAAAGTAAGCCTCTCCTTGCTCATGAAAGAGTCCGAAAGTGCAAAACAAAGTGCGCAAGATTTAGCGCAAGAGCTGGCTCGTTCTAATCGCGACCTAGATGATTTTGCTTATGTGGCATCTCATGATCTTAAAACGCCATTAAGGGGGATTAGCCAGCTATCAAACTGGGTGCTAGAAGATATTGAAGAAGGCAAATTTGAGGAGGTACCTCAGAATCTGACTTTGATTAATAGCAGGGTTAAGCGTTTAGATACTCTGTTAAATGATCTTTTGGAATACTCTCGTGCCAATCGGCAGCAAGCATCATTGGCTTTACTTGATACTCAGGAGCTGATTGAAGGTTTGTTTCCACTTTACTCACCGAATGACAAGTTTGAGTTGGAGGTAGTTTCACCCTTACCTGTTTTTGAAACATTAAAGTCACCCTTTGAACAGGTGGTACGTAACCTCCTGAATAATGCATTTAAGCACCATGGGAAAGGAGAGGGGCTAATTCAAATTAGCTGTGAAGAAAGCGACGAATTTTACACCTTTATGGTTAAAGATGATGGCCCTGGTATCGAAACAGATTACTTTGAAGAAATTTTTAAAATGTTTAAAACGCTTAAACCAAGGGACGAAGTGGAAGGTAGCGGTATGGGCTTGGCACTGATTAAAAAAATTGTGGAGCATTATGGTGGCAAGGTATATCTAGAATCAGAGGTCGGTAAGGGCTCAGCCTTCTATTTTACTTGGCCAAAGCTTATGAAAAGCGAAGTGACACAGGATGAATCTTTTCTCATAAAGTGAAATATTCCCGTGAAATTGATGAGTTAGCGACTATGCTTAAAATGAGGCTTAACTCACAGGGAGTGGTTAAGTCGCATCTTTTTCTCACCTTAAATTAGGTGCAAACGCCAATATCCCTTGTTTGCACCCTTTGATGTTTTAGTCTCAGCTTTCCTAGAGCTTCGCCTGAAGTTTCTCTATTTCATTACGCCATTGTGCTTGTAGCTTAGGTTTCTGGCGCTTAGCTTTTCGTTTTAAGTCATCCTCTAGTAAGGTTTCAAGCTCAATTAAGCGCTCTAGCATGGCTTCTTCATCAAGATTTTGTAATTGGGTGGAATTTGCCCCATCTTGAGAGATTCTCTCCTTACTAGAATAACTACCTTTAACTAGAGCCTTATGCTCACTCTTTTCTGAGATTTTTTGATATACCTCTTCAACATTGAAATACTCCGTAAGTTCACCCTTTTGAATAAACCAGAATCGATTACAAGCTTGCTCGATTAAACTTCTATCATGACTCACTATTAAGCTGGCACCTTGGAAGGTATGGAGTGTGTCTATTAGCTCTTCCTTGCCTTCCATATCTAGATGGTTAGTCGGCTCATCTAAAAACACCAGATGAAAGTTCGCTAAACTAAGTCCAATAAACAGCAAGCGGGCACGTTCTCCACCGCTTAATGAGGAAACTTTCTGTATATGACGAGCATATTCAAAGCCTGCATTAATCAGGGCTCGTTTTGCTTCTTCATTAGTTAAAGTACCGAAATGGCCTAAAGCCTCTACCAGAGAATCTTCATCATTAAGCTGGTTTTGAGATTGATCGTAATAACCTAAACGACAACTAGGGTGAAAGTTAACGTCTGGCTTTAATATGTCTTGCTGCTTTTGTGTTTGTTCAAGATAAAAAGCATGTAAAAGGTTGAGTAAAGTAGATTTACCACAGGCATTATTACCTAGTACCGCGATACGATCACCACTCTTGATGCGCATTTCAGGCATATGAAAGAGCTGTCTCTCACTTTGAGGTGGCGTTAGCATAAAAGGGCTAGTTTCAAGCAAACGATTAGCCGGCAAGGCCTCTCCCTCAAGTTGTAATCGCCAAGGCGTACCCTCGCTTAACTCTGTTTGCTCTTCTTCTAATCGCTCTTTTCTGGCGTACATGGTTTTTGCTTTACGGGCGAGATCTTCATTGTCATAAACTTTCCCCCAAGTGGCTAAACGCTTTGCGCTCTTTTCTATTCTATCGATTTCTTTTTGCTCACCTTGGTATCTTTGTCTGTCCTGCTCATCCTTTTCATCCAGTGCTGCTCTTGCTTGAGAACAGCTTAGAGCGAAGTGATGTAAAGATTTATCACGCATAATCCAGGTGGTATTGGTGATGGCATCAAGTAGTACTTGGTCATGAGAGACAAGAACGAATGAGCCTTTCCAGCGAGATAAAAAGCGTTCTAACCACATCAGAGAGGCGAGATCTAAATGGTTACTAGGTTCGTCTAACAGGAGTAAATCAGGCTCATTAATAATGGCGCGAGCCAGTAGAAGGCGCATTTGTTGGCCACCACTGGCATGACTGACTTGCATCTGATATTCATGCTCAGCAAAGCCCAATTCAGATAACATTAACTCTGCGCGCCAATGCTCTGTCTCGTCGAGAGTTTCGGCTAACGCATTAATTAGACTGCTAGATTCTAAGGTTGGGGGTATATGTTGTTCTACATAGCTCATCAAGCAGTGGTTCGCTTTAGCGATATTGCCTTCACTGGCGTCATATTCGCCATTTAGCAATTTAAGTAGGGAGCTCTTACCACAACCGTTATGGCCGATAAGACCAATTTTGTCGCCACTGTGAATAGTGAAGTTCAGTGCTTTAAATAAAGGCTTGGTTGAATGTGCAAGTGTTAGAGATTGTGCTGTTAAAAAAGTGCTCATAATATTCTCAAGAATTTTTGGCGCAAAAGGCCGTTGTCAAAGCTGACAATAATTCTTCGAACATGAGGGAAGGTGTTCGGGTGAGGTTTTAGACTGTCTTCAGACAGTTAATAACTCAGTCGTAAAAATTTCGCTCAAGTCGAGATTATCGCAGCGCGATATCAAAAACTCTTGAGCGGATACGAATACCAAAAAGGCGTGGGTTGGTAACACACCACAAAGACATAGAATCCTCCTTAAATTAGTTATGAATTGATCAATAATATTAACTCCATTGAGCATTCACTTTATCACTATCAAAGACAATGTACAGGGGCTAAATCAAAAACCTGGTTTAAAAAATGGGTGATAATCCTTTAAGTATTAAGTAGTTATTTAGAAATAACTCAGTGAAATCTATGAGTTAGCTGCTATGCTTAAAAAGAGGCTTAAGGAAGCTGCGAATAAGTCCTCCCGACTCAGCGTGTGGATAAAAGCAACTAGATTTATGGCGAGGAGCGCAACTTAATAGTTATTCTATTGATAAGATCCTCAACGTAAAGGTAGGGCTTTTAGACCACGCCCTTCGGGTCTTTCAGAAAAAGTATCACCCTGTGTTGTCCCTTCTCGAAAGGTAGCTACAGCTCGTATCAGAAAAAAGCGGCAAAGTGACGCCTTGATTGATACTTTTTCTGAAAAGACTGAGAAGAGGTGACTTAATCGCAGTTTCCTTAACACAGGAAGTGTTTAAGTTTCATTCTGAAGGAAGCTATTTGCTTCCTTTTTCTTATTGTCTTCAGGCTTTTTGATCAAGGAGTGATCATGAGTTTAGCGAGAGTATTTAGTCGTGCCCGTGTTGGTGTCGACTCCCCCCTAGTGACGGTTGAAACCCATATATCAAACGGACTACCTGCGTTAAGTATTGTCGGCTTGCCAGAAGCGGCGGTACGAGAATCTAAAGACAGAGTACGCAGCGCGATTATGATGAGTAAGTTTGAATTTCCCACTAAGCGCATCACCATCAATCTAGCCCCTGCAGATTTACCCAAAGAAGGCGGACGTTATGATTTAGCGATTGCTGTGAGTATCTTAGTTGCCTCAGGGCAATTGGGTAAGGTCGAGCTGGATGAATATGAATTTGTGGGAGAGCTAGCTCTTTCTGGTGATATTCGTGGTGTGCCGGGTTTATTACCCTCAGCCATTGCGGCTGCGAAAGCGGGCAGGCAGTTGATCTTACCTATCGACAATCAAATGGAAGCAGCCTTGGTGGAGTCTAATCATTTAGCAGCAGTTCACCTTACTCAAGTTACCAGCTTCTTAATGAAGCAGTCTTTCTTAAACCCTTGTATTGCTGAGCTGGCTGAGAAAAGGGAAAAACAATATAAGGATATGGCTGATGTAAAAGGCCAATTTCAAGCAAGACGTGCTTTAGAAGTTGCCGCTGCGGGTGGTCATAATCTTTTATTCATTGGCCCTCCTGGCACAGGTAAAACCATGTTGGCTTCACGTCTTCCTGGTATTATGCCAAGTATGACAGAGGTTGAATCCCTTGCGGTGGCTAGTGTTCAGTCTGTATCAGGGAGAAAAATGGGCGCTGACTGGTTCTGGCAAGAAAGACCTTTTCGCTCCCCTCATCACTCAAGTTCTGCCGCTGCTTTAGTCGGTGGTGGTTCTGTTCCTAAGCCAGGTGAAATCTCTTTGGCTCATTGTGGCGTTTTATTTTTAGATGAGTTGCCTGAATTCGATCGTAAAGTGTTAGAAGTGCTTCGAGAGCCTTTAGAGAATGGGGAGATTCATTTGTCTCGCGCTAGAGGGCAAGTCTGTTATCCCGCTCGCTTTCAATTAGTCGCCGCTATGAATGCCAGTAATGAAGCTTATCAAGGGGATGATTATTATGGCTCAAGGGCCAGCCAAGGGTATTTGCGTAAACTCTCAGCGCCATTCTTAGATAGGATCGATCTCCATGTAGAAGTGCCACCTTTGCCTTCCAATGTTTTGGTAAACGCTGGCGAAACGGGGGAAAGCAGTGCTTCCATTCGAGAGCGGGTCGAGCAGGCTGTCACAAGACAAAGAGCACGCCAAGGCTGCTTAAACGCTCAGCTAAATGGCCGTGAATTAGAAGCAATCTGTGCCTTAAATGAAAGTGATAAAGCTTTTATGCAAGGGGCGTTAGACAAGTTAGGCCTATCCGCAAGGGCCTATCATAGAGTGCTAAAAGTGGCGCTTACTCTCTCTGATTTAAGCCAAGCTGATCTGGTAGAGCGTCGGCATCTTATGGAGTCTCTCGCCTACCGTAAAATGGAACAGAAACTTGCGAAAGTGATAGGGCAGGGGTAAGTTGGTTATTAAATTAGCTCTAAGTCGAGCTTGCCGCCTAATCGCTGACATGATGGAAGAACACAGCTATGTACCCAAGGAAAACGCTCGATATTCCCTTTGCTAAAATATTTAAAAATATCCTTTTTAATAAAGATGAAGAGGGGGCTAGATTCGAGCAAGAGGGCTATTTAGCCTGTTTTTCTGTGCGATCGGGCTTTGATCTTTTGATTAATTGCCTTGAGTTAGCGCCTGAGCACAAGATACTTATGTCTGAAGTGAATATTAAAGGCATGGTGGATGTGGTTGAGGCAAACCACAAAAGTATTCAATTGATTTCACTAGATGACGACTTGGATATTGACGCTGATATTGATGAGTATTTGGATGAAAATACTAAACTGGTCGTGATAGCACAGCTTTTTGGTGGTTATAAAAATATTGATGCTCTGATTCAGAAGTTTCAGGCCAAAGGTGTGTTTGTGGTGGAAGATTTATCACAAGCTTACCAAGGTAACTTAAAACGGCATTCTCCCTGTTGTGATGCGGCATTTTACAGTTTTGGGCCATTAAAAACGGCTAGTCTTGTGGGTGGTGGTATCGTCTATTTGAAAGACAAAGCCTTGTTAAAGCGAATGCAGCAAATCTTGCTTTCTTATCCTAAACAAGCTGAATTAACCTATGTTTCCAAGGTGATAAAGTTTTATCTGTTTCATTTACTTTTACATAAACAAGCCTATTCACTTATCTCTCGTTTATTGGGGGATAAGCTCACTTCTGTCGTAAACAGATTATCGCAAACGAACTCAGGGCCATTTGACATCGAGTCTGTTCGGTTTCAGCCTTGCTCAAGCTTGAAGCGCATGCTGATCGAAAAAGAACGGCCTGTAGAATTACAAGGTGAGAACAAGTATGAGAGTCTTATTAAGTTACTGGATTCTCATATTAGCTTTGTGAATAAAAGCTATGTGCATCAAGAGTATACGAAAGACGAGAGTACGCATTTCTGGTTGTTTGCAGTGAGAAGCCAGAATAGCGCAGCCTTAATGAATGCTTTGAGGCTGCAAGGCTTTGATGCGTTTGATCGTACTAACTTACTGTTAATTCATCAGGATGCAGAAAAGGCAAATACCGCAGGTAAATTAGCGGATTTAGTTTATTTGCCTTGTCTGAAAAAGATGAACCAAAAGAGCTTGGTTAAAATGGCTGAAACCATCAATAGCCTAGCTTAATCTCGTTGGTTTTTTGTTTGCTAAGCGGCAAAAAATTATAAAGCGAGTTTATTAACGACCACGCTTGCTACCGCAAGATCTTGAGCGCCAATGCCTGTGAGGTCTACGACACTGATATTGGCCTTAGCAAAGTCGATATCGTCCCTCTTGCCTGCAAGTAAATGCCCTAGCTCAATATCACTGTCTTCAGCAATTGCGTCAGCGCGTACCGCATTCCCAAAATCCCCATGGTGTAGGCATTGTTCATGGTTATCTGTGACCAGAATATCGGCGTTAGCCAGCACCTCTGGCGCGATTTCAGATTTCCCCGGGCTATCAGCCCCAACCGCCACAATATGAAGTTCTTTAGGAAGGTCTTCTACTTGAACCAGTGCAGTACTTGAAGGTGTGGCAGTGACCAGTATTTGGCTTGTGTGACACACCTCTCGTACACTTTGCATAACTTCGACCGTGATCCCTGACTCTGCTTCGAGCCTTTGTTTGAAGGATTGGCTTTCTTCTAGCTTTCGAGCATAGATAGCCACTTTTTTGATGCCGAGCTTTTGGCTAATCATTTGGGCTTGTAGATAAGCTTGGGTGCCTGCGCCGACTAAGCCTAAACAAGCATCCTTGGATACAGGCTTTAAAGAAGCCGCTAAGGCACCTGCTGCCGCTGTACGAACCTGAGTTAGCCAGCCTTCATCTTGGAGTAATGCGACGGGGACGCCTGTTTGTGCAGACATTACAAGCACTAAGCCATTGTTAGCCGGAAGGCCTTTTGCCGTATTCTGATAAAAGCCAGAGGCCACCTTGATGACAAAATAAGGCTGCTGAGTATGTTGAGCCGCCTTAACATGGCAGTCACCAAAAAAAGCACCATTGGATTCTTTAAATAGAATTTGCATTGGCTCAGGTTGTTCAATTAAGCCCTCTGAATAATCAATAAAGATCTCTTTTACGGCATCTATTGCTGCTGTAAAAGATAAAGCTGGGCGAATATCTGCTAACGGAATAACGTGCATCTTAGTCTCCTTATAATCCTGAATCTCTGGGTTACAGGTTGAGGGCTACAGGTTGGAGAAGTTAGCTTCAAAGTGCTGGCGCATGGCTTTGAGGCCTTCAGTGAATACCTTATCTCTACCAAAACCAAGTCGGAATCTGTCTTTAGATACCTCATTCAAGTCAGAGGCATAAATTGAGGCGGGCAATAATAAGATACCGCTTTCTTCAAGGAGTGATTTGCAAAAGTCTTCCACATTGCCTGGGCCAATATAGCGAGGGAAAGCTACACAACCACCTAAAGGACGTTGCCAATCAATGATGCCCGGGTAGTCCGCAAAAAGTTGTTCTAGCTCTGCTACATTACGCTGCATCAAGTTAAGGTTGCGAGCTAAAATCGCGTCTTTGTTTTTCAAGGCAATGATGGCCAGTTGCTCAGAAGGCGCTGAGTTACAAATAGACAAGAAATGCTTATAACGCTCTACTTTTAAAAGTACTTCTTTATCTTGTGAGGCGATCCAACCAATTCTAATACCGGGTAATCCATAGGCTTTAGACATGACATTAAGGGAAATACCTTTTTCATAGAGATCGGCTATTTGCGGCATTTGGTCATCTGAATTGAGCTCGACCCCACGGTAAACTTCATCACTGAAAAGGTAGATATCATTTTCTCGGCATAAAGTGATAACGTCTTCGAGCTCTTTTGCGCTCAGTACATAGCCTGTGGGGTTATGGGGAAAGTTGATTGATAATAGCTTGGTATTAGGGCGTATAGCGGCTTTAATTCCTGCAATATCCAGTTTCCAACCGCCTCTGCTTTGGCCAGTGTTATCTTCGATGAGAGGGACACCTGTTACCTCGCAGATAGCTAAAGGGATAGTCTCAGCGCTTTGATAATTTGGAGTAGGCACTATGACATGGTCTTTTTCTGTGAGTAAGCATCTTGCTAGGGCATAAATGCCTTCGCCTGCACCTGCTAGGCAAAGGACATTGTCTTTTTGCATCGTTTGATAAGTGCCCGCGATAAGTTCGCGTAATTCAGGCGCGCCCCAGGTTTCCGTATAACCTAATGTGAGATTGTCGTACTTTTCTCTGTCTTCCTCACTTGCCATGGCCAATAGTTGGCTCAATGTCAGGGTTTCTAAATCTGAGGCTGTCATATGGTGTTTGGCTTTAAATTCCCACTTGGAAAAAAAGACTTCTAAAGAAAAATCACGCATAGGTTTTGGGGACGTCATCATTATCAAACTCTCCGTTTAAGCTAAATGTTGAATAGCGTATTTGTTGCATTAATTGAACGATCAGTGCTGTCGAACATCTCGTAAAAGGGTGTATAAACTGGCTCTTGAGATGCCAAAAGCCTTGGCAATATAGTCGCTAGAACCTCTTACTTGAAAAATTTGATTAGCTTCTAGGGCCGCCACTATCTTGAGCTTGTCTGCTTTGCTTGTTGCATGCATCGCCATCCCAAGTTCAGACAAGGTTTTAGCTATGATTTGGTTTGCATTTTCGCGCCAATCTGAGCCCATAAGGGCCGAGCTTTGTTGCTCTGATTCAATATCGATTAACGACGCCAGTAGCTTGGCAGATTGTGCTAACAAACCGGTTTTCATATTGATGCAAAGTAGGTGGGTTGCGACACCTTTCTCATCTCTTAATACGCTTGTAATTGATTTTGTACTTTCACCTTCTGGGGTGGATTTCGAGTAGGGTCCAATAATGGCTTTGTTATCAATTTCAGTGGTGAGCTCATCTTCATCAATCAGTGAGTCATCACCCACTGTTCGGTTGGAATAAGGGTTCTCGATATGAGCAATTTTGCCTGAGCCTAAATCGTGTATGACGACCTCAAGTTGATTGGGCAATAAGAGTGAAATGGCTTTACATAACACTCTGTAATTTTGAAGAGAATCAGACATCTTAGCTTCCAATATATTAACCAATAGATAAATTATGTTTGTACAATTTATCTATATTTGGATTGTTTGTCTAATTTTTATTTCGTTTTTAAATTATATTGCTTAAACTGGCTCTTAACTCCACTTCCAAGAGTGATGAAAATAGACTTAATTATGTTGTAAAGGTAAGTGATCAATACGTGAATGCTTCGAATATTGACCAGCAAGAAAAAAGTAATGACAAATAAGCATCGACAAGCAATTTTGGATCAAGGTCTTGATATTAAGAATCTAGATTCAGATCCACTGATACAGCTAAGTAAGTGGCTAGAGTGCGCCAATCAAGTAGGCATTCGTTACCCAGGAGCTATGAGCCTAGCAACTACTGATTTTTCTGGTTCTCCAACTCAAAGAATGGTGATGTTAAGAGAGATTAGTGCGGATGGTTTAGTATTTTTTACAAGTCTAAGTAGCAATAAAGCTGAGCATATAAAGCGGCACTCACAAGTGAGCGTTTTGTTTCCATGGCATATGTTGGAGCGGCAGGTTGTAATAAGAGGGTGTGCTGAAAAGATTGCAAAGAATAAGGTACTTAAGGCCTTTTTAAGTCGTTCTGATATGAGTCAAACGAGTGCTTGGTTATCGGATCAAAATTCGCTGGTCACCTCTCGTGGGTTGATTGAGGCAAAATTAAATGAGATTCGTGACAATGCTAAAAATGGAAAATTGGGTATGCCCGCATTTTGGGGTGGTTATATGATAAAACCTGAAAGCTTTGAATTTTGGCAAACAGGAAAAGATGGTATAAACGACAGGATTCTTTACCGTAAAGATCAAGCTGACTGGATTCTGGAAAGATTAAACCCTTGATGCTCACTTAGGCCATATATAAATAATGGCCTTAAAGTAAGGGCATCAACTTTTTTACATGTGGTTTAAACCAAAATTCTCCAAGAGAGAAATCAACATTCGACCGCTTTTTTCCCTGTGCTGGTGATGAATTAAGCGAGCTGTTTCAGCGTTATTGGATTCAATCGCATTAATAACATCCAAATGGTCTTTATTTGAACTATTTGGTTTAGGACGCATTTTCAAGGTTAGCATTCTTACTCTGTGAGATTGCTCAATAAAGTTGCTAACCAATTTTTGTAAACGCTGATTATCGGAAAACTCAACTAGATAACGATGGAAACGTTCATCAGCAGCAGCCCATTGAATTAAATCATCTTGTTGTAATGCTTCATCCATTGCAGTTACGGATTCACGCATAAGCGAAAGCTGATCATTGTTGAGACCATTAGTCGCACATAACGCCGCAGCTGTGGACTCTAAACCCGTTAAAATCTCATAAATTTCTTTCATGTCTTCAATCGAAACAGGTTTTACTCTCATACCGTGTCGTGGTTTAAGTTCAATTAACCCTTCACGTGCCAATTGCAGCATGGCTTCTCTTGTTGGCGTTCTGCTCATTTCTAATAGTGTTGAGACTTCTTGCTCAGTCATATGACTGCCAGTATGAAGTTCGTTATCGAGAATCTTTCTTTTAAGTTCTCGATAGGCTTTATTAGCTAATGGCTCTTTCGGCTTGGTTTGTTTTTTATTCATTCTATATACTTTTTGGAGTCTATTTCTTGAATTTTCTTTGCGTATTTGACTCGGCAGATTGATATATCAAGTCTTCAACAGTTAGGTTATTCATGTAGCTTTCAACAGGATTAGCTAATTCTGTTTGATACAAAATATGATTGACAACATGTTGCTGTAAATTAAATACACAATCGCCGCCAAAATTGTCCGTAGAAAAGCTGTATTCATGTGATTGCCAATTGACCTCCCCATGTAAACGAGTGTTAATTTTACCATCCCCGTTTAATATTAGAGAAGCATTACTGCCTTCTATTTGCATTTCCCCCATGGTTAATCGCGTATTTTGAGCACTATGGTCAGCTAACCGGTTTCCATCAAATATGGCTCTAATATCATGATTAAATTGGAATAGGACAATGCCAGCATCCTCACCTTTAATATCAGGGTTTAATTGCTGTAAATCCGCATAAATAGACTCGACTTCACCTAATAGGTAACGAAAAACGTCAATCCAATGAATCCCAGTTTCATGAATCAAAAAGCGTTTCATTTCTCTAAAGTAAGGCTGCCTTGCTAGATAAGCGTTTTTGCCTTGGCCATCACCAGGCCTTAGTCTAAAGGTCACATTGTAAACTTTGCCTAACTGGTTGTTGTCTAATAACATTTTGATTTCTTGATACCAAGGCTGAAAACGAAAGTTTTCATGAATGATCACTTTGCCATTATGCTGTTTAATCACATGGGCTAATGATTCAGCTTCTTTTAAAGAAGGTGTAAAAGGCTTTTGGCAAATACAAGGTATGCCACGTTCTACTGCCGCTTTTACAAATTCAGCATGGGTTTCTGGTGGAGTAATAATATCAACTAGATCTGGTTTAGTTTCATCCAGCATAGTGATGAAGTTGGTATAGGTTGATTTGATATTATATTTAAGGGCAATATCTGAAGCGGTTGTGGCGTTACGACTGCATAACGCCACTAATTCAGCTTCTTCAATTCGAGCCCAAGCATCATAATGAAACTGGCTAAAATAACCTGTTCCTACTGTCGCTACTCGAAGTGTTTTTGGCACAATAATTCCTGCTAATTAATTTTTTAGTTGATTAATAACAGCCGAGGTAATGGCTTCAGTCCCTGCTGTTCCACCAAGCTCAAAAGGAGTAAGCTGACCGCCGGCAAAGGCGTTATCTACAGCATCTCGAATGAGGTTGGCTGCTTGGGATAAACTGGCCATATGGTGATTCTGCCCTAACCAATCTAACATCATGGCAGCAGATAAAAACATAGCGGTAGGGTTAGCTTTTCCTTCACCAACAATATCTGGCGCACTCCCATGACAAGGTTGGAAAACAGCATGATCATCTCCTATATCTGCTGATGGAGCCATCCCCATGCCACCCATTAACGCTGCCCCTAAGTCAGAGAGAATGTCACCGAACATGTTTTCTGTGACTAATACGTCAAAATGCCAAGGGTGTCTGACAAGATTTAATGCCATTGCATCGACATAACAATGATCTGCAATGATAGATGGTGCAAGTTTTGACTGCTCATCGAAGACTTTACGGAAGAAAGCAAATGACTGAAAAACGTTAGCTTTATCCACGCAGGTTACTTTGCCTTCGCTACCATTCTCTTTACGGTGAGAGGCCAATTTAAAAGCAAAATCAAATAATCGTTCTGATACTGAACGAGTAATTACCATGGTATCTTTTGCAATTGCGTCGTTTTCAACAGTGCCTTTACCATGAGAAGCAAATAACCCCTCAGTTGATTCGCGAATTAAAACAAGATCAATATCTTTAGCTTTTTCACTTGCTAAAGGGAGGTCTAAACCAGGTACTAATCGAACAGGTCTTACTCCAGCATACAAACCTAGTTCCATGCGAAGGTCGATTTGAGGAGATACCTCGGTACCATCTTCATAACGAACAGAAGGTAACCCCATGCAGGATAACAATATGGCATCAGCGTCTTTGGCAATACGCTTAGATTCATCGGGAAAAGAGGTTCCTGTGTCTCTATATAATGCTGCACCTGCAGGAACATCAATAAAATTAAGTTCAACACTACCAGTTTTCTGGCAGGCAAGCTTTAGTATTTCTAAACAAGGCGGTGTAATTTCTGGCCCAATACCATCACCTGCAAAAACTGCGATATCAAATGTCTTACGAGACTCATTCATTTTTTATTCTCCGGTTGAACTAAGGTTTTATTTGGCCCATTAAAGAGCCAATGGCTAGGTGCGAGACCTGTATGGTTTTGCTTGAACTTTGAAATTTGATGACCTAATAGACAACCTAAAAAGATCGTATTTCGATCTGGACCACCAAAAGCTAAACTAGAAATATTCTTTAATTTTTGACTTTTCACTTGGTCTAAATGAGGGCGGCCCATTGAATGAGATAAAAAAGCAGTTTCAACCCAATCCAAATGGTCTTTATCTACATCAATTAACTGTGTGGCTTGTTCTTTGCCGTCAGGTGCTACGCGGATAATCTGGTTACTCACTATGCTAGTTACCCAAAAATAGCCTGCAGCATCTTTAACTAAACCATCAGGAAAGACACCTTTATCAAAGTGAGTTAGGGTGACCTTATTGCTTAAGTCCCCTTTTTCACTAATATCGAAACGGCTCAAACGACGGGAAAAAGTCTCGTTAACATATAAGAAATTGCCATCTTCACTCACAAGACATTCGTTGGTATAACCAAGATTGTCAGCAACAATACGTGCCTCACCTTTGTCATAAAGAATGATAAAACCGTCTTGGACGTCAGAGCGATAAGCCGCTGCACGAGGAATAGTTTTGGTACTGACTGTTATCCAAATTCTGCCTTGATAATCTAAATGCACAAAGTTAGTAGGGGGAATTCTTTTATTATCTAGATGAGTTAAAAATGCTTGGGCTGTGCCATCTGGAAATAATTGATAAACGCCACCTTCTTCCTCTCCTAAGTGAGCGATTAAAAAGCTGCCATCTTCTAATAAACAAATGCCATTAGGTTTAAGTCTAAAGTCTAAGTTATTCGCCAAGATCGAATATTGCTGACCATCACTTTCAATGACGGTTACACCACCGTCCCAGTTTGAACAATAAGTCCGTTCATTTGATGTCGTTAATACACATTCGGGTCTCTGTAATTGTGAGCCAATGCTGCTGATACTATCTAAGCTATACATAAGTCATCCTTAGCTAGGTCTTTATGAATGTTTTTACAATAGCTAGGTTTATATTTCATTGCAATAATTAATTTATTAACGTATACATTAATAAATCTATTCGATAGAGTAGATGTCTCAAGAGTGAAAATAAAAACAAAATTTTTGGAGTGACAAAATGAAGAAGGCTATTGCTACGTTAGTTTCTAGCGTTTTAATTACATGTGTTTGTGCAAACGTGACAGCAAAGGATCGCTATCCTGAAAGAGATATTACCAATGTCGTTGTTTGGTCTGCTGGCGGTGGTACAGATGTCATTAATAGAATGATAACGTCTGAAATGTCGCCTCATCTTGATGTCAATATCAACGTGACGAATCGACCTGGTGGTGTGGCTGGTTCTTTGGGGATGAGTTACGTACATAAGTTAAAACCGGATGGTTATACCTTGGTTGGATTATCCGAATCAGTTGTTGCTTCTGCTGTCCAAGGGGGATGGAAACAGCGAATGGATGTATGGCATCCTTTTATAGTAGGTGGTTCGCCTGATCTTATTTCAGTTTCTTCTAATTCAAAGTTCAATACCTTAGAAGATGTCATTAATGCTGTAAAAGCTAACCCAAAATCGGTAAAGGCAAGTGCTGGTGGAGCGGGCTCTATTCACCATCTTAATTTGTTGGCGCTCGCAAACGGTACCGAAGTTGAGTTTAATTATATTCCTTACCCTGGATCGGCCCCGGCGCAAACAGCAGTACTTACTGGTGAAGTTGATTTAGTTATTACTTCATTGGCAGAGCAACAACAGCTAATAAAAGGCGGACAGTTAAAGCCGCTTGCTATGCTAGTTGCTAATGCTCAAACCTTAGAGGGAGTAGATACTATTCCTTCTGCTTTTGACTCCTTCCCACAGCTGCAAAAGCATCTACCTATCATGCAAGCTATTGGCTTTGCGATAAAAAGTGATGCACCAGATTCGGTTAAAAATAAGTTAACCATGGCTTTTCAAAAAGCCATAGCAAGTGAAAAACTGCGTACATGGGCTAAAGATAATTACTATGTTTTATCTGGGTTGTCAGGTCAATCTGCCAGCAATGAATTTGCTTTTTTAGAGTCACTGTTTTCTTGGACTCTTCAAGATTTAGGGGCAACCAAAATAAGCCCAAAAGCTTTGGGTATTCCAAAGCCTGCTGATCTTCAAATGAACTAGATATTACTCTGTGAAAAGGTGGCCATCTTATAGGCCACCTTTTTGTTAATTATAGATTTACCCTTTTGGGGGATGTATGCAACCTGAACAACTTATAGTGTTACGACGTGCTGATATCAAAGCAGCCATTGTCATCATTATAGTGTCACTGTTAATGATTTTTGAAAGTGCTTCGTTTCCACTTACAGACAGTTATGCGGGAATTCAAAATGCCTGGTATGTTTCGCCAGCTTTGTTTCCTATATTAATTGCGAGCATATTATTGATTTGTGGCGTGACCTTATTATTTAAAGGATTAGCGTTCGTTAGGGCTCATAAGGAAATTCCTGTTGTTAGAGCTAGCCAAGCAAGTCGCTGGCGTTTTGTACTACTGGTTTCATTAATTTCTGGCATGGTTTTTAGCTGGGTTCCATTGATAGACTTTGCGATTTCTTCTTTTACTTTCTTATTTTTATTTATTCTGGCGTTTTATTCAGATAGCCCTGCCTTACAGCATAAGGTGCTGACCATTTGGACTTCAGTGTCATTAATTTTATTGGTGCTGTATCAAACTAGTGCTTTAAGTGAGGGAGGTAGAAACCTATTAGATTGGGGGGCTTTGTTATTTGCAGCCTTAATGGTTGGTTTTTTTAGGCAGTGGGCTATTAATTTAGATTGTTTTACTAAATGGAAAACCAGTGTCAAAACAGCTCTCATCGTTACTTTAGTAGTTTGTCCTATCTTTCGGTTAGGTATGCTAGTCCCACTTCCTACAGAAGGCATAGTGATTGAAAAAATGGTGGATGCTAAATATCTAATAAGAGATATGTGGAGGGGGAATTAATGGATATTCTGTCATCATTTTATGTCTTTGGCGGCACACTGGCATCTTTACTCTCGTCTCCTATTAATATCTTAATTCTAGTCGGAGCGTCTTTTTTCGGTATTATTTTTGGGGCATTACCCGGATTAACAGCAACGTTAGGTGTGGCACTATTAACAACCTTAACTTATGGAATGGACGTTAATACTGCTCTGATTGCATTGCTTGGGTTATATGTAGGCGCAATTTATGGTGGTTCTTACCCATCAATATTAATTAATATTCCAGGCACGGCCGCGGCTGCGGCCACAGCTTTGGATGGATATCCACTAGCGTGTAAAGGGCAGGGGGGAAGAGCTTTAGGCCTCACCACGACAGCTTCTTTAATTGGCACTCTGATGGGAATTCTTGTATTGGTAATGGCTGCGCCTTGGGTTGCCAAAATGGCGTTACAATTTACCTCATTTGAGTTCTTCTTACTGGCTCTATTTGGTATTTTAATCAGTGGTACTCTCACCAGTTCTGATTTAGTAATAAAAGGCTGGATAGCGGGTCTTATTGGTTTAGCGATTGCGACGATTGGTCGAGATCCTCTGCAGTTCTTTCCTCGTTTTACATTTGATTTACCAGACCTAGATCAAGGTTTAGAAGTTGTGCCTGTGTTGATTGGTGCATTTGGTATTCCTCAAGTTATCAATGCTTTAAGGAATAAAGAGAGCTTAGGCGCTATGCAGGACTTCGGACGCATAATGCCAGAGTGGTCCACACTCTTTAAAAATCGCAAAAACATTACGCGTTCATCCATGATAGGGATAGGTATTGGTGCGGTTCCTGGTATTGGTGAAGATATTGCTGGGTGGGTATCTTATGGTGCGGCAAAAAATACCTCCAAACATCCTGAAACCTTTGGTTCTGGAGAGCCAGAGGGGATTATTGCATCTGAAACCGCTAATAATGCCTGTATTGGAGGTGCGTTAATACCTTTACTCACCTTGGGTATCCCAGGAAGTCCGCCTGCGGCTATGTTATTAGGTGCATTGATGCTACACGGCATTACGCCTGGTCCTATGATAGTGGTACAAGATCCAGGCTTTCTAATTGAAGTGACGGCTATTTTGGTTTTATGTTCAGTTGCCATGTGGTTTAACGGCATGTTTTTAGCCAAACAAGTGGTAAAAGTGTTAAGCATACCTGCCCCCATCTTTCTACCTGTTGTTACTTTGATGTGTGTACTGGGTTCGTATGCACTGGGACTGAATGTATTTAACTTATACATGATGGTTCTGATTGGTGTAGTTGCTTATTTCTTAGCTCAAATGCAGTACCCCATTTCACCACTAGTTATCGGTGTCATTTTAGGGCCTATGGCTGATGAAAATTTGAGAAGAGCATTGATGGTTTCTGAAGGTAGTCTATTGCCTTTTATTGAGCGTCCTGTCTCCATTCTTTTACTGCTTGTCATCGCATTAATCCTTATCAGTAAAACCCCTTTAAATCAAAAACTGAAAGATCTTTTCTTTCATAGCTTTAAACGATTGAAATCGAAATAAGAGGAGAGTGTAGTGAGTGTATTGTTAGGCTGTATCGCAGATGACTTTACTGGTGCAACGGATATTGCATCGGTATTAAAACGAGAAGGTATGCGGGTTTTACAAATTAATGGTAACCCAGCTGATCAAGGTGTCGTACCTAAAAATGTAGATGCTGTCGTGATTGCTCTCAAATCAAGAACTCAGCCAGTAAATAGTGCTGTTTCTGATTCTCTTGCTGCGTGTAACTGGTTATTGGAACAGGGTGTTCTACAAGTGTTCTTTAAGTATTGCTCGACTTTTGATTCGACAAAGGAAGGTAATATAGGGCCAGTTATTGATGCGTTGTTAACACGATTAAAGACAACTCAAACTATTGTTTGCCCTAGTTATCCAATTAATGGCCGTACCGTGTATGCGAGTAACTTGTTTGTTCATGGGGTACCTCTTGCTGAATCTGCAATGAAAGATCACCCGCTGACACCTATGACTGATTCAAATTTGATCCGTTTATTAGAAGGACAGACAAAACAAGCTATAAAGCCGATCAGCTGGCAGCAAGTTCAATCTGGTGTGACCGCATTAGCTAAAGAATTTGAAAACTCAAAAGCGGGAATCTATGTAGTAGATGCATTAGTCGATGAAGATTTGGTGACAATTGCTCATGCTGCCAAGGACATGACGCTATTAACCGGTGGTGCTGCATTAGCGCAAGGTCTGCCGAGTTTATATCGTAAACTTAAGTGGATGGAAGCTCAGCCTGAAACAAATAGCCTTAAATTTTCTCAAGGACATACCTTAATCTTGGCCGGTAGCTGTTCAACAGCCACACGTTCGCAAATAGAGTACTTTTTAGCCTCATATTCAGGTATTGCTATTGATGCTATTGCTTTGTCCCATGGTGGTGAAGAGCAGCAGCGGCTTGAGAGTTTTATTCAGACCAACGCTGGTGCAGATCCCATTTTAGTTTACGCCAGTGATACCCCTGAGAATATCGCTAAGGTGCAAGCCAAGCTAGGTGTGGAAGTGGCTGGAAAGCTAGTAGAAGACTGCATGGCTCAATTAGCAATCAAAAGTGTTTCTGAATATGGCGTCAACAATATTATTGTGGCGGGTGGTGAAACATCTGGTGCTGTTGTCTCTGCTCTTGGAACCCCTGCATTAGTTATCGGTGATGAGATCGAGCCGGGTGTGCCATGGACTTTTTTAGAAGGCGAGAAAAACATCGCTCTTGCGTTAAAGTCAGGTAATTTTGGTTCTCAAGCTTTTTTTGTAAATGCCTTTGATATGACTTGTAAAGGGGGATGTTAAATGAAATGGCTTTCAGAGCGAAAAAACTTAATTGAATCCGTGCTTAAAATGAATAATTTAGGCATAAATCAAGGAGCGTCTGGTAATGCCAGTATTCGGGTTGAAGATGGCTTTCTTATTACTCCTTCTGGGGTGGTTTATGAAGATCTTGAGCCTGAGGATATTGTCTTTGTAGATACACAAGGAGCTAGTCACCCTGACAAAATAAACCGTAAACCATCAAGTGAGTGGCGTTTTCATTTGGATATTCTCAATGCCCGGGATGATCTCAATGCTATCGTGCATACTCATGGTAAATCAGTTGCGACTTTAGCTTGTCTTAGAAAAGAGATCCCCCCGTTTCATTACATGATTGCCCTCGCAGGGGGAAACACGATTCGTTGTGCTGAATACGAAACCTTTGCGACTCAATCATTATCCAGTGCAGCTTTAATCGCCTTGGAAGGGAGAAAAGCATGTCTACTTGCTAACCATGGACAAATTGCCTGTGGAACTAGTTTAAAACAAGCCTTAGCCATTGCTCTAGAAGTGGAGACACTTGCGGATATCTACCTTAGAGTTTTAGCATCGGGACAATCCCCTTTTTTACTTACCGATGAGCAAATGCAAGAAGTACATGCACGTTTTTCAAAAGGCTATGGTACTGCCGGAAGCCTACAGAATGAGAGAAGAGGTTAATTATGTTTGTTGTGACTGTTAAATTTACGATTAAGGCGATTAATCAAGACAGGTTTCAAACCTTAGTATTACAGCAAGCGAGTAACAGCTTAATAAATGAAGCTGAATGTCATGTATTTGAAGTCTCAAAACAGGCCCAACAAAATAGTGATGTAACCTTCTTTTTATATGAAGTTTATGAAAGGAAAAAGAGCTTTGAATTGCATTTAGAAAGTCAGCATTTTTTGACTTTTAATGAGATAACCGCTGACCTTGTATTGGCCAAATCAGTAGAAGTGTTTGAGACCTGTTGACCCGCTTGATTGGACTTAAGAAATGACTCATTTGCCCGAGTATTATGCTCGGGCTTTTTTTATATCTAAACACTGACTAAGGTAACTTTAGATCAGTTCTTATGAGGTAATAATAGATTGCTGAACTGAGTTGAGATTTTGTTTTCATTAAGTATCATTTTCTAACTGTTTAATGACAGGAAAAGCTTTAAGCATTTTACTCATTGTCGATGCTTGTACAGGGCGAGCATAATAATAACCTTGGCCATAACAGCAGCCCATTTGAGTGAGTAAGTCTGCTTGTTCTTCATTCTCAATTCCTTCTGCAACAATACTGCTACCAATCACATTCGCTAAGGCAATAATGGTTGCCACTATGGCTTTATGTTTATCGTTGCTTTCAATGTCGACAATGAAAGCCCTGTCAATTTTGATAATGTCGGCATTGAGGTTACTGATGTAAGAAAGGGAGCTCATGCCAGTGCCAAAGTCATCGATGGCAAGTTTAATCCCTATGCTTTTAAGGTCGTCTAATTTGTGAGATATGTTTTGAATATTAAGGCTAGTTACGCTTTCAGTTAACTCTATTTCAAGTAATTTAGGGCTGACGTTATAGCTGGTCAACAAATCTAAAATGAAGTCGATTAAACCTGGATCCAATAAATTGTAAGGAGACAAGTTGATGGCAATCGGGATAGTGCTTCCTTGCTTTTTCCATTCAGAAAGTTGAATGATGGTGCTGTGAATCACATAACGGCCAAACTCTTGTACACGGCCACTTTGTTCTATTAAATCAATGAAGTAAAACGGACTCAAAATGCCATCATCCGGGTGATACCAGCGAGCTAGAGCCTCAACACCAGTGATTTCGCCAGTCTTCAAATTTACCTTGGTTTGATAATAAAATTTAATCTGATGTTGATTAAATGCATCATTTAAATCTGCTCGCAAACGTAATCTTTGATGGCCATCTGTGGCTTCTTTCTCATTAAAGGTTACCCAGCCGCAATGCTGTTGTTTCGCTTCATACATAGCATGATCTGCATTAGCAATAAGGGTATCTGTATCGGTACCATGTAGCGGGTAGTGCGCGATGCCAATACTTGCGCCCGTATTAACCGATAGCTGATTTATTATTATGGCTTCTTCGCAAACATGAACTAAGGTCGCAGCCAAGTTGGCGGCTTGATTTTGTGTAAAGTGAGGCGCCCATATTAGAAATTCATCGCCACCAGTTCTAAAAAGGGTTTGCTCTGGGGTTAATACCGATGACAGTCTTAAGGCGACTTTTTTAAGAAGTTGATCGCCTGCAGAATGACCTAAGGTGTCATTCACTTCTTTAAATTTATCCAAATCAATCACAAATAAACTGGCTTGGGTGATCGGGTTTTGTCCCTCTATATCAGGTAATGCTTTTTGCATCATATCGACTAAATATAATCGATTGGGCAAATCAGTTAGTGGATCATGGGTAGCAAGGCGAATCAAAGCGTTGTTTTTACCTTCCACTCTTTTACTCATCCAAAAAGTCAGCGTAAGCGCACACCAGACGGCAATCCAAATAACTATAAATGTGGTAATAGAAAGTCGTTTAGCAATATAGTCTAAGGTGGTTTCGAGGGAGCTGGCGAGGTGGTAGAACTGTACTTGATAGCCATCCCCATTAACTATTTGCCACAAATAACAGTTTTTACCAATGGTTTTGATGCCATTTGACTTGGCAATCTGATTACTTAGATTGTTGTCGACTTGTGTTGAGAAAATTTTATTTATGGTGTTTATATCTTGCTTCGGAATATTCTGATTGAGTGACCAGTTTATATTAGGTCCTTGAATACTAACAAAAAAAACAGCATCGTCAGGTTCATTAATGTGAATCAAATGCATGAGCTCTGTCATTCGTTCATCGGCGTCATTGTCCGCTTCAATTAATTCTGCGTGTAGTAATAAAGTTTGTTTTTCAAGCGATGCTAATTCAAGACGCATGCCTAAATCGGCGGATAAACGATAAGAAACCACCACATAAATTGTTGATACTAAAATGGCAACACCTAGGCAGGCACAAATTAATTGCCAGCGAAAATATTTGTCACGTTGAAGCTCAGAAATAGCTGCCATAGGTTGTTTAAAGCTTCACTTGATTATTTTTCAGAGCGGGTGTTTATCCCCGCAATGTGATAAATCGGACACCAGCCAAAGAAAAATGAAATCAGGTTCAAGATTCCAAAAATGCCGAGTAATGCTTCTAATATTGGTTCTTGTAAAAAGTCACCATTCAACAGCGCAAATGCAGTTATAACTAAGCCAGTGGCACCCCGAAAGATGCGATCAAAACGATGAAGGTTTTTGCTTAATTTCATAAAATAATGCCTTTTAGTTTTGCATAGTGAGGCCATTACCTGACTAAAACTAAGTATATTGGTTATTCCTTGAGAAGAGATAAATTAAAGATAGCTTTAATTTATGTGTAGACGTCCTGTGATTCATTTTAATATAAGTCATAAAGTGTGATTTTTCTTGAATTGCGTAAAATGAATTACTTTTTAATACTTCAGCACGAGTTGAATTAACTGCTAACCCCAAAGATAATCAACAAAACTCCTACGATTTGACTGACTTTTAGCATCTTAACCATTTTGGTGAAACCCGTACTTCTATTGTGTTATCACACCCGATTCGAATGCGCCCGCTAAAGCCTGCTCCTGCTGAAACACAGTCAATTTTTTAGTACTTTGACTTAGCCAATTTCTTCGAATCGGCTAAGTCTAAAAGATTACTGAGTTAATGGCCTAGAACCAGCTTAGCAACACAGGTCTGAATGGCATCTAATTGGCTAGAAAGGTCGGTATTCGCTGCTGGAAAAAGGCCATCTAATGCAGCCGTACCTATGGTAAAGCCTGCGGCATTTGCTTCATAGGCTGCAATTATTCGTTCAGGTCCTGCGATAGACCCTGCTACTATCACAGGTTTATTGATGGCACTTGTTACCGCAGCCATGAGCTCTGGTACGGATTCACTTGAACGATAAGCTAATAAGTCGAGCCCATGTACACCCTCATGTTGAGTGAGTGAAATAGCGCTTTTAACTATGTCTTCTATGCTACCCATAAGATTACTTGGGTGGCCTTCGATTCTCCCTGGGAAAGGGTAATATTGAATATTGCTATCTTTGAGTAGAGGTAGAACATGCTCAACGCTTGTGCCCCCTAAAAGGTAATCCACCCCTATCTCGACGGCAGCTTTAGCGGATGCAATTTCGCTATCTGTATCAAGGGAAACAACTTCAATATAGCTTGTAGCACCGCCAGTTTTTATGAGTAGATTGAGCTCTTTAAGGTCTTTAATGGGCAGACCAATATCTTTAAACCCTATGTGCTTTATTCCAGAGTTAAGGACAGTTTTTAAGTGTTGTTTGGCGTCAGCCACAGTGCGGTCATTACGGGTAAGCATAAAGATAAAGTTATAAGACATGGTTGGCCCCTTGGTTTTTACAATTGATGAGTTGTGTTGCGTAGCTAATGGCTGTTTCTAAACTTGAGTGATCTGCAATACCTTTACCTGCAATATCAAATGCCGTGCCATGATCTGGGCTTGTACGTATGAAGGTTAGTCCCAGAGTGATATTAACCCCAGTTTCTATGCCCATATATTTCACTGGGATCAGACCTTGGTCATGATATTGTGCGACGACAATGTCGAATTTTCCTTGTCTTGCCTGCATGAAAATCGTGTCCCCCGGCCAAGGGCCACTGACTAGATACCCTTTTTCTTGAGACGCTTTAATGGCTGGTTGGATAATCTCGATTTCTTCTCGACCAAATAGGCCGCCTTCTCCCGCGTGGGGGTTGAGGCCTGCAACGGCAATACGAGGCTGCTGAACCCCCAAGGCCTTCGCCCCTTGTTGGGCAAGTTCTATCGCTTGTATTTGACCATCAAAATTAATCCTGTCTAATACCTCTCTCATGGAGCAATGAATACTGACTAATACCGTGCGTAACTCTTGATTTGCAAGCATCATGGCGACTTTGTCAGAGTCACAATAATGGGCGAGGATTTCCGTATGGCCTGGGTATTGGATACCCGCTAAACTAAAGGATTCTTTATGAATAGGAGCGGTGACAAGTGCCGATACCTTATCCGCTTTTGCTAACTCAATTGCTGTGACTATGGCGTCAAAAGCGGCTTTACCGTTATTTGCATTGATTTCACCCACCTTGGGTAATTGGGTGAAGTGCGAGCTCGCGATTAGATTAATGGTATGAGCGCTAAAATTTGCCTCTTCAGGGCTTTTTATCTCATGGATCGACCAATTTACCGATACCTGTTGGATTGCCTCTTGCATCACAAGAGGATCTCCTATCACCACACATTGAGTCGTAAACGTGGGAGCAGTGAGTGTTTTAGCGATGATTTCAGGCCCTATTCCGGCTGGGTCTCCCATTGTTATGGCAATGGGGGCTTTAACATCTTGCATAGAAATACCTCAGTCGTGAGTGGTGAGAAGTGAATGAGCGGCTTGGTAAAGTACGTTCGGTCCACCAAAGCCACCTGCTTTCATGGCTAACGCTAAAGGCGTGCCTGTTTCATCTATGGCTTTTGCGAGGGGAAAGCCCGCCTCAAATTCACCTATAAGTTGAAATGACTTAATCGAAAGTGTGCTGAGTATGGCGTTCATCGTCTCCCCACCAGTTGCGATCAGAGCATCAAATTTCTGTTTATGAATGGCGTCTTGCGCTTCTGATGTGAGGTTTTTGAGGGCAGTTTTTGCATCATTTTTGAGTGATGGCGGTACTGTTAAACAAGCAATTTGAGCATCTTTATTATCATGCTTAAAAAGCGCCTTGGCACTAAATACCACTGGAACGCCTTTGCTCTTTAAATACTTACATTGGGCTTGGCTAACAGGATTAGCACTGCCTATTACAATTAAGCATTTTTTTGCATTAACTTGGGGCAGGGCTTGTAAAAGAGGTTCCTTGTTAGAGTGAGAATAAGTTCTAGCTGTTTTATCTAGGGTATTAGCCAGTGCTTGCGCAAGACCGGGTGAGCCTATCCAAAGTACCTTGTGTCTATTGGGGATAAGCGCAACTTGTTGGTTTAGCTCAGTTTGGGTTTTAGCATCTAGAATCAGCGTAAGCTGCTGTCTAGCGGCTCTTGTTATGTCTTCTTGGCTTGCCCCTGTCGATATGATCGTCGCTTGACCTAAAGAAGGTGCAATCAAGTCTTTAATTGAGCTGGTTCTGGCTGGATGCACAGGGTCATTAGCGTATTGGCTGGTTGAAACACTTTTGCCTTGCACAAACTGAATGCCATTGTGTGTGGTTCGTCCTGCATCAGGAAAGGCGGGAGCGATGACAATATTGTGAAACCTATCTTTTTCAGCCGATTGATAAAGGGCCTCTAATTCAGCTCGAATATGACCTCTTAATGTGGAATCTATTGTTTTATAGATAATCTGCTGGCTAGAAAATGTGTGGATAGCTTGCTGAACACGTTTGATAGCGGCTTGTTCACTAACTTGTCTGCTGCCTGTATCAAGTGCAATGAGCTGGGTTTTTATTTCGCTTTGTTGTGTTGCTTCTAGTTCAAAAAAGTCTTGGCGAAGAACAAGGGAAGAGAGCCCTTTTGCTAAAAAGGGGGCGGCACCATCTGCGGCACTGGTTAGGTCGTCTGCTATGATGGCAATATTGGCTGAAGTCGCATTTAAGTTTTTCATACTGGTGATTCTAGTGAGCCTATTAATTTAAAAAAGCCATATTTTTTAACCATTATTGGTGATTAAAAATCACCATTTTGTAATCTGCTTGTTATGCTTTATATGGCAATATGTAGGCTTAATCTGAGAGTTTGAGAGGAATTATGCAGCGGGTAAAAACACCATCTTTTAATGACCTAAGAGCATTTGAAGCGGTAGCAAGGCTGGGTACAGTTCGTGCTGCAGCCGGTGAAATTGCTGTCACCCATGGGGCAGTGAGTCGACGAATTCGAAACCTTGCTGATTATATTGAGGTTCAGCTATTTGAATCTGAAGGACGTGGTATTCGCTTAACTTCTCAGGGTGAAGTCTTGGCTGGGGCTGTGACTGATGCTTTTGAGTTAATCCAAGAGGCGTTAGCTGAGATACAAGCACCTGAGCAAGCAGGCCCCATTCTTCTATCCTGTGAAAGGTCAGTGGCGATGCGTTGGTTAATGCCAAGGTTGAGTAACTTTCAAACTCAGTACCCTGAAGCGGATTTACATTTATCCGTGGGTGGAGGTGAACTGGATTTCAGCAAAGATAAGGCCAGCATCGCGTTGCGTCGATTAGATTTTGCCATTGATCCTCATTATCAAGTCGATGTTTTAATGCTTGAAAAAATGGGGCCAGTGATGACGCCAAGTATGCTTGAGGCGTTTGAAAGCGGTGACTATATTGGCCTTGGTTCTAAAACTCGCCCAGAAGCATGGAGAGATTGGTTAGTTAAACATCCAGATGTGCCAAAGCCAAAAGAGGTGCGCTATTTTGATCACCATTTTTTCATGGTTGAAGGGGCGGCAAGTGGTCTGGGAGTGGCGTTATGTCCTAAGGTAATCGCCTTTGACTATGTGCAAGATGGCCGTTTAATCGATCTTTATGGTTTTAAAGAAGATGGCACTGAATATGGTCTTATTTATCCTAAGTCGATGAAAATGAATGAATTTACCTTAGCGTTAAAGTCTTGGTTGAGTCAGATTGCGGCGGAAATAGACAAGCTCTAATTCTGTTTATTTATGATGAGAAGGATAAATAATTTGCAGTTTAATGCGTATGCATGTATTTTTAAATAATGAAAAATAAAATTGAACCTTGCTTAGCTTTATCTATTCGCCGTGCTGACCGTATCATCAGCCAAGCCTATAACGACCGTTTATCTGTTTTAGGTATTCGTTCAACTCAGTTTTCTGTGTTGAGAGTGATAGATGTGATGCAAAAAGCCAGCGCTAAAGATTTACAACAACATCTTTCTATGGAGCAACCTACCGTTTCTCGGGCATTAAAACCCTTGATTAGAGATGGCTATATATTGGTGAGTGAAGGCAAGAATAAGAAGGAAAAGTGGCTGACGCTTACGCCGGAAGGTAAGACGTTATTTGATCAGTGTATGATTCCTTGGCGACAAGCACAGGATGATTTAGCCGCCCATTTAGGGTCTGAAACAAGTCAGCTATTGCATGAGTTAAGTAACAAAATCGTATCTTTTAAGAGCTGATTGTTAAGTTGTAAAGAAAATGAACGAGTATTTTAATAAACAAGTAAATATATGCATATGCATTCAGTTTTAATTTTTAATCGAGGTAAATAATGCAGCTATACACTTATCCTGTTACGACAAATGCGCTGAAAGTGGCTTTATTAGAGGCTTATATCAAGCCTTTTCTCGATTTAGGCATAGAGCAAAGGTTAATTCAGTTACAAAAAAGAGAGCAGAGTCAGGCGGATTTTTTAGCGATTAATCCTAAGGGGAAAATTCCAGTTTTAGTGAATGCTGCACGTGGAGAAACAGTGACAGAATCCAATGCCATCTTGCTGTATTTACTTGGCCTTCCTCAAGTTCAGGCCGTGCCTGAATTAGCCAAATTAAGCCAAGGATCTAGTGTTATGTCTTGGTTGTTTTGGCAGGCAAGTGATACGGGTATCGATAGGGCGGGTTATCACTTTAATCGTGTTCTCTTACCTCATTGGGGTGTTAACAGAGACCATGAACCCGATGAAGAGCAGCTAGGTAAGTTTTCTAAAAGTTGCCAAGTGTTAGAGCAGGCACTCGCCCAAAATACTTATTTATGTGGCGATGACGTGAGTGTGGCTGATATCTCAGTCGCTGCAGTTTTCATGTTCCATCAAGAAGCTGGTATGCCATTAGATAATTACCCACATCTGGTGGCTTGGCTAACACGTTTAGAAGCAAGGAGCTGGTGGCGTTTAACTAAGGATGAGGCGGTCGATTTTATTGGTGATTTGACGCACCGATAGGGATATTGAGCAATGAGTAATGGCTTTTAGTTGTTACTCATTTTATTTATATAAATACATGCATATGCATTAATTGTTGTTTTGTTACAGATCTCTGTAACGGGAGTTTAAGATGAAAGATTCAGCCCCAGCCGCCGTCAGTGCGGCATCACCTAACGCTGTAAAAGATTTGAATAGAAGCCAAGGCTACCGGCTGTTTAGTTGGATAGTTTCACACCCCAAGCGGGTTTTAACCTTCGGCTTGCTTCTTATGGCGTTGGTCATTTCCCAAATTACTTCGCTCACCAAGGATACTCGCGCTGATGCCTTTTTAGCTGATGATAATAGCGCGCTCGTGTATCGGGAAAAGGTGAAAAAAATCTTTGGCTTAAGTGACCCTTTGGTTATCGCCGTGGTTGCTAAAGACAGTATCTTTACCCCTGAAGGGCTAAATGCAGTACAAGCTGTGACAGATGTGGTGATGGATCTAAACAATATTGATCCGGAGGGCATTACCAGTTTGGCCACAGAGAACAATATATTTGGCACTCAAGAAGGCATGGAGGTTGAGCCTTTTTATGAGTATGAAATAGAGAGTCAGGCAGAAGCCTTAGCTGTGCGAGATGCGATTCGAGACTTTCCGCTTTATCAGGGTAGCCTAGTTGCACAAGATGAATCGGCTACCTTGGTGGTGGCTGAGCTTTTAGATGAGAAGCTAGTGGAGCAGTCTTACGATGACATGGTCATTGCGATGAATGAGCTGACTCTGCCACAAGATATTCAGCTTTATGTAGCAGGTGAAGGGGCTGTTTCAGGCTATCTAGGCAGCTATATTGATGCGGATGCAAAGCGCTTAAACCCGCTTGCTGGTGTCATCATTACCTTGATCGTGTTTATCGCCTTTGTTCGCTTTGGTCCCATTATTATGGGGAACCTAGTAATAGCCGCATCTGTATTAATGACAATAGGGGTTATGGCGTTTGTTGGTGTGCCTTTTTATGTCATTACTAACGCTTTACCTGTGATTTTGATTGGTATTTCTGTGGCTGACAGTATTCACATTTACAGTGAATATTTTGAGCGTCGTGCTCTTTATCCAAATGAATCGATCAAAGAGTCAATCATTCAAACCATGATGGAAATGTGGCGTCCTATTACACTGACCACATTAACCACAGTTGCTGGATTTATGGGGCTGTACTTTGCTGCTTACATGCCTCCATTTAAGTTTTTTGGTCTCTTTACCGCCGTTGGTGTGTCTGTGGCTTGGTTTTATTCGCTGGTGGTATTGCCTGCGGCCATGAGTCTTATTAAGACAGAAGTAAGGCCCGGATTTGCAGCTAAAGTACGTTCACAAAAGCATGATATGACAGCGCGTTTTATGGTTTTCTTAGGCCGTATTACTGCGCGCTTTGCTAAGTTTATTCTTGCTTTGTCATTGGTTATTTTTGTTCTAGGTCTATTTGCTGCAAGCCACTTGGTGGTGGATGAAGAGCGCATTAAAACCTTCCATCCAAATGAAGCGCTTTATGTGGCGGATGAGATGATAAACAGCCGCTTCGATGGCTCAAATTATCTGGATATTGTGGTAAATACTCAGGATATTGAAGGCATATTTGATCTTGAGGTGCTGGCTAAAATGGAAGCGCTACAGGTCTATGCCGAAGGTCTTGATTATGTCGAGGGTTCCACCTCATTAATTGATTACTTGAAGCAGATGAACCGTTCTTTAAATGACGGTGATAAAGCCTTTTACCGTTTGCCTCAAGATCAGGATTTGATTGCTCAATTCTTCTTATTGTATTCCGCTTCAGCTGAACCAACGGATTTTGAAGAAGAAGTCGATTATGACTATCAAAGAGCCAATATTCGCCTAACCCTAAATAATGGTTCTTATGTTAATACCAAGGACGTGGTTGAAGACCTGCAATCTTATCTGGATAAACAATTTAATGATGACAAGGTGAATGCCACGTTAACTGGCCGAGTGACTTTGAATTACCACTGGATTAAAGATCTGGGTGAAAGCCACTTCTTCGGCATGGGGATCGCTCTCTTACTCGTACTGATCGTATCTTCCTTGTTATTAAAATCCCCTGTTGCTGGGTTTTATACCTTGATTCCCGTGGCGATGAGCATACTTCTGGTTTACTCGTCCATGGTGCTGTTTTCTATCTCATTAGGCATAGGTACCTCTATGTTTGCGGCGGTTGCTATTGGCCTTGGGGTCGACTTTGCCATTCATACGATAGAAAGAATGAGAGCCTTATATCAGGTAGAAAAAGATATGAAAAAGACCTTTGCCCGTTTTTATCCATCAACAGGTCGTGCTCTGTTGTTTAACTTACTCGCAATCGCCTTAGGTTTTGGTGTACTGATTTCTAGTAAGGTGGTGCCTCTTAACAACTTTGGTGCCATTGTCGCCATCTCTGTTGTCACCAGCTTTCTCTTTAGCCTGACCCTATTGCCCGCACTTATCATGCTGTTTAGACCTAAGTTTATCCTGCAAGAAAAAGCTGTTAAATCAGGGGTAAGGCTATCAAATGCGACGCCTTTGTTATTAGTTGGCGTAGTGGGAGCTGGGCTTTTCTATCAAGATAAGGCGCAGGCTAGCCAGGACGATACGGCTTTACCTGATGCAAATTGGATCGTAGAGCAAATTAACCATGTGGAAGAGGGTCGTCAGAGTTCCAGCAAGTTGTCCATGACCCTGATAGATAGACGCGGCAAGGTAAGACAAAGAGAAACCGTGAGCTTTCGCCAATATGTAGGATTAGAAAAGCAGACAGTACTTTATTACTTATCCCCTAGAAACGTGAAAAACACAGCCTTTTTGATCCATGATTTTCCAGAAGCTGAGCGTGATGATGACCAATGGTTGTATCTACCTGCATTACGTAAAGCGCGCCGTATTTCTGCATCGGATCGAGGTGATTATTTCTTAGGAACGGACTTTAGTTACGAGGATATTAAAAAAGAAGGCAAGTTTGAAACCGCTGATTTCAAGTTTAAAACCTTAGCCAAAGAGACTCTAAATGGTGTGGAAACCATTAAGTTAGAAGCTATGCCGATAGATAAGAAAACCTCGCGAGAGCTAGGTTATGGGCGTCAGGAGGTTTGGGTTGACCCGAGCAATTGGATAATCCAAAAGGCTGAATATTGGGATATCAAGATGAACCCATTAAAAACCTTAACTATCAGTGATGTACGTAAGGTTGAAGGCATTTGGACTCGTCATAATTTAAAAATGGTGAATCATAAAACGGGTCATAGTTCTGAGTTTATTTTCTCTGATATGAATTACAGCAAAAAAATTAAAAATAGCGTCTTTACACGTCAGGCCCTAAGCCGAGGAGCACCAAAATGAAACCTCAATTATTAGGGGCGATATTGGCGCTTATTCCCAGTCTGAGTTTAGCGTTTGAAATGAGTCATAGCCTTAAAAGTCAAACCAGTTATGGTACCAGTGCGAGTGATTGGCAACAGTCTGATTGGCGTCTTGATAGTGAACTTTATCAAGGCTTAGAGAATGGCGAGATTACTGGCATTTTACGCAGCCGCTTTGATCTGCAAGATAAACTTAACTCGGATCAAACACTGAATAATTATAGCGCCCACTCTGAGCCTCTCACTGCTGGCGATCATGAATGGGTCGAGCTAAGAGAACTGTATTGGCAAGCAGGCTTTGATACCAGTTATTGGCGAATTGGTAAGCAGCAAGTGGTTTGGGGGGAAGCGGATGGCATCAAACTATTAGATGTGATTAATCCACAGAGCTATCGTGGGTTTATTCTGGATGATTTTGATGACTCTCGTATTCCTTTATGGATGGTAAATGGGGAGTTTCAAGTTGGGGAAGAGGGTACTTTGCAGGCTCTATGGGTATTGGATACTAGCACCCATGAGTTAGCGCAATCCAGTTCGCCTTTTGCCTTTACTAGCCCTGTGCTAGTGCCAGATAGCGCCGCTGTACCAGCAGGTGTTACTGCCACATTAGAAGAGGCAAACACACCTGTCATGACACTTGAAAACAGTGATTTTGGTTTACGTTATACCAGCTTTATTGGTAACTGGGACTTCTCTCTTAATTACCTCTATCACTATGTGGATGAGGCGGTGATTAGCGCAGATTTAAGTGGCTCTTCTCTCACTTTAACACCTGATTATAAGCGTAGTCATTTACTGGGCGGCTCTGCTTCTAGTGTCTTTGGTGATTGGGTACTAAGAACAGAATTTGCTTATGAAACAGATAGGTACCATAGAACAACGGTATCAGTACCGGGTGTTGATAAAGCCGATCAATGGGGCATCTTGGTTGGTTTAGACTATCAAGGTATGACGGACTATTTGATCTCGGTACAGTGGTTTCAATCTAATCTTGTGGGGCAAACGGAAAACTTGGTGAAAAATCGCCAAGAAAATACCTTGAGCCTTCTGGTAGAGCGAACCCTCTTTAATGAAACCTTATTGCTTAAATGGCTACACCTACATTCAACCGATCATGGGGATGGCGTTGTTCAGCCGCAAATTAGCTATAACCTAGAATCGGATTTTGATGTTTTCTTAGGGATGGATATCTTCTATGGCAACGAAGGCGGACTCTATGGGCAATTTGATGAAGCAGACCGTATCAGTGCTGGCTTTGAATGGGGCTTTTAAACAATAACCTCTTATAAACTAGTGTTGATAATGTGCTTTTTTCCTAAAGGTTAAAAGCACATTGTTTTGCTGGATTAACCTATTCTCGATGACAGTTGTCGCGCTGCTTGGATTAACTTCTTCGCATTATCTCTGGCTTCTTGCTGGTCCAGATAATCACCACTGATACTGGCACTGATGGCGGCAACTGGCTCATTTCGTAAGTTTAAAATTGGTGCTGAAATACAACTGACACCGGCTTCTATTTCCCCGTGAGTGACGGCATAGCCTAAGCGTTTGGCTCTATCTAATTCTTCCTGAACTGTCTGCCACTCTTGTTTGATTTGCGGGTTAACCTTTTTCTCTGAGGCTAGGTAAGTTTGCTGAAACTCAGTGCTGCGCATAGAGAGGATCGCTTTCCCTGATGCGGATTGATAAAGGGGCATGGTTTGGCCAATAAAGATATTAAACGCACTGTTTAACGAGGTTTCTAATTTAGATACCACCACTATGGTGTTGCCCACAGGCACACTTAAAAAAATGGTCTTATGGATCTCGTTTTTAAGGATCTCAGCAATAGGATAAAAGAAGGGAATGATGCTCTGCTTGTTGTAAATGGTAGAAGCAATTTGAAAGATCTTTGCGCCTATGCAGTAAGACTTTTTGCGACTTGGGTCATGGGCCACCATTTGGTGTTCTAACAGGGTATTAATAATGCGATGGCCGCTGGCAGAAGGAATGCCAGTTTGTTCACAAATTTCAGACAATGTCATAGGGTAATTTGCGCTGGCAAGAAGGTCCATAATGAGTACTGAACTATCTACTGCTGGGGCTTTTGACTTCTCTTTCTCTGGCATAGCTTGATCCTAAAAGTGATGTGACTCACAGATTAAAAATTCTATATATGAAAAACTTGTGCAAAACTCACTAAATTAATCCCACTTTTTTAAACCTGATTCCCTAAGGGAAAATAAAATGAAAAAAATATAATTTTTTTTGTTTTGGTCAAGCCTAGAAGATAACTGGCTTGCGCTGCTTTTCTCTCTTTAAGGGTGAACTTAGTGGCTGGTTATCGAAAAACTGAGCTAAGCTTAAAGACCCGAATTATAAGGCTTTCAGGATATTATTCCATATATAGAATTAAAATTTCTCATATGGAATATTTTTTGACTCAAGCAGGGATGAGGTTTTAGCATGGCCATATTCAGTAAAAGGGTGAACCCATGAGAAGCGATCAAAATTTTATCAATAATGCATTTGTTCCATCTATCACAAGCAAGGCTATGCCTGTTTATAGCCCAGTAAATGAAGCGCAAGTTGCTCAGGTTGCACTAGCCAGTGCGGAAGATGCACTTGGTGCTGTTGATATCGCTGCCAAAGCTCAGAAAGGCTGGCGTCAACTGACCAGTATTGAGCGTGCTGGTTTCCTTCATAAATTGGCAGATGCTTTGTTGGCCCGTAAAGAAGCCATTGGCCAAGCTTTGGCATTAGAGTCAGGCAAAAGCCTTGAAGATGCGACTAACGAAGCGGTTTACGCGGCGGATATTACCCGTTATCACGCTGAATGGGCGCGTCGTATAGAAGGTGAAATTATTCCTAGTGATTCACCATCAGAAAACCTCTTACTGCAAAGAGAGCCGATTGGTGTGGTGGCTTGCCTAATCCCTTTTAACTATCCGGTTTACACCCTGTTGCGTAAAATTGCCCCAGCTTTAATTACAGGTAACAGTGTGGTGGTACGTCCAAGTAACAATACCCCAAGCTCAGCGTTTGAAATTGCGAAAGCCGTGCAAGATTCAGGTATTCCAGCAGGCGTAGTGAATATTCTAACTATGGATCACGCCACTGCTGAGAGCGTCTGTACTCATCCTAAAGTTGGTATGATTACACTTACTGGGAGCGTAGGCGCTGGCCGTAAAGTGTTGGAGTATTCTCAAGTGAATATTGCAAAATCTTCTTTAGAATTAGGCGGCAAATCACCTGCCATTGTTGAAGCAGATGCAGACCTTGAAAAAGCGGCCCGTGAGATAGTGGCATCTAAAACGACTAACTGTGGTCAGCTTTGTACTGCGATCGAAAGGGTTTATGTACATGAAGCCATTTATGATGAGTTTGTTGCCTTACTAAAAGGACAGATGAGCGAACGCCAGTTTGGTGATCGTGCAAAAGATGCCAGCTTTATGGGGCCGCTCATTAATGAGAATGCGCGTTTAAACATACATCAAATGGTTGAAAGAGCCATTGATGATGGCGCGTCTCTAGAGGTTGGTGGTTATATCCCAGAAGGTAAAGGTCACTTCTATCCTCCTACTTTATTGACTAACTGCCGCCAAGATATGGAAATCGTGCAAGAAGAAATCTTTGGTCCTGTTTTGCCTGTTCTTAAATATACCGATGCTGACCAAGCCTTAGAGCTGGCGAACGATCACCAGTTTGGTTTGGCATCGGTTATCTACACAGAAAATTATCGTACAGCCATGAAGGTCGCCAACAATATTGAAGCGGGTGAGATTTATATTAATCGTACACCTGCAGATCCTTACCAAGGCTTCCATGCTGGTTGGAAACGTTCTGGCCTAGGTGGAGATGATGGTAAGCATGGTATGTTGGAATATACACAAACCCGTTTAGTGGTACTTAACTACTAGGGCTCAGTCGTTTGAATTCAGCCACTTGAGTTCAATAGTGTGAGCTTAACCCTTGGTGTAATTAAGTGATGCCTGTGCTTTGCATGGGGTCACTTTTTCTTACACACAAACATTCCCATTAACCCATATGCCCATAACACGAGGTAGGAATCCGTTCGTCTCTTAATTAGAAAAATTGAATGGAAAATAAATAGAAAAGAGCACAGGGCGCAAGCCCATTAGCAACACCTGTAGACACTTAAAAAGATAAAAACAACAAAACAAATAATAGAGATTAAGACTATGAGTGACACCATGACAGCCAGACCTGAGGCATCAGGTAAAAACCTGAACTTAAAGCGTTATTTCCAGTTCACCCTATTACTTTTAGCCGCTGGGGCTATCTACCCTTTGCTGTACTTAAGGCAGAATTTTGAAAGCTCGATTTTGGAAGTCTTTCAAATAACCTCGGGCGATCTTGGCAATTATTACTCCATGTTAGGGGTAGTGTATTTTGTCTGTTATGTGCCAAGCGGCTGGTTGGCCGATAAAATTTCACCTAGGCTTTTGGTCACCTTATCTATGGTGGGAACGGGTGTTTTAGGCCTATGGTTTGCGAGTATTCCCTCAAAAGAAGTATTGGTTTACATCTTTATGGCATGGGGTATAGCAGCAGGTTTGACCTTCTGGGCCTCTATGATTAAAGGCGTGAAAATGCTGGCTCATAAGAACGAGCAAGGTCGATTCTTTGGTGTGCTTGATGGTGGTCGAGGTTTGGTGGAAGCGGTATTAGCTACGATTGCTATCGCCATTTTTGCCTATGCAATTGAAAGTCAGGGGCAAAGTACCACGCTAGCACTTAAACAAGTGATTTATATGTACTCATATACCTGTATTGCGATTGGTGTGCTGACCTTTTTCTTTTTCCGTGGCGAAGCAAACAAGGACGAAGCGTCAGGCCCAAAAGTCACAAGTAAGAACTTGTTTAGAGATTTGAAGTTCCTTGCCTCTATTCCTGAGTTATGGATGGTCGCTGCGGTTATCTTTTGTGGTTACCAGCTTTTTTGGGCGACTTACTCTTTCTCTTCATTCATGCAGCTTGGTTATGAAGTGAGCGCGGTGACAGCAGGTTTTATTACCGTGGCTAAACTTTGGATGCGCCCGATAGGTGGCATAGGCGCTGGCTTTTTAGGGGATAAGTATGGCAAAGAAAACATCCTAGCGGTTGCCCTTGCAGGTTCGACCTTGGGCTTGGTGGTTATGATTGTCTTCCCTCAGCTTAATACGGTTTATTTCCTATTGGCGATAGTGCTTTTAATTGGTGTTTTAACCTATGCCATTCGAGGTCTTTATTGGGCTATCTTGGATGATTGTGACATCCCTCTACAGGTAACTGGTCTTGCTATTGGTGTGATTTCTCTAATTGCTTACACACCCGATATTTTTCTACCTCAAATCAACGGCTATTTTGCTGCTCGCTATGAAGGCATTACCGTCTATAACCTGTATTTTGGCTATATTGCAGTAATGGGTGCTTTAGGCACGCTAGCAGCCCTTAAACTTAAATCAATGACAGCTAAGAAGAAGTCTTAATCATGAAAGTAACCCATTGCGATACTCATATTGTTGCCACGCCACCGCCTCATGTAGGGGGTATGTATTGGATTTTTGTTAGCCTGAAAACAGATTCAGGCATCGAAGGGGTTGGTGAAGTCTATGCTGATACCTTTCATCCAGAGGTGATGGTAAAAGCGATAGAAGACGTATTTGAGCGCTTTTTAAAAGGGCACGACCCGCATCATATCGAGCGCTTTTTTAGGGAAGCTTATTCAAGTGGTTTTACCCAAAGACCTGACTTAACCATGATGGGGATTGTCAGTGGTTTGGAAATGGCATGCTGGGATATTATCGGCAAGGCAGCAGGTAAGCCTGTCTATGAGCTGATAGGGGGCAAGGTGAATGACAAACTACGTTCATACACTTACCTCTATCCTAAGGATAAAAACGGTGACTATAACTACGACAATGTAGAGCTGGCTGTTGAATGTGCTTTAGCTGAGAAAGCGCGTGGTTTCACCGCCTTAAAGTTTGATCCAGCTGGCCCTTATAGTGCTTATTCTGGACAGATGATTTCCCTTGAAGCCATGGAAAAGTCCGCCACCTTTTGTCGTCGTATTCGTGAAGCTGTAGGTAATAGCTGTGATTTACTCTTTGGTACACACGGACAGATGGTACCCGCTTCAGCGGTGCGTTTGGCTAAGCATTTGGAACCTTTTGACCCTATGTGGTTTGAAGAGCCAGTACCACCGGGCCAAAGTGAAGCGATGGCAAGAGTCGCTGCTAAAACCAGTATTCCAGTGGCGACAGGTGAAAGGCTAACAACTAAGTATGAATTTCACGATGTTCTAAAACACAATGCGGCTTCGATTTTGCAAATGAATCTAGGCCGAGTGGGTGGCATTTTAGAGGGTAAGAAAATTGCCGGAATGGCCGAAGCCTATTATGCGCAAATCGCACCTCATCTTTATAACGGCCCTGTTGGTGCGGCTGCGAGCATTCAATTAGCGGCGACCTTGCCGAACTTCTTGATTCAAGAAAGTATAGGCACTTGGGATGGTTTTCATGCCGAGGTGCTAGAAGAAAAAATCAATTGGCAGGATGGCTACATTATTCCATCGGACAAACCGGGCTTAGGGGTTGAGCTCAACATGGAGACAGTCAAAGCCTGCTCTCCTTATCGTGGCAAAGCTTTGCACCTTTCTATGGACCCAAGACCTTATGATGTGAAACGAGAATCAGGAACTGAGTGGAAACATATTCCGGAGAAGTGATGATGGAATTTGATTTTATTATTGTGGGTGCTGGGTCTGCTGGCTGCATTGTGGCAGATAGATTGAGCGAATCTGGTCGCTATTCAGTGTTATTGATCGAAGCGGGGGGCAGAGATACTTCCCCTTGGATCAAGCTACCTGTGGGTTTTGGTAAAACATACTACAACCCAAAATACAATTATATGTATTACAGCGAAGCCGAAAAGGAAATGGCTGGGCGTAAGTTGTATGCCCCAAGAGGCAAGGTGCAAGGTGGATCAGGTTCGATCAATGCCATGATTTATGTGCGTGGCCAAGCCTCTGATTTTGATGATTGGGCAAAGGCCGGTAATACAGGTTGGTCTTATCAAGATGTATTGCCTTACTTTAAAAAGCTAGAACAGCACCCGCTTGGTGAGACCCAATATCATTCTGATCAAGGCAAGATAGGCATCTTCCCAATGAAAGATGAGGCTCACCCTATTTGCCAAGATTATCTAGCGGCGGCGAAAGAGTTGGGTTATCCCTTAAATGATGATTTTAATGGGGCTGAATTTGAAGGGGCTGGGGTGTATGAGACCAATATTAAAAATGGTCAAAGATCCTCCAGTAATATTGCTTATTTAAAGCCAGCCTTGAAGCGAGACAACCTCACTCTTTGGCGTGTTAGCCAAGTTGAAAAGATAGTGCTAAATGAAAAGACAGCGCTAGATGAGGCTAATCGTGCCACAGGTGTACTGGTACGTCATGAAGGCGAGCTAGTTGAAGTTAAGGCTAACAAAGAGGTAATAGTGTGCGCAGGTGCCGTTGATTCTCCTAAACTACTGCAATTATCTGGAATTGGCGATAAGGACGAACTTGAAGCCAAGCAAGTCGAGCCTTTGCATCATTTACCTGGGGTAGGGAAGAACTTACAGGATCACTTGTGTGTGAGTTATTTCTACCGTGCCAAGGTGAAAACCTTAAATGATGTGTTTTTATCTTATGCTTCTCAGATTAAAGCAGGGCTTGAATATGTGATAAATCGTACGGGCCCTTTATCTATGAGTGTGAATCAGGCGGGTGGCTTCTTTAGAGGTAATGAGCAAGTGACTGAGCCAAATATTCAACTCTACTTTAATCCTATGTCTTATCAGATTCCGGTGGACCCTAATGCCAGCTTAGAGCCCGAGCCTTATTCTGGTTTCTTACTGGCATTTAATGCTTGTCGTCCTACTAGTACGGGCACCATTGAGCTTGCTTCTAATAACCCTTTGGACGCGGCCTTGATCAAGCCAAATTACTTGTCGACCCAAAAAGATAAGGATGAAGTGATTCAAGGGAGTCGCTTGATTCGTAAAATAATGCAGGCCAAAGCTTTGCAGAAGGTTACCGAAGAGGAAGTGATTCCAACCTTATCCCAGGTAAATGATGATGAGAGCATGCTGCAGTACTTTCGTGAGAAAGGTGGATCTATCTATCATTTGTGCGGTTCTTGCAAAATGGGGCCAAACCCAGACGATGCGGTTGTCGATGATAGGCTGAGAGTTCATGGTATCAGCGCATTGAGAGTCATAGATGCTTCTATCTTTCCTAATATTACTTCGGGCAACATCAATGCCCCTGTGATGATGGTGGCTGAAAAAGGCGCCCAGATGATATTGGAGGATTGTTAAGGTTTTTATATTCACTCTCTTTGGTCAGTGATTGTTTCCAATTGTTTTGTTTTATTGCAAAAGGCGACATTACTGGCTGAATTGTGTGATTTTATTGCCACGCCAAGCAAGATGTAATTAATTTCATATAATTCAAGCTAATACATTTATCGGTAAATAGTGGTGACTCTATGATGCGTGAAGTGAGTGCTTTGAATAAAAAGAAAGATCTCAATCATTTTGTTAAGTTACTAGTTTCACTTTTCTGCTTTGTTTCCATTACTGGCTTTGGCCTTTATTCCTATACCCTCTATTTGAGTGAAGAGCTCACTCAGAAATCTGCCTTAAACAGTGCCTCCATTTACACTAGAGCACTTAAAAAAATCCGCTCGCTTTACTCGTCTGAAGTGGTTGATGCGGCCTCTAAGCATGGAATGCTGGTTACCCATGATTATGACAAACAAGACGGTGCTATCCCTCTTCCTGCTACCTTTAGTATGTTAATTGGTAAACAGATTGGAGCTCAGAGCGATGCAAGCTCTAAGCTATATAGCCCTTACCCGTTTCCTTCTCGTGAAGATGCTGGTGGTTTAAAAGGCGAATTTGCTAAAAAAGCATGGTCTTATTTACAAGCAAACCCAGACAGAGCTTATTCTGAGTTTTTTGAGCTTGATGGAGAGCCTGTACTTAAATATGCCACTGCAGATGTGATGACTGAAAGCTGCTTAGCCTGTCATAACTCACACCCAGACTCGCCTCAAAAAAATTGGCAGGTTGGCGATGTTAGAGGTGTGTTAGAAGTCACATTACCTCTGAATAAAATTATTGAGTATTCGAATAACAGCCTATTAGGTGTGTTTTGGCTATTGTTTTCTATTTCTATTCTGGGTGTGCTGAGTGTTAGCTTTTTTGTCATACGTATGAAAAGAGATGCGATTAAGTTGGAGCAAAGTGCGCTAATAAAAGAGAGCTTAAATGGGCTTAATGATGCTATGAGTGGCGAGCAAAATATCTCGCAAATGAGCCAATCTATTTTAGGATACCTAGCACCAATTCTTGGTGCTCAACAAGGGGCGCTATTTCTTGCTAGAGAGGACCAAGCCTATACCTTAACTGGCAGTTATGCTTTATCACGGGGTGAAAGTGCCAAACAAAAATATGAAAAAGGGGAAGGCTTAGTCGGCCAAGTGATTGCTGATAAAAAGGTATTAATTGTTAGGGATGTGCCTGAAAATTATTTGATCTTAGACTCTGGTTTGGGAACGAGTGAACCAAAAATGATAGTGCTTTACCCAATATTATTTGAGGGTGAATTACTGGCTGTAATGGAACTTGCAAGTTTAGGTAGCTTCACTGATCAACAGTTTGAGTTTTTAAAAGACATTGCGCTTATTGTGGGTATCGCCTTGAAAACAACGATTTCCCGCGAGAAGACGGATGAGTTGTTGATACTGAACCAGTTCCAAGTGTTGGAGCTGAAAGCGCAACAGGAAGAGTTAGGAGTCGTTAATAGTGATCTTGAGGCTCAAGCTCAGCAGCTAAGGTCTTCGGAAGAAGAGCTAAAAGCTTCCGAAGAAGAATTGATTCAACAGAGTGAGCAGTTACGCTTGAGTAATGTTGAGTTGGAAGAGAAGCAGGAATCTCTCACCATCCAAGCACAAGAATTGATGATTTCGAAAAAAGAGTTAGAAGAAAGTGCGTTAGAGCTAACACAGGCAAGTAAGTACAAATCTGAATTCTTAGCGAATATGTCCCACGAGCTTAGAACGCCTCTTAATAGTTTATTAATCTTGTCTAAAATATTGGCTGAAAATAAACGAGGTAACCTCACGTCAGACCAGGTTGAGGAAGCCAGTATTATTCATAAAAGTGGCCAATCTTTATTAGAGCTGATTAACGACATAATGGACTTGTCGAAAGTCGAAGCTGGCATGTTGGATATCTGTATTGAGACCACGTCTCTAAATGGCATTTGCCACAGTTTGGAGTCTCTCTTTATGCCAATTTCTAAAGATAGAAATATCGGATTTAGTATCGCTTTAGACCCAGCCTTATCGGATCAAATTCAAACGGATCAAAAAAGAGTCGAACAGGTGCTTAAAAACTTTTTATCCAATGCGTTTAAGTTTACTAAGCAAGGGGAAGTAAAGCTCGATATAGGTTCTACTGAATTAGAAGGAAGTCCCGCTGTCATCTTTTCTGTCACGGATACCGGGATTGGTATTCCTTTATCGAAACAAAAGTTAGTCTTTGAGAGTTTTAAACAAGCTAATGGCTCCACTAACCGTGAATTCGGCGGAACTGGATTAGGTTTGTCCATTTCAAAAGAGTTAAGCCAGCTACTTAAAGGTGAAATAAGACTGAAAAGTGAAGAAGGGCAAGGTAGCTGCTTTGCTCTTATTATCCCTTATACACTTGAAGAGAAGGTGCAGCTTATCGCGGATGAAAACCCACCTTTAGAAGGTCTCGTTTCTGAACCGATTTATCAGGTATCGAGCACCTGGTTTAATGATGATAGGGATAATCTAAAACCCAGTGATAAAAGTTTATTGATAGTGGAAGACGATCAAACCTTTACTAAGGTGTTAATTGAGTATGCAAGGTCAATAGACTTTAGTGTGATTGCAACTAATAAAGGCGCAGAAGGACTCTTATTAGCGAAACAGTACAAGCCGAATGGCATCTTGCTTGATATAGGCCTACCAGATGCTGATGGCCTCGAAATTCTTGAAACCTTAAAGGCCAATCCTGATACCTGTGATATTCCAGTACATGTTTTATCTGCCAGTGATAATAAAGTTGCTTCCATGCATTTAGGGGCTGTGAACTATCTGCAAAAACCGATGGAGATAGATAAGATTGGAGACTTGCTACAAGGTACTAGTGAGCAAGCTGAAACCATTCTGCCCCAAATTTTGTTAGTAGATGATGATAAGGATGCGCAGGTTGCCATTCAGCATTTGGTAGATAACAGTGAAGTGGGGCTAACCTGTGTTAGTAATGCCGAAGAAGCCTTTGAGCAGATAGACAAAAAGCGCTTCGATTGCATCATTTTAGATTTGGGTTTACCAGATGTCAGTGGTATGGATTTGGTTAAAGCAGTGAGCCATAAGGTCGCTGATTTTAAAACGCCAATTATCATATATACAGGTAAGGAACTTAGCCCTGAAGAGCAAAAAGTCTTACAAAATCTTTCTATCTCTATTGTGATTAAAGGGTCTGAGTCGCCAGAAAGATTATTAGATGATGTGGCTTTATTTTTAAATCATATCGATGGTTCCCATAGCCCGACCCAGCCAGAAAAATTAAAGATGCTGCATGATGAAAATAGCATGCTAGAAGGGCGTCGTGTGCTGGTAGTTGATGATGATATGCGTAATGTTTTTGCAATCACTCGGGTACTCGAAGAGACAGGTTTGATCATTACTCAAGCAGAAAATGGGCAGGCAGCTGTTGATGCTGTGACACATGCTGATGAGGTATTTGATTTGATCTTAATGGATATCATGATGCCCGTCATGGATGGCTTAGATGCGACGCAAATTATCCGTGGTATGCCTGATTACCAATCTATTCCTATTATTGCTTTAACTGCTAAAGCCATGCCTGGAGACAGACAAAAATGCCTTGATGCGGGTGGCTCGGAATATTTAATCAAGCCTTTAGATATGGATATGCTGCTCTCGATTTTACGTGTTTGGCTCTATCAACCTAATATGGTGTAAAGTGTATGGCTGAAAATGCAGAGATAGATTCGGATAGCGCTTTATTATTAAGTGCTGAAATAGAGCAGCTGGAAATCGATCTGTTTTTGGATGCGGTTTATAAACAGTATGGTTATGACTTTCGTCACTATGCTAAACCTTCGTTGCACAGACAAATTTTGAACTGCTTAGCCAGAGAGAAAAAACAACATGTGAGTGACCTTATTCCCTGTATTTTGCATGATGAATTCTTCTTTGATCGCTTCCTACAGGACATGTCTGTCACAGTCACCAGTATGTTTCGTGACCCTGAGCTGTTCCGTTTATTGAAAGAGCTCGTGATTCCAAAGCTGAGTACCTATTCTTCAATCAATATCTGGCATGCGGGCTGTGCAACAGGTGAAGAAGTTTATTTCTTAGCGATTCTGCTAGATGAAGCGGGTTTGCTGGAACGCTGTCGTATCTATGCCACTGACTATAATAATGACTCTTTGAAGCTTGCTCGTTCTGCCATTTATTCGTTATCACATTTTGATGAATACCAGAGGAACTACATCTTGTCTGGTGGTGAGAAGCGACTGGCAGATTATTATCGGACCAATCACAAGTCGGCCATATTTTCACCAGCCCTAAGAGATAAAATTATCTTTGCCCATCATAACTTTATGAAAGATGGTGCCTTTGCTCAAATGCATTTAGTGCTTTGTCGTAATGTGCTGATTTACTTCGATTCTTATTTAAAAGAGAGAGCACTCAAGGTGCTTCAAGAAAGTGTTATTCCTCGTGGATTCTTTATGCTGGGGGATAGGGAGAGTCTAGACTGTACAACTGAATCAGATGCTTTCGAAAGGGTACAGCAGGATGTGAATTCCATTTATTGTAAAAAGCTGTTTTAGGCGTATTCTAGTTTCACCTTTCTTATATCAATACCAAACTTTGCTAACTTCTTTCTATTGTAATTGCGTCGCTTGCACGCAGTATTCGTCTAACTTATGGATAGGTAACGCTGGGCTGTAATAGTAGCCTTGTATCTTGTTACAACCTAAAGCAACCACTTGCTGGTGGTGCATGGTGCTTTCAACGCCTTCGGCAATCACATCCATATTACACGCATCGGCAATGGTGATAATGGCTTTTACTAGGGCTTCTGTTTTTTTACAGGTGCCTAATCGTCTGACAAAACACTGGTCTATCTTGATCGCGTCAAAAGGCAGCTTCTGTAAGTAGTTTAAGGAGGAGTAACCTGTGCCAAAATCATCAAGCGCTAAGCGTACGCCCATAGCTTTTAAGTTGTGAATACTGGTGATGATAGATTCACTATTGCTCAAAATAGCGGTTTCTGTAATTTCGAATATGAGCCGCTCTAGCGGGAAGTGATATTTTAATAAAATATCTTTTAGTTCTTCTAAAAAGAAAGGGTGGTTGAGTTGTTTGGCGGATAAATTAACCGAAATTGTAAGGTGCTTGTTCTTGTTTTCTTGATGCCAAAGGGCGAGTTGATCACAAGCTTGAATTAAAACTTGCTTTCCTACTTCTTGAATTAGAATGGACTGCTCAGCAATAGGGACAAAGACACCTGGTGATATTTGTTCTCCATAGCCACTTTCTGGCCAACGGGCGAGGGCTTCAAAGCCAACAAACTCACCTAGGTTGACACTAAATTGAGGTTGGTAATGGACCACAAGGTCACGGCTTTCTAATAAATGTCTAAGTTTATGTTGAATGCTTGCCTGTAGGCTTCTTTGTTCTGCCATTTCCGAGATAAAGAGTTTAAATCGATTTTTACCAGCGAGTTTAGCTTCATTAAGGGCAATATCTACTGACTTTAACAAAGCTGATTTGTCGTAATTTCCCGTTTTTGCATCGGCTATTCCGATACTGGCTTCAATGTATATTTCTTGGTCTTGAATAATGAAGGAGTTCGAAATGAATTGTACTAGTTGCTTGGCTAGGTTCTCTGCTGCATGGATTTCTGGGTGTTGTATTAGGATAGCAAACTCATCGCCACCTAAACGGGCAGCGAACGCATTATCTGGGAGGTTTTCTGTCAATCTTGAAGCAACGCCAACTAATAATTTATCACCAATACTATGGCCTAAGGTGTCATTGATTTTTTTGAAACCATCCAAGCCCAACATTAATAAGAAGAAGTTTGATTCTTTCTCTTGTGCATCAACGAGCACTTTATTCAGGTAGGTATTAAAGTAATTACGATTGGCAAGTTTGGTTAAACTGTCGTAATTCGCCAAGTGTGTGAGTTCGGCTTCATAGGCAAGTTGTTGGGTAATATCTTGAAACAATACAATAACATCGTCATCCTGATCCGCTTGTTTGCGAGAGCAGGTAATTTCAATTTTATGGACGTCTTTGTTAAAGGGCTTTAGTGTCACTTTTTGCTGTAAAACACTGTTAGCTTGGATTTTTGATTGGATACCCGTAAAGAGGTTTTCATTGTTATCACAGCGACTAAACCATTTATTGAACTGTGTTGATAGCACCTCACTTGAGCTTTGATTAAGCATGTTGAGTGCCGCGGCATTGGCAAACTCGATAACCCCTTCTTGGGACACCTTGATTAAGCCTTGGCCTATTGATTCTATGATGGCGTCTTTTTCTGCTTTTAGTCTTTCGGTGCGATTTTGCAGTTGGTCGAGGGTGACATAGAGACCAACCTTGTTGAGTAAAATTGTTGGCTCAATTGGTTTGGTTAAATAATCTACCGCCCCAGAATTATAGGCTTTAAGCGCACTTTGGTTACCTGTGTGAGCAGTGAGCATTATGATAGGTGTGTGCTTATGGCTTTCGGTGCTTGTGATTAGCTCTGCCACTTCGTAGCCATCCATTTCTGGCATGTTTACGTCGAGCAAAATAAGTGAAAATTGATTGTGAATGATAAGGCTTAAAGCCTGATTGCCGGACTCGGCATGAAAAATTTCTATATTTTCTATAGGCTTAAGCAAGCGCTCCAAAGAGACCCTATTAGAGTGATAATCGTCAACAATGAGTATTTTACTTGCTCTTTTTTTCACATAGATGGCCTTTTAAATAACTATGAATAAAGGCTAGTTCAGTTTATTTGCTACGTATATGAAGGACCTGTTAGGAATTTGTAGCTAATCGTTTCTAAATGAAGTGAATGTATCTTTATGAAATTAGATAAAGTGAAAGCGTATAATTTGTAAGCTTTAAGTAGTTGCTTATGCTGCTCTCATGTAAAATTGTCGAATTGTCCTTTTTTGAGTTAACAGCATGTCAGAAGCCCCGCCAACAATTCGCCAGCGAATGAAAAACCTTAATGATCGCCAGCTCGATGCCGTGAAGCGCATTGATGGCCCCCTCTTGGTATTGGCCGGTGCTGGTAGTGGTAAAACCAGTGTAATCACAACAAAAATTGCCTACTTGATTCAGGAGTGTGGTTATAAAGCTTCGAATATTGTGGCGGTAACCTTTACCAATAAAGCAGCCCGTGAGATGAAAGAGCGGGTGGTCAGCATGTTAAGTAAAGATGAAAGCCGTGGCTTGAAGATCTCGACCTTCCATAATTTAGGCTTAACTATCTTACGTAAAGAGTACGCTAAAGCCGGTTTGAAGCAGGGCTTTACTCTGTTTGACTCTCAGGACTCTCTTACCTTGATTAAAGAGATTCTGGATAAAGAGTTTAACGAACAGGCTGATGAAGCAAATTTTTGCCAGATGACGATTTCGAACTGGAAAAATGATTTAACCCCACCGAATGAGGCCGTGGTTAATGCGGATTCAGATGAGATTTTGCTAGCAGCCCATGTGTATGGCCAATATCAGCGTTATTTAAGAGCCTACAATGCTGTGGATTTTGATGATTTAATTCTCTTGCCTGTTAGCTTACTAAGTGGGTTTGAAGATTTAAGAGAGCGCTGGCAGCGTAAAGTCAGATACTTGCTGGTGGATGAGTGTCAGGATACGAATAACAGTCAGTATGAGCTAATACGTATTCTAGCGGGAGCGCGCAAGTGCTTTACTCTGGTAGGTGATGATGACCAATCTATTTATGCTTGGCGTGGTGCTAGACCTGAAAATTTGGAGCGTTTGAATTCTGACTATAAAGGGCTCAAGCTGGTTAAGTTGGAGCAAAATTATCGCTCAACAAAAACCATACTTAAGGCTGCCAATACCTTAATCGCAAATAACCCTCACGTGTATGACAAGTCTCTTTGGAGTGATTTGGGTATTGGTGATCCTATTCGGATTATGGTGACACGTAATGAAGAGTCTGAGTCTGATCGTGTTGCTGCTGAAATACAGTCTCGCCATTTAAGACATGATATTCCTTATAAAGATTTTGCCATCCTGTATCGAGGTAACCACCAAGCTCGCTTGATAGAAATTAAGCTGCAAGCTTATCGTATTCCTTACAAGATGAATGGCGGTACTTCATTTTTCGCCCGTGCTGAAATTAAAGACCTCATGAGTTATTTACGCTTATTGGTGAATCCAGAAGATGATAATGCCTTTTTACGTATTATTAACTTGCCGAAGCGAGAAATTGGACCTGCGACCTTAGAGAAGGTCGGCATACTGGCCACCGAGCATAAAGTTAGCTTGTTTGCTGCATGTGAGTTGGCCGAGCTAGAAGAAAGAGTCACTGGGCGCTCTTTAAAGAGTCTACGTGAGTTTGAGCATTGGATTAGTTCTTTGAGAAGGCGTTTATCCGGCGCTTCTCCTGTGCCTGTGATAGAGCAAATGATTCATGACATGGATTATTATGGTTGGTTGCAGGAGCAGTCGAGTTCGCCAAAGGCGGCTGAAAGACGCATAGAAAATGTGCGATTCCTGCTCGAATCTATTCAGCGTATGATGGAAAGTGCTTGGGAAGAAGACCCAAATGCTGAACTTGATCAGGCGATTAGCAAGTTATTATTGATCGACATGCTGGAGCGACAAGAAGAGGAAGAAGATGAGGACAAGGTACAGCTATTAACCTTGCATGCTTCTAAAGGCCTTGAGTATCCACATGTCTTTTTGATCGGCTGTGAAGAGGAGTTATTGCCACATCGAAACAGTATTGAGAATGATGACATTGAAGAAGAGAGGCGCTTAGCTTACGTAGGAATTACCAGAGCAAAGCGTACCTTGTGTATTACCTTGGCATCTAAAAGGCGTCAGTACGGAGAAGAAATTGACTGTATGCCGAGCCGTTTTCTAGATGAATTGCCTGATGACGTGGTGCAATGGGAAGGTCGAGGTGATGAATCAGATAAAGTGAAAAAAGAACAAGGTAAAGCGTCTTTGTCTGCACTAAAGGCCATGCTAAACAATTAAATGTTAATGGGCTAAATACAAGGATAAAGTGAGTAACAAAAAAGCCGTGTAACAGGGTTACACGGCTTTTTATATTCCAATCTCTAAGAAGATTAGATGGCACCTTTTTCCTTTAGAAGGTAATCAATATGATTACGGAAAAGGTTTGCAGCATTAGTGAAACTATTATTATTCGGAATAATAAAGTCTGACTTGTTGCGGATATCTAATGTTTTCAATGCAGCTTGTCTAACATGACGCATATAGCGACTTGTGACTTCGTTTACATTACGGCCACGCTCTGAAATATCTCTCTTTAAGCGACGTACCACTGCAATATCAAGGTCAGTATCAACGAATAGTAGGTAATCAACGGCATCGCGAATACCTGGATCTTGAAACATCATGTGACCTTCAACTAAAACAACATGAGTAGGTTCAAGGTTACGATAGCCAACACGACTGTGTTTTGAGTGGTCGTAAATCGGAATTTCATTAGGCTGTTGACGGTTTTTACAGTTATGGATAGCTAAAGTGAGGCTTTCAGTATCTAAAGAGCTCAAATCATCGAAATTATAAACATCAGGATCAATGCTGCCGCAGCCATTATAAAAGTTGTCCTGGCATAGAACCGTGATTTTATCTTCATGACCTTCCGCCAATAGCGAACAAAGACGGCTCTTTCCGCTACCGGATACACCAGTAACGCCAATAACTAGCGCCATTTATTACCTCATTTTACAGTTGTTTACGGGATTGAACTCCTGTGTTGGAAGTCCTTGATGTAATATAACAGAAGCAAGGTTAAAATTCCTTGCTACTCTTATAGATACTAATCTTTTTCAAATCTTTTTGTGGCTGTAATTCTCATGAACACTTGGTTTTTTTCTCGCATCTTATGCTGCCTTAGCATAATGAGCTTTGTTTTTGTTTCTATCACTGTAAATGCTGAGGAAATTAAACTAGGAAAGCCCGCCCCGCCACCAAGTTATGCAAAATCTGCTGAACTTTTTGGCTTGCTGATTAATGATTTAAGCCAAGAAGAATTTGAAAAGCACCTAAGAAGCATGGGCATGTCACCTTATCCTAGTTATCAAGCAGGGCTGGCAAACTATAGCCTAGGGGATAAAGGCATCCTAGGTATTAGGCAGATTGCAGTGCATTACAACAATTATAATTTTGTTGAAAAGATTGAATTGCATGGTGTTGTTGAAAATGTGAAGCAGCGCAGTTCTCTCGGTAATTTGTTATCTAAAAAATATGGGCCACCTATGGCTGGTTTTGTCAGAGATGGCTTTGGTCGTGCTCAGTGGCGTTTTGCCGATGGCACCTTGGTTGAACTTCATAATACTACCTATGAAGTCAGTATTTCTTATCGTGATCTCATCCCTAAAAGGAAATCCGTATCAGGTGAAATTAATGTTCAAGCCTTAAAAGATAGGCTCTGATCATTCATTTATGCTTTCTTTTAGAATAGGTTTTTCCTTGTCATATTTTTATGTTATTTCTTGCAGGCTAATCTCTAAATTAACCTTCTGTGAGAACAGACTTGCTAATACAAAACGTAAATGAACTTTATTTTAGAACTTAACCAAGACCTTGTTTCCTTAATGCGCCCTTATTTGGCGGATATTTCTTTGGCTTTGGTGGCAACTTGCCTAGTTGTGTACGGTGATAATGTTAATAAGCTTATTAAACGTTTAGTTTATAAGTGGCACTTTGTTGCTAGGGTTCTGGTTTTTATTCTTATGTGTACATTTGGTTATGGAATTTTAACCTTATGGTTACAACCTCTCATTGAATCTTTGTTGAGGCTGGTTTCAACAAATTATTTGGCAATTCTGATAATCAGTATTTTCTGTTTTTTAGGTGTTATGGCTGAGCGAAAGCGCCATTTATAAAAAAAATAGAAAAAAAACATGAAAGTTAATCCCTTTTCATGTGATCTAATAACTACATAAATTGAGTAATATTCATAAATATTGTAAGAATGAGTTACTCATGTCGTAAACTTTCATAATTGCTCGGTTTTTTTTCGTTATTTCATAACGAAATTGCACCTAAGCTCCCGTTTTTAGGGCGTTTCGTAGGCTTCTTTCAATTTGTAATGAGACGTTTTGCCAGCTAATATTCGCGCAAATATCGCTTTATGTTACTGCTTTCGGAGAAACTAATGACAAACGCTTGGCTTACCTCTCTTTCACTTGTTGAATCTATGATTCCTGTTTTAGGTCAATTGGGCCGTGAACAAAATGTTAAAGTACAACTAGCAGGTAAAAGCCTACTAGCTGACTCTGTAACAAGTTTGATGACAGTGTTTGATCAGTATCCAGAGATTGACCTTGCGCAAATCGTAACGCTTTTAAATGAGCTTAAAGATAGCAATGCATCTAACACTATTGTTGATCTAGAAGCTTTGATTGCTGAAAATGAACTCGATGCTATTTTGCAAACAAGTGTTGATAGCGGCGAACAAACTCCTGTTGTACTTTATGGCTTTGGTCGTATCGGTCGTTTATTAGCACGTCGTATGTGCAGTATTGGTCATACAACACCAAGCATGAAGCTAGCTGCAATTGTTGTTCGTAAAGCTGGCGATAAAGACCTTAAAAAGCGTGCTAGCTTACTTAAGTATGACTCAGTGCACGGTACTTATGATGGCTTGGTAAAAGTTGATGCTGATCAGCAAACTTTGATCATCAATGGCCAACCAGTAAAAATTATTTATGCTTCACACCCAAGTGAAGTTGATTACCAGTCTCACGGTATTGATGGTGCATTACTTGTTGATAACACAGGTATCTGGCGTGATCATGATGGCTTAAGTGTACACCTACAACGCCCTGGCATTGAACGTGTTGTTTTGACTGCACCTGGTAAGCAGATGAAAAACATTGTATTCGGTGTTAACGATTCTGATATTGATAGCCAAGATCAAATCCTTTCAGCGGCGTCTTGTACAACCAATGCGATTACACCAATTCTATCTGTTCTAGAAAACAAATACGGTGTTGAGTCTGGTCATGTTGAAACAGTTCACGCTTACACTAACGATCAGAACTTGATTGATAATGTACACAAAGGTGATCGTCGTGGACGTGCGGCAGCCATGAATATGGTTATCACTGAAACAGGTGCTGCTAAGGCGGTATCTAAAGCGATTCCTGCACTGGAAGGTAAGTTGAGTGGTAGCGCAATTCGTGTGCCTGTTATCAATGTATCTATCGCAGTATTGAGCTTAAATCTTAAAGCAGAAACATCTGTTGAAGAAATTAATACATTATTGAAAGATGCGTCAGCATCTGCTGAGCTAACTGGTCAGATTGCTTATAGCGATGCACCAGATGCGGTGTCTTCTGACTTTATCGGCTGTGAAAATGCAGGCATCCTAGATTCTCAATCTACTAAAGTTCGTGGCAAGCAAGCGACTTTATATGTTTGGTACGATAATGAGTACGGCTACAGCTGTCAGGTTGTTCGTCTAATGGAGCGTTTGTCTCAAGTAGGCCTTCAGGTAAAGCAAGAAGAGCAAAACCAAGCAGCATAATGTCTTAGTTTCGTAGTTCTAAAAAACGGCAACCCTAGGTTGCCGTTTTTTTTGCTTAAAATAAGCTCATTATTGAACCTTTCTGCATACTTGCTAGTCTTTAACTCAATAAAGTTGAACTAATTGATCTTATTAATAAGTTGGGGTTGACGAATCAACTCCCAATAGGGTGTATTAGGGGTATCAGGTGGCAATTCTCCCACCATAATAAATAGGTAAGTAGATAATGTTTAAGTCTTTTTTTCTTAATAAGAAGTGGCTGCTTTGGTCATTATTTGGCTCGATTTTGATCTTGGGCGTGACCTGGTACAAGGTACAGCTAGATGTGCAAATTAATGAATGGTTTGGTGATTTTTATAATACGTTACAGCAGGCATTAGCTGAGCCAAACAGTGTTTCGCTAGAAGAGTTTATTAGTAAGTGTTTTACCTTTGCAAAAATTGCGGGTTTGTACGTTTTTATTGCTGTGATGCTTGGTTTCTTTGTTAGGCATTATATTTTTCGCTGGCGTACGGCGATGAATGAATATTATATGAGCCATTGGCAGAAACTACGTCATGTAGAAGGTGCTGCTCAGCGTGTGCAAGAAGATACCATGCGCTTTGCTAGTATTATGGAAGGGCTAGGTGTTGCTTTTATTCGTTCGATTATGACGTTAGTCGCGTTTTTGCCTTTGTTATGGGTATTAAGTGAAAATGTGACCGAGTTACCTTATTTTGGCCCAGTGGATCATTCATTGGTTTATATTGCCATCTTATCTGCGTTATTTGGTACTGTGCTCTTAGCTGCCGTTGGAGTGAAGCTACCTGGATTAGAGTTTAAAAATCAAAAGGTAGAAGCGGCTTATCGAAAAGAGTTAGTTCTTGGTGAAGATAATGATGATAGAGCGGATCCGCCAACGGTCAAAGAACTCTTTACTCATGTTCGTAAGAACTACTTTAACCTGTATCTGCACTATATGTATTTTGATGTAGCTAAATGGTCTTACTTGCAATTTACTGTGCTAATTCCCTATATAGCGATGGCGCCTACCATAGTTGCGGGGGCGATTACTCTTGGGTTATTGCAGCAAATCTCACGAGCGTTTGGACAAGTAGAGAACTCTTTCCAGTTCCTTGTTAACTCTTGGAGTACTATTGTTGAATTGATTTCTATTTATAAGCGTCTGAAAGCATTTGAGTCGATTATCCATAATCAAGAGCCTGCGGGTGAGGATGCTGTTTCTTCTCAACCATAAATTTTAGACAAAAAAAACCGGGCAAACCTAGGTTTGCCCGGTAATACAAAAGTAACTAGCAGTTGCCTGGTAAAAATGCATGTGGGTCGCATTCTTACCTGCCAAACTATGTCTGTGGGGGCATAATTTGGCCAGATAAAAGCAGTTAGGGCTGCTTTTATCAATCTCGATCAGATCGAGAAGATGTTCGTATTTTAGGTATTTTTAAGCTAACTACAAACGATATAAATTAATTTTTAGCATTAGCTGTGCTAATCTAAAAATCACTTCTGTTTGAAAAATCTATTTTTTATTAAATTTTGATAAATCATTATTTTAAAGTTTAAAGTTCTTTAAAATATAGGTTTTGTAGTATCTATATCTGGCACTTTTGTAATAATTAATGATTTTAATGAAGGCTTTATGTTTTTCTTTCATGTTTTTAGTGTAGATCACCTAAGTATAAATTGGAGAGTTTCTTACAATGCGCCAACTTCCATTAGCCACACTCTTCACTTTTGAGGTTGCTGCTAAGCATCTGAATTTTACTAAAACGGCTGAAGAGCTTCATATCACTCAAGGTGCTGTCAGCCAGCAAATACGTCAGCTTGAAGAAAGAATAGGATTCAAGTTATTTGAGCGCTATCACAGGCGTTTAACCTTGACTTCAGAAGGGGCTAGATTAGCGTTACAGCTCAATCATAGTTTTACTGAAATAGACTCGCTACTGACAGAGCTAAAAGAAGATAAACAATCTAATATTCTTACCTTATCCGTTATGCCTTCTTTTGCGAGTAAGTGGTTAATTCCTAGGCTAGGAGATCTACAAGCTGCATATCCTGATATGCAATTGCGGATACAGGCTAATGATAAAGAAGTAAATTTTGGTCGCGATAGGGTAGATGTTGCTATTGTTCATAGCCACCTTTATAAAGGGGATGATTTTCAGGTTCCTCTGATCAAGGATAAAGTCTTCCCTGTATGTAGCCCAGATTTTGCTAAACAGCATAAACTGTTTGAACCTCAGCAATTAGTTGGTCTCCCCTTATTAAATGATGATTCAGAGAGCCGCTTTAGTACGCCATATGTGGAGTGGGAAAACTGGCTGCAAAAAGCCAATGTGAAAGGTGTTAAGCCGTCTCGTGCTATTAGCTTTAACCGTGGCGACCTTGCCATACAAGCTGCTGTGGCGGGGCAAGGGGTGGCATTAGGTCGTACCCCTTTAGTCATGGATGATATTCAAAGTGGACAACTCATTAAGCCATTTTCTGCAGAGTTAGACGATGGCTTGAGTTACTTGTTTGTCTGTCCTCAAGCGCAAAGTTTGCGCCGAGAGGTAAAGGACTTGCTTATCTGGTTATTGCAGAGTTGTCTTGAATACGAGCCAGAATCAACTTTAACCTCACCCTCGGCATTTACAGACTAAAACCAGTTTGTGTGGATTAGCTTGGCCGACATAAGTAGACACATGGTAATCACCATAGGGCGTATTAATAGGTTCCCTTTGGTGACAACTAACCGAGAGCCAATCTGTGCGCCCAGCCATTGACCTGCGGCCATACAAAGCCCTAATCCCCATAATACATGTCCTGTAAATGAGAAAATCACTAATGATGCGACATTACTTGTTGCGTTTAATACCTTGGTGTTCGCCGTTGCTGAAATAAGGTTCATGCCGGTTAGGCAAAGGTAAGCCGTAGTAAAAAAAGCGCCTGTTCCTGGGCCGATCAAACCATCATAAAAACCAAATGATGTACCAATTATCAAGGCAAAAGCAAAGGTGGAAAACTGTACTTTACTACTGATAAGTGGCTGTAGTTTATTGAGAAATAGAAAGAAAATAGCTACTAAAATCAAAATGATAGGGACTGCTTTGAGCAGTAAGCTACTATCTAGATAGGCCACTAGAATAGTGCCTAAAACACTACCTATAGCTGTTGTGACTATGGCTGGAAATAGGGCTTTTAAATCGACTTTTCGTCGTTTTATAAAGTGGTATGAGGCTGATAAGGTTCCGGCGCAACCTTGTAATTTATTGGTTGCTAAAGCTTGAGCAGGTTCTACACCAGAAAATAAAAGTGCAGGTACTGTAATCAGGCCGCCACCTCCTGCAATTACGTCTATGATACCGGCTAAAAAAGCCACGCCAGTTAAAATAAGCAAGGTGCTTAGATTAAAATCGAAAAATATAAGATCCATTTAATTGGGGTCCAGCTAGGAGGGTTTAGATAAGTCTATAAGGTAACATGAAACCTCTTATATTCTTGATCTAAAATCAAAAAAAAGCCGCTACTTTCTAAGTGAAAGAGCGGCTATAAAATGAACACTAGGTTCATAGAGAATGATCGAGTGAAGATCCTTCAAGTCATGCGGCAACAAGGCCTTGCTTAGCAAGGTATTGTTCAAGTTGGTTAGTCATTTCACTGCTAAACTCTAAACCTAATTTGGTACGGCGCCAGAGGATGTCTTGGCTAGAGTAAGCCCATTCATGTTTCACTAAATAATCGACTTCTACTTGGTATAAATCGTTAGAAAAGTTTTGTCCCAATGCTTCCATTGAATTTGCATCTTTTAAGAAAGTTTCGCATAAGGTGCCATATGTGCTGGCATAGCGATAAGCAAGTTTCTTATTTAAAAAGCGATATTTACTTTGTAGTGATTCAGCGTAACCTTGAAGGCTAGTGTTTAAGTTTCCACCAGGTAGGCTACTTGTATCTGTCCACTCTTTACCCATATTCGGGTAATAGTTTTTTAGATCATCCATGCAAGAAAGAGCAAGTTGGCGATAAGTTGTTATCTTGCCACCAAATACACTTAATAAAGGTGCCTTTCCTGCATCGTCTTCCACATGCAAAGTATAATCACGTGTGACTGCTGATGGGTCGCTAGATTCATCTTCTAGGAGAGGTCGAACTCCTGAGTAGGACCAAACGATATCTTTGTTAGTAAGTTGTTTTTTAAAGTGTTGGTTGGCAACTGACAAAATATAATCTGCTTCATTTTGAGAGATGCTTACTTCTGATGGGTTACCAGTATATTCTTCGTCAGTTGTTCCTATTAAGGTGTAATCGTTACGGTATGGGATAGCGAAAACGATACGCTTATCTTCATTTTGCATGATAAATGCATTGTCTTGCTCGTATAGTTTAGGTACCACTATGTGGCTGCCTTTTATCATACGGATACTATACGGTGCTTTTCTTTCTACCTTAGTTTCAATAAATGACGATACCCAAGGTCCTGTTGCATTCACTAAACCTTTTGCGGTTACCGTTTCTGTTTCGTTAGATCCTGCCTTTTGAAGAGTGATTTCCCAGATGCCATTTTTACGTTTAGCACTAACGCATTTGCGTCTGTCATAAATCTTAGCGCCATTGTTTTGAGCGCTTAAAGCATTAATAACAACTAATCTAGCGTCATCAACCCAGCAGTCTGCATATTCAAAGCCTTTAGTGATTTCACTTTTTAGTGGGCTAGTTCTGTCGTACTTAACACCATGAGAACCGCTTAATGCTTCTCTCTTTCCTAAGTGGTCATAAAGAAATAAACCGATGCGAATTAACCATGCTGGTCTAAGGTGTGGTCTATGTGGCATTTGAAAGCGAAGTGGTGTCACTATATGCGGCGCTACTTTTAATAGTACTTCGCGTTCGTTTAATGCTTTTTTAACTAAGCCAAACTCATAGTGCTCTAAATATCTTAGGCCACCATGAATGAGTTTACTGCTATTTGATGATGTGGCGCTTGCTAGGTCATTCATTTCGCAAAGTGCAACAGATAGGCCTCGGCCAGCAGCGTCAGCAGCGATGCCTGTGCCATTAATACCGCCACCTACAATAAAAAGATCAAAGTTTGTTTCTGGCATTGCTCAATCCCACATATCAATATTAGTAAACTTGGTCATTCTTGAATAATAATGTTCAAAAACGAACATTTGATATCGAAAGAGTAAAGCAAGCTTGTTCATTTCGCAAGTTTGCTTTACTAAAAAGGTGAAATTGTTAGGTGATTATCGCTATTTAGCGTTTACAGGTTGGCATAATGTTAGGGCAACATCATGCTCGTTGAGAATTTTTTGAATGGCTTCGGGAGGCTTAACATCAGTAAATAAGGTGTTTACTTGGCTGATGCTGCCAAGCCTTACCATAGCATTACGGCCAAATTTAGCGTTATCTGCCGCCAGAAATACAGTGCGAGAATTGTTAATAATGCTTTGCGCTACTCTGACTTCTTGGTAATCATAATCAAGTAAAGAGCCATCTTGAGGGTCCACGCCACTAATCCCTATGATGCCGTAATCAACACGGAATTGATTAATAAAGTCGAGTGTCGCTTCACCAATGACGCCACCATCTCTGGAGCGGACTGTGCCGCCTGCAATGATAACAGTAAAGTCATCTTTGCTACTTAGTATGCTGGCAACATTTAGGTTGTTAGTGATTACTTGCAAACCTGTGTGGTTAAGTAGTGCCTTTGCAACTGTCTCTGTTGTTGTGCCTATGTTAATGAATAATGAGGCATGATCAGGGATCTCTGATGCAATTTTTTGTGCTATGGCTTGCTTGGCATCGAGCTGTAAAATTTGGCGAGTAGCATAGGCAACATTGGTTGTGCTTGAGTCTATGCTGGCACCGCCATGATGGCGACGAATTTTATCCGCATCGGCAAGGGTATTTATGTCTCTGCGTATGGTTTGAGGGGTGACGTTAAAGTGTGCTGAAAGCTCATCAATAGTTACATAACCACGTTCTTTGACAAAGAGTGTGATTTTTTCATGTCGAGTTTGTTGACCCATTCTGTCAAAGGCTCCTAATTTTATGACTTGCCAATGAAGGCAGTTGTGGTTTTAATATAAAGGATTCAAAGACGAACATTAAATGTTCGAAATATTGTAAACTCTTTCATACTTACTTAATTAAATATGAAACTTGCCCATAGAGACTCACCATGACTAATTATATTCTAGCAATTGATCAGGGAACCACTAGCAGTAGAGCCATAGTGTTCGATGCAAAAGGTAAGCGCATTGGGCAAGCTCAACAGGAGTTTAACCAAATATTTCCGCATGACGGATGGGTTGAACATGATCCTGAAGAGATTTGGCAATCAAGCTTAAATGTTTGCCGAACTGTACTCAAGGATACAGGGTTAACTGCTCAAGATATAGCCGCGATAGGAATTACTAACCAGAGAGAAACGACTGTTCTTTGGGATAAAAATACAGGTAAGCCAGTTTATAATGCGATTGTGTGGCAAGACAGAAGAACGAGCCAATATTGCCAGACTTTAACGGATCAAGGTTGGCAGGATAAAGTTCAAGCTAAGACGGGGCTGTTAATTGACCCTTATTTCTCTGCCACAAAAATCAAGTGGATTTTGGATAATGTTGAAGGCGTTAAAGCGAGAGCTGAAGCTGGCGACATTGTGTTTGGTACGATTGATTCTTTCTTGTTATGGCACCTTACATCAGGCGAATCTCATAAAACTGATGCCACTAATGCCGCAAGGACAATGGCATTCAATATCCATAGCCAAGAGTGGGATGATGAGCTCATTGAGGTCATGGGGATTGGTGATGTTAACTTTCCTGAAGTTATGGATTGTAGTGCGGATTTTGGTATCACATCGAGTGACTTGTTTGGTGCGCCTATTCCTATTACTGGTATGGCAGGAGACCAGCAAGCCGCTCTAATTGGTCAGGCTTGTTTTGAAAAAGGTATGGTGAAAAGTACCTATGGAACGGGCTGTTTCATGATTCTAAATACAGGCGATGAAGCGCTTAAATCTGAGCATAAAATGCTAACCACTGTCGGTTATCGCCTTGATGGTAAAGTTACTTATGCCCTTGAAGGTAGTATCTTTATTGCGGGCGCCGCTATCCAATGGTTACGAGATGGCTTGAAACTTTTCAACGATGCAAAAGAAACAAAAACCTTAGCTGAGCAAGCTAGAAACCAAGATTCTGTTTATCTTGTACCTGCTTTTACGGGTTTAGGTGCCCCTTACTGGGACCCTGATGCGCGTGGAGCCATGCTTGGTCTAACCCGTGATACAAGTGTTGCAGACATAGTAAGTGCTGGCTTACGTTCTGTTTGTTATCAAACTAAGGACTTAGTGAATGCCATGGAAAAAGATGGCGCTGTATTTAGCTCATTAAGAGTTGATGGTGGCATGGTGGTGAATGATTTGGTTGTACAATTTTTGGCTGACATCCTAGGAGTGAAAGTTGAGCGACCAAAAGTAACAGAAACAACAGCATTGGGTGCTGCATTTTTGGCAGGTTTAAAAGTTGGGGTCTATTCTTCCTTAGAGGAAATTACATCCTTATGGTGGTCAGATAAGGCGTTTGAGAGTGAAATGCCTGAGACTCAACAAAAAGCTCTCTATCACGGATGGCTAGGCGCTGTTAATAGGGTGAAAACGAAAGATTAAAAAAATTACGTTTCTATACAGCTTTTCGCTTGTTTCAAAACTGACTTATGGCTAACGTTAGTTCATGGCGGCTCTTTTTCTTAAAGAGCCAAAGTTGCTTTTAATTGGTGAGAGATAAATATGGCGAACAAATTTGAGCCAGTTCAGGCAGATGATTTTATGAAATTCGGCGGCGAGCGCCCAAGTTATTTGTTGATAGAAGATGAACTCATGGCATTGGGTGGACTTGGGGTAACAGGGAATCAGTTTAAGAAAGAAGTACTTAAAGCGGCTGGATGGACTGGTGGCGCTTTAACAACATATGCGCAAAGACCTGCAGTTGCTGCAGCTTCTTTTAATAAGATTAGAGAAATACTCGAAAAAGGTGTTGCTGACGGTGGCGCGTTAAAAGCGTCTTTAGAAGGCTAATCTATAATTACTAGCCTTTAGTAATATCTATTTAAAACCATCATTTTTCAATGATGGTTTTTTTGTGTCTACTTCTCCGCATCGGCAATGGCTTTGATGCCATATTCAGCGTCAAGAATTCTACCAATCGCATTATCGCCAACCAGATGGTGTGCGTATTGCATGTGTAGGCAACGAACTTGGTCCCAGCTTTTGATTCCACCAATTCCCAAATTTTCGAATAAAGGTGTAAAGCCTTTTTCTTCTATGATGGCTTTATGTTCTGCTGTCATTCCTTCCCAGCGTCTTGCAATATAGTCACGGTGTGACTTGTGATGTGCCTCTTTTAGCTCTGGGTCATCCTGTATTCTTTGCTCTAACTCTTTTACGACACCTTGGCTTTCAATTTTAGCCAATGCTTTATCTATGGCTTTACTTGATAGCCAGAATAAAGTTGGGAAAGGTTGATCAAACACCCAGCTTTGCATTTGCAAAGATTGGGGAATACCAGCAGGTGAGTAGTGGGCTATTTTGGCTATACCATTAGGAGTACGGCCAATTTGATCCGTAATTATGGCAATGTCTTTTTCGCTTAGATGGGTCATAGATTATTTATTAGGCTGTAAATGCGGGGAAGGATGCGGCAAATTTTTGAATCCATTCTGCTGCTGCATCATTAAAGTTTAATCTTCGTCCTTGTTGTTTTGCTTGTCGTCGATAGTGCTCAATATGGGAGAGTTGCTCAACCATTCGAACGCAGTAACAATCATCTTTACAAGGGAACTCGATAGCAATACGGAACTCATCTGCTTCTTTATCACACCATACTATGCGTCCAGTGACACAAAAGTTGGGGTCAATTTCAGCGAGTTTTAATTGCACACACTGGCCAGGATTATAAGCTTGAGATGTCAAACAAATAATGCCGGCAAACCCTTTATTCTCCAAATCATTTGCTTGGAAAAATTGGGTCTCCACTTCTTCTATGTGAAGTGGTATGTCTTTAGGATGCGCTACAAATTCCATAAGGACGTGCCAAAAAGTTACTCAGATGTATAGGTTATCGACCAAAATACAAAAGTATTAAAAAAGAATGGGAATTGTACGCTTTTCACGCTATCTGTACAGAGTAAAATCAGCATAATATTCGTTAATGAAGCTATTCTTTTAAAGATTCGATTCTCTTTTTTCGTTTAGCTTAAATAGAAAGAGGCGAATCCAATTTTAATTATTTGTACTTGCTCTTAAATTCTTCTTATTAAATATAATGAAGCAGTAAATATGCCATTTATGGATATAAATTCATAAAAAGTGAAAATACCTAGTTTAATGGCTTAAACGTTTTGCCATCTTCCCTAGCAAGCGCAATGCTCCTTCAATACGGTTATCCCAGTTTATAGCGTAGTTGATTCTGAGGTGATGATTGAAGCTGTGGCTTAAGCTAAAGGCTAGCCCTGGAATGGTGCCTATCCCTTGTTCAATAGCGGCTTTGTGTAATGTTAGAGCGTCTATTTCAGGAGGTAAGCTTATCCAAAGCAAAAAGCCCCCTTTAGGGTCTGAGGTGTAGGTGCCTTCGGGAAAGTATTTATTAATACTATGCTGACAACGGCGTAAATTTTCCTCATAGGTGTGCCTTGTTTTCCGTAAATGTCTATCATATGCCCCATTTTCCAGAAAATTGGCAATTGCTCTCTGAGTTAGGGTTGGAATAGCTAAAGACTCTACGTAGGCATGTTGTTCTATTTGCTGTTGATATTTGGCGCCAATAATCCAACCAATGCGAAAGCCTGGGGCAATACTCTTAGAGAATGAGCTGCAATAAATAACCTCAGCTTGAGAGTCTTCTGCTTTTAAGGCCTTGGCTCTAGTTTCACAGTAGCTAAGTTCGCCATAAACATCATCCTCAATTAAGGTGACTTCTTGTTGTTGGCAGAGCTTTATTAGGCGGGTTTTGGCTGATTGAGAAAGCGTTGCGCCAGTCGGATTTTGATTGCTTGGGGTTACAACACAGGCTTTTACTTTCCATTGGGCTAAAACTTGTTCAAGGGCATCTAAATCTATGCCTGACTGTGAATCACAAGGGATTTCAATCGCTTTCAATTTTAACTCATCAACCGCTTGCAGTAGGCCATGATAAGTTGGCGTCTCAATAATAATAGTATCGCCAGGAACTGTAATGGCTCTTAATGCCAATATCATGGCATTTTGGCAACCTAAAGTGATGGTAATATCATCAGGTTGAACATTACAGCCCGCATCTAACATGCGAATTGCAATTTGTCGTCTTAGATTTAACGAACCTGGTGTGAACTCATAAGCGGCGCAAATTTCTGGCTCTAGTCTCATTAAACGCCCAACAGACTTTTGCAGTTGTCTGATAGGTAAAAACTGAGTGTGTGGGATGGCTGCGCCAAATTGAATGATATCCGGTCTTTGAGAGGCATGGAGTAGTGAACGAATCAGTTCAGGGACGGATTCTTGTGCTTGGCTTGGTTTAAACTGTGGTGTGGACTCTGGCAGAGGAAGATTGTCTTGTACAAAGTAGCCTTTTTGCGGCCTTGCTTTAACCACACCTCTGTCTTCTAACAAACTATAGGCTTGTAAAACAGTTGCTACACTCACGCTCATTTGTTTACTAGACTTACGTACAGAAGGAATTTTAGTGCCAGGTAAAAACACCCCTTCTTGTATTTGTAGTTCTACTTGATCTGCGATTTTCTCGTAGAGAGGTTGTTCCATAATAAGTCTAAAAAGAGCTGCAAGGATAAGGATGTCAAATTTAACAGAATGGGGCCAGTAAGCAAAATAATTCGAATTAATACTGACCAAGAGGTTAGTTTGTAATATTAAAAGTGTTAACCTAGTTTTGTAACTGTTTTAAATAAAAATCAGTGTTTAAAAGCGACCTTACTTTACATTTTGTAACCATGTAAGGACTTTGTAAGGTAATTGGTTGATTAATTTCACATTATTTGTGATAAGTCATGTATAGAAAATATAGTGTTAGCCTTTATTAAAACCATAAAAGCGTGATGCACATCAAATGTTTTGTAATAAATTGGGGTGAGATAATGTCTTTATCTGTGATACAGAGAATTCTTTTAGGTTTTGCTATCTTGTTGGTGCTATTAGTTGTGGTTGCTGCAACAGGGTTCACCGGCATAAAGAAAGTTGAGCAAGGGCTAAATACTGTTACTGGCGAAGTGGCGAGTGTTGTCGCTTCAAGTAACAAGATTAATGAGACTTTGTTAACTTCGAATGCGACTTTATTGCAGCATCTTATTACTTATCCAGATGATGAGTTAACAAGTTTAGAAGCGGCCTTGCAGCAACAGGAAGCTGACTTTTTAAACTTAGCGAGCTCTTTAGAAGGCTTGATTCAAAATTACCCTATCATGACTGAGTCCTTAGTTGAAATTAAGCGTGAGACAGAAGTTTTTTATCAAATATCAAAACAAGCAACGACAAATCATCGACTAGAAATTGCAAATCGTGATCAAGTATTTGAGCAAAAATTTGATTTAAAAGACTCTATTTTATTCGCGGTTGAAGATTTAGCGATTTTAGAAGAGTCTGGTTATAAAACCGATGTTAAATTTGCTGCTTCTTATATTTTAGGGCAAATAGAAAGTATTCAGTACACTGTAAACGACTACTTTGATCAAACTGAATTAGGAACATTAGACGATCTAATCAAATCAATGAATTCAAACCTTCAAGGAGCGAAAGATAAACTTGCTAATCTAGAAGATGAAAACATTGAAATTCTGATCCAAGAAATTGAAGACCATGTTTTGGCAGAGCAAGGTGTTATTAAGGCTTATTATAATTACCTTGTGTTTCAGGAAAAAGGCATCCAGCTAGCAAATCAGTTGTCTAGCACAATGAACTCGATTAATACCTCAACCACAGCTTTGTTAAATGAAGCTTCACAAGTACGTCAAGGTGCGTTAAATCAAGCAAAGTCTGCTGTTAATTTATCCGTCAGCAGTGCTGTGTTAGTGATTATTGTGTCTGCAATTATCGCTATCTTAGTCGCTACTTGGGTCAGTCGTAGTATTAGAAAGCCACTATCTATTGTAATGGATGTTTTGGGTAAAATTGCTGAAGGTGATTTCACTTTACGTGCTGAAATTAAATCTAAAGATGAATTTGGAGAGTTATCCCGTTGGGTTAACGACCTTGCGAGTAAGCTGGAATCTGTGATTCGCGAAATACGTCAAGCGTCAGTGCAGGTTGCTGGGTCTGCGCAATCTGGTGTGGTAACGGCTGAGGAATCAAAAGAGTTGATGAGTTCTCAAAATGATATGACAACCTCAGTCGCATCGGCTATGACAGAAATGGCAGCAACAGTGCACCAAGTTGCGAATAGTGCTGAGACGACTTTAGAGCAAGTGCAGACGGTTGATGTAAAAGCTTCAGAAAACCGCTCACAAATGGATGTGAATATCGAAACGATTCAAACCTTGGCTGATGAAATTGAAAGCTCTTCTAAGGTGGTTAACGAGTTAAATGTTTACTCACAAGATATAGGTAAAATTCTAGAAGTTATTCAAGATATTGCAGAGCAAACTAATTTATTGGCGCTAAATGCGGCCATTGAGGCAGCAAGGGCAGGCGAGCAAGGTCGTGGTTTTGCTGTGGTTGCAGATGAAGTAAGAACCTTGGCAACTAGAACGCACAGCTCAACTGAAGAAATTCAGAAGGTGATTAGTCGTCTACAACAAGGGGTAAAAGAAACTGTTTCTAGCATGACTCAAAGCCAAAACAGTGCTCAACAAAGTGTCGATAAAGCGAAGGAAGTAGGCCAATCCTTACAAGAGATGCAAGAGTTTGTTACTGGCATTCGAGATCTAAGTACGCAAATAGCGACAGCGGCTGAGCAGCAGTCTGCAGTAGCGCAAGAAATTAGTGTGAGTGTGCATGACATCGCAAAAATGTCTGATGAAGCTTCTAGCGCCGCGGACTCGACGGCTCAGAATAGTGAAGGTTTATCAAAACTTGCTGAGCAGCAAAATACTTTATTAAGCCAATTCAAAGTATCTTAACAAGAGATAACTTGGTATGTTTGTTGATAAATATCATATTTTATCTAAGTAAAGGAGTTTGAATTAAGTGTCTATTCAAGTAGGAGATACCCTGCCAGCCGCCCAGTTTCAAGTAATGGGTGAAGATGGTCCAAAAACTATCCAAGTGGCTGAGTTTTTTAGCAATAAAAAAGTTGTGATGTTTGCGCTTCCTGGTGCTTTTACGCCAACTTGCAGTGCTAGCCATGTACCTGGTTTTGTTGTGAACTTTGATGCATTAAAAGAAAAGGGTGTTGATGACGTCGTTTGTCTTTCTGTTAATGACGTCTTTGTTATGCATGCATGGGGAGAAGCCCAAAATGCAGAGAATCTAGTTATGGCTGCAGATGGTATGGCTGAGTTTACCTTGGCTATGGGTCTTGAACTGGATTTATCATCCGCTAAGTTTGGTATGCGTAGTAGCCGTTATGCCATGTTAGTGGATAATGGTGTTGTAACTCAGTTATGGAAAGAAGAAGCGGGTGAGTTTAAAGTGAGCTCAGCTGAATATGTGCTGAGTCAGCTATAAGTGAGTGATCGCTGCTAATAAATCTGCTTTTAATAAAAAAACCTCAAACTTGAATAAGTTTGAGGTTTTTTATGTTCACTACAGACTGAAATTAAATTGCGTCTTCGCCTGTTTCACCTGTACGGATACGAATAATTTGCTCAAGTGAGGTAACAAAGATTTTACCATCACCGATTTTTCCTGTGTTGGCGCTTTGTTGTATTACTTCGATGGCACGATCAGTTTGATCATCTTCTACTGCAAGTTCAAGTTTCACTTTAGGTAAAAAATCAACTACGTATTCGGCACCACGATAAAGTTCTGTATGTCCACGCTGGCGACCAAACCCTTTTACCTCTGTCACTGTAATGCCATTGATACCAATTTCAGACAGTGCTTCACGCACCTCATCTAGCTTAAATGGTTTAACAATCGCGGTAACGAGTTTCATAAATGTTCTCCATAGGCCAAAAATAAATCAATTAGATAAAAATACCATTCTCTACTCTTTGCGGCTAGTTAGGTCGATCAAGTAACGAGAAATAAAGAGGGATAATCTATAGAAGTGAGCAGAAAGAGGCTTTTTGAGAGGAATGCACTAGACTGAGGCAGTCCAGTGCATATCAAGGTATTTATAAAGGTTATGATTTTAGATCGTTTAGTTGGTCTAATTGATCTGATTGTGTTTGATGGTATTTAGCGCCTAATTCGTGCACCGCATCGATTAAGTATTTTGGCTGTTCAGGGTCAACAAACTGATGGATACCATGCCCTAGGTTAAACACATGGCCTGTACCATGACCGAAGCCTGCTAATACTTCGCCAACTTGATCGCGAATAACCTCTTTGTCAGCATATAAAACACAAGGATCAATGTTTCCTTGTAGCGCAACTTTGTCGCCAACGCGTGCTCTTGCTTCAGCCATATCGGTTGTCCAGTCAAGACCTAGCGCATCAGTACCACTTGCCGCCATGTTTTCTAACCATTGGCCACCATTTTTGGTAAACATGATAACAGGGATCTTTTTACCTTCATGTTCGCGAATCAGACCATCAATAATCTGTTTCATATACATTAAAGAGAACTCTTGGTATTTAGGGCCACTTAAAACACCACCCCAAGTATCGAAAATTTGGACTGCTTGAGCACCTGCTTTAATTTGACCATTTAGGTAGTCAGTGACTGAGATAGCTAGTTTACGCAGTAACTCATGAAGAATTTCTGGAGACTTGTACATCATGCCTTTTATGTGGCGGAAATCTTTACTTGAACCACCTTCTACCATGTAGGTAGCAAGCGTCCATGGACTACCAGAAAAGCCAATTAACGGAACACGCCCGCCTAGTGCGTTACGAATGGTTGTAACCGCTTTCATGACATAATCTAGATCATTGACGCTGGCAATAGGTAGCGCTTCAACATCGGCTTCGGTGCGAATGACTTTCTTGAATTTAGGGCCTTCACCTGTTTCAAAGTAAAGTCCTTGGCCCATCGCATCTGGAATCGTTAAGATGTCAGAAAATAAAATCGCGGCATCAAGTTCATATCTTTCTAGAGGCTGTAGGGTAACTTCACAAGCAAATTCGTCATTCTTACAGAGACTCAAAAAATCACCCGCATGAGCTCGACTAGCACGATATTCAGGAAGATAACGTCCAGCTTGGCGCATCATCCATACTGGTGTGGTATCGACAGGCTGCTTTAAAAGGGCGCGAATAAAACGATCATTTTTGAGTTCAGGGAACATTCAGTGACTCCGATGTAAAAATTTTAAGCATTTTACCTAACTTGACGATAAAAGCGGAATCTATAAATGATTTTTATGGCTTTAAATTGAAAAAGGCATGTGTTGAGTCAGTATTTTGACGTTAAATTCGATCACAATAGGTTTTCAAGTGACAGAAATCACTTAATGAGGCTATTTGAACTCGTCTTTACACTTGTTAGAAAATGAAATTTTACTTCTCTGTTAGCTCGGCTACAGTGTTGGATATATTTTCAGCACCTTGTTTGATTTGATCTATGATCACAAATGCGTTGTTAATTAGCTCGTTACTTTCAATCGCTTGTTCACGTACTTTTTCCATGCTGGTTTTAGTATCACGGGTTAATAAAGTGTTTTGTTTGACCATTTCTTCTATTTCTATGGTTGAGCTACTGGTTCGTGAGGCTAATTGCCTGACTTCATCTGCCACCACTGCAAACCCTCTTCCGTGTTCGCCTGCTCGTGCTGCCTCTATTGCAGCATTAAGTGCTAATAAGTTAGTTTGCCCAGCGATACTTCCTATTGTGTTCACAATTTTCGATATTTCATCTGATTGTATGTTTAACTTTTCTATTAGGTTGGAAGCTTTATCCATTTCATTTGAAATATCTGAAGAAATATCAACGGATTTCTGTAATACCTGAGCGCCTTTTTCTGACACATTGCTTGTTTCAATCGAGGTTTCATATGCCATTTTAGAGACCTTTTGGCTGGAATCTCGTTTGTTTATTTGCTCTGTAATATCAGAAGCAAATTTAATGACTTTATAAACTTTTCCATACTCATCATAGACAGGGTTGTAGGTCGCTTCTAACCATATACTTTCACCTTGACTGTTTTTTCGTTCGAATTGTCCAGATTTAAATTGGCCTTGTTGAAGCTCTTGCCAAAATGATGGATTGTCTTGGTAAAAATTATCAAAGCAAAACATCTTATGATGCTGGCCTAGTATTTCATTTGCTTGATAACCTATGCAGGTTAAAAAATTTTCGTTGGCGTTTAATATGTCTCCATTGGGAGAAAACTCAATGACTGCCATGGAAAGGTTTAGGGCATTTAAAATGGCAGATTGGCAGTCTAGGCGTTCTTTTGCCTGAGTAATGTCGCTAGCTAATTTCACTACCTTGATGACTTTTCCATCTTCAATAACGGGCAAATAGGTAGCTTCAAGCCAGAGTGTTTCTTGATCTTTATTGATTCGCTTGAAAACACCTTTATGACTGACTCCTTGGCTGAGCTCACGCCAAAAATTAGCGTATTCTGTTGTGTTGGCATACTTATCTTCGCAAAACATCTTATGGTGTTGGCCAATAATGTCTTCTTTCATGTATTTGGATGCATTTAGGAAATGTTCGTTAGCTTCTAGAATGATGCCTTGAGGAGAGAATTCAATAACCGCTATGTTTTGCTTTATTGCGGTTAGGTAATTTTGGCTTTCTTGGGCTAGTTCTGCTGCTTTTTGCTGAGTGTCTTGATGTTTGTTGCGGTTAAACATATTAGGCCTCGGGAAACTATACAATCATTCTGTTATAAGCCTAAATCTAATTTTGTGTTTAACCGTTAGCTTCTTGTGTTGATAACGTATTTTTTTGTAGAAAAATTGAGCCGTTTTTAATATGCCCAATTTTTTAATCCCCTAAATAGCGTTTCAAGCTGTGTTGATTGACCCTGTAAGTGGCTTCAGCAATTTCGTTATTTTGATTTAGTTCCGCTAAAGCGCTGTCTAATGCTTGAGCGACTTGTTGCTGTGACATGCCCGCTTTCAACCTAGGAGAATAAAGTATCTTGAGTAAAATATAATCTAGAGGGCTGAGGTAAGAGTCGATGCTATTGTCATTGAATATAGAAGGGTAGACCTTATCTGAATCATTTGGCAGACCAAGTAATTGGGTGATTTCTTCAATAATACAATCTAAAAAACGTGAGTTTTCTCTGGCGTAATCGACAGGAATTATAATGACCCCTTTAAAAATCTCACCTCTCTTATTGTTTTTAAAGGTGCCAATGCAAATCGCTTCTTTTAGTGCGACTTCATAATGCTTAGGGTTGCCTATGTATTGAGCAACCTTATCCCTTATTTGCTTGTGCTGGGTGAAGATGATGGTGATATTAGCTTGGTTTTGGGGCACATTTAGCTGAAATGGATGATTTGTGATACTGGCAAGATGTTTGATGTGAGTAGATAGCAGAACGTTCTGTAAGTTCGCATCGCCTGAATCACTGGCTATGTGTACCTTGATAGGTTTCTTCCAGCGAACAAGGCGGCTTTCTTTATTTTTTTCGTATTCTCTGCCTAAAGCAATGTCTATGAAGCTTGCTTTTATGTAATCGGCATCTTGCCATCTGCTTTGTCCATATGAGATCTGGCTGAAGCCTAGGCTAATCAGGATCAGAAGGCTGTAAGATAAGGCGATTTTCAACATAATGGTGTAATGCATCTAAGGTGTCTGGAGTAAAGTTTAAGCATTTTTTATTCATTAAGATATCTTCAATGCTTATCTCTTTTATAGCAGCAACTTCATCTGCTTGCATTGTGATTTTACCATCCTGCTCTGGGTCATAAATGCAGCTAAACACTTTTCCCCAGATGCGATAGCTTTCTCCTTCGGTAAAAAATAAACCATGATTAGTTAGTGTTAAATCTAAGCCTAACTCTTCTTTTAGTTCTCTTTGAGCTGATAGGTGATAACTTTCGCCATGGGCAACAACCCCACCTGTCGCAATACCATAATAGCCGGGACAAAATTGTTTGTTTAAAGTGCGTTTTTGTATGATGAGCTCTTTCTTTTTATTGAATACTAAAATGTAAGTCGCTCTGTGGTAATCAATACCAAAGCGCATTTCTTTCCTTGCTACGCTGCCAATTAAATTATTGTCTTTATCAATTAAACTGATTATTTCTTCGCTCATAACAGGCTCTTTTGTGTTTGGTATCATGGTATCTTATGGCAAAATTATAAGGATAAAATGCCTGTAAAAGTAGTCTTTTAGCAAGTTAGGTTTTTGTGTGAATGATTAATATAAAGTTTCCAAATTGCGACAACAAATTTCGTGTAAGCTTGGCAAATGATGGCTTTTAACTTTTCGGCTTGAAGTCTAGATTTACTACCATATCTTGTTATCAATAACTCACTAATTAGATAGTAAACCCCCGTTCCAGAGGATGAATTCTTGATTAAGCAACATGACCTATTAGCCTTTAGTTTAGCCAACCCTACACATGCAGAAAAAAAAGTTGAAGAGTATGGATTTGCCAAAGTTTCCTTACTGGAAACTGGTATCGTCACTATCGAACCAAAGCAAGAGGCGCAGATTAGCTTAGTATTGAGTGCAGGCATTCATGGCAATGAAACCGCACCGATGGAAATGGTTAATGATATTTTAAAAGATATTTTAGATGAAAAGCTTGCTTGCTCAGTGCGTTTACTGGTTATTTTCGGAAACTTACCTGCTGCAAATATTGGAAAAAGGTTTACTCAAGTAAATATGAATCGCCTCTTTTCTGGTGCTTGGCAAAAAGAAGAGGGCTTTGAAGCTCAAAGAGCTGGCTTGATTGAGAAAACAATTGCAGACTTTTTTAATGAAGGGCCAGATAGTGCTCAAAGAATTCATTATGACCTTCATACCGCGATAAGGGGATCAAAGTACCCTAAATTTGTGGTTTATCCTTATTTGCATGGGCGTCCTTACAGTGCTGAGCAGATTGGCTTTTTGGAAGCTTCTGGTATTGAAGCTGTTTTATTGTCTCACCAAAGTACGACAACCTTGTCTTACTTCTCATCTGAGCAGCATAATGCTAGTGCTTTTACTGTTGAATTAGGCCAAGTAGCTCCTTTTGGAGAGAATGACCACTCGAAGTTAACAGCTATTAGACATACTTTGAGGCACTTGATTAAAGATGAAGAGTTAACCTCTAGTGACCAAGGTTCAATGAAGATTTTTCAGGTGATTGATGGCTTGAATAAGGATGCAGAAGACTATCAGCTGAATATTGCGACAGATTTTGAAAATTTCACGTCATTTGATGCTGGTTTTAAATTAACTCAGTCTCAACTCTCTGAATATTTAGTGAAGCAAGATGGAGATGCCTTAGTTTTTCCGAACACTAAAATCCCTGTCGGTCAAAGAGCTGGACTTATGGTTAGAGAGGTGGCGCTGTCATCTCTTGAACTTAATTAAAGTTACATTGTTTGCTTGATCGCCTTCCCCCTAGAAGTCATATAACTAGGGGGAATCCTACCTACACCCATTCCTTAAACAGTGCTTTTAGCTTTCTTTCTTCAATTGTGTTCACTTATATATCAATGTTAATATGTCTGTTATGTTATAACGTTTTTTGAGAGTTTAAATGAAGTCTATTTTAGGTTTTTTGTTGGTGGGTTTGTTCGCGATAAATGGTCAGTTGCAAGCGGAGACGATACCGAGTGTCGCAACCAGCATAAAGCCAGTTTCTATGATAGTAAAAGCCATTGCTGGTGATAAAGTTGCTATAGAACAAATTGTCTCTAACAGTGCTTCTCCTCATGATTTTGCCTTGCGTCCATCAGATTTAAGAAAAGTAATTAATGCAGATTTGGTTGTTTGGGTCGGAGAGTCTCTTGAGCCATTTTTGGAAAAACCATTACACAATAGCCAACATGCTGATACGGCTATCGAGTGGATGTCTTTAGTAGAAGCGGCTGGTGATCATCATGAATCTGATAAGCCTAAAGCCGTGAAAAGCTTTGAAAGTCATGGGCATGGACATGGGCACCATCATGATGGTTTAGATCCACATGTGTGGTTGGATATAGAAAATGCTCACATTCTTGCTGAGGCTGTCGCAGAAAAGCTGTCTCTTATGCTTCCTGAACAAGCTTCCTTCTTTACGCAAAATTTAGAATCTTTTGAAAGTGCATTAGCGAAAGCCGATGCCGAAAATAAGCAGTCACTGTTGCCGCTAAAAGATCTAAACTATGTCGTTTTTCATGATGCTTATGGTTATTTTGAAGCGCATTATGATATTGCTCACATTGCAAATATTAGTTTAAGCCCAGAGCGTAAACCTGGTGCCAAAAAGGTCGTTTCGATCAGAAGCTTGATGAAAGACGAAAGTGTTGCCTGTATTTTTAGTGAGGTTCAATTTAATCCTGCTATCGTAAATGCACTAGTGGAAGGGACAAGTGTCAAAGCGATTGAACTGGACCCATTAGGAGCGAGTATAGCCCTAAATGAAACGGCCTATATTGCTTTTATTAAGCAACTTGGCAGTCAGTTTTCAAAGTGCCAAGCTTAAGCTTATCTTTTCAATAAAGCCGTCGCTTAATACTCCTTGTGACTGCTTTGATTATAAAAAAGTGAGTACCTAACTCACTTTTTTATTGTCTAACTTAACCTTCCCTAATAAAGACCGGCACCTTCAACTATTACCTCAACCAGTCATACCTTTTGCTACATAGATAAGATAGCTTTGTTCAAAGCAGACTTTCTTATTTAAGTCAGTCTTAGCAAATAGTCTTGAAGATAAAAAAGCAGAAAGAATGCTTGTTTCTAGTGGCTTTTTTAGATGGCCTTTAGTTCACCGCATGCTCAATAAGATTTCTATCTTGAACTCGCTTTTTGGGTATAATGCTAGTCATTCTAATTTGTAGAGATCAGACATGGCTGACGTAACAGAAATTATGCCTTCTTCAACACAAGTCCTTAATAAAACAGATGATGAGTTACTTAAAAGTGCTCAACATACCTTGAATACTCAGGCAAACGCCTTGTCTAAGCTAGCTGATTCTGTAACAAATGAATTTGTTAACGCAATTAAATTGATTATGAAAACCCAAGGTCGAACCATTATTTGTGGTATGGGAAAATCAGGCTTAATTGGCGCTAAAATTGCGGCTACCTTAGCTTCGACGGGAACACCAAGCTTTTTTCTCCATCCTGGGGAAGCCTTTCATGGCGATTTAGGTATGATTGAGCCTCAAGATACCTTGATTCTCATTAGTTATTCAGGGGAAACAGAAGAACTTATTCGATTACTGCCTTCTCTAAAAAGCTTTGGTAATCCTTGTATTGCCATGGTCGGGAATTTGCAGTCTACCTTAGCTAAGCATTGTGACTGTGTTTTAGATATTTCTGTAGATAGAGAAACATGCCCAAATAATTTAGCACCAACAACCTCGACAACAATGACAACAGCGATGGGTGATGCTTTAGCGGTGGCTTTGATGGAGTGTCGAAACTTTCAGCCACAAGATTTTGCTCGCTTTCACCCAGGTGGCAGCTTAGGTCGTAAGCTCTTAACTCGTGTTAAAGATCTCATGCATAAGGATAATTTACCTGAATGCACTCCAAGCACTTTATTGAAAGATGCTATTGGCATTATGACCACTGGGCGAATGGGAATGGTATTAGTGAAAGAGGGCAAGGACTTGCTTGGGATTTTCACTGATGGCGATTTACGTCGTGCCATGTTAACAGATGCTGTTGGTATGCTGGATAAAACCATTTCTCAAGTGATGACAGCAAGTCCTAAAACGATACACCAAGATACTTTAATTGCGACGGCAGAAGAGCAAATGTTGCAAGGTAAAATTACCCTGCTGATTGCCGTTGATGATGATAATAATGTAGTTGGCTTACTAGAAATTTACGACCGCTAACTAACTGACTTTTAATGGAAAATAAGATGACAGTAAAAAGTAAAATAATTGAAATTAATCAAGACGTACAAGTTGCTAATCACTTACCTTTTGTACTTTTTAGCGGCGTAAACGTACTTGAATCCCGTGATCTTGCAATGAAGGTTGCAGAAGAGCATGTGAAAGTTTGCCAAACTTTGGATATCCCTTATGTATTTAAAGGGTCATTCGATAAAGCTAATCGCTCTTCCATTAATTCGTTTCGTGGGCCTGGCATGGAAGAGGGTTTGCGTATTCTTGAAGACGTAAAGACAAGTTTTAATGTTCCTGTGATCACGGATGTTCATGAAGTTGAGCAATGTGCGCCTGTTGCTGAGGTGGCTGACGTTATTCAATTACCTGCGTTTTTATCAAGACAAACAGATCTTGTGGTCGCTATGGCTAAAACGGATGCTGTGATTAATATTAAAAAGGCGCAGTTTTTAGCACCTCATGAAATGCAGCACATTCTAACTAAATGTGAAGAAGCCGGTAATGACAAGCTGATGTTATGTGAGCGCGGCACCATGATGGGATATAACAACCTTGTGGTCGATATGCTTGGTTTTGGTTTGATGAAAAAGTTTGATTACCCTGTCATGTTCGATGTTACCCATGCTTTACAGCGTCCTGGTGGTCGTTCTGATTCTGCCGATGGTCGTCGTGCTCAAGTTGCTGAGCTGGCAAGGTCGGGCATGGCACTAGGTTTATCTAGTTTATTCTTGGAAACTCACCCAGATCCAAATCAGGCTAAATGTGATGGCCCATGTGCATTACCGCTAGATAAATTAGAGCCATTCTTAAAACAGTTGAAGCAAATTGATGAATTAGTAAAAGGTTTTGATGAGCTGGATACGAGTGCATCATGATAGATAATGATTTCTTGTCCTCTTACCAAGAAAATGGTGTGCAGTTTCCTGAAAATGTTTTGAAGAAACTACAAGACTTAGAGTTAGTTGTCTTTGATGTGGATGGCGTGCTCACTGATGGTGGCCTTTTGTATGGTGAGCAGGGCGAGACGTTAAAGCGCTTTAATGTGAAAGATGGTGTTGCTTTGAAGCTCTTACCTAAATGGGGGGTTGAGGTGGCTATTATCACGGCAAAAGACTCAGCGCCTTTACGTAAGCGTATGACTGACTTGTCTGTTAAGCACTTTTACCCAGGATGTCATAATAAGAAAGAAGCATTCTTAGACTTGTTAAAGCGACTTAATATCACTGCTGGTAAAGCCGCCTATATTGGTGATGATGTGATCGATCTACAAGTCATGCCACTTGTTTCTTTAGCTTTGTGCCCAAATGATGCTCATGTCTTAGTTAAACGCCATTGTGATATGACATTGCATTGTAAGGCTGGTGAAGGCGTCGCTCGTGAAGTATGTGATTTACTTTTGTCATCACGAATGCCATTAGAAAATGCTTATGAAATCGCCCAAAAACCAGCGTTTGAGAGTAAATCAAACTAGCCTTTAGACGTTAATCCTTGTTTAACTACTGAATCATTTTATATCTGAGCCTATTTCAATTATGTCTAACATACTGCCAGAATTTCATATTGTTATCCCTGCCCGTTATGCTTCTCAGCGTTTCCCTAAAAAGTTACTTGCACCCTTGGCAGGTAAACCTGTTTTGCAGTGGGTTTATGAACTAGCACTTAAAGCCGGTGCGAGTACTGTCGTTATTGCAACAGACCATGAAGATATTTATCGCGCAGTATCTGACTTTGGTGCCAATGTCGTGATGACAAGGGATGATCATGAAAATGGTACAGAGCGTCTTGCTGAAGTTGCTCAAATAATGGGATGGCATGATGATGAAATCATCGTCAATGTACAAGGCGATGAACCTTTATTGCCTGTTGCCATTATACATGATGCGGTGATTGCACTGGCGAATGATGCCTTAGCTGATATGGCTACCATGGCCTGTCGTATTCAGCATAAAGATGACTTTTTTAATGCCAATGTGGTGAAGCTCGTGGTTGATGAAAAAGATCATGCTTTGTATTTTAGCCGAGCGCCTATCCCGTGGGATAGAGATGGCTTTAATCAGGTTCAAGAATTAAATGAGGCTATGCCTGCTTATCGGCATATAGGGATGTATGTATATAGAGCACGATTATTGTCTGCATATTGTAAAATGCCTATGTCTCCTCTGGAAAAATGGGAGAAACTAGAGCAATTAAGATTATTGCATCAGGGCGTTAAAATTAAAGTTGCTTATGCCGAGGGGATGCCGCCCCATGGTGTAGATACAAAAGAGGATTTAGCTAAGTTAAATCGCTTAATAGAAAACCAAGCTTAATCTAGGCATAGGGATATCGTAGATGAAGGTTAAAATTTTTCTCTTTATCTGGTTTGTTTTAGTCTTTTTGGTTGCGGGTGTTGTGCTTGCTCCTTTGCACTTTTGGCGATCAAGTCTAAATCAAGTTTTAACAGAAGAGGGTGTCCGTCTTGAACAGTTTGAAGGTCGGTTCTGGCAAGGAAAGGCTAAGTTAAGGATAAATCAGCTTAGAGGGGATATGCTAATTCAATGGAAATTGAATGGCGTTTTTGAACCAATTGACTTTCAGGTACTGCATAAGGAAATAAAGGCTTGGGGGAGCTTTCAACCTGAAATGGATGAAGCGTCTCTTTGGTTAGATGGTTTAAGCTTATCTAGTGAACTTTTGAACTCATTTTTAGAGCCTTATAAAGCAAAAGTGTCTGGCGGTAACATAGTGCTGGAAAAATTGTACGGAAAATGGCCCTATGTAGAGTCTACACCGAGTAAGTTAAGAGGTAATGGTTACTGGGAAGGTGGGGACCTAGAGTTTGTCGTCTCTAGGCAAAGAGATTCAGTTTCTCTAGATAAAGTACTGTTTGAATTGATTAATATTAATTCAATAAACCAACTGAAAGTAACCTCTTTAAAAGGTGTTCCTCTTATAAATGCTGGTGTGAGTCCGCAAGGTGATGCGGAGTTATCTGTCATGCCTGCTGTATTTGAGCTAATCAACCAGCCATGGACTGGTGATATGGATGCGCCTGTTTTTGTTATGACAGATAAGGTTTTTTGATATATTAGTAATAACAGTTAGTGTGTAACATATTGATTAAGGTAAGTTTCTAGATAAATTCTTACTTATAAAACTTAATTTAGTAGATAAATTAAGTTTTACCAAATTGATTTAACAATAATAAGTAGATGAGATAAGTCATGCTAAAAAGAAGCCATCAACAAGAATCTACTTCACCTAAGAGGTGTTGGTGATGGCTGTGGGCGTCTTACGTATTGAGGCTTGGCTTCGCTATTTAGCTTTATTTAGCTTTGTTAGTCTTTCTGCTTATTCTGCTGCGCAAATTTTTTGGTCTTTTACACCTATGCCTGAACCAGAGCTGGCAGCTATAGATTTTCGTGCTGCGCAAAATAATAAAGCTCAAGTGAACATGGCTTCATCCTCTTTGTTTGGCTACCTTGCCGAAGTTGAAGAAAAAGCAGTCGAACCGACTAAAAAAACTAAATTAAAACTGACTCTAAAAGGGGTTATGCCAGCGTTAGAGATGAAAGACTCTATGGCTATTATCAGCTCCAGAAGTAAAAAAGATGAAGTTTATCGCATTGATACGCAAATCATTCGAGGTGTTCTTCTTAAAGAAGTATACAGCGATCACGTTATTCTGGAGCGTGCTGGTAAGTCTGAATCATTATATTTCGATGAAGATAAATTGCTTACTTTGATAGAGAGTGCAGATAACCAAGCCTTAGCTCAACAAAAAACAGTACCTGCGAATACAAGAAAGTCAGTCGAAAGTGATGTGGGTACGCTTTCACCCGCAGAAATTCTAGATACCTATGAAGCTTTGTTTGAAGAAGACCCTAATGCGCTTTTAGCATCTACAGGGTTACGCTCGAATGGTACCTCTTATGAGGTACTTGCATCTAGTTCTCTCATTGCTATGGGTCTAAAAGCGGGAGATAAAATCGTCGCTGTAAATGGGCAAAGTGTGGGTAATATCGAAAGTGATGCTGGATTAGGTGAATTAGTTCGAAAACAAAGCGTCGCTAATTTTCAAATCCAACGGGGAAGTCGGACCTTTTCTGTGTCATATCCGATTAAATAACAATATAAAGGATGGTAGATGTATTCTGTTGTAACGCAAAAACTGCTTAAGTTAGTTGTATCTCTTTGTTTATTTATTCCTTTGATGGCAATCGGGAAAACTTGGCAAGTTAATTTGCAGCAGGCGGATATTGGGATTTTTATTCGACAAGTCGCTGAAATGACAGATAGAAGCTTTATTGTTGATCCTAGAGTAAAGGGTAAAGTGACAGTTATCTCGAATGCGAGTTTGGATGAAGATGCTGTATTTCGTTTATTCCTATCCGTACTGACCGTCCATGGTTATGCTGTTTTAGAATCACCTGAAGGTTTTAAAATATTGCCGCAAAATATTGCTAAGCAAGGTGGATTGAACTTTGATCCATCAGGCGGTGCGCCAGGTGAGTTAATGGTTACCCGTGTATTAGCGATCAAAAATGCGGTTGCTTCAGAACTTGTTCCTATTTTACGTCCACTGATTCCTCAATATGGCCATCTTGCGGCTGTTCCAACAATGAATGCTCTGATTATTAGTGATCATGCAGATAATATCCGCAGTCTAGAAGACTTAGTTGAGCGTCTTGATAGCACCAACGAAGGTGAAATGACAGTGGTGGCGTTAAAACATGCATGGGCAGGAGATGTCATTACTCTGTTGCAGCAATTGACGACAACCACAACGGGCAAAGGGGCAAGATCCAGTGATGTTACCACCATAGTTGCTGATGAAAGAACAAATCGTCTTATCTTAAAAGGTAAACCAGGTGAGCTTAATCAAATAAAAGATTTGATTATAAAATTGGATATTCCTGCTGAAAAATCAAGTCGACTTCAATATATCCCGCTGCAATACGCTGATGCGACGAAAGTTGCTGATTTGTTAAAAGGTGTTGTCGGTGATATCGAGAAAAAAGAAGGCTCGGCGCCAGTTTTAACAACAAATATCCAAGCTGATACTGACCTAAATGCGCTATTAATTAATGCCGAGCCAGGTGTGATGACAGAAATCTATTCTGTATTACAGCGTATTGATGTACCAAGAGCACAGGTTCTAATTGAGGCTGTTATTGTTGAAATTACTGTGACAGATACAGAAGAGCTGGGTGTACAGTGGTTAATAGGTGGTAATGACGGTTTGAACTCTGGTACAAACTTTACCACTGCAGGTACTTCCGTTAGCTCGATTGTGACATCGGTAGGTTCGAACGGTACTAACTCTTTAGCGACGGGTGGTACTGCTATTTTAGGTGATACTAATCTAGGCGCTATTATTCAAGCGCTTCAAAGTAAAAGTAACTCCAACCTTTTATCAACGCCAAAAATACTCACCTTAGATAACCAAGAAGCACGTATTCTAGTGGGTGAGACTAGACCCTTCCAAACAGGGGAGTACTCTGAGAGCAGTAGTAGTACCTTTGTGACGACTTCCCGAGAAGATGTGGGCCTGACCCTTAAAGTGACACCGCATATTAACTCGGGTAACGAAGTGAAAATGGAAGTGTTTCAAACAGTTGAATCTGCCTCAGATGAAGCAAGTTCTCTAGGGACTATTACAACAGTACGTGAAGTAGAAACTGTGGTGATTGCTGGAGATAGGCAAACTATAGTGCTTGGTGGTCTGATTCAAGACAATATTACTGAGTCAAAACAGAAGGTGCCTTTCCTTGGTGATATTCCTTTTGTAGGGGCCTTGTTTAGAAGTAGTTCATTCACCATTGATAAGAAAAATCTTCTTGTTTTTATTCGTCCTACCATTATTCGTGGTAAAGCTAATGCTGACAGTGTAACTAATACTCAATACCAAGGCTTTAGGGCGGTTGAGCTTCAAATGAGTGCACCAAGAGAGGGTGGCATTGAAGGTTTGTTTGAACCTGAACTATCTGATGAATAACGTATCTGGATAAAGCGTATCTGATTGCTAGGGAGGAAGCTGCGATTAAGTTACCTCTTCTTAGTCTGCTCTTTTAAAGTATACGAGAAAAAGTGTTACTTTTTCTGAAATGCCGCTTAGGTATTCTTCAAAGACCCGAAGGGCGCGGCCTAGAAACACTGTTTTTACGTCTAGTGCCTTATTAATGGAATGACTATTAAGTTGCGGCTCTACCATAAATCTAGGCACTTTTATCCACACGCTGAGGTGGGAGGACTTATTCGCAGGTTCCCTAGTACTTAAATCCACTTTGATGATAATGTTGGGACTTTCAAAGTCGGTTTACTTATAAAGAGGAATGAATGGCAAGAAAGCTGTACCTAGTACTAGCGTTTTTTTATAGTGCTTTGTGTTTATCTGGACAACCGGTTTATCACCCCATAGGCTCTGCATCGACTTTAGGCTCTGTTACAAATAGCCGTTTTATATCAAGCAGCTTATCAAATCCAGCTAGCCCATTTTTAATGTTTGATGAGAATGAAAGTCGTGATAATCCGAGAGGCTTATTTCGTTTTGGTATATTAGGGCCTGGCGGATTTGGTGCTGAGGTTGGTCAACTTGATTCTTTATCGGACGAGCTTGATGGGCTTGAATCCGTTCTAAATGATACTAGTCTGACGAGTGCTGAAGCGGCTGCTGCACAGACAAAATATAATGCCTTTTTGAAAAATGCTGGTGAACAGGGCTATATAAAGGTTTCTACTGCTGGCTATGTTCCTGCTTTTCCTATTTTTTATAAACATCCTAAATTTGGTACCTTGGCCTTTGATTTGATACTTCAGGGTGAAGGGAAAATGAAAGTGCTTGATGACGATATTGATGTCGTTGTGAGCGGTGGTAGTACAACTTTGGAAACTGATTCATCTGTCTACTCTAAGACAGCATTGGCTGCCGTATTTGGTGTAGGTTATAGCAAACAAGTATTACGAACTCGGCAGGGACGCTTAATCTTAGGCTCTAAGTTTAATCTGACTCGAATGAAGCTGGAACGAAGCTTAAGTACGATTGAGAATATAGATAATGATGGTCAGTTTGAGGAGAGTGAGGCATTTTCGACTAACTATAGTGTTGATCTAGGGGCTATTTGGTTAACTCAGAATGTTTTATATGGTGCTAAAGTCACTAACCTGAATGAGCCTACCTATTACTACGATACTTTAGGCGGTGGTTGTGCCGTAAAAACAGGTGCGGCTTTAACCAATTGTAATACTGTTGCGACTTTCGTTAGTTCAAATGATCTGACCCACGATGAAACTTATGTAGCAAAGCGTCAGTTTAGTATAGAAGCTTCAAGTTCGTTTGCTAATGGGCTTTGGAGTGTGCAATCTAGTTTAGACCTGAATGCTGTTGTTGATGCTGTCGATGATGAATACCAATGGTTAGTTGTGTCTTCAAGTTATTATGGGGATTTATTGTTACCCGGCTTTCGAGCTGGCTATAGCCGCAACCTTGCGGGAACCCAATTAGATTATATTAATCTTGGTTTTACTTTTTTCGATCGGGCTAACTTAGATTTTGGTTGGTCTTTGGATACGGTTAAAGTTGATGGAAAGTCTTTGCCGAGATCCTTGTTTGTTAATCTAGGGATAGAGTCAGCATTTTAAAGTGGTTTTATAGGTTAGTATTTTGAGACTTTTTGTTTTCTTAGGCTGTCTAACCAAGCTTTGTGTTGTTTGAAGCTTGAGTGGTATTTAAATTGATGTAATTGTACTAGGTCTTTGTACTAAAAATGACTCTAGTCTCTGATTTATAAGGAAGTGTTTTGTCGTCATTGCCCTATTCATTCGTTAAACAATCCGGTGTACTGTTAAGGCAGGATGCAGACTTGTGGGTGCTTGTGCATAAACAGGGAACTGACCTTAAAGCCATTTCAGAGGCGTTAAGAATTTCACCAAAAGAACCGAGAATTGAATGTTTAAGTGACGCTGACTTTGATGAAGCTGTTGTGCGTTTCTATCAGCAAGAAGGCGGACAATCTTTAGCTATGGCGCAAGGGATTGGTGATGATATGGATTTGGCAAGTGTTGCCGAAGCCTTGCCAGAAAGTGAAGACCTATTAGAGCGTGAAGGCGATGCGCCTATTATCCGTCTAATCAATGCCATTATGAGTGAAGCGGTAAAAGAAGAAGCTTCAGATGTGCATATTGAAACCTTTGAAAGACGATTGGTCGTCCGTTTTCGTGTAGATGGTATTCTACGTGAAGTGATAGAGCCAAGGCGAGCATTAGCACCAATGCTAGTGTCTCGTATTAAAGTCATGGCTAAGCTTGATATTGCAGAGAAACGTGTGCCCCAGGATGGACGCATAGTGCTTAGAATTTCAGGACAAGAAGTGGACGTGAGGGTATCAACACTGCCTTCATCCCATGGTGAGCGTATCGTAATGCGATTGCTTAATAAGCAGGCGGGACGCTTAGATTTAACCCATTTAGGCATGAATGAATCTGATCGTGAGAGGTTGCGAGATGTAATCTCTCATCCCCATGGCATTCTATTGGTAACAGGTCCAACAGGATCTGGTAAAACCACTTCTCTTTATGCTTCTTTAGGCTATTTAAACAACGGGCGTCGCAACATTATGACGGTTGAAGATCCTGTTGAATACCATTTAGAAGGTATAGGTCAGACACAGGTTAATAGTAAAGCTGATATGACTTTTGCCCGCGGGTTAAGGGCGATATTACGTCAAGACCCTGATGTGGTCATGATAGGTGAAATCAGGGATAAAGAAACCGCTGAAATTGCGGTACAAGCATCTTTAACCGGCCACCTAGTTCTTTCTACTCTTCATACTAATAGTGCGGTCGGAGCCATTACTCGTTTAGAAGATATGGGCGTTGAGCCTTTCTTATTATCCTCTTCAATTGTGGGTGTTCTATCGCAAAGGTTGGTGCGTAAACTCTGTGATGACTGCAAACAGCCAGTTCAAGCGGATGAAGCAACTCAGGCCTTATTAGAGGTTGATTCCCCCGTCACTATTTATCATGCAAAAGGTTGCGATAGTTGTTTTGATCAAGGGTATCGCGGCCGTATTGGCCTTTATGAGTTAATTCTGATTGATGAAGGTGTGAAAACCCTGATTCATAGTCAGGTAGGTGAGCAGGCCATGGAGCAGCATGTGCGACAAACAACTCCTAGCTTACGACAAGATGGTATGAAGAAGGTAATAGCAGGTAATACCACTGTTGAGGAAGTGCTGCGAGTGTCTCATGGTTGATACGAGACATGATTTAGGTTTGATGAAGAGAGAGGTTATGACAAATGGCAGCATTTGAATACCTAGCTCTAGATGCTAAAGGTAAGAAGAAAAAAGGCGTTTTAGAAGCCGATAATGAACGCCATGTTCGTCAAATGTTGCGAGAACAGGGCAAAGTATTACTTGAAATTCACCAAGTAAAAGAGAAGCAAACAAACAGCTTTTTTAGCCCTGGTATCAATATTAAAGAAAGGTCTTTGCTCACACGACAGCTAGCCACTTTGATTGATGCAGGCCTTCCCATTGAGGAGGCTTTAACAGGAGTCGCCCAGCAGGCAACCAAAAATAAAATACGCAGTATGTTGCTTTCCATTCGATCTAAGGTCATGGAAGGTCATAGTTTGGCAGAAGCATTAGCGAGTTACCCTAAAGCCTTTCCAATTCTGTTTCGAGCCAGTGTTGAGGCAGGTGAACAGTCTGGCCATCTACATGGCGTACTAATGCAACTGGCTGACTTTACTGAAAGGCAAAAACAAAATGCGCAAAAAATACAAATGGCCATGATGTATCCGGCCATTTTAACTTTTGTAGCGATTGGTATTGTGAGTTTCTTATTGGGCAGTGTGATGCCAGATATCGTTCAGGTGTTTGATACACAGGGTGCTGAGCTGCCTGGTATTACGCAATTTATGTTGAGCTTGAGCAATCTAATTACAGGTTATGGTGCGCGATTTGTCATAGTTGTTGCTCTAGTCATTATTTTTTATCTCTGGTTAGTCTCTAAACCTGCTCCTAAGAAAATAAAAGATAAATTAGTACTTAAAATACCCGGTATAAGTAGCTTGGTAAGAGTGTCTCAAGTGACGCGTTATATTAGTACTTTAGCCATGCTGTCTAGTAGTGGTGTGCCATTGGTAGAAGGTATGAATATCGCGTCTCAAGTCGTGGATAATCTTGCTATGCAGGATGCTTTGAGAGATTGCCAGCAAAAGGTCAAAGAAGGTGGCAGTTTAGGTAAAGCGTTCGAAGCAACGAAGCTGCTACCGCCTATGATGCTGCAACTCATACAAAGTGGTGAGCGAAGTGGAGAGCTAGACCAGATGTTAGCAAGAGCCGCAAGGCAGCAAGAAGATGATACGAATGCTTGGATAGGTACTTTGGTTGCACTATTTGAGCCACTAATGCTGCTTGTGATGGGCGGAGCTGTGATGATGATAGTCATGGCTATTTTACTGCCAATTATGAATATGAACCAATTATTGAATTAATAACAAAGCTTATTTGGTGGTTTCCTGCTGTTAAATAAGACGATAAATAACACTCAATACTCGTGATAGGAATGATACATGAATAGAGTTAACCGCAATTTGGCAATGAAAAAACCGCGTTCTAATACGCAAAAGAAAGGCTTTACCTTGCTTGAACTAATGGTGGTCTTAGTTATCCTTGGTGCTCTTATTGGTATGGTTGCACCTAATATTCTAGGTCGTTCTGATGATGCCAAAGTGTCAGTTGCTAAGACTCAAATTCGAAACCTTATGTCAGCTTTAGATTTATATAAATTAGACAATGGAAACTATCCAGCGACGGCGCAAGGCTTAGAAGCTTTGGTAAATAAACCAACAGGTTTTCCAGAAGCGAAGAACTGGAAGTCGGGTGGCTATGTGAAAAAACTACCTCTAGATCCTTGGGGTAATGATTTTGTTTACATCAGTCCTGGTGCAACCGGTGACTATGATCTGATTGCATTAGGCTCTGATGGCCGTGAAGGCGGTGATGAAAACGCAGCTGACTTAAGTCAGGATGACCTTTAAGGTCTTGATGTTATTGATATGACTATATTGAGGAGGGCATAAATGAGATGTATTGCTAAACCCTCCTCAAGCGTCTCTCAACAAAAAGGTTTCACCTTACTTGAGTTGATGGTGGTGCTGGTCATCATTGGCAGTTTGCTCGGAATGGTAACCGTTGCTTATCAAGTGGATGATGACGAAGAAGCCGTAAGGTTAGATGCTCAGTCAGTCAGACTATTTATTCAACATCAAATTGACCAATCTTGGTTAGATGGAAAAACCTTAGGCGCTAAAGTTAGTGCGAGAGAGATTAACCTCTTTGAGTTCGATTTAGACAATGAAGTTTGGCTTGAGACAGAATTTAATTGGGAACCTGATTCTGAACAGGTGGAAGTAAGTCTCTTGCTGTCAGATACCGAAAAAGCGGGTGACATTGCTAAAAGTAGTTTAGTCAGAGAAGTTGATTTGGCTTTTGTGGCAAGCGGTGAATACTCTCCTTTTAAACTGAATATTCGCATTATCGATGATACTTCTGATGGCCATAGCTTTTTGTTAGAGGGGGATGGCGTCAATGCCCTTGAACTTAGCGAAAACTAAAGCTGGCTTTACATTGATGGAAGTCTTAGTGGCATTGGTGATATTGGCTTTTGTCAGTCTGGTCTTGGTGCAAGTAACAAGCCAGTCAACCAGTCAAGCAGACTATCTCAAACGAAAAATGTTGGCAGTGTGGATAGCGCAAGACAGATTAACTTACCTAAAACTACTTTCAATTAGTGGACAAGAGTTAGAACTTGGAGACCAAGAGGTTGAGCAAGCTAATTTATCTTGGTCAAGTGAGGCTCTGGTAACTAAGACTGCAAATGGCGTGATTACCATTGAAGTTGCTGTTTTTCAGCCGCCTGGTGCTGACAATTCAATTTATCGCATGACAGGCTTTGTTGCTGCACGGACTGAGGATGATGGCTGATGGCTTCTTATAAGCAAGGTCGCGTCTTGACGGGTAGAAAAGGGTTTAAAGCTATACAAGCTGTTTCTGCTTTTACCTTGGTCGAAATGTTAGTTGTTGTTGGTATTTTAGGTTTTATTGGCTTGGCTAGTTTCGATATGGCGAGCATGGGAGTCAGGGTCAAACGGGCTTTAATTGATCAAGAAAAAGTCATGTTCGATAGCATTCGCTTATGGCAGTGGATAGAGCGAGATATGGAGCAGCTGGTTGATCGTACTGTAAGAGATGAACTTGGTGAGTATGAATTTTCACTAAAACTAGACGATGGAAAATTAGATTTTACTAAGGCTGGCTGGATTAACCCTTTAGGTATCAACCGTTCTGAACTGCAAAGGGTGAGCTATGAGTATGACGAGTCTGAAGGTATATTAAAGCGAACTTTTTGGCGGGTCTTGGATAAAGAGCAGGATGTTGAAACCTTAGTTCAAGAGTTTGATGGCGTTTCGAGTTTTAGCATTAATCTACTTAATACTGATGTTGAATGGACAGATACTTGGCCGCCAGTGAATGATGGAACTTTACCGGGGGAAGTGGAAAAGCCGGCTGATATGCCATGGGTTGTACAAATTAATATGGCCACTGAAGGGCTTGGTTTAGTGAGCCGTATGTTCGCTGTGCCCAGTTACCCTTTTAACTATGATGCTGATGATAATGGCTAAAAGAGTGAAACGTCCTAATCGCTTGATGGCTGCTAAACAAAGCCACGGTGTGGCTTTAATTATGGCTTTAATGGTCTTTGCCTTAGTTGCCGCAATTGCCGCTAGTATTATGTCTCAGTTAGCAAGAGAGCGAAGCTTGCTTGATCAAATGCAATCCACCGCGGCGTTAAAGCAGCAGCTATTGGGTGGGGAATCTTGGGCTAGGTATGCCTTTGCAAAGTTAGATGAGTCCGAGTTACCTAGTCTTGAAGAGTCTCGTTGGGTTTTGCTAGATCAAAACTTTGCTTTGGATAACCCAGGAGACTCAATGCGAGTTGTCGTGGTTGATAGGCAGGGCTGCTATAACGTGAATCGTTTTGCTGATGAAGCGCTAAGCAATGCCGCTTTATCAGAAACTAAACGCCTGTTCGCCAGTTTAAGTGTTGATTCTGCCTTGGCCGAGCCACTAAAAGATTGGCTTGATAAAGACCAGAATATTACGGGTAGTGATGGTCATGAAGATGAGTATTATTTGGGATTAACACCTGCTTATCGAACCTCAGATAGTCGCTTAATTAGCGAAACTGAATTTGATTTATTGCAGTGGGATGAGGAAACCAAAACCAGTTTGATACCTTGGCTTTGCATTTGGCCTGAAAATCTAGGTATCAATGTGAATCGCATGAGCGAAGAGCTGTTAGTGACTATGATAGAAAATATTAGTACTCAGCATAAAGAGGCTGTATTAGCTCAAATGGATAGTAGTGGCTTTGAAACGCTCGATGACTTTTTGAATAATGTTAACCTGACTAGTTATAGCTTAGAAAAAGTAGATTGGCGTACAGATATTCTTTTGGTTGATGTTTTCGTGGACGTTACTTTAGGGGAGCGCTCTATGTCTTTGCATAGCAAGCTTTATCAATCAGAGGATGGCCCTGTGATTAGTTATTATCGCGCTTATGGACCGAATAAAAAACTGCAAGCTATGTTTGGAATAGAAGCATTAGAGGAATAATGCTAAGTCGTGAAATAGGATGAATTTTTAAATGAATCAGCAATTAGGTAGTGGCAAATGAATCGCCTTTATATCAGGACTATTGAAGCCCAATCTGACACAAAAAATGATGAAGAGGAGCGAACCTATGCCCTTGCTGATCAATTCGAATGGCTGTTATTAGCACCAAGTTCAGATGTGCTTAATGCAGGCAAAGATAAAACAGCCGCTCAATTACAAGAAGCACTACAAGACCTAAACCTGACCTATGGCGAATTAATTTTTATACCGCCAGAGCACAGAGTTCAAGTGAGACGAGTTGAGTTAGCAAAAGGGCAGCACCGTCACGCAGGACAGGTGATTCCTTTTTTATTAGAAGAAAGCTTAGGCCAATCTCCTGATGAACTACATTACACCTTGTTAAATAAATCAGATAAAGACCATCAGTGGGTGAGTGTCGTTGCAAAAGATGTGATGGCCTCTTGGATTTATGATTTACAAAATATGGGATGGCCACAGGCGTGCATATTAGCTGTCAATAATATGTTGCCCTTTTGGCCTGAACAAGATGATGATTTAGACTTTATTTTTACCTCAGCGGATAGTTTGCTCTATAAGGATCAAGACTCTGTTTCTTGCTTACCTTTGTCTGGGCAGGCATTTCTACCTAAAAGAGAAAGGTATCGACTTTGCTGTGATTCGGATACTCAGGAAGGCTTCCAGTCATTAGCAACTACATTTGATATTGTTTCCCCTTGGTCAAATTATCGTACTAATGATAAAGGTAAATTAGAAACCTGGTTGTTTATCGTTGCCTCCAAGGTGCAAACAAACAGTAAGCTTTTACTATCAAATCTGTGCCATGGAGAGTTTGGGCGTCAGACTCAAATCTTTGCGCGGTTAAAACCCTGGTTTTGGGTACTCGTGTTTGCGGTGTTTAGCTTAGGGACTGAGCTGTATTTAACCGTGAAGAAAACCAATGAACTGAATGCTCAAGCAGATGTAATATATCAAAAATCTAGCCAAGCCTTTTTAAAACTGGCGCCTGACGAAGGACGCGTTTCTTATTTAGATAGGCAGATTAAAGGCCGTATTCAAAGGGCGAAACAAGGCCAAGGACAAACTCAGAAAACCTTCACTGTCTATGAGGTGATGGCAATGGTTGATCAAGTTAGAGCTAAAGTAGTGGGTGAGCATCGTATTACTAAGCTTGATTATGCTAATCAAGAATATCGTTTAGATTGGCAGGCAGAGCAAAGGGATGTACTGGATGCGATTCAGTCTGCGCTTGAAAAAGAGCCATTAGATGTAGTCTTTGAACAGGTCGCAAAACGAGGTGAAAAATATGTAGCCTCAATTAAACTGAAAGCGGAGGCGAAATAATGGCTTGGTTAGAAGCGCAAATCCGAAACAGCAGCTTGCTTTATCCTATGGTTCAAAAATATCAGGCGCTTTCGAAAAGAGAGCAAACACTCGTGGGTGTCATGTCTCTCGTGATATTTCTGTATTTGATTTACTCCAGTCTTTGGCTACCAATTCATGAGCGCCAAGAGGCCGCTCAAAAGAAGTTAGATGCAAATTTAAAAACCTATTACTTATTGGTTGAGAACGCCGCTTTATTAAATGCTAATCAAGCTGATCAGGGTGTCGTGCTCGAAGATAGGAGTGGACAAGCTTTGCAAGCCTTAGTCAGTCGAACTATGCGAAAACAGAAGTTAGTGGCTCAACGTATGAACCTTGATGGAGACAGTCGGTTACAAGTTTGGGTTGAAAATACGTCTTATTCTGAGATAAGTAAGTGGTTAGAAGTACTGGCGAAAAACAAAGTTGCGATTTTTAGTGTGCAGTTTGCTAGTCGTGATCTTGGCATAGTAGATATGCGTTTAACTTTGGATTAAACGCATATTTAAGTATTTATCCTAATTCTTTTTTGTTGAGATATAGAGGCTGTCAGTGGCAATAGCATCAAGCGGGACATCCCAGCTTTCAATTGGCAAAGAATCAACTTTCTGGCAATCATGCGCTAGCCCAACTAAAAGAGACTCTCTGGCTGCAAAGGTTTTATCGTAATAGCCGCCTCCCATGCCTAACCTGCCTCCTAAAATATCAAAGCCAACTAGTGGCATAAAGACAAGTTTCATATCGGCACCCATTAGAGGGTTTTTATCGATAGGCTCTGCAATATTAAATTGGTTTTTTTGCCACTCGCATTCGTTGTGGTAATGAGCAAATACTAGGGTTTCACCATTAAGGCATGGAAGGTAAGTTTTTATACTCTGCTGCCATAACCAATTACAAATATGGTGGGGTGATATCTCGCCATCATTTGCTAGGTAAAGGGCTACTTTGTCATTAGCCTTAAGCTGAGCTAGAGGTGAGTCAAGGTTTTGTATTAGCTGTTCGAATAGATTAAGTGCAGCGGTTTCTTGTTGTGCTGGAGTAAGGGACTGACGATTTTGTCTTAATTGAGAGCGTAGGTTACTACGAAGAGTCATGATAGGGTTTCCCAAGTTGCCGCACCGACTATAGGCCTTGAACCCAGTGGTTCAAGGAGGAAAGAATCGAGATTTTTAAGGCTTTCCGACGCACGGACATGCACACCAAACCCACAGACTCTTTCCAGGAGTATACTCATAGGCTCAAGGGCGTTAAGCCGATTCGTACAACCCAGGAAACGGGCAGAGTATAATGTAAAAAAAATAAAAAAACACCAGTGATACGCTTTTTTCAAAGCATTCTAAAACATAAAATGCCTTGGTTGAACGCTTTGTAATCAAGCCTGTTTAAAGCCTGATCAATGAGTTAGTTAAAAGCTAACCCACTTTAGATTTATTTGTTAACGCTGTATCTAATTGAGATGTTAATTCACGTAACTGTTGCTCATTTTTACGTGTGTATTTACGACTAGAAAGCATGTCGTGAGTAATATTTAGGGCAGCGATAATAGCGATCTTTTCCATACCAATGATTTTGCCGCTCGCTTTAATTTCTCGCATTTGATTATTAAGATATTCTGCCGCATCTTGCAGTTCTGACTCATGCCCTTTAGGGCAGCTTATCTTAAATTCTTGACCCAGAATGTCGACTGAGACAGTTGGTTTTTCCATGATGATACCTTTTTATTAATCCGGCCTTAAAAAATGGTTTATTTTTAAGCATTGTAAGGCTAATAGGATTTTATGATGCTGGTAAATTCGTTACAATCGCAAGTTACGAATATTTACCCTGATTTATAGCAAATTGAAGCCGAGTATGGAAATCAATCCGATCATATCTAAGATAAAAGAACTGTCTGAGCGCTCCCTGACTCTTAGGGGGTATCTTTGACTATGAAACAAAGCAAGAACGACTTGAAGAAGTAACCCGAGAGCTTGAAGATCCTGATGTCTGGAATGATCCAGATTATGCTCAAAAGCTAGGGAAGGAACGTGCTGCACTTGAAGCAGTAGTCAGTGTATTAGATACCATGTCTAGTGGCTTAGTAGATGCTAAAGAATTACTAGATATGGCCGTTGAAGAAGACGATGAAGATTCGGTAGAAGCAGTCACTCTGGAGCTAGAAGAGCTTGAAGCTCAATTAGCTAAGTTAGAGTTTAGACGCATGTTCTCTCAAGAAATGGACCCAACTAATGCCTTCCTTGATATCCAGGCTGGATCTGGTGGAACAGAGGCTCAAGATTGGGCCAATATGTTGTTGCGTATGTATTTACGTTGGGGTGAAGATAAAGGTTTTAAAGTTGAGTTGATGGAAGTTTCAGCGGGTGATGTTGCAGGCATAAAATCTGCCACAATTCGCTTTGAAGGCGAGTATGCCTTTGGTTGGTTAAGAACAGAAACAGGTGTTCATCGCCTTGTTCGAAAATCACCTTTCGACTCGGGTAGTCGCCGCCATACTTCTTTTGCATCAGTATTTTTATCACCTGAAATTGATGACAATGTAGAAATTGAGATCAACCCAGCTGATATCCGAACCGATACTTATCGTTCGTCTGGTGCTGGTGGTCAGCACGTAAATACAACAGACTCTGCTGTGCGTATTACACATATGCCAACAGGGATAGTGGTGCAATGTCAGAACCAACGTTCGCAACATGCGAACCGTGACTTTGCCATGAAGCAGTTGCGTGCCAAGCTTTATGAGTTTGAAATGAAAAAACGTACAGAAGCAGCACAAGCTGTGGAAGATACAAAATCTGATATCGGGTGGGGCAGTCAGATACGCTCTTACGTACTAGACTCATCTCGTATTAAAGATTTACGAACCGGTGTTGAAAGCTCAAACACGGGTTCAGTGTTAGACGGAAACCTAGATCAATTTATTGTCGCGAGTTTGAAACAAGGCTTATAGCTTAATCTGAACTACCACGACTAAAACATTTTTAAGATGAGAATTTAAAACACCATGGCCAATGAAAACAGCCCAGAACAAAGCGCTACTGAAGATAATAAATTGATTGCAGAGCGCCGTGCTAAATTAAATAGCATTCGTGAGCAAAGAAATGCTTACCCTAACGATTTCCGTCGTGATGCTTATGCAGAAGATTTACAAAAAGAATTCGCAGATAAAGAAAAACCAGAACTTGAAGCCTTAGATCATAAGGTAAGTATTGCGGGCCGTATTGTGCGTAACCGTGGTGCTTTCATGTTACTTCAAGACATGTCTGGTCAGATCCAAGCTTATGTAAACCGTAAAGCTTTAAGCCCTGAATTACTTGCGGATCAAAAAACTTGGGATCTAGGTGACATTGTTGGTATTAAAGGCCCTGTGCATAAATCGGGTAAAGGTGACCTTTATGTGGATATGCAAGAAGCTGTTTTATTAACTAAGGCGTTGCGTCCATTACCTGATAAGCATAAAGGCTTGGCAGATATGGAAACTCGCTACCGTCAGCGTTACGTTGACCTTATTGTGAACGAAGAGTCTCGTAAGACTTTCCAAATGCGTTCACAAATCGTGTCTACAATTCGTCGTTTCCTTGAAGATCGTCGTTTTACTGAAGTTGAAACACCTATGATGCAAACGATTCCAGGTGGTGCTTCTGCACGTCCTTTCGTGACTCATCATAATGCGATGGATATGCAAATGTTCTTACGTATAGCGCCTGAACTTTATTTAAAGCGTTTGGTTGTAGGTGGTTTTGAGCGAGTTTTCGAAATTAACCGTAACTTCAGAAACGAAGGTGTTTCAACTCGTCATAACCCAGAATTTACTATGATAGAGTTTTACCAAGCTTATGCAGATTACAAGGATCTAATGGATCTGACAGAAGATATGCTGCGTGATGTTGCTGAAAAAGTGCTAGGTACAACTAAGGTAACTTATCAAGGTTCTGAGTATGATTTTGGTGCGCCATTTGTTCGTATGACAATGGTTGAGTCTATTTTGCACTATAACCCTGAATTAACTGAAGCAGATATCAGTACGCTGGAAGCAGCGACAGAAGTTGCTAAAAAGCTTGGTATTCAGGTTAAGCCTATTTGGGGGCTTGGTAAGCTACAGACTGAGATTTTTGAAGAGACAGCTGAATCTAAGTTAGACCAGCCAACTTTCATCACAGCTTATCCTGCAGAAGTATCTCCTTTGGCTCGCCGTAATGATGATAACCCTTTCATTACTGATCGTTTTGAGTTCTTCGTGGGTGGTCGTGAGATTGCAAACGGTTTCTCTGAGCTTAACGACCCAGAAGATCAAGCGGATCGCTTTAATAAGCAGGTTGCTGAGAAGGATGCTGGTGATGATGAGGCTATGCATTTTGATGCCGATTACATTAATGCCCTTGAGCATGGTCTTCCGCCAACCGCTGGTGAAGGTATTGGTATCGACCGTTTGGTTATGTTGTTTACCGATGCGCCTTCTATCCGTGACGTTATCTTGTTCCCGCATATGCGTCGCCAAGACTAGTCTAGAGTGCTTTAACGTTAAACAATAAGGCCTCTTTTGAGGCCTTATTTATTTCTAATACCGTTTTAAATATAGGATTAGCCCAAGTGCAGAATAGGCGCCTGGGTTCATTTGGAGAGGATAATGAGCCGTTTTTGGACCAATAAAATCGCAAACCTAGACCCTTATGTGCCAGGTGAGCAGCCACAAGATAAGCAATATATAAAGCTTAATACCAATGAAAGCCCTTATGGGCCTTCACCTAAAGCTATTGCTGCTATGCAAGAGCAAGTAAGTGATGATTTACGTTTATATCCAGACCCTAACTGCATGCAGCTTAAAACAGCACTTGCAAATGCGTATGAGCTAGATACGAATCAAGTATTTGTAGGTAATGGTTCTGACGAGGTGCTGGCATTGGCATTTATGGGGTACTTCACTTCAAATGAAGGGCAGGCTAAACCGCTCGCTTTTGCAGATATTACTTATAGTTTTTATAAGGTTTATGCCAACTTGTATGGTATTGAACCTAAGTTGATTCCTTTAACCGATAATTTTGATATTGATATCAAACATTATCAAGATTTAGATGTGTCAGGTGTGGTTATTACTAACCCGAACGCTCCAACAGGTAAGGCATTGCCTTTGGCTGATATCGAGCAAGTTCTGATTGCTAACCCAGATAAGGTGGTATTAGTCGATGAGGCCTATGTTGATTTTGGTGCGCAAAGTGCGGTGACTCTAGTTAATCAATATGCAAACTTGTTAGTGGTACAAACCTTGTCTAAATCACGTGCTTTGGCGGGTATTCGTGTTGGTTACGCGCTAGGTCACCCTGATTTGATAGAAGGCTTAGAGAGGCTAAAAAATTCTTTTAACAGTTATCCTATTGATAGAGTTGCGCTTGCAGGCGCTGCTGCATCTGTTGAAGACAGCGATTACCTTGCTGACTTATGTAATAAAACGATCAAAACACGAGGCGTGACGACTGAAGCGCTTGAAGCACTTGGTTTTTCAATCATTCCATCTTCAACTAACTTTGTATTTGTTACTCACCCAGATTACGAAGCAGAAAATATCTATCTGGCATTAAAAGAGGCCGGTGTTCTTGTTAGATACTTTGGTAAGAAAGCTAGGATTGATCAATACCTTCGAATTACCATAGGTACTGATGATGAAATGGCTGTATTGGTTACCGCTTTGAAAACAATTTGTTCTTAGAAAAAAAAGGCTCTAGTTGCTCTGATTTTTAATTAGAGCTTAGAGCCATTTTTTTATAAAAAAGTATATCTGCTTGCCTGAGTTTATAGTTCAACAGCAGGCATAACTTGAGCCTTTTTTAGGCTTTCGACCTTATCCTCAATTTGTTTTTGAATCCCATCTTTATCAAGACCGACACGTTTAAGCATAGCACTGTGACTTGCATGTTCTTCATATTGATCAGGCAGTCCAATGTGTAAAGTTGGGCATTGGATATTTTTAGATAGTAAGAACTCACTTACAGCAGAACCTGCACCACCCATAACTGCATTCTCTTCTATGGTAACAATAAGCTTATCGCCAGCTAATTTTAGCAGTGACGCTTCATCAAGAGGCTTAACAAAACGCATATCCAGTAAAGTTGCATCGAGTGCCTCAGCAGCTTGCATTGCTGTATGAGTCGGGCTACCAAAACCACAGATCAGAATATTTGCTTGCCCTGTGTGTAAAGTGCGAGATTTACCGATTGTTAAGGTGTTTAGACCTGAATCAATATTAGCACCAATACCTGTTCCTCTAGGATAGCGAACCGCTGCTGGACCTTTGTATTCATAACCTGTATGCAGCATCTTACGACATTCATCTTCATCTGATGGTGCCATAACAAGCATGTTGGGAATGCATCGTAAATAACTGAGGTCATAAACCCCGGCATGGGTAGGACCATCTTCACCAACCAAACCTGCTCTATCTATTGCAAATAGCACATCAAGATTTTGCAGCGCCACATCGTGAATTAGCTGATCGTAGGCTCTTTGTAAAAAGGTGGAATAAATGGCGACAACAGGTTTTACGCCATCACAAGCCATACCTGCAGCCAGTGTGACAGCATGTTGCTCAGCAATAGCGACATCGAAATAGCGATCAGGGAAACGCTCAGAAAACTCGATTAAGTCTGAACCTTCTTTCATGGCAGGTGTAATTGCCATTAAGCTTTCATCTTGTTCTGCGGCATCGCATAACCAGCGCCCAAAAATATTACTGTATTTAGGCTTGCTCTTAGTGTTTTCTGATTTTACTTGCGTTGCTGGCTCAGATTCAGGTTCTATTTTATTAATCGCATGGTAGCCAATAGGGTCGCCTTCAGCAGGTTCAAAGCCTTTGCCCTTTTGGGTAATAACATGCAAAAGCTGAGGTCCAGATCTGTCTTTCATGTTAGAGATAGTGGTCAGTAGAAGGTCAATATCATGACCATCAATAGGACCGATATAATTAAAACCTAACTCCTCAAACAAAGTGCCAGGAGCAACCATGCCTTTCATATGCTCTTCTGCTTTACGGGCAAGTTCTAACGCTGAAGGGAGGCCTTTTAAAACTTTTCGGCCACTTTCACGCACAGTATCATAGGTTTTACTGGCCCAAATACGGGCAAAGTATTTAGATAAAGCACCAACAGGCTTAGAGATGGACATTTTGTTGTCATTCAATATGACCATCATGTCGGCATTCACATCACCAGCATGATTCAATGCTTCAAATGCCATGCCTGCTGACATTGCGCCATCACCGATAATTGCAACAGCCTTACGGTCAATCCCCATACGGTTAGCGGCTATCGACATGCCTAACGCAGCGCCGATTGAGGTACTTGAATGGCCAACTCCAAAAGTGTCGAATTCACTTTCATCTCTTTTAGGAAAGCCTGAAATCCCATGTTCGTGACGAATATTGAGTAGCTCTTCACGTCTACCTGTCAAAATTTTATGCGGGTAAGTCTGATGGCCCACATCCCAGACTAGTCTATCGTCGGGTGTGTTATAGATATAGTGAAGCGCAACAGTAAGCTCTATGACCCCAAGACCTGCGCCAAAGTGCCCACCAGTTTGCCCAACACTGTACAGCATAAATTCACGTAACTGTCTGACAAGCACAGTCAGCTGATCTTTAGATAGCTCTCTTAAATCAGCAGGTGAGTTGATTTGGTCTAATAACGGCGTACTAGGACGCTGCGTTGGAATTTCTTCGAACATGGACAAGTTATTTTTTCACTTTAATGTCAAATTGGCGCGCTAGTATATCAGTGGTTACGGTCAATAATATAGTTAGCTAGCTCTGTTAATGGTCGGCTTTTGTCACCAAACTCAGTTATTTGTTCAAGCGCTTCTTGATGAAGTCTTAAAACTAAAGCCTTTGCGCCATCTAACCCTAACAATTTAGGGTAAGTTGCTTTATTGGCTTCAGCATCTGAAAACTGTGTTTTGCCTAAGGTTTCAGTATCGCTTGTTAGATCAATAATATCGTCTTGTACTTGAAAGGCTAATCCTATTGCGTGAGCATAAGCATCTAATTTAGCTAATACCTCTGGATTCGGGTTAGCTGTGGATAATGCTCCCATTCTAACGCTGGCTTTAATAAGGGCGCCAGTTTTATGAAGATGCATTAGCTCTAACTCTGCAAGGCTAATGTTCTTGTTCTCAGAACTAAGATCAATCATTTGACCCGTGATCATGCCATGACGCCCAGATGCCTTGGTTAGCTCTTGAATAAGGGTTAATTGCTTATCTGTATTTTTTAGCTCTGCTTGGGATAATAGTTCAAAAGCAAAGGTTTGCAGTGCATCGCCTGCTAAAATTGCCGTCGCCTCGTCAAATTGTATATGACAGGTTGGCTTTCCACGCCTAAGATTATCATCATCCATAGCAGGTAAATCGTCATGAATAAGAGAGTATGCATGGATAGATTCTATACTTGCAGCAGCCGCGTCAGTTAGAGATGAAATCTCACCAACAAGCTGAGCGCTGGCATAAGTTAGCATAGGGCGAATTCGCTTACCGCCATTAAAAAGGCTGTAACGCATAGCATTATGTAGTTGATTTGCAGCTTCATAATCGCTAAGTTGTTGTTCTAAATATTGATCGACACGGTCTTGAGTATAAGTAGAAAATTGCTTTAGGTTCACTGATTAGATTCCGGATCAAAAGGCTCTAAGCTTTCATTGCCTTGTTGTTCAAGCAAAATTTGTACTTTTTGCTCTGCTTGAGTGAGCACTGTTTGACAGTCTTTACTAAGTTTGACACCTTTTTCAAATGCTTTTAAAGCATCTTCTAAGGATAATTGATTTGACTCTAATTGACTGACAATGCTGTCTAATTCGACCAAATTATCTTCGAAGTGTCGAACGCTGGTTTTACGTGACATGGCTAGCTCTCTTTAAAAGACTACATTTTGTAACAGAAAATTGAAAATTCTTCGAGCTTTCTGTCGTAAGTAATACAAAAATCTAGAGTAAGGGTCTAACCCTATCTCGTTACTTTAGTTTAGAATTGTACCAAGTTTGACATAGCAATCTACTCGTTAGGAGACTAGTTTGGATTTAGCAACGTTAGTCGGTTTGATTGGATCATTTGCGATCATCATTTCGGCAATCATATTAGGTGGATCTGCAGGGATGTTTTTGGATCCTGCATCTATCCTGATTGTTTTAATAGGTTCTACCTTTGTTGTATTAATGCAATATCCTCTGAGTCAGTTCCTTGGCGCAGGTAAAGTCGCAGCGAAAGCCTTTATGTTCAAGAGTGTTCCTCTTGATGCACTTATTGATGAAATTTTTAACCTTGCCGATGCTGCTCGTAAAGGGGGCCTATTGTCATTGGAAGGCATGGATGTGAGTCACCCTTTTATGTCTAAGGGGATTCAGATGCTAGTGGATGGCCACGACGGTTCTGTGGTCAAAAGCCAGATGAATAAAGATATGAAAATGGCATTTGAACGCCATGATGCTGGTGCAAAAGTATTTAAAGCTTTTGGTGATACTGGTCCTGCGATGGGGATGATAGGAACACTGATTGGTTTGGTACAGATGCTTGCAAACATGGATGATCCTAAGTCCATCGGTCCTGCGATGGCGGTTGCGCTTCTAACAACCCTCTATGGCGCCATGTTGGCGAATATGTTTGCCCTACCTATACAAGCTAAGCTTGAGAAGCGTGCTAATGAAGAATTAATGGCACAACAACTAATTATTGATGCTCTGCTTGCTATTCAAGCTGGTCAAAACCCTCGTGTAATTGACGGTTTATTGAAAACCTATATTGCCGAAGGCAAACGTATTGAACGTGAATAAAAGCAATTTAGCTGCTGGATAACCTAACTCATGAGTGATGAAGAAGAACCGGATTGCCCCGAATGTATAGAGGGGCTTCCTGCCTACATGGGAACATTTGCCGACTTGATGTCGCTATTGATGTGTTTCTTTGTATTGCTGCTGTCTTTTGCCGAAATGGATGTATTAAAGTTCAAACAGCTTGCAGGTTCAATGCGAGAAGCTTTTGGTGTGCAAAAGCAAATTGAAGCTAAGTCTATTCCGACTGGTACCTCCATTATTGCTCAAGAGTTCAGTCCTGGTAAGCCAGAACCTACACCCATTAATGAAGTGCGTCAGAAGGTAGATGAAAGGCCTGAAAATACACTTGAGGTTCTTTGTAAACCTGGTGAATCTGAGTTAAATGAGAAAGAAGGTGCTGGTGCTCAAGGTCAACAACTTGTTGATAAATCTTCTGCTGATCTTGAGAGAGAAGAGCAAGTAAAACAAACAGAAGAAGATGCACAGCAAATATCCTCTGTTCTAAGGGAAGAAATCTCTAAAGGAACAGTAGAAGTTGAAACACAAGAGCGAACGATTACGATACGTCTAAAAGAAAAGGGTTCGTTTGAATCTGGTTCTGCCGAATTGAATTTTGACTTTATACCTATTATTGACATGATTCGTGATGTGTTAATTGGTATTGAAGGTACCATTGCGGTAGAAGGGCATACGGATAATATCCCAATCGTAAGTGGTCGATTTGGTTCTAACTGGCAGCTATCATCTGCCCGAGCTATTTCAGTAGCAGAAGAGTTATTTGCTACAGGTCAACTAGAGCAAAGCCGTTTTTCTGTAACAGGTTATGCTGATACTAGGCCACTTGCACCTAATGATACTTTTTTTAACAGGGCGAGTAATCGTCGCGTTGAATTGATTATCAAGCAAAATGATCTATCGGCTGCTCGATTTAATAATGCTTTTGATAGCTTTAATAATGCTTTCCAAAACTCTGAAATCGAAGATAGCAATGATGATGCTGCTACTTTTGAGTTAACACCAGACGAAATATTCTAACCTCGAAGCTTGATGACGGATCATTAATTGGATACGTCATCAAGCAATTCTTGATACTCAGAGAGTTTATCTAGGATAGATTGCCTTTGAGCCTCATCAGCTAATCGCCAAACTTGCATCCATTCTTCTCTTTCTGAATAGTCACCTGAATCGGAAGGGGTCAATGTTTCCAACAAGAGTGCTTTTATTGCTTGTGACCTTGGCGTCTGCGCTTGCTTACTTGCTTCTTTAAAAGTGTCTAACCATGCTTGATTAGCGGCACGCCAGATAGGAGCTTGTACTTCTCTTTTTGCGTTGATGTTAGCCAGTATGTTTAATTGAGCTGGTTTTAATGTGCCATACCATTCCTCGAGCTCATCTTGCATCTTTTTGATTTTCTCATCAGAAGTGAGTGGCTTTTTATCCGAATTAACTTCTTTGTCGAGTGCTTCGACGATTTGGGTATATTGACTATCTGATAGGCTATTTAATAATGGAATTAAATGTGGACTAAGGTAAAACCTTACCTTACTCAAGAAAAATCTGATTTGTTGACGATAATAGTTTGCCCTTTCATCTGTCATCGTCTGTTGAGCAATATCCTGTTTAAACTCTGCCAGTACCACCTTATATTTTTCTATCTCATTACTTCTATGCCAAGCAACAAAATGTTTTGTTACTTCTGAGAGATGCAATTTCTGAGACTTATCAAGGCTGACATAATCGGATGTGTACCAGAGCACCACATAATCTAGGTGTTTATAGGCGGTACTGCCCAGACTGCATGCCGTTAGGCTAATACTGAGAAAAATGATTAATAAAGTCTTCATGTTTGCTTTCCGTGGCTTTAACACATACTCCTTATCTTATCCTAAATGCTGTCGGAAATAGCTGAGATTTTATTCTGTTTTTGTTATTGTTGGCGGCATAATTATTGTGGGATAAGAAGATGATGCGAGTAGCAATTATTGGCGCTTCTGGGCGTATGGGTAAAAACTTAATTACGGCTGTAAATGATGCAACAGACTGTGTTTTAGGTGCTGCAATTGTTAAAGCTGGTAGCAGCTTAGTGGGAGCTGATGCCGGTGAAATCGCAGGCGTAGGTAAGCTTAATGTTGCTATGGTGGATTCTTTAGCGGCTTGTGTAAATGATTTTGATGTGCTGATTGACTTCACAACACCAGCATTAACGATAGAGAATGCACAATTTTGCGCTGCTAACCAAAAAGCTATCGTAGTAGGCACAACTGGATTAACTGAAGATGAGCAGGCTGCTCTTGATGAATGTGCTAAGCAAACTCAAGTCGTTTTTGCGCCTAATATGAGTGTTGGTGTTAACTTAACACTAAAGCTGTTAGCGACTGCAGCTAAGATCCTAGGTGATGAGTATGATGTTGAAATAGTCGAAGCTCACCATAGACATAAAGTCGATTCACCCTCAGGTACCGCTATTAAAATGGGTGAAGTTGTCGCTGATGCACTGGGTCGTGATTTAAAAGAATGCGCTGTGTATGGCCGTGAAGGACAGATTGGTCCTAGAACCCAAAAAGAGATCGGCTTTGAGACGATTCGTGCAGGTGATGTAGTCGGTGATCACAGTGTTTGGTTTGCGACAGAAGGCGAACGTATCGAGATCGTACATAAAGCAAGTAGTCGCATGACTTTTGCCAAAGGTGCTGTGAGAGCCGCTGAGTGGCTTAAAGGTAAGTCTGCTGGTATGTATGACATGCAGGATGTTCTAGATCTCAAATAGCAGAGTAGCGCTATTCTTTAAGCAAAAAATGTCACAAAAAAGGCCGTATTCAATGAATACGGCCTTTTTTATTTTTATGACAGGTTTGGGGTGATTAACCTAACTTGTCTGAGGCAACACTATAACTTGGATCTTCGATATAGTTAACTTCTACTAGGTTACCTGCTTTTTTAAGTAGTAGTTGGCATTCGCGACTTAGGTGTCTGATATGTAAGCGTTTACCCGCCTTCTCATACCTATCTGCTAAAGCATCAATTGCTTCAAGGCCGGAGTGGTCAGCAACACGTGAACGCATGAATTCAACCACGACATCATCTGGGTCGTTTTTAGGGTCAAATAACTCCATGAAGTTACTCACTGAGCCAAAGAAAAGAGGACCATCTAATTCATAAACTTTCCAGCCATTTTCATCAAGATAAGACTTGGTTTGAATGTGCTTTGCATGTTCCCAAGCAAATACCAGTGCCGCAACGATAACACCAACGAATACAGCAATGGCAAGGTCAGTGAATACTGTGACGGCTGAAACAAGCACGATAATAAATGCATCTTGTTTTGGTATTTTTTTGATGATTCTAAAGCTAGACCATTCAAATGTACCGATAACAACCATGAACATAACACCCACAAGGGCTGCTAGAGGAATTTGTTCAATTAAGAAGGCACCAAACAAAATAAATAGCATTAGACCCACTGCTGCACTAATACCAGATAGTCGACCACGACCACCAGAATTAATGTTGATCATACTCTGGCCAATCATGGCGCAACCACCCATACCACCAAAGAAGCCTGTCACTATGTTTGCAGAGCCTTGGGCAATACATTCTTTGTTGCCACGACCACGAGTTTCTGTCATTTCATCGATAAGACGTAATGTTAGCAGAGATTCAATCAGACCAATTGCTGCAAGAATGAAAGCGTAAGGCGCTATGATAGCCAGTGTTTCAAAGTTGAAAGGCACCATAGGAATAGAGAAACTTGGCAACCCACCTGCAATAGAGGCATTAATATCGCCTGTCATTGTGGCAACAAAATCAACTACTGTTCTTGCTTCGAGGTTCAAGAAGGTTGATAAGAAGGTAACAAAAACAATGGCTGCTAATGACGAAGGAATAGCTGTAGTGAACTTAGGTAAAAAGTGAATGATCGCCATAGTTAATGCGACTAGTCCTAGCATGATGTAAAGCTCAGAACCCTGCATCCATACTAGTGCGCCTTCTGCATCAGGCACTTTAAATTGGCCTAATTGGGCTAAGAAAATGACAATAGCAAGGCCATTAACAAAACCAAGCATCACTGGGTAAGGTACGATACGAATGAACTTACCTAGATGTAATACCCCAGCAAGTACCTGAATGATCCCCATAAGGACAACAGTAGCGAATAGGTATTCAACCCCATGATTTGCTACTAAGGCGACCATGACGACAGCCAGCGCACCGGTTGCACCAGAAATCATACCTGGACGGCCACCAAATGCCGCCGTGATAAAACCAACAATGGCTGCAGCGTATAGGCCAACAAGTGGGGCAACACCAGCAACAAAAGCAAATGCAACAGCCTCTGGGACTAGGGCAAGTGCGACCGTAAGACCCGATAATAAATCGTTCTTAATATTCGATTTAGACATTTAGTCAGAATCCTGATTGAGTTAGGAAGGAAGGCCGATGATTTTAGTTCAGTTTTTAGTCTGCTTCATCTAAAAATGCAATATTTTCGGAGAAAAATAGACCGAAAACCATCATCGTCGTAAATTTGGCGCAAGTTTATCAGATTGACATGAGTCATCCAAATGTCATTATTTATTGGCGTAACTGATGACCGCCAACTTCTTTACTTGAGTACATGGCAATGTCGGCTTTATGCAGAATCGCTTCGGCGCTGTGGCCACTTTCTGGCCAGTTGGCCATGCCTACACTGACTTTAATATAGATTTGAATACCATTGATATCGACTGGTAAAGATAAGCTTTCAAGTAGGTTATCGGTTTGTTTAATTAAGTCTGCTTTATTGGTCGCTATCACGCAGAACTCATCACCGCCTACTCGGGCTAAAAAACTGGACTCTAACGGTGAAAATACCAGAGTAAGTTGTTGTGAAAACTTAATTAAAACTTGATCGCCTATATGATGACCATGTTTATCGTTCACATTTTTAAAACCATCTAAATCAAAAAAGAGTAACGAAAAGGGGCGAAGGGCTTCTTGTTTGCAAAGTGCTTTAAGGTGTTTATTAAAGGAGGACCGGTTATTTAATTGAGTAATTGCATCAATATGAGCTTGCTGCCACATTTTAGTCTCATAATTTTTACGTTCTGTGATATCAAGTGCAACTCCATCCCAGTGCACTTCTCCCTTTTTAATAGAAGGTTGCCCAGATATCGATAGCCAATAAGTTTCGCCAACAAGGTTAATCGCTTCAATATCAAAGTGATAAGGCTGCATAGAGTGTGCTGATTTTCGCATGATTTTCAGCAGTTCTGGGAAAGCATCTACATTAAACGAGTTGATAAGCTCATGAACTCTTTGTTCCTGAGGCTTTTCTGCATTGGCATAAATATGCTCTAAGCCATAGCTTAAAAAGTAGGTGAGAATCGAACCTGAGGAGGTGAGCTTGGATTGAAAAATCATGCCGGGTAAGTTGTCTGCAACTCTTTGTAGCAATAAGGTTTTATCATGCTCTTGTTGTTTTTTAAGCTGACGTTTCTGTTGTTCTACTTGATCTGATAAAGAGTTAAATGCGGTTGCAAGTTGATAAAATTCTGTCGTGCGTAACTTCTCTAAAGGGATTTTATTCTTTGAATGATGTATGTGTTTAGCTGCTGCAACAAAGGGTTGAATGGTATGGTCTAAATAACGCGCAAGCTTTTTAGCAATCAGAATATTCATCAATATTAGAGCTGCGACAAAAGCAAAATCTATGGAGAGAAACTCACCTGTAAAGTCTAAGGTTTCAACTCTAATAAGAAGCCAAAGAAATAGGGCAGTAATAGGCAGGCAAGATAAAAGAGATACGCTGATTAATACAAGCTTTTGTAATGGAATATGTGCTTCCGCCATTGCTTCTCTCTTTTACTTTTTAACTAGATCTTCTCCATAGTTTACTAAATACTTAATGTTTATGTGGAATTAAATTTAATGTGTTGCGGGATGCTTTTGTAGCTTTCGTTGTAATGTACGTCTATGCATGCCCAGTGCTCTTGCTGTTGCAGAAATATTGCCATTATTTTCTGCCATCACTCTATGGATATGTTCCCACTCTAATCTATCAACAGATAAAGGTTTGCTTGCTATGCAAACTTCTTCGGTGTTGTTGCCAAGTAGTGCAGCATAGATATCATCCCCAGAAGCAGGTTTGCATAAATAATCTTGTGCACCTCGTTTAATCGCTTCAACGGTTGTAGGAATACTGGCATAGCCTGTTAACACAACAACTTTTAAGTCGGCCTGTATTTCAAGTAATTTGGTTAAAATGGCAAGGCCAGATTCTTGTTCCAGCTTTAAATCTAAAGTGGCATAGGTAAAGCTCTTTTCTTTTAAAGCTAGGCAAGCTTCGTCACCATTCATTGCTGTTGAAACCTCTAAACCTCGGCGTTCCATAGCGCGTTTTAAGGTAGAGGTAAGTACTTCGTCGTCATCAATGATTAGTAGGTTCGTATTCATCTTATTAATTTGTTTTCCAAACAGGCTTATTGCTTCTCAGCAAAAGGAATTGTTATACGGGTTAAGGTACCGCCTTCTTCGACGGGATAAAGGGCGACTGTGCCGCCTCGTCTTGCAACAGAGGCATTAGAAAGGAAAAAACCAATACCCATACCATCTTTAGTGGTAGTGAGCTGCTGCCCTAAACGCTCTAAAACTTGGTTAGAAATACCTGCGCCATGATCTTTTATAGTGAGAATAAACTCTTCAAGATTCCACTTAGCTTTAATTTCGATCGAATTAGGGTTCGCATCTGCAGCATTATTAAGAAGGTTTAAAAAGGCTTGGTCCAATGTTGGATCGACACGAATATAAGGCGACTCACCTGATTTAGCCTGATAATCAAGGCTGACATCAGGTCTTAATATACGCCACTTATCTAGAATTTTTTCCATATATTGAGTCGCAAGTGTAATGTCATTATGCCAGTGTTCATTAATTCTAGCCTCTTCAGATAGATTGCGAAGAATTTTAGTGCAGTTATCTAGCTGGTTTTTTAATTGTAGAACATCTTGATGAGCTGTTTCATTGTCCTTTATCTCAACGATGAGCTCTTCAATAATTAATTTCATGCTATTTAAAGGTGTTCCCAGTTCGTGAGCTGTCCCTGCTGCATGGGTTGCAATAGCGAGTATTTGTTCGTCTTGTAGTAGGTGTTCACGGCTGTCAGATAACCAATTTTGTTGGCGTTTCATATAGCCCACTATGTGTGTGATAAAGCCGGCAATAAAGATGCTACACATGACAAAGTTAAACCAGAGGGCAAACTGTGACAGGTTTAAGTTTTGATTTTCTTCGGTGAACTCTGGCAATGGGAGGTTATAAAGACTTAAAAAGCTAAAGGCAATAATCGCGCTGATAGCGACACAGGCAACATAATTTAAAGGCAAAACTACGGCAGCAATACTTAAGGGGACTAGAAAGTAAAAGATAAAGGGGTTATCACTACCGCCACTTAAATAAAAGATAGCACTGAGCTCAATGATATCTAATAGGATTTGAAACAAGTATGACTTATTGCCGGGTAATTCAGGGTTACGTAGTTGTACCCATAGAATGCCATTGATTAAAGCATAAACGGCAATCACAGCCGCCATGATGGCAGTATGTTCGACACTATCGAAATATAGAAAGATGACAAGGACACAAACCGCTTGCCCCATTATGGCAATGGCTCTTAATTGAAGTAGAACTCGCCAATTATGTCTTGGTTCTAATGCTGGATTATCCATAACTTCCCCTCGAGTAGACTTGCCTAGTTGGATAGGTGTGAGAGCTAACTTCGTGTTTCAATTAAGTTATTATAAGCGAATTATTAAGGAGATGAAGAATTAGTATTCAGTTCTTAAGAAAAGGATGATGTTTGCAGGAATAGTTTGGATAAACCAAGCTTGGGTTAGTGTCTTACTAACCCAAGCTGGCTTTGGCTAGATTAGGACTCTAGCACTTGAGCAATTTCTGATCTTGGAATTGTGCCGACCAACTTACCATCTTTACAGGTAACAGGTAGAGCAAAGTTATGACCCAAGGCTTCAGGGATAGCTGATTGCAATGATTGGGTTGGCGATACGCTAGGAACCTTGATTAAAAGCTCATCACAGCATATGTCCGCGTTACTATCATTCGCTGCGGCTTGCTCTAATTGAGAGCGAGTAACGACACCTTGATAACCTTCATTATTACAAACGAAACCATATTCTTGTTGGCTAGCGTTTAATGAATTGATGGCTGACTCAACACTTTGTGATTCCAATGTATTGTTGACGTTTTGCATTAGGGTTTGTGTGCTTAGTGCTCGTGCGCGGTTAACGTCTTTAACAAAAGCCTCAACATAGTCATCAGCAGGGCTGAGTAAGATATCAACTGGTTTACCAACTTGAGATAGAATGCCATCTTTTAAGATAGCGATACGATCGCCGATACGTAATGCTTCATCTAAATCATGGGTGATAAAGATAATTGTCTTTTTCAGTTTTGCTTGTAGCTCGATCAATTGATCTTGCATCTCACTACGGATCAAGGGATCAAGTGCTGAGAATGCTTCATCCATCAAGAGAATTTCAGCATTAGTACATAAGGCTCTGGCAAGGCCAACCCTTTGTTGCTGACCACCTGATAGCTGCGCTGGGTATTGATCACCATAACCTGCTAAACCAACAGTTTCTAACCATTGGCTAGCACTTGCTAAGCGTTCTGTTTTATCAACATTTTGAATCGCTAAACCATAGGCAACATTGTCAATGACAGTACGATGGGGCATTAAACCAAAGTGTTGGAATACCATAGACATCTTGTGACGACGGAACTGGATCAATTCATCATCTGTAAGTTTCATGATGTCTTCGCCTTCAACTTTGATTTGACCTTCTGTTGGATCGATCAAACGGTTGAAGTGTCGGATCATTGTCGATTTACCTGAGCCAGATAGACCCATAATAACGAAAATTTCACCACGTTTTACATCAAGATTAATGTCTCTTAAGCCGACTGTATGGCCCGTTTCAGCAAGCACCTCGTCTTTACTTTTGCCGGCCTTAACCATAGGTAATACAGACTTAGCCTTATTACCAAATACTTGATACAAACCACTAATTTCGATCAGAGTTTCGTTTTCTTCTGTAGAGGCCTTATTTAAATCAGTCATTATTCATGCCTCCTAGGTGTTTTTGAGTGCGTTTTGCATAGGTTTGAGATACTCGGTCGAAGATGATTGCCAATGCAACTATGGCTAAACCATTGAATAAACCTAGGGTGAAATATTGGTTAGTAATAGATTTTAGAACCGGTTGCCCTAAACCTTTAACCCCTATCATGGAAGCCACTACAACCATGGCAAGTGCCATCATAATGGTTTGGTTGATACCGGCCATGATAGTCGGCATAGCAAGAGGAAGCTGGATGCCAAATAATCTTTGTTTAGCTGTGGCTCCAAATGCCGTTGCCGCTTCAAGGGTTTCTTTGTTAACTAGGCGAATCCCTAAGTTAGTTAATCGAATAACAGGTGGAACAGCATAGATAATTACCGCGATAACCCCTGGGATTTTACCTATACCCAATAGCATAACAACAGGGATGAGATAAACGAATGCTGGCATGGTTTGCATGACATCGAGTATGGGAGTGACTATAGCTTGTACTCGATTAGAGCGAGACATGAGTATGCCAGTAGGTATGCCTATACCAATAGAAAGTAAGGTACAGACAGTAATAATACTGAGTGTTCGCATAGTGTCATCCCACATGCCTAATACGCCAATGGCGATTAGAGAGGCAAAGACACCTGTGCAAAGTTTCCAAGAACGGCTTGCACCATATACGATCGCAAGGATTACGCCTATGGTTAGCCACCAAGGAGAGGCAATAAGGAGCTTTTCAAACCAAATTAAAAATGTAAGAAGAGGGTCAAAAAGGCTTTCAATAGTATCGCCGTAATTGCGAGAGAATTCCCTATAAGCACCATCGAGAGTTTTACGGATGGCAATCAGATCGCCACGTTCTAGTTGTGGAAATTTACTTAACCAAGAAGTATCTGACATAGTGAATGTCGCCTCGTTTATCTTGTTGCAAAAAAACTATTTATAGCCTCTACCTAACTGAGTTAGGTAGAGGAGACTAGCGTATTTAAGATTAGTTTAATGAAGCTTTAATCTTGCTAGCTACATCAGCAGAAACCCATGTAGTCCACATTTCTTCATTATTTTTTAGGAAGTATTCAGCAGCAATTTCACCGTCTGCTTGGTTGTATTCCATCCAAGCCAACAATACATTCATTTTATTGTTGGTAAATGAACGCTTGGTGAAATAATCATAGGCAGCAGGTTCGCGTTTAGCGAAGTCTTCAGTTGTCATAGTTTTAACTGGTGCTGGTGGCCACATGCTTGGGCGAGGCTCAAGGCAGTCTTCTTGTGTCAGACAAGTCGTGAAGTGTTCTTCATCAATGCCTGAACCAAAATCAACTTTCACCATTTCATACTTACCTAGAACGGCAGTAGGTGCCCAGTAGTAACCTAACCAACCTTGTCCACGCTCATAAGCACGTGCAATGGCACCAGATAAACCTGCAGAAGAACCTGGATCGATAATATCAAAGCCTGCTTCTTCCATACCTAATGCAACATAAAGGTTGTTAGTAGAGATTTGGCAGTTCCAACCAGCAGGGCAGCTATATAGAGCGCCTAGGCTGTCATCTTCAGGGTGCTTAAATAGTTGAGGGTTTTTTAATACACCTTCAATAGTCGCTAAAGAGCTGTCCATTTCGACTAGATACTTAGGTACCCAGAAACCTTCTTCACCGCCGTCTGATAAAGAGTTACCTGCAAAACGTAAACGTTTATCATCGACACCTTTTTGTAGGGCATCACGCATGGCGTTACTCCACATTTCTGGTGCCACATCCGGCTCGCCTTTTTCAATCATGGAAGCACCTGTTGGCATAGTATCGCCAGGGATCAGTTCGATCTCGCAACCATAACCTTCTTCGAGGATGTATTTATCAATATTCGCCATCAAAGAGGCTGAGTTCCAGTTCATATCAGCGATCGTAATCTCACCACATGAATCGGCAGCAAAACTTGCAGAACTTAATAAGACCATAGCTCCAGCGACAAAAGTTTGTTTATGCATAGAGGGGTACCTTTTTTGTTTAATTGTTCTATTTAAGGAGATGATTAGTGTTCAAAACATTGAATAGTTTACATCTCTAATTATTAGTGCGCAAATTAATTCAGTAAACGAGCAAGACGTTGTTTGTTAAAGGTTAGTCGTGATTGGGTAAGTTTTGATCAAATAAAAAAAAGCCCTTAAAAATAAGGGCTTCTTTGTTGAGTCTTAAAAGTAGAAATGCTATTTAAAAAGTATCGCTTGAAACTTCACTTAATGGAGCTGTGTCGATGTTTTCTGCATCCATCATGCTGGCGATTCTTTGTAGGGTGGAAAGAATTTGATTTTTTTCCCAGCTTTCTAAATCTTCAAAGCGGTCTATAAACTTCTCATTTAATAAAGGTGGCGCATTATCTAACATGCAGCGACCTTCTTCTGTTAGGCGTGCATTGACAATTCGTTTGTCTTTCTGGGCTCTAACGCGCTCTACTAACACCCTGTCCTCTAAGCGATTAAGGATAGTTGTGACTGTTGCTTGGCTTAATGAGACATTATCTGAGATGCGTTTTACAGTCACATCCCCTAATTCATGGATAGCACTCAATACCATAATTTGGGGTATGGTAAGGCCGCACTTCTTAACAACCCGCTTGGATTGCAAATCAGTCGCTCTTATTACTCGGCGTAAGTTAATAAGCACATCATGTAATTGTTGTGAATCAGGCATAATTACTTTCTATACAGCTTAAGATGAGTGTTAAAAATAGTTCGCGGATTATAGGGCTTTGTGCGAACGGTGCAATAGATTTTAGAACTAATAAAAACATTCAATTCTAATGATTAGATATCAAAATATTATAGTCGTAACTAAATTTATTCAAATGCGGATAAAATGTAAATAACATTTAATCATTCCTGCTAATTTAACTTAAGCTTTCTCTTAATTCGGTAGGTTCGTTATAGGCTCTGAGGCGGGAAGACTTAATCGCAACTCCCTTAAAAGAGCAGACTAAGAAGAGATAACTTAATCGCTGCTTCCCTTGGCTATTAGGCTGATTAAGAAAATCCATTATCTATATAGGGTTTTGTCTACTAGTATTAATTATCACAGGCAGGGGCAGGAGTAAGTGATAATGGAATTAAAACAATCTGAACAAGAAACCAGGCAAGAAGGCTTTAGGTTTTTAAACGGCTTAGTGGATGTGTTAATACAAAGTTACGAAAGCTATGCCATGAAATAAGACCTTATTTACACTATAAACATGGGTTAACTTTAAAAACAAAAAAGCCCCAAGCTTATACAAGCTTGGGGCTTTAAAATGCGTAGTAGGTATTTATTTAAGGTTTAAAACAAATACGATACTTACTGCAATAGGCGCTACGAAACGTACTGTAAACAACCATACTGTATGAAGGCTTTCAGAGATAGCTGTTTCTTCAAGGCTGACTTTCTTAGATACAACCCAACCTGCAAATAGCGCAGTCAAAATACCACCTAACGGTAGCATGATGTTAGCTGTTGCATAATCAAGAAGATCGAACATGTTCTTACCGAACAGTTTGAACTCAGACCATTCGTTAAAGGCTAGTAGGCAAGAAATACCAATTGCCCAAACGATTACACCAAGAATAATTGATGCTTTAACACGAGACCATTTTAGTTTTTCTACTAGGTAAGCAACTGTTGGCTCAAGTAGAGAGATAGCTGATGTCCAAGCTGCTACACCGACTAGTAAGAAGAACATGAAGCCAAATATTTGACCACCAGGCATCTGACCGAAGGCAACGGGTAAACTAACAAACATCAATCCTGGGCCTGCACCTGGGTCCATATTGTTGGCAAAGATGATTGGGAAAATAGCTAGGCCAGCAATCAAAGCAACAACAGTATCAAGTACAGCAATGGTGATTACTGTATTACCGATAGAGGCTTTTTTCGGCATATAAGCACCGTATGCCATTATGGTACCCATACCTAGTGATAAGGTGAAGAAAGAGTGGCCAAGAGCAATTAGTACCGCATCCCAAGATAGTTCACTTGCATCGAAATGGAACATGAAGTCAAAGCCTTCAGCGAAACCATCAGTCGTTGCAGAGTAACCAAGCAAGATAATAAGCAATACAAACAGAGCTGGCATCAAGATACGTGTAGCACGCTCTAGACCCTTATTTACACCACCGATAACAACCACAACTGTCATAATGGCAAACACTGTGTGCCAAAGTAGCATGGTTTTAGGATCGCCTAGTAAACCGTTAAAGATCTCTCCGGCTTTGTCAGAGCTTGCACCTACAAATTCACCGCTTCCCATTAGGGCGATATAATGAAGTACCCAACCCGCTACAACAGAGTAGAATGAGAAAATCATCACACCCGCTAGCATTCCCATTAGGCCAAGAATAGACCAGTTAGTAGACTTGTTTGCTTCTTTAGCGAGTTCAGTGATCGCATTGATTGGGCTTTTACGTGCACGGCGGCCGATAAAGACTTCCGCCATCATGATAGGCACGCCCACGAGAAGAATACATACTAGGTACATAAGTACGAATGCGCCACCGCCATTCTCACCAGTGATGTAAGGGAATTTCCAGATATTACCTAGGCCAACAGCAGAACCTGTTGCCGCCAAAATAAAGATCCAACGGCTCGCCCATGTGCCGTGTATAGATTGTTTTTCTTGCATAGTTATCTCAACTTATTATCAGTTATCTCATTTTTATATATGAGTTTTTAAGGTTGCAGCAAATCAGCTAAAGCTAAAATCAAGGTGTGACATTCCCACATGACACGCTGTTTTTAGCACCCTTTATGGGGGGCTTTATGTGCAGGACGGCGATTATTTCAAAAACACGCTCTAATAAGCAACATCTATCTAGAGGATAGTGCTCAGTTTTTGTGCATTTGTAGAGAAAGTGACGTTATATTCGGTATTTTAAGAAACTTTTGATCAAATTTTGTACTTTTTGAGGAGTTTGGTTAACGCTTCTGTCAGCTCTGTTGGAATTACGTAAGGCGTTGCATAGCAAGCTTGCTCTAATTGCCCTGCCGTTTGGGTAATATCGTGGAAACCAAAGTTACCACCGCTACCTTTTAGTGCATGGGCTAGGCGTGCTAATTGTGAGGTGTCTTGAGTCTTTATTGTTGCATCTATATCGTCGATATATTGCTGTAGGCTTTGTTGGTAGGTGTGAGTTAAAGCATCTAATTCAGCTGAATCAATTTCAATGTTTTCAGTATGGCTTTGAAAATCAAGATATTGCGCTAATATCTCGTCTAGTTTGCTCCTATCTATTGGTTTAGCTAACCAAGCATTAAAGCCTAGTTCTAATAAATGGCTTACTTCGTGATCAAAAACTTGAGCCGTAAAAGCTATGATAGGTGTTTCACAAGCTGTGGAGCGTATTAACTCTAATGCCTCTATCCCATCCATAACAGGCATTTGAATATCAAGGAAAATTAAATCGAACTCTTGCTCTAGCGTTGCTTGTAATGCCAATTCGCCGTTTTCAGCGGTACAGACCTTGTGTCCCATTTTTTCTAATAATAACTGCATAATTTGACGGTTATCTGGGTTGTCGTCAGCACACAATATAAGTTTGTGGTTTTTTATTTCGGATAGGCTGCCTAATTGAAAGGAGAGTTCAAGGCTTGTTTCGCTCTTTGTGATTGTTATTGCATCAATGGTAGCGCTGCTTTGTGTTAACTTCTCCATGCTTTCGCCTTGCCAGATAACGTCGGATAAGTTTTCTATGCTAAGGCTCGCATTAAGTGAGTCGATTGCTTGAAACTGGAGTGTGCTTGCTGAGGTTGAATAGTTCTCTAGATGAATTTGAATAATAGCGATAAAGAGTCTTTGCCAGTCATCACCTTGAGAGGTTTCACACAAGTCAAAAACTTCTTGTCCACTTATTTTAAGCGCTATCTCAGCGCGCTTTGCCTTCTTACTTAAACGTCTTTCACACTTGTCTAAAATCTCAAGAATCTTGCTCGCCATAAGAATTACTTCCTGCCATATTTTTTTAAAATAAAGTCAATTTTATTCAAGGTAAAAGGCTTCACTAAGAAGGCTTTAGCGCCTAGTTTCTTCGCTTTAACAATGTTCTCAACCGTATTGTTAGCAGAAAACATGACTATCGTTGTGCTGGGTGAAAGCTGTAAGAATTTAGGGATAAGTGTCGTGCCTTGTTGGTCAGGCAAGTCGATATCCAGAAAAATAATATCTGGCCTTAAGTAGGTCATGGTGCGAAGTGCTTGTTTAGCATTGGCTGCATCGTGAATTTCATAAGTGCCTAGATGATGCAGTGACTGTTTTAAAAACTGTCTTACAGAAGAAACATCATCAACAATTAATATGGAGCTTTCGACTTTGCGATGCATATAGCGCCCTAACAGGATCAAATTTCAATATAAGTATCTGGGGAAGGCATGATTGACTATCTTATTAGTCGTTTATCTATTCACTTGTTTGAACGGATTATTAGAGTTTAGCCTTCCCTAGATCTTTCCGTTTATCCATGAGGATAATGAAGACATTAGTTTAGCTAAAAAAAATCCATAATAATGCCTATTAACTTAGCATTATTATGGATTTATGGAGGATTTTCTGGTTTTTCGCTTAGGTCTTATGCACCAACAGCAAGAAAAACACCAGATAGCGCAATCAGGCTACCTGTCATACGAGAGACAAGCTTTTGGTTAAGAGGCTCAATTGCTTTATTAAATGCCACACCAATTAGGTGGAAGAAGATTGAAGCAGCTGCGAACCCCATGGCAAAGCCTGTTGCGTGGGCATCAGCAGGCAGTTCCATTCCGTGAGCGGCGCCATGGAAAAAAGCAAATACAGCCACTAAACCACTACTAAATACCAAAGGTAGGCGAGCAGAAAAGGCCAGTACTAATCCTAAAAAGATAACAGAGGCAATGATACCTTGTTCAATATAAGGAATACTCATGCCAGCGATGGCTAAGCCAAAGCCAATAATCATAGTCCCAACAAAGGCAAACGGCGCGGCAAAAATAGCTTTACCACCTAAACGCGCACCCCAAAGGCCAACTGCAAACATGGCAATTAGATGATCAAATCCCATCATAGGGTGAAGGAAACCTGACATAAAAGGCATGCTAGCCTCATGGCCTGAGTGTGCAAAAGCGCCAGATGTTATGCTGGCTAATGCAGCAATCACAAGAAAGTGACTCTTTCTCATTGGGGAATTCTCCATAATAAAGTGTTTAATTAGACCACAGCCTTAGCAGCGGGAATGGTTTTGGATTCTAACATGCCTAGCTGAATGATGAGTTGAATTATATCGTCTAAACCTTCGGCTTTTTTCAAGTTGGCAAAGATGAAGGGTTTATCTCCACGCATTCTTCTCGCATCAGTATCCATTACATCCAGCGACGCACCTACTAGAGGAGCGAGATCCGTTTTATTAATGATTAATAGATCGGATTTGGTGATACCTGGGCCGCCTTTACGAGGGATTTTATCGCCCGCCGATACATCGATCACATAAATAGTGAGATCAGACAGTTCTGGGCTAAATGTGGCGCTAAGATTGTCTCCGCCACTTTCGACAAAAACAAGATCAAGCTCGCCATGACGTTCCATCAAGGTATCAATTGCAGCAAGATTCATAGAGGCATCTTCACGTATGGCTGTATGAGGACAGCCACCTGTTTCAACGCCTATGATTCTGTCGGCGGATAATGCTTCATGATGAGTTAGGAATTTAGCATCTTCTTGGGTGTAAATATCATTGGTTACCACGGCGAGATCATAATGCTCTCTTAAAGCACTACATAAAGATCTAAGTAGAGCAGTCTTACCTGACCCTACAGGACCACCTACGCCAATTCTTAAACATTGTTTTTTTGTTGCAGACATAGCCTTTCCTTTTAAATGTGTTAGTTGGCTGATTTAGGATCTAAATAGCCTCGAATATTGTTGCTCATGGCGAGCGCTTAAAATGGCAAGCATAGGTAAGCCTGCTCCTATATCTTGCGTAGCAAGTGTTTGCGCATGATTAATCGCTGCGGGAATATAGGCTTGCAATTGACCTAATAAAATCTGTGCTTGGGTTTGTCCTAAAGGCACCAACTTGGTGGCAGCAGCGACTTGGTTTTCTAACCATGACCAGCTAAAACCAAGTGCGGCGAGTTGATAATCTATTTGCCAATTAACGCAGGCCAGAGCAAATAAACTCACAAAGCTTACCTCGTCTCCTTTTTTAAATGGGGAGCTTATTTCTAAATTGGTCAGTAAGCGCCCTAATGCCTCTCCCATTGCTGTATCAGTCAGCCTTAATTCCTTACTTTCACGACAGGCCAGAGCAAGTTGGTTTAAATCAAGGAGAGCGTGCCAGTCTTCTGCTTTGCAGGCCTTGATTGCGTGACACAAGATAGCCAGGTCTAGCTGGCTAACACTTTGTTCTAACTGTGTCTTTATCCAGTCATGTACTTGTTCTTGGTTTTGAACCAGACCAAGGTCAATTGCAAACTCCATTCCTTGAGAAAAGGAATAGCCACCAACAGGCAAGCTAGCACTGCTTAATTGCAGCAATCTTAGTAGGCTAGTGTCCGTGGTGAGCATCTTTATACGCTCCGGACTCAGGCACAAAAATGACATTTTTGCGGCTTATCTCAAGACCAAGATTTTGTAGCATTTCTTCTAGTACATGATCTGGGCTAATACGTAACCAAAGCTCACCAATTTCTATTTTGACGTGACGGTTACCTAAGTGATAACAGGCTTTACTAAAGGTATGCCAATCATCACACCTAGCCTGACAAACTTCTTCTATCATGCCTTGTACTTGGACGTATTTGCCGCATTCAGATTTTAAGTATTCGCCAACTTCTAAGGTTTTGCCTCTTTCTAAAAAGATGCGAACTTCTTCGCCATTTTTACCGAATAGTTTGAGGCGGCCCTTTGTTCTTTGTTCATGGCTTAGCTCAACTTGGGTATGAAGTGGCTGGTGGCAATGAGTGCCTAGTCTTTGATAAATTTCTAGCATGTTTAGCTCCTTAAAATAGGCAATAAAGTTGAGCCAATGGCAGCTCTTTGGCAGGTTCGCAGGTAAGCAGCTCAGTATCTGCTTTTACTTCATAGGTTTGTGAATCCACGCTAATGTTTGGCAACCAATCGTTTAATATCATGTCTTTCTTAGAAAGGTCGCGAGTGTTTTTACAAGCCACCAAGGTACGCTCTAATTGCAGCTCTTCTTGAATGCCATTATCGAGTGCAGCTTGTGAGACAAAGGTAAGTGATGTCTTAGCACTGGCTTTACCAAAAGAGCCGAACATAGGGCGATAATGCACAGGTTGAGGTGTTGGAATAGAGGCATTAGGATCGCCCATTGGGGCATTTGCTATCATGCCGCCTTTGATTATAAGTGAGGGCTTTATACCAAAAAATGCGGGTTTCCAAAGTACTAGATCTGCTAACTTTCCGGCTTCGATTGAGCCTACTTCATGGGCGATACCATGGGTAATGGCAGGGTTTATTGTGTATTTTGCAATATAGCGTCTAGCTCTGTAATTATCAGCGCCAAGCTCAGTGTCTTCTTTTAAGAAACCAAACTGCTGTTTCATTTTATGAGCGGTTTGCCAGGTTCGTGTGACGACTTCACCTACTCGTCCCATTGCTTGGGAGTCTGAGGAGATCATACTGAATGCGCCTCTATCATGCAGGATGTCTTCTGCTGCTATGGTTTCTTTACGAATGCGAGAGTCAGCAAAAGCCACGTCTTCAGCAATACTTGAGTCGAGATGGTGGCAAACCATCAGCATGTCTAAATGCTCATCAACCGTGTTATGCGTATAGGGGCGTGTTGGATTGGTAGAGGAGGGTAATACATTGGCATGGGCGCAGGCTTGAATAATATCAGGTGCGTGGCCGCCTCCAGCTCCTTCTGTGTGATAAGTGTGAATGACTCTGTTTTTAAAAGCGCCCAAAGTTGAGTCAACAAAACCTGACTCGTTTAAAGTGTCTGTATGAATGGCGACTTGTACATCATATTTGTCAGCAATGGTTAAACAGTTGTCGATAGAAGCGGGAGTCGTGCCCCAATCTTCATGAAGTTTCAGGCCGCAAGCCCCTGCTTTTAATTGTTCTTCCAATGCATCGGGGAGGCTGGCGTTTCCTTTTCCCAAAAAGCCTAAATTCATTGGCATGTTATCAGTTGCTTGTAACATCTTATGCATGTTCCAAGCACCTGGTGTTACAGTAGTTGCATTAGTCCCTGTCGCTGGCCCTGTGCCGCCACCTATCATGGTCGTAACGCCAGAGGTGAGAGCTTCTTCGATCTGCTGTGGACAGATAAAGTGGATATGTGCATCTATACCGCCAGCCGTTAAAATAGAGCCTTCACCAGCGATGACTTCTGTTCCTGGGCCTATATTGATAGTGACATTGTCTTGGATGTCTGGGTTACCTGCTTTTCCGACTTTATACACACGGCCATCTTTGATGCCAACATCGGCTTTGACGATTCCCCAATAATCCAGAATGAGCGCATTGGTAATGACAAGATCAACACTTTGCTCACGGATAACCTGACTTTGTCCCATACCATCTCGAATGACTTTACCACCGCCAAACTTAACTTCATCCCCATAGGTGGTCAGGTCGTTCTCCACTTGAATCCAAATATCGGTATTGGCTAAACGAACTTGATCGCCTGTGGTTGGGCCAAACATCTGCGCATAACTTTCCCTGTCCATACTGGCTTCATAATCACTGCTATAGTCGTCTGTTTGCTCAGTAACTGCTGTGGCTTCCAGAGGGCCCATTATTTCGCCACGAAAGCCATAGATGGTTTTACTGCCTGCATACTCAACCAACTCAACACTTCGTGCTTGGCTAGGCTCAAACCTTACCGCCGTGCCTGATGCAATATTTAAGCGATAGCCTTTTGTTGCTTCGCGGTTAAAAGATAGGGCAGGGTTAACTTCATAGAAATGATAGTGTGAGCCAATTTGAACTGGCCTATCGCCTGTGTTTTGTACTGTGATTTTTATTTTCTTACGGCCTTCATTTAAGATGATCTTGTCTTGACCGACTTTAATCTCACCTGGAATCATGTGTCCTCCTTTAAATGCAGTTAAGAACGCCGTTAATTAATCGGGTTATGTACTGTGACTAACTTGGTGCCATCAGGAAACGTGGCTTCTACCTGTACTTCAGGGATAAGCTCTATTACCCCATCCATCACCTGTTCAGCTGTTAACAGGGTTTTGCCAAAGCTCATGAGTTGAGCCACGGTTTGTCCATCCCTTGCACCTTCTATGATCTCCATCGTGATATAGGCCATAGCTTCTGGGTAATTGAGTTTTAAACCACGGTTAAGCCTGCGCTCTGCCAGTAAGGCAGCGGTAAAGACTAATAATTTATCTTTTTCTCTAGGGAGTAATTCCATCTTGTTATCCTTATTAAGTAGCCCAAATGCGAGGAATGCAGGCATCTCTGTTTAGCAAAAAAGGGCGTATTTTTTGCCAGCAGCTTAAGAAAAGCTGTTTAGCTTGTTCTGAGGAGTCGCCAAGGTAGCGAATCAGTAAAAACTCACCGGTTAAACTGACACTTGCCATCGCATGGGTCTGTGCTTGATTTAAGTGTTCGCAGTCCTGCTGTAATGCATTAATCACCCTATCTAAAGTGTTTGTTTCTTGTGGTTTGTTTGGCTCGTTAATGCAAGGGCCTGCCACCATAAGTGCATTGACGCTTTGTTGATTAAAGCCTGCTTGTTGGCTTAATAAATGAAATGAATTTTTGTTGATTAGGTTTTTTTCTCGAAACTTGATTTGACCCTGTTGGCGAATTTCGAATGTTTGGCTGACTTGCCCACTCGTAAAGGTTTGGTCGCTTGCGGGGAGACCAAAGCAAGTGACTTCCCAACCGATAAAGTGAGCATTTTTAGCAAGGTCAACTTGCGTCATTAGTTTGGTATTGGCATCAGGGTAGAGAATCGTTTCTTGTGGTAGCCATTCTAGACTGGCACTTTCACCAACATGAAAGAGGTTATTTTGAGACTGTAAACTTTTATCTTGTCTGGCTCGATAAACTCGCCCTGCGCCAGGTGTTGTTAAAAGCAAGTGAGCATTTGCTTCTTGATGGCAGCTAAAGTTTAGCGTATCGCCAGACACTAACCCACCAGGCGGGTGCAGTATATAAAGGTGAGCGAGATCTTTTCCTTCTGGATAAAAAGGTTTTTGTACATAAAGAGGGCCTTGATGAGCGCAAGATTTTAAAACCACACCTCGTAGGGTAGAGGCTAATGTAAGATCAAGAAAAGCATGCCACTGGCTAGTCTTGCTATCCGTTTTAACCATACTGTTTTGACGCTTATTATTGTTTGTATTTATCAGAGTTAGGCTCATTAAGTTACAACAGTCCTTGCAGAAGAAAGTCATTAGATAGACTGTTAGTAGCAATTAATATTCCAATATCTATAAACCTTGAAATTTTTGTATCTTTCTTAGCAATCATCTGTGTTCTGTGCACTAGATTGGTCGCATCAAGAGTGCCTTGATTGAATATGTTAGGTTTATGGCGCTTTTTTGGTGCATTTTAAGTAAGGTGTTTGGATGGAGCGGATTTTGTGCTTTTTTTTAGTGCAGCTTTACTCTTTAGCTATTTTTAGTAGTTCTTATTTTTTTGGTAGGTAAATTTAATCGTTATCTAATAAATGAATAATTATTCTCTTTTTATATTCGATAGATTGCACATAAAGTGCACAAATTGATTTTATAGTGGGCCAATAGCCTTATCTATCAACGAATTTTTATGGGGTAGTTAACTCAAATGAAAGGCCTTATTGAGTACCCGCTGCCTTTTAAAAGGAGATTAATATGCCAACAATATCAGAGTTAGCATCTGCAAAAGCAGGTTTAAAAGCACCAAGTACCCAGCGTATTGCACCGACGATTGTTCCTGAAATGTCGATTCCACAAATTATTGACTCTTTAAATAGTGATGTGGCATCTAAAAAGAGAAAAGTCATTGAGCGACTTAGTCAGGATAAATACCTCACTCAGGGGTACCCATTATTAAATAGAGAAGCTTATACAAATGCGGTAAATCTTCTGCAAGAAAAAATCGCTAGTCATGATGGCAGTATTTGTAAGAAGTTTTTAACCATGTTTGGTCCCTATGTTGATATCGAAGCCGATAGAAAAATTCTACAGCTATTAACTGACCCAAACGCGTATCAAAAATATGTTTCTGAGGGGACTCTTCAACGGGAGAAAAGAGGGTGGTCTGGTGAGAGTGTCATTAAAGATAAAAAGGGAACAGAAAAGACAGTTAAAGATTCAAGTTTGAAATTCAAAGACAAGAGTGATGTTGCTAATACAAAATATAAACTGAAAATTTTATTCATGCAGTTTGAAAGGATGAAAGTGGCTCAATCTGAGTTACTGACTTTATGCAAAGAGGTTTCCTCTTTGTTCAATGGCAAGCTATCCACGCCACCAGGTGCCTTCCATGGTTTAAAAAGCTTTAGTGGTGCGTTAGATAAAATAACCAATAGGGAGAGGTCATCAGATTTTGGAGATTTAAAAGATGTTGCTCGAATGACGGTTGAGTTTGAAGATGAGCATGCGATGAACTTGGCCAGAGCATATTTAGAAGATGGAAAAGAGTTTGAGCAAATAAAAGGTTATGCCAAAGCCCTAAAAAACAGGTATGGCACTTCGGAGAAAGGTTCGGTTCATAATAGCAAAGCGTTGAAATCAGGTTATCAAGATATCAAATTTTTCCTTAAATTGAGTAACGGTATTATTGGCGAACTTCAGCTGAACACTAAAGGTATGTTGATAGCGAAAGAAAAAGAGCATCTTATTTATGACCTAACACGTGCAGCCCCTAAGGGGACAGAGAAGGGCGCGGGTTTTACGCTGAATAATAAAGAAGATTTACTCGATCACCTAGTGCATAAGTTGAATGATGAGTGGTTTGTATTCGTTGGTCAAAGAGCGCCAAAGACACTCACTAAACTTTATACCATGAAGGCGATGATGGCTCGCATGGCCAAAAGGCCAGTAAAAGGAAGTTTTACTGTATTAAAACAAGAAGTGGAGGCTATGAACGTTATTAGTCGTCTTATGTATACACAGATAGGTAAAGGAGAGGGCGTTAAACTTGGAACGAGTATTCCTCAATCAGGATCAACCTTTAGTAAGGTATCTCGTTATTTCTTCTCATAAGTTAGATTGTCGCTCACCCTAAATGTGGTGAGCTTCTCTGTTTCTTTTCGTGTCAGCATGCATCTCTTGTTACAAAATCCCCTAGTTAAACTTCTGCTTCTTTGGTTAACTGCACATTTAATCCATAAACTTCTAATACAATGAAAATGGGCAAGTTTATCAAGCATTTCTAATGGTTAGCTTAGTGCTGAATAAATGAAACTTAGCCAAATTGAGTCAGATTTAATTCAAGGATAGCAGGTAACTGCGAGTAATAAGGGCAGCCAATTATGACGATTACTAGTAGTGTATTGGCCTCGCAAAAAGAGGACGCGCTACAGCAAAAACTGAATGCCTCCATGCGAAAAAAGTACTCAGGGCAAAGGGCTTATTTGAAGAAAAAGTCTCCTGAGGAATTGATTAAGCAGTCTCTGAGATTAGATGAGATAGAGGTGGCTGCGCGTAAAAGTCACGGCAAAGTAATGAAGCGTTTAGATTTAAGTACTCATCTTAGCCAAGGCTACCCTTTGCTGAACCAAGATGCTTATGCTGCTGCGGTGAAAATGCTGCAAGAAAAAATTCGTGGCCATGACAATAGCGTCTGTGCCAGATGGTTGTCGCTTTTTGGTCCCCACGTCGATATTGAAGCAGATCGAAAAATTCTCATTATGTTGACGGATCCAAGTGCCATTGAGAACTATGTGCCAGAGGAAACTCGTAAACGCTTAAAAGAAGGTTATGCGCTTACTAGCCGTGATAGGCGCCATGTTGCCAATACTAAGTTCAAAATGAAATCTCTTTTCATGCAGTTTGAGCGAATGAAACTGGCTCAAGCCCAACTAGTCTCCCTTTCAAAGGATTTGGCTGCTGAGTTTCATGGCCGCATCTCTTGCCCTCCTGGCGCATTCCAGGGTCTTAAAAGCTTTAATGGCGCGCTTGATAAAATTACCAATCGAGAAAGAGAGTCTGACTTTGGCGACCTAAAAGATATCGCTAGAATGACGGTCGAATTTGATAATGAATTTGATATGAATATGGCCCGTCAAAAGGTAGAAGGCAGTGATGAATTTAAAAAAATTCGTCAATATGCCAAATCTCTAAAGAACCGTTATGGAACTTCTTCTAGTGGGGATGAAAGTGATCCACATAATTCTGGCGCACTTAAGTCTGGTTACCAAGATATTAAGTTCTTCTTGCCAATGGATAACGGCATAATTGGGGAGCTTCAGCTTAATACCAAAGGTATGTTAGTCGCTAAGGCCAAGGAACATTTGATTTACGATTTAATGCGAGCTGCGCCAAAAGGCACGGTGAATGGCTCAGGCTTTACCGTTAATAATCCTGATGTACTAAAGCCAGTCATGAATAAAATGAATGATGACTGGTTTAAGTTCGTTGGTACTAAGGCGCCTATGACACGGCAGTACCTAATCACAATGCGTATTATGATTGCCAGACTGGTAAAAAACCAAGGACGCTCTTTAACGATAACCAAAGCGGAAGTAGCAGCAATGAGTGCCGTGAGTAAACTCATGTATGCTCAAATTGGTAAAGGCCATAATATCCCAAAATCGGGTTCTAATCCGCCCGAATCAATTTCTATGTATCGACGCATTTGTAACTACTTCTTTTCTTAAGCAGGTTTGAAACACCAAGATAGTTTGACCTTTGTTTAGTTGAGTCTGTTAGGCTAGTGGTTTTAAAGTAGCGAGTCTGAACGGCTAGCTTATGAGGGTTAAATGCGCGCAGATACACTTGTTATTCTTGATTTTGAAACCACAGGATTATCACCAGATCAAGGTGATAGGGCCATTGAAATTGGTGCAGTAAAGCTAGAAGCTGGTCAGCCCGTTGCTGAATTTCAAGCACTGATGAACCCAGGTTTCAGGGTGAGTCGTTTTATTGAAGACTATACTGGAATCAGTAATGGGCTTTTGTCTGAAGCAGCACCTTGTGCCGAGGTTATGCGTGATTTCGCAGACTTTATTGGCAAGGATAACCTCATTGCTCATAACGCCTCATTTGATCGTCGTTTTCTAGACGCAGAACTTGCGCGATTGTCGCTAAATTATCAGGGGGAATTTGCCTGCTCCTTATTGTTAGCCAGACGGATTTTTCAAGATGCACCTAACCATAAGCTGGGAAGCTTGGTGGATTTTGCCAATATCCCCGTTGAAGGTAATTTCCACCGAGCTTTATATGATGCCCAAATGACTGCCAAAGTTTGGCTAGCTATGCTTGAAAGTATCGGTGAGCGCTATGGTATATTCGATTTGAGCTTTGAACAGATACAGCTGCTCTGTAAAACATCTAAAAAAGATATTCATAAGAAACTAAATAGTTGGCGTTAAGTTGTTAACCTAGTTCAATGAGACAGTGCGGACTGCTTTACTCTGTTAGGTGTTATGGTATCGCTGTAATAAAAAATCAGCCAAAGCAGGCTTTGCTTTGGCTGATGCTCTGTTAATAACTGAAGGGAGTATTAACAGAAGAGGTTGTTATTGATCTGAAAACTATTGTTGAGTAAAAGGTAGCCTAGCCCAAACTTGTTTAATTTTTGGAAAACGAGCAAGCAAAACTTTTAAGATCCAGCTGACGATAGGATTTAACCCTATACCAGAGCGAATTTCGAATACTTCATAATGGAAGTTGCGACTAGGTACAGACTCGCTTTTAAACCAATCTTGTAAGGTTTTTCTTAGCTTGCTTGGACCACAGAAAGAAATGGACGCTTTCTTAAGCTCGAAACCAATACTTTCTTTAATTAAGTTAAGGCTAATACGTTTGCCTAGTGATGACTCACAAAGGTGCACATGAAAACGTGAACATCTAGCTGCAATTTTCTCTAATTCTTCTAGATGAATCGCTTGCTGTTTACTTTGAACACAGTAGAAAAGATGAGTCTCTTTATCACTGCTTTCTTTTTGTTCTGATAAAGCTTGAGCCATAGCGACAAACGGTGTGATACCTATGCCTGCTGCAATCCATACCTCATTACGTTTACCTAGCTTCTTACCAAAATGGCCGTAAGCTTTACTGACATTAGCTGTTATACCGATTTCTAAATGCTTAGGAAGCGCTTTTGTGTAATCACCCAAAGCCTTAATACTGAATCTTAAGTTGCCCTCTTGGTTAGGTGCTTTGCTAATCGTAAATGGGTGGATTTCCTTTAGTTTCGCGTGATCAAATGAAATAAAAGAGAATTGACCCGCTTGATGACGAATGCCTTTTTGTATTGGCGCTAACTCAAAGCTAACAATATCTCCTGTAAGGTCTTTACTGATGACTTTGTATTGGCGAGTGCCCTTTAATGGGTTGTGGCTCTTTGATGCTCTAGCAAAACCTGAAGAGAGAGTATAAAGGTAAGATAAGATCCCTAAACCACATATACTAAGGACGTAAAGCCCCAAAGGTGAAGTGAGATCAAAAGGTTTTGGCATCCAAGCAAAATGTAAAACAGATAAGACAAAGAGAACGCCAATAAACTTATGGGTAAACTTCCAAAGTGCATAAGGAATGAGTGTAATGACTGTGATTAAAAGTAAAACCTGTAAACCATCAAATCCCAGTCCGCCTAAGTCTTCAGCCAACTCTCCCATGCTAGGAGAGCCTAGACTTTTAATTTCAGCGTCTATCTGATCATGTAAAAAAATGACAGCGAGTGAGCCAAGACCTAACCACTTATGAAAGACATAAGACTTGTCTAAGCCACCAAAAAGGCTTTCTACGAGTTTAAAGCGAGTGGCTAAAATATAGCAGTAGGACATACCTAATAAGGCAACGATTCCTAAGTATTGACTGAAAGCCGCATCCATGGGCACGCCAGAATAGCTTTGCATCACACCTAAACCAGGTATGATTAAGCAAGTTGTGATAAGGATGCATATAGCAATAAACATAGTTAATTTACCAAGACAGTTCTGAAATTCTCAACATCTTAAAGGCGCAAGCTTAAGGTTATATTAAGGGATAGCATTTGAGCTTGCTTTTATGTTTACAGAAGTTTTACTTGAAGGCGTGACTAATGAAAAAAATTATAGTGTTTGGCAATTCTTCATCGGGTAAGTCAACTTTGGCAAAAAAGTTAAGTGTGATTGATAAGTTAGCCCATTTAGATTTGGATACATTAGCTTGGCAAGAGGGAGGAGAAACACCTCAAAGACGCCCTCTCGATGAATCCAAAGGTATGATAGATACTTTTATAAAGCAACATGATGAGTGGGTAATTGAAGGTTGCTACAGTGACTTATTAGCTTTAATTAGTCATGAAGCTAATCAAGCTTTCTTTTTGAACTTGCCTTTAAACGAGTGTATTGAAAACGCTAAAAATAGGCCCTGGGAGCCCCATAAATATGAGTCAAAACAAGCCCAAGATGACAATCTAAACTTTTTGATTGAATGGATGAAAGCTTACGATACCCGTACAGATTGTTTTTCCAGAGTGGCTCATATGGCCCTATATGAATCATTTAAAGGCCAAAAGAGCATCTTGGTGAGTAACGATTAAGATTAAAGCTAGGAAGGTTTACTCTGTGATAAGGGACAGTTTGCTTTTTAACTGATGATAAGCTTGGCTTTGGCGATCCTCTGGTTGGCATAGGCTTAACATGTCGTCAATAAAGTAGTTTAACGCGCGCCTTTCTATCGCTTGGATACCAGATTGCTGATAGCCCTCAAGCATCTGATATTTTGATGCAGCGCCGAAGTCACCAAATAAAATATCGCCTTGATGGTTGATAAGTACATTGTGAGCATACAGGTCACCATGGCTGACTTTGTATTCAATTAGATGATCCACTAAACTTTCTAGCTGCTGTACTATGTGTTCAATCTGTTTGATACTAAAGCTTTGACCCTGAGTAAATGTGTCACGAGTGCAGGTTTCAAGGCTAGGTGGCTGACCTAAATTTATATAGTCCGTTGGAATGAGCTCCATCACAAGGGCGGAGCAGTCAGCTTCTTTAATTTGAGCTAAGGGTTTTACAAGGTTAGGATGCAATCCTGTTGATAGGCAGGCATCCAATTCGTCTTCTGGGTAACCATCACTGGTCACTTCACCTTTAAACACCTTAATGGCTACTTCATTTGGAAGATGGTTCTCACTAGAGTTGGTGGCTCTATAGATAACACCAGAGGCTCCTTTGCCTAAAACTTCATAGAAACTAAATGTGTCTCTTTTAAGTATTTTAATTCTGTCTTCAATGGCAGAGGTCTCACAAAAAGGATTACCTGCAAAAGCTAGCCAAGCAAGTTTTGGTAAATCAAGTAGGGCATCTGGAAAGGATGTTAATGCATTAGCTGATAAACGAATTAGTCCTAATTTATGACAATTAGAAATAGATTGAGGTATATAAGTTAGCTGGTTTCCGGATAAAGCAAGCTTTTCTAGATTATTAAGTTGACCTAACTTCTCTGGCAATTCTGCGATTTTATTATCAGTCAAAATTAACCAGCGAGTTTGTAATGGTAATGAGCTTGCTGGTACTTGGGTAATCTTATTCGATTTAAAGCCTATCATCTCAAGATTTTGACAAAGAGATAGCATGGGAGGAAGACAAGTAAATTCATTATTTGAACAAAATAGAATCTTTAGCTTCTTCAATCTATTGAGATCTTGGGGTAATTCACTTAGTTGATTGTTGGATAGATCCAGTACTTCGAGGCTATCAGCTAGGTCAAAAATTTCAGCTGGAAATTGGCTAAGGTTCTCACTCAGGTTTAAGCGAACTGTACCCTTAAGTTCACCATTTTTTAATTGCTTTAGCGTCTGCACTCTAACTTCCCATGATAATTGTTGGCGCATCATAACAAGCTAAGAGGGCTGAGAATAGTTTCTCTTCCCTCCTTAGGTAAAAGTATTTGCTCTATTGTTCTAAGGACAGTTCGCTGAGTTTCAGCTTAATATAATCTTGCATATATTCTTTTAAACGCTTGGCTCTTGGATTAAGCAAGCGACCCGTAGACCAGACGGCAAAGAGTTCTCTTTCTGGGCCTTTCCAGTCTTTTAAAATGTGTACCAGACGCCCTGAGGCAAGATGATTTCTTGCTTCATTAATAGGTAAGAGTGAAACCCCTAGTCCGTCGCATACAAATTGGGTAATTAGGCTGATGTCATTTGTCAGTGTGGATATTTTTGGGTGATATACACAGCTTTTTCCTGTGCTCATTTGGTTGAGTTGCCAGTTAGGTAAGGTATGGGTCGCTAGTAAAGTATGCCACTCAAGCTCCTCTAGCGTTTTTGGTTCACCTTTTTGCTCTATGTAGCTTGGTGCTGCCACGAATAAAGTGGACAGACTTCCTAGCTTTTTTTGATAAAGCTGAGAGTCACTTTGTGGGCCGATGCGAAGAGCAATATCTGCTTTAGCTGCTAGAAGGTCTTCTCTTTGATTATTGAGTTGAAGCTCTAATCGAATGTCTGGATATTGTTTGATAAAGCCTGACCACATAGGTTGTAAAAAGCCCAATGAAATATTGGTGGGAGTGAAGACTTTTAAGCTGCCGCATGTTTCTTGGCTTTCCATGTCGAGCGCATTTTTAGAGGCTTCTAATTGCTCGAATAAAGGTGCATAGGTTTGATAATAGTTTTGTCCTTCAGGCGTTAAGATAAACTGTCTTGCTGAACGATGAACTAATTGGGTACTGAGGGTCTGCTCAAGTTTTTGTAGGCGTCTCGTGATAGTGGCGGCAGACATGTTTAGTTTTATCGCGGCTTTTGCTAAACCTTGGTGTTGAACAATTTGGATAAAGAGGTTGAGGTCGTCGTACATAAATCACTCAGGTTTGTTTATGATTTCATATGTGCAATTTGTTGTTCTAATTTTGTCTATATAAAACAATAATGCAAATAAATATACTTTAAGCCTGTTTGAATTGTTAGGAAACAACAATGAAAGAGCGCTTGATTTTTACCCTTATTATGTCTTTTCAACTGTCACTATTAATGAGCTTCTGGGTGACCTGGTTCAATATTGGCTGGACTGAGGTATTTATATTTAGCTGGCTTAAAGCGTTTGCTTTTGCTTGGCCATTAGCCATGGTGATTTCTTTTATAGTTACCCCTTTGTCGCAAAAGTTGACAATAAAGTTATCGGCAAGATAAGAGTTATCGTGTCTTATGGCTACTGGAGTGAAAGAAGGAAGGTACAAGATAATCGTACCTTCCTAAGAGACTAGCTTTGCTTTTTATCTAATTTAAGGTGTCTGTTGATGCCTTTGATCTTATCTTCAGCATGGTGGTTAACGTAAATAACAGTGGTTTCGCTACCAGCACAAATCTTCTCAATGAGAGCTAATACAAGTTGTCTATTGATATCATCTAAGCCAAGGCAAGGTTCATCAAGAATCAATAGTGGTGGGTGTTTTACCATGGCACGAGCAATTAAGATAAGCCTTTGGTCACCGTAGGACAGTTGGTTGAAAGGCTGATCTGCTTTGTGGCTCATTCCTAATAGGGCTAACCATTGGTTGGCAATGTCTTTTTCTACATCACTGCTTTTATTGTACAAACCAATGCTGTCGTAAAAGCCTGAAATAATCACATTTCTTAGACTTGTCCCTACTCTATATTCCCACTGTAACGCAGTCGAGACATAGCCTATATATTGTTTGATCTGCCAAATACTTTCGCCGTTGCCTCGCTTAAAACCAAATACAAAAATATCATTTACATAACATTGTGGGTGGTCACCTGTAATGAGGGATAAAAGAGCTGTTTTACCACTGCCGTTAGGGCCGCTTAATTGCCAGTGTTCCTGTTGTTTTATACGCCAATCAATACCATCAAGAATGGTGGTGTCAGCATATTTCACTTGAATTTTATTAAGGTCAACAAGGGGCTCTGTTGGGTCTAAGTTTTCTAATAGTGACGCGCTGCTTGCTGGTGGGATACTAAGATCTGTCGTTTTTAAATGCATTAGCTGATAAAGGTCGGCATAGGCTTCTTTATCTTGGGTACTTACTTGATGAGTAAGTTGCCCATTTTCGACGTAAGCCACATGGCTTGTAAAGGCTGGAAACTCGTCAAAACGATTGAGTACCATGATAATTTGAATCTGATCTTTAATCTGCTCTAGATAGCTTTGCAGCATATCTAATGTATCTGCGTCTAAGCCATCAAAAGGTTCATCTAAAACAAGTAACTCGGGTTCGCTTGCTAATGCTCTGATCAGCATTACCTTACGGCTTTCACCTGTAGAGAGTTTGCGAAAAGCGCGATCAAGTAGATACTCAAGTTTGAATTCACTTACAAGGCGTTCAACTAACCCTGGATTAGTCGGCTTAGCTTGTTCACCTTCTAGTATCTCTCTTACTGGAGTACCTAAGGCGACAACATCCATAATGTCTGCGTCATCCTTTTTTAGCTCTGCTGTAATCAGTTCTGCTTGTGCTTCAAATGAGACTATTGCGACTTTTTCAGGTAAGCCAGAGAGTTCACCTGAACTAATATCCCCATAGCCGCATAAGCTGGCTGCCAGTGCAGACTTTCCTGCTCCGTTGCTTCCCGTGATAACCCAATGTTGTTCTGGCTCAATCGTCCAGTTTACAGTGTTTAATATGAAATCATTATCGAATTGAACAGATAGGTCACGAGCTTTAATGGTGTACATTGATCTCTCTTTATCAAAAAATTCAAATACCCTATTGTAGCCTGAAACCTACTAGTAACAGCTGTTGAATTTGTCTTAAATAACAGTCATTTATTTTAATATAGTCGGTTCGAATAGGGTTTCATGCTATAGGCTTTAATAAGATAGTTTCTATTTTAAATGGCTAAAAAACGACACTTTTAATATTGATTTATCTAAAAACGACGTTTTTGAGTTGAGTGTAATGTACCTTTTAAAGAGAGCGATTAGGCAAAAACAACTTTTCCTGCTTATTTTTTTGGTTTTTTACGAATGTAGATTTCCTTTTTGACTTTAGCGATTAGCTCTCCTGATTCATCTCGAATATGCACTTCATATTCAGGTAAATACTTAGCACCTGTCTCCGTATTTTGTTTTATTTGATCTAGCATGGTTTGGCTAATATGAAAGCGACAAGAGACCTTACCTTTGCCTGGTTTGATAAAATCTATTTCGGCTTTGCTGTCCCAAACGAGATAATCCCTCCCCAATATTTGCATTAACATCAGCATAAACCAAGGATCAGTCATGGCGAATAGGCTACCGCCGAAATGCGTACCGACATAGTTTCTATTGTACCAACGAAGTGGCATATCCACTTGTAAATGCTGGAAGTCTCGGCTGATCGAAGAAACTTTAATCCCAGTAAAAAGATAAGGAGGGTAGAGGTTAATCAAATGACGAAATAAGGTGCTTGGGTGTATGAGTTGTTTCATTTAGAACTGCCTTCATTACAAATTTCCCTGCTTAGATCTCAGGGATTGTCTTAGATCAAAGAATGGGAATATAGTGATTTTTTCGAGACTTAGGCAATAACAAGGGGGATCAACTTTCCTAGCAAATTGAACCAAAGCATAGGTTTAATCAAATAAAAGGCAGGTAGTTATCCGTGTTTAATTCACAATATTAGCGCTATAAAGTGGTGTAAACGAATCTCATTCTACTGTTTTAACAAGATATGAATAATAAGATGTAATAGAAAAATTTAAAATTTCATGGGATATTTTTATGCATTTTGTCTTAGCTTTTTGGCTCAGTGAATAAATTGCAACACTAAAACTGAATCAGTTATCAGTTTTGTCAAATGGTCGTAAAAGTAGGCATTGAGAGGCCTGTTTAATTACTCAGAGTAATAGTGATAAATAGTTTGCTAAATACTTTCGTTATTTTGACTATAATTTTACATCTAGTGGGTGCGTTCTCCTCGCAGCGGGCTCAATTTCTGCTAGTTAGTTGATACCCAAATGGGCTGGTGGTAACGTATTTTTCTGCTAACTGAATTTTTTTAAATATTTGATTATGTAAATTAACGTAAAAAGTACTAACTTTATATGGTTTCGTATTCATTTATTTAACTGAAGAATATGTTGAGGTAGAAAATGGAAGATCGAGTCAATTTAGGTAAAGCAAGTCCTGTTATGTATAAGTCTGTGGTGCAGCTCGATTGTATCGCAACTCAGTTCATTGAAGATGCTGGAATAGATGAAGGCTTTAGCCATCTATTAAAGCTGCGCGCTTCACAAATCAATCAATGTGCTTTCTGTATTCGATTGCACAGTAAAGATGCCTCAGATAGTGGCGAACCTATTGAACGTATTAGTTTAGTCTCCGCCTGGCGGGAGTCCCTATATTTTGATAATAAAGAAAAGGCAGCCTTAGAGTTACTAGAGTCCATTACATTAATTTCTCAGGGCCAAGTACCTGATACTGTGTATAAAGCCGCCACCAAGGTATTAACAAAAGCACAAATTGCCGCAATAGAATGGCTTAGTATTGTTATTAACACTTGGAATCGTGTGGCGATATCCAGCCGTTATCCTGTTTTACCAGCTAACCCTGATTTGAATTTACAATTTACCTAACATTATTATTTAGCCAAATGGCTTAAAGAATTGCTTTATCACATAAAGCGCTAAAAATAGCGAGAGAACATAAAGGACATACAAAGTGTTAGCTTTAAAAAAGAGCTGACATTAAATTATTACCTGGAGGTAAGGAAGCTTGTTAACCAAGCCTAATACAGTCTAAGTAATTAAAGCCTTACGACTCCACCATTAGTCAGAATCTAGTTAGTAGATAACTAGCATAAAAAAAGGAAGCCAAGCTTCCTTTTTTTATGGATGAGTATTGCCTATCAGCCTATGAAGGCTGGCAAATGTACTCTAAGATGCTGACAACTTGCTCTGGTGTTTCTGTTACCGCTAGCGCTTGTGCATCCACTTCTTTTAGTGGGTGTGTTAGCTCTGGAGAGTGCATGGTAATGAGAGACTTACCCAATGCAACGGCTGTGCCTGCATCAAATGCCGCATTCCATTGTTTGTACTTATCACCAAAACGTACCACAACAATATCTGACTGTTTGATCATATTATTAATGCGGATAGCATTAATTTTGACGGCTTTATGGTCTTTCCAGAAGGCTTTATCTTCTTCGCCTAAAATCACAGAGCCTACTTCGTCACTTGATTCATGATGGCAGTTAGGGGCAAAAATGGTAACAGGAAGGTTTTTTTCAGCGATGCCTTTTTTAATCTGATCACGCCAATCCGAGTGAATCTCACCGGATAAATAAACATTATATTGCATTTTTATCTCCTAGCTTAGAGCCTTCACGGCTCATCAATAATGGCTTCATTTTAGTGAAACTAGGCCTTAATTGGTATGCAATCATAATCCTTATCCCAAATCTCGATTTCATATAGTGGTTTTAAATCAAGATATGAAAGTATTAAGCACCTTTTGTGAATATTTTGAATTTGATTATTCGCTTGTAATTTTCTGTCTATGAGATGATTTTTCTGAAAGACCCGAAGGGCGTGGTCTAAAAGCCCTATCTTATGAATACTGAAGTTATCATCTTTGCTTATTAGCTCTTATTTGCCGCAGCAATAGGACGTGTGATTTATATACGTAAAAAAATTATTGTGCCGACATTAAAAGAGTATGATGCTGATTATCAGGAGTACTTTAGTCCTGTTAAGCAGAAAGAGCAGTTGCAAGAATACAAAAATATATGCGTCACGCATCAATTAACGAATAAGTATTGGCGTTATATGGAGTTAAGTAAAAAGCTACATTTTGTGTTGTTTCTTGGCTGGATAGCCGTTGTGGCTATCTTTAGTGAGCCTTAGTGTCTGAATAGGGTAGAGAAAGACGCAGCGTGATTGATGTGAATTAATTTTCGCAAAAAAAAGCCAAGACCTAGGTCTTGGCTTTTTTAATCTACTTGTCCCGTCCTGAATAAGGTTGTCACTTCCAATTAATCATTTGGAGAGTGTTATGCAATCAACATCTAAGCGTACTCAGCGCGACTATTCACTCGCTTTTAAATTATCGATTGTCGATCAGGTAGAAAAAGGCGAATTAACTTATAAACAAGCTCAAGATAAGTACGGCATTCAAGGTTGCTCTACTGTTTTAGTTTGGCTTCGTAAGCATGGCAAGCTAGATTGGTCTTTAGGGACTCCCCCTTTTTTTCTAAAAGGTAGTCATATGAAAGATCAAAAAACAGAACAAACACCCGAGCAACGCATTAAAGAACTCGAACAAAAACTGGCTGAAACACAATTGAAAGCTGAGTTCTTTGAGGCTGTCGTCACCGTTATGAAACGTGATTATGGTGTCAGCTTGCCAAAAAAGCAGCAAGAGATGTTATCCAAGAAAAAAAGATCAAAGCATTAACCGTGACTCAGTCATGTGTGTTTTTGAACATAAGCAGACAAGCCTATTATAAACAGTGTCGTTGTGCCTTAGAAAAGGAGCAACGCAATGAAGAGATCATTCGTTTTATTCGAACTAAGCGAATGCAACACCCCAGAATGGGTGGGCGTAAGCTTCTTTATTTTATGAAGCAGAACAAAGCGTTATCTAATGCGATAGGTCGAGACAAGCTGTTTCAGTTAATGAGAGAAGCACGACTGCTAGTGCCATGTCGTCGGGCATATCATAAAACCACCCAAAGCAATCATCGCTTTTGGTGTCATCCCAACTTAATCAAAGCAAGTAAAGATCAGGTTGTTGTGAATAAGCCAAAGCAAGTATGGGTGGCCGATATTACCTACTTACCGGTACGAGAAGGGCAGGCCTATCTTAGTTTGATTACCGATATGTTCTCACGAAAAATAGTAGGCCATTATGTGCATAGTAGTCTTAAAACATGTGATGTTGTGATTGCCTTAAAGAAAGCAATTAAGTGCGCAGGAGATGTAAGGGGGCTTGTTCATCACTCTGATAGAGGTATCCAATACTGTTCGGCAATGTATCAAGCAATACATAATAAATACGGTATTCGTTGCTCAATGACAGATGGTTATGATTGCTATCAGAATGCGTTAGCAGAAAGAGTTAACGGAATTTTGAAGTATTAGAAAAGCCGATGAATTTACAGGAGGCGAAGAAAATGGTGAAAGAATCAATCACACTTTATAATGAAAGTAGGCCGCATTTAAGCCTAAAATACAAAACGCCCGATGAGGTGCATCGAGCGTTTTAACTGAAATAAGTGTCAACCTATATCAGGACTAGTCAACTTAAAGAAACCGATTAAACGATTTTTTTCATGTCAGCCATGTGGCCACGTAGAACATCACCGATAGCTTCAACTGGGTGTGAACGAAGTGCTTTGTTTACTTCGATCAAACGAGCGTTATCAACACCCGTTTCGCTTGATTCTAGACCACGACCAATTACGTCAGTCTTGATGTCTTTCATGAAGTCAGCAAGAAGAGGTAGGCAAGCGTGGTTGTATAGGTAACAACCGTATTCTGCAGTATCAGAGATAGTTGCGTTCATTTCGTAAAGCTTCTTACGCGCAATAGTGTTAGCGATAAGTGGTGTTTCGTGTAGAGACTCGTAGTAAGCAGAGTCAGCAACGATACCAGCAGCTGTCATAGTTTCGAAAGCAAGCTCAACACCCGCTTTAACCATAGCAACCATCAAGATGCCATTGTCGAAGAACTCTTGTTCAGTGATTTCAACATCGCCTGCTGGTGTTTTTTCGAAGTTAGTTTCAGCAGTCTCTGCACGCCAGCCTAGTAGGTTAACGTCATCATTAGCCCAATCTTCCATCATAACGCGAGAGAAAGTACCGTTGATGATGTCATCTTGGTGCTTGTTGTATAGAGGGCGCATGATGACTTTCAACTCTTCAGAAAGATCAAATGCTTTGATCTTAGCTGGGTTAGAAAGACGATCTAGCATGTTAGTTACGCCGCCGTATTTAAGCGCTTCAGTAACAACTTCCCAGCCGTATTGTACAAGTTTAGATGCGTAGCCTGCGTCAACACCTTCTTCAACCATTTTGTCGAAGCAAAGGATAGAACCAGTTTGCAACATACCACAAAGGATAGTTTGCTCACCCATAAGGTCAGATTTAACTTCGGCAATGAAAGAAGACATAAGAACACCAGCTTTATGACCACCAGTACCTACAGCGTAAGCTTTCGCTAGTGCAAGACCTTCACCTTTAGGATCATTGTCTTCGTGTACAGCAATTAGTGTTGGAACACCAAAACCACGAACATATTCGTTACGAACTTCAGAACCTGGGCACTTAGGTGCAACCATGATTACTGTTAGGTCGTCACGGATTTGCATGCCTTCTTCAACAATGTTGAAACCGTGAGAGTAAGAAAGACAAGCGCCTTCTTTCATAAGAGGCATTACAGCATTTACAACAGGAGTGTGTTGCTTATCTGGTGTTAGGTTAAGAACTACGTCTGCAGTTGGGATAAGGTCTTCATAAGTACCAACAACAAAACCGTTCTCAGTTGCATTTTTCCAAGACTGACGTTTTTCAGCAATTGCAGCAGGACGTAGAGCATAAGCAACATCACAGCCACTATCACGTAGGTTAAGACCCTGTGCTAGACCTTGTGCACCACAGCCGATAACGACCATTTTTTTGCCTTTAAGGGCTTCAACGCCATCACTGAACTCGTCCATAGACATGAAACGACATTTTGCTAATTGCTCTAATTGCTCGCGTAGCGGCAAAGTATTGAAATAGTTGTTAGACATGAAACTATCCTAAAAATTTAAAAAAATGGTAAATGTTTTGTCTTGGGGAAAATCACTTTTCCTCAATATGGAGCTCACTCTACAGAAAGCTTTGTTTTGTGTATATTGATATATTCTCATTATAGTGTTGCATTTATTGCAATATAAAGACGAGTCAATTTTATTAGTTGAAACAGGTTAATTGCTGAATGAAATTTGAAGCACTTTCTCACTTAATGATGAATGTGATAACGTGCAAGTTAGATAACTTAGACAGGAATACAGGAAGTGACCATGTCAAACCCATCTCTTAAATATAAACTGCTATTAATGATTGCCAGCTTATCCTTAACGGCTTGTAGTCATCCTCAAACACAAAGTAATGAGGCTCCTCAGGCGAACCAAATCCCTTATTTTGAAAGCTATTCAGCTGCCATTATTGAGCCTAAGTTAGTGCGCTCTTCTATCGCTATTGAAAAGCAATTGAATGACAGGCAAGGCGTACCTATGCCACCAGGGGAAGAAAGCGTCAAAATTGTCCCTGGTACCCAGCCAATCATTATTACTGCACCACACTCAGTGAGGCCATTTCGTAATGGTAAGTATCGTTTTTCAGATGGCGGCGCAACAGCCGCTTATGCAATTGCATTAGCTGAACTTGTTGGTGCCCATGTTATTTATGCTAATTATGAAAATGGCACTGATCCAAATTACCTTGATGATAATGAGTTTAAGCGTGAACTTGCTGGCCTAATAGAGCAGGTTAACCCTGTGTTAGTACTAGATATTCATGGTAGTAATCCAATGCGCTCCTATGATCTTGATATAGGTACCATGAATGGTGAGTCTTTGTTAGGACAGGAAGCATTAGTCACGGATCTGATTGACACCTTAGCCAAAGAAGGCATTTTTAGTATTTCGTATAACCGCTTTAGTGCCAGCAAGCAGCAGACAATTGCTAAATTTGCCAGTAAAAGAGGTGTGCCGACTTTGCAACTAGAAGTGAATGCTACCTATTTGATGCCAAGTGAAGGTCATATTGAAGCACAAAGGTATGCCATTTTATTACAGGCATTTAGCCGTTATATCTCCAACAGTGTTCTGAGTAAGCCAGTTGAGTGAGGGCTTTATTGAAATTAATGCGATGAATTTTATTTAGCACGGAGCAAGAGATGTAAAAAAGGCAGATGCGATGCATCTGCCTTTTTTATGATTGATCTTATTAATTAAGAGACTTTGAACTGTTTGATAAGGTCTTTCAGTTCGTGCGCTAACTGGTTTAGGTTTAAGCTGGCTTCTTTGGTTTGCTCAGCCCCTATGTTTGTTTGCTTTGTCATCTCACTGATCTGATTAACATTCTGATAAATATCATCGGTCACAGCACTTTGCTCTTCGGTAGAGCTGGCAATTAAAGAATTTTGCTCGTTAATGTCGTGAATTGCACTGTTAATTCCCATCAAGATATCACTGGTTGTTTTTGCTTTGTCAGTTGCTAAGCCTGCCGTTGATTGGCTTTGTTCCATAACAGATACCGCTTCTCTAGAATCTGTTTGCAGCTTTAAAATCATCTGATTGATTTCTTCAGTAGACGATTGGGTTTTGCTGGCAAGGTTACGTACTTCGTCTGCGACAACGGCAAAACCACGACCTTGTTCACCAGCGCGTGCAGCTTCTATCGCTGCGTTTAAAGCTAGTAGGTTGGTTTGTTCGGCAATCCCTTGAATCACATCTAGAATAGAGCCAATTTCCTCACTGTTCTTTTCTACTTGAGCAATCACCACACCCGCTTCACCAACATTTTTCGATAAAACGCCGATCTCTTCAATTGTGTCTTGCATGGCTTCAAGGCCCTGCTGAGTGCGGCTATTGATATCTACCGTTGATGCAGATGCTGAGTTTGCATTATGTGCGACATCTTTAATCGACTGGCTCATCTGATGAGAAGCAGTTGCTAGTAATTGTGTTTTATCAGACTGATCTCTTACTGCTGCTGTGGTTTGCTCTGTAATAGCAGAAGTTTGCTGTGAGGTTGCAGAAAGCTGTAGTACCACATCAGATACTTGATGTAGGCTATTCTGAAATTTACCTAACATGCCGTTAATCGCATCAGCAGTTTGAGCAATTTCAGTTTTATTATTGATGCTGACCCTTGCTGTTAAGTCTGATTCTGTTTCGATACGCGTAATGCTGTTAGTTAGCATATTCAGTGGACGCAGTATGTTGTTAAGTAAAACAATGGCAATTAAAACGCCAAACGAAACGGCAAAAGCGACAATGATTATGCCTGTTGTGATGGCGTTTTCGCGAGTTTGGCCTGCTCTTTCACGATAGACTTCAGCGTTATGTACTGAGAAGGTGATGATTCTTTCTAACTCTTTATCAAGGTCGTGTAGTTTTTTTTCGGCTAAATCTATTTGATTTTGAGCAGTATCAGTTGATAAGTCCTTTATTGCTAGAATCTCTTCTTCTAATTCAATCCAGTCTTCGAAATGCTCAATACTGCTTTTGATTTGTCTTTGCACCTCATCACCCTTGGCTCTTTCTTGGACCAGTTTAAGGTCTTTCATGATGAGGTCTTCTAAGTGATGAATCTTATCTTTTGACTCTTGCGTTTGAACCAGAGCATGTCGATTTTTCTCTACCAGTAATTCTAGTTGTGTTAATTCAACTTCAGCTGTTAATGAAGATCGCGTCACTGTGAAAGGGTGATCAAATACTTCTTCAGTCAAATGGCTTAAATTAGACATTTGGTAAAAGGAAAATGAACCCAGAGCAATAACAATAGAAATAAGTAAAGCTAATCCAAAAACAAGCTGTTGTTTGATCGTGAGTCGCTTCAAAATTGACATTATGATTCCTGTGATTGTAAGGGAGCCTAAGAGGCGGTTATAGGCCGCAAAAATAGGAAGTTAATTTGTGGCGCTATTTTAGGGTATTTAATTTTTGTTTGTACTAAAAATTGTAACTGCTTGATGCAAAAAAAGAATAAGTCTTCCTATCTTGCTCATCATAAAAGATGGAAAATTCGCTTCTTTTATCGATTTTTACTTCATTAGCCTGCTTTTAGTGTGATTTTTGAACAAAAACAAAGTGAGTCTGGTTCATTTAAAAAGCGAGAATGTTATTTTTATTTAATGTGATGGCTAAAAAACGCACATTAAACCTTTTGCCAGAGAAATGATCAAGGCTTTAAAACATGTGGTATGTAAAAAGTAAATGTTAGTTATTACTAATTTAAAGCAAGCACTTAGCTAATTGTTTTAACTATATTAGGCTAATCAGTTTTTCTAAGCGCTTATTTGAAAGAGGTGTTTTTAAGGAAATGATATGAGACTGAAATCGATAAGGTGTACCCGTAACTGGAACCTGTATTAAACGACCTTGGCTGATTTCTTCAGAGACAACGCATTTGGGTAATAAGCCAACGCCCATTTTGCCAATTAAGCAGCGTTTTATCACCTCAACATTTGAAAAGCTTTGCCTTGGCGATAGTGTTAAACCTGTTTCATTAAAATGCTTATCTGCAGACTTTCGATAACTACAGGCTTCTTCTGTTGTAATAAGAGGGTATTGGTTGAGTTCTTCTAAGGTGAACGACTTGTGAGTCGCTAGGTATTCAGGATGCGCCACATAAATGACTTCTTCTTCAAAGTGTAAGTTTGAAGACCAATCTTTTTGTACTTTGCTAAGGTTAGAAGCCTCTGTCATGATAAGTGCTGCGTCAATGTCTGCTTGCCTCAGAGCCGTCTCATAATCATAGGGTTCATGAATCAATATAACTTCAAGCTCTGGTTCACTTGTCTGTAACTTTTCGATAATTGCAGGTAATCGGTAAATACATAAAGAACTTGGGGCGAAAACTCTGATACTGCCTTTTAGGCCTGTTTGATAGGTTTGTGCTAGTTGCTTTATTTGGAACTCTTGAGCACAAAACGCCTGAAAACTAGGTAATAAAGACTGGCCTGCCTGAGTTAGCTGGATGTTTCTCCCTTTAGTTTCAAATAGATCGATCCCCAATTCAATTGCCAACTCTTTTAACTGGGCAGAAATGCTTGATGGCGCTAAGTGCAGAACCTTAGAAGCCTGATTAATGCTGCCATATTGAATTACAGTTAAAAGGCTGCGTACTTGTTTGGGTGTCATTATGAATGCCTATATTTCGCTTTTTACGAATGATGTGTTCGGTATTATTCGCTTTTATATCATAGTTTTTCAGCCTAGCATGAGACTTTACTTAACCACAAATTTTATAAAGGGGTTTGTTAAATGGAATTGTTTATTGCTTATAAGAATTACTCTTCTTGGTCTTTAAGGCCTTGGCTGGCTATGAAGGTGGCAGGATTGGCTTTTGAGGAAACCATTTTCCCTTTTTATCACGATACATCATTAACAGATTTTGCTAAGCAAGAGGCAATACCAGCAAGTGTGCCTATTCTAAAGATTGATAATCAAATTGTCTGGGATTCAATGGCAATTATGGAGGTGTTAGCTGATACCTACCCTGAAGCTAATTTATGGCCAGAAGCTAAAGCTTGGCGAGCATTGGCGCGTTCTGCCTCTGCGGAGATGCACTCTGGCTTTATGGGATTAAGAAGCCAGTTTCCGATGAATTGTCGTCGTCAAACTAAGGTGAATGCTAATACGGAGAGTTTGAAGGATATCTCTCGATTAGCGGCACTATGGAAAAAGTTTTATCAAGCGGATGAGGTGTTGTCGGCAAGTCGAAGTGAAGGGCCATTTTTGTGTGGTGCCTTTTCAATTGTTGATGCCATGTATGCGCCTGTTATGTGGCGTATTAGAAACTACGGTCTATTTGTTAGTTATGAGTTTGAGGCTTGGTCTGAGGCCATGTTTGTACTACCTGCTATGCAAGAATGGTTGCGAGCAGCTCAAGCGGAAGAGTGGGATATAGCCGCTTATGATGCAGTTGAATAAAATCTTTGGTTGAATAAAAAAACCGGAGCCATTCATAATGGTTCCGGTTTTTTTAATCTACTTAGTTGTTCTAGTCTTTTGCTAAAGAGCTATGTCTACTAGGCGATTGTTATAGGTCTTTAGCAAGCTGATCTGCGTACCAATCAATAAAGTTGATAACACCAAACTCATAAGTTGGATGATATGGACCAGGCTGATAGGCAATAGAGTTGATGCCTTCTTGTGAGCGTTCAGCAAGATCTCTGTCTTGTTGGTTGGTTTGATCCCAAACATGGCGCATACGCTCCACATCATAATCAACCCCTTCCACAGCATCTTTGTGAACAATCCACTTAGTTGTCACTAAGGTTTTTTGTGGTCCCAAAGGCAATACTCTAAAGGTAATCAGGTGGTCACCTTGGAAGTGGTTCCAAGAGTTAGGTAGGTGCAAGAAACGCATTGCGCCCATATCTTCATCTGGAATGTTACCAAGTAGTTTGCTACAAGCACGTTTGCCATCCATTGTCATAGACACTACGCCGTTTAGTAATGGCATACGGACGATACGGTTTCTTAGGCCTTCTTCAATGTGCTTATAAGGAACACCAAGCTTTTCCCATTTTGCTTCTTTTTCAGCACATAGGGCTTTAAATTCATCTGTCGCTCTTGGGTCTGTGGTGTCATCAAACTCAATCAAAGAGTTTAATAGTTCAGGGTGAGAACCATTACAGTGGTAACACTCACGGTTATTCTCAACAACCAGCTTCCAGTTAGCGTCTTCCATGATGTGGCTTTCAACTGCAACTTTTGCATTTTCTAAGTCATGAATACCAATGTGTGCCTGCGCTTTTTCAGCAAATGCACCAAATGGTTCTGGATCTTCTGCCAAGTTAACAAAAATATAACCTTGCAGAACTTCGACTGAAATTGGGTGTAGGCTGAATTCTTTTTTCTCAAACCCTTCTGTTTGCTCCATAGAGTTAGCAAAAAGAAGTTGTCCATCTAGTTCATATGTCCATTGGTGGTATGGGCAAACAAGCTTAGCGACTTTACCTGAATCACCAAGAACCACCTTGTGGCCACGGTGACGGCAAGTGTTGTGATAACCTTGAATCTTGCCTTCTTTGTCGCGCACTAAAAAGATAGGGTTTTGACCTATTTCCAAGGTCATATAATTACCGGTTTTAGGGATCTCACATGTCAGGCCTGCAAAAATCCAGCTTTTGCAGAATATCTCAGACATGTCTAAGTCGAAAATCTCCTGAGAGTTATAGAAGGGAGCTTCTAAACTGTAATTCGGCTTGCGAGTTTCGATTAACGCCTTTACGTCTTCTCGAGAGAGGGAAGGGTTAGTGATGTCAGTTAGTTTTATTGTATTACCCATTGCGACTTCCTCATTAAATATTGGGGCTTGAATGACTTAGAGTTCAAGCAAAATTAAAGGTGTAAAGCGTCGTCGCTTTCTCTCGATTATAGTAATTATTTGTATATTGACCCGTTTGTTTTTGAGTCAATTTGTTGCTTTAAAAGCGTGTGTGCGACTGCGTGAATTCTCGCTTTGAGTGGTTTTTATGGGAATGTTCAAAAACGACGTAAATTTATCTGTTTTCACCTATGGAGGTCGTTTTTAGTAGCAAGTGACGCTATGTCGAAATAAACAAATATGAGGTGCTAAAAATAGGCTTTTATTGGGCTGTGTAGTAGGAGAGTAATCGCCATAAACCGAGATGGGATGATGGCGAATATAAATCTTTGTTATGCAGGGAGAGGTAGTACGGTTTGATGTTTGATTTGATCAAGTATAACAGTTGATTTTACTTGGCTAACGCCAGAAAGAGAGACAAGTTTATCCATCATGAAATCAGAAAAACTTTTAAGATCAGCACTCACAACTCTTAATAGATAATCCGTGTCACCTGTAACAGAGTAACACTCCAAAATATTATCTATTTTATTGACTTCATTTTGGAAGGCTATGGCCGTTTTATCACCTTTTTTGTCTAAGGTAACATTTACAAAAGCCATAACATTAAAGCCAAGACTACTAGGGTTTAAGTGAGTAATATAATTTTCGATCAACCCGCTTTGTTCAAGACGCTGTAAACGTCTAGAGCATTGAGATGGGGATAAGCTGACAGTTTCTGATAAGGCGACATTTGATAGACGTGCGTTCTTTTGCAGCGCCTTTAAAAGCCTCCAATCATAATGGTCAAGTTCTATAGCTTGCATGTACTCTCCTAAACTAACATCTTATAGATATTGAGCAAAGTGACTGTCTTCGCTTTGTAATCAATAAGTTATTCCATTATTTTTGATTCTACTGGTTTAGTGTAAAAGATAAAGACCAATAGTGTCCTATAGTGAAAAAGTTATTCTCTTTACGGCGAACTTACAATTGCCTACCAAACTTCTTTAAGCTTGGTAGGGCTAAAGAAGGGAGCACGTTATCAGCATATATTATACATTACTAATTAAAGTGCCCCAACCTCAATACTATGACAAATGCGTGCTTAACCAAGCTAAAGCTTTATCATAAGGTGCTGGTAAATCTTCAAGCTCTGTTAGTGCTTTTTTAAGTGCAGCGTTATCACCACTACAGAAGTTTAAATGGCCCACTTTACGGCCCACTCGTACTTCCTTCTTATACCAATATAGCTCTAAACCTGAGATTGCCAACCAATTATAATTAACGGGTACACCAATTAGATTAACCATCATGCTTTGGTTTTTTATCTGGGCTTGTGCCAGAGGTAAACCCGCAACCGCGCGCATATGGTTTTCAAATTGGTCGACACTTGCACCAGCTTGAGTCCAGTGGCCGCTGTTATGCACTCTAGGTGCTAACTCATTAATCATAAGTTGATCGCCAACACGGAAACATTCCATTGCCATCACACCAACATAATCCAAGTCATTCATAAGCTTGGCTAGCATCTCTTCAGCTTTTGCTTGTAATGGTGCTAAGCGTTTTAATGGTGCGATAGACGCATACAAGATGCCGTTAATATGTAGGTTCAGAGTCAAAGGATAGAAAAAAGTTTCACCAGACTTGCCTCTTACACCAACAATAGAAACTTCTTCATCAAATGCAATGCCTTGTTCTGCGATCGCACAGCCTTTCCAGTCATTAGGTACTGGACTAGGTTCTGATGATTTTAGCCAGTGTTGACCTTTACCGTCATAACCACCACGGCGTTGTTTTAACAAAACGCGCTCACCTAAATCCTGGTGTAGTTGTTCTGCACTAGTCTCTTCTGTTACCGGGAACCAAGGTGCTGTGGATAGCTCAAGTTTGTCTAGTAATTGCTTTTGCGTTAAACGGTCAGCTAGCTGAGGAAAAGTCTGTAAATTAACAAAGTTAGCGTGTGTTGCTAATTGGTTAGTCGCTGTGGTGCTAGGCCACTCTTCTCTCTCTGCTGTGACAATGTCATTAGCGGCTAAGCTAAGCTGCGCTTGGCTTTCAATATCAACCGCTTCAACGTCAAGTCCAAGCGGGTTTGCAGCCTGTTTAAGCATGGCGCCAAGTTGCCCTGCACCTAATACCCATATCTTAGACATTAGGCCTCCCTTGGGTCTGGATTAGCAAGAACTGTGTCTGTTTGCTCAGCGCGGAAAGCTTGGATACGAGCGGTAAGCTCTGGATCTGTAATAGCTAGGATTTGGCAAGCTAGAAGACCTGCGTTAAATGCACCTGCTGTCCCTATAGCCAAAGTACCAACGGCAACGCCTTTAGGCATTTGAGCGATAGACAATAAACTATCCATGCCACTAAGTGCTTTACTTTGTACCGGTACACCCAGAACAGGTAGGTGAGTATGTGCTGCTACCATGCCTGGTAAATGTGCTGCGCCACCTGCGCCACCGATAATAACTTGAATACCTTTGTCTGCTGCTTGTTCAGAGAATTCTGCCAGTTTTACTGGTGTTCTATGGGCTGAGACAACTTCCACATGATATGGGACCTGAAGCTGGTCCATGATTTGAGCGGCGCCTTCCATAGTAGGCCAGTCACTTTTTGATCCCATGATGAGGGCAACTTTAGCTTGCAAAGTAATTCTCCTATAGCACGTTTCCAACCTGGTGGGGGTTCTATTCACTGAGTCGAAACGTTTATATGTGATAGATAGATTGTTCGGTCGAGCTGTTTTTACACCTAAATTACAGTGAATGCCGGCTGCGGTTCAGGTGTAAGGATATTGCGGCGCTAATATAGCCGATTATGGGCTTGTGAGCGAGAGAAACAGGGAGTTTAAGTATGATTCATAAAAAAATTAATTATCAATAAAGTGAATGTTGAATATTTATTTAAATGATGTTTATATTTTGCAAATAGAATTAATAACTTAGCAAAAGTGCAGAGCGAAATGACAACACAGAACTATTTTCGATCCTTAGATAAATATCGTGCATATGAGGATGTTATTCACGACCTATTGGCCTCTATTTTAACTAGCTTAGATAGTGAAGCTCTGTTGAATGAGCCCAAGTCTCAAGCAGAAACGATTTCACAGCTGAGCCGCGCTTACCCTTTTGTCGAGCTGATTTATTGTTTGGATGCCAATGGTATTCAGCAGCAAGAGACAGTGTATAGCCCTATGGTGAGTGCAAGAGGGCGGCGCTCCTTTAGTAAGGGCAGCGACCGTAGCCGCAGACCCTACTTTTTGGCAGCACAAGAAAGCCAAAGTAAAGTGGTGGTAACTCAGCCTTATCTGTCTTCAGCGACGCATCAATTAGCCCTTTCTTCTGTACAGCATGTCATTTCCTCTGATGGCAAAGATATGGGTTACCTAGTGATTAATTTTAGCTTGATGCGCTTATTGTCTTATTTGTTAGGAGACGGACTAAGGAATCGAATGCACCCTCTGTTTCAGGCTATTTATAGCTTGATAGGTGGCTCTTTAATTCTCGTTTCCTTGTGGCTTCTAGCGGCTGCTTTTATGTCGTTAGTGAAGGGGTTTTCACTATTAGAGGATACAACGAGTAACTCATTTAGTGTGGTGGTCATGATTACCTTAGGTTTAGCCATTTTCGACTTAGGTAAAACCATATTAGAAGAGGAAGTGCTGGTGAGTAAGGATATTAACCACTATAACTCCACAAGACGGACCATAATGCGCTTTATGTCGGCTATCATCATTGCGGTATCGATTGAAGCACTTTTGCTTATGTTCAAGTCTGTGTTGAATCCTGCTAATGGGCAGCTGATGAATGGGGTTTGGATGTTGTTTTCGGGGGTGGGGTTGCTCGCTGGCTTAGGTGTGTATTTAAAATTGAGCCGCGATAGTGAATAGCGAGTAAATAGAGACAATGCAGCCATTGTCTCTATTTACTATGACCTAGGTACAGCTAAAAAATCATCAAAAGCTAGTCATCAATTCGAGCGGCGAGATAAGCGTCGTAATCAGGTACTGCTCTGTCATATTCACCGGCAAGCAAAGGTGAAGAGATTAAAAAGTTAGCCGAGCTCACACTACAGGCAATCGGGATATTCCACACCGCAGCGACTCTCAGTAAAGCTTTAATGTCTGGGTCATGTGGCATCGGCTCAAAAGGGTCCCAGAAGAAGATAAGTATGTCGATTTTACCTTCTGCAATCATGCCGCCAAGTTGCTGATCACCGCCCAGTGGGCCACTGATTAAAGGGGTTACTGCAACGCCAAGTTGTTTTTGTAATAGGTTTCCCGTCGTGCCAGTTGCTAACAGTTTATGGCCTACTAGCTTGTCTTTGTGGGTATCGGCCCAGTCAATTAATTCACCCTTCATGTTGTCATGGGCAACAAGGGCAATGTTTTTAATTGCGCCAGTAGTCGCTTGTTTCTTTTGCATCTTTGTTCTCCAAACTTGGCATGTATCTGCTCTTAAAAGCAAAATAGCCCAGCTTGATACCAAGCTGGGCTATTTATCATAACAACTAACGTCGTCTTGTGCTTAGTGAACGTCACCAATGCGAACAATCTTCATCGCATTTGTTGTACCAAAGCTCACCAAGTGGTCGCCTTTGGTTAAGATCACTAGATCACCATCTTTTACTAAACCTTGAGCCTTAAGTGCGTCAACCAAACCTTGGTTTAGGTTGTCACGATTGTATTCCTTAGAAGGGAAGGCAATCGGTGTCACACCACGATAAAGGGCAACACGGTTAAGGGCTTCTTGATTAGGAGAAAGCGCATAAATAGGTAGACCAGAACTGATACGAGACATCAATAATGGTGTTGTGCCAGATTCAGTCAAGCTTATGATGGCAGACACACCTTCAAGGTGGTTAGCGGCATACATAGCAGACATGGCAATGGTTTCGTCAATGCTTGTAAAAGTAACATCTAAACGGTGCTTAGAGCGGTTGATTGCAGGTTGTTTCTCAGCACCTTTACAAACGCGCACCATGGTTTGGATTACTTCTTCTGGATAATCACCTGCTGCTGTTTCAGCAGAAAGCATCACAGCATCTGTTCCATCCAGTACGGCGTTAGCAACGTCAAATACTTCCGCACGAGTTGGCATAGCACTTGTGATCATGGTTTCCATCATTTGGGTCGCTGTGATCACAGGGCGGTTCAATTGACGACAACGCTTGATCATGTGTTTTTGTACACCGATCAACTCAGCATCACCAATTTCAACACCAAGGTCACCACGAGCAACCATAACCGCGTCAGATGCTAGGATAATAGCGTCTAGTGTTTCGTTATCTGCAACGGCTTCAGCGCGTTCTACTTTTGATACTATGCCTGTTTCAAGGCCTGCTGCTTTAGCTAGGCTGCGTGCCTCTTCGATATCTTCTGCACTACGTGGGAAAGAAACCGCTAGGTAATCTGCCTTAAGTGCTGCTGCTGTTTTGATATCTTCTTTGTCTTTATCTGTCAGTGCTGCAGCAGATAAGCCACCACCTTGACGGTTGATACCTTTATTGTTTGATAATGGACCACCAACAATAACTTTAGTAATAACTTCTTGGCCTTTAACTTCCAGTACTTCAAGTACTACACGACCGTCATCTAGCAATAAAATGTTGCCAGGTTCTGAGTCGGTTGCTAGTTGTGGGTAATCAATACCAACACGGGTTTCATCACCGTTATTCTTATCAAAACCTACATCTAGAACAAAAGTGTCACCATCGTTAAGGTTAACTTTCGTATTTTTAAAGCGGGCAATACGAATTTTAGGGCCTTGTAAGTCACCTAGAATTGCAACGTGTTTGCCATTCTTAGCCGCCATTTCACGGACGATTTTGGCGCGATTAATATGATCTTCTGGTTGACCGTGTGAGAAGTTAAGGCGGAAAACATTTGCGCCCGCATTAATCAGCTTCTCTATCATTTCTGGAGAGCTAGAAGCTGGACCTAATGTTGCGACAATTTTTGTTCTACGAGTCATATTAATATTACCAAGATAAAAAATTAGAAGAGGGGGTTATAAGATAGGGAAAGGGCTGCGTCAGCAGCCCTTAAACCAATTACTTAGCATTCATCAAAGCAATGGTGTTATCCAACATTCTGTTAGAGAAGCCCCATTCGTTATCATACCAAGCCATCACTTTCACTAGCTTGCCTTGAACACGTGTCTGAGTCGCATCAAAGTTTGAAGTGAAAGTGCTGTGGTTAAAGTCGCTAGATACTAGAGGCTCATTGTTAACCGCTAATACTTGAGCCAAAGTTGCATCGTTTGCAATGGCATCAGCAATGATCTGGTTTACTTCTTCAGCAGTTGTTTCACGCGGCGCTAAGAAAGTTAAGTCAACCAAAGAGACATTGATAGTAGGTACACGTACCGCCATACCATCAAATTTACCTGCTAGTTCAGGAACAACTAAGCCAACCGCAGCTGCTGCGCCTGTTTTAGTTGGGATCATGTTCATTGCTGCAGCACGGGCACGGTAAAGGTCTTCATGATAAACATCAGATAGACGCTGATCATTCGTGTAAGCGTGAATTGTTGTCATCAAGCCACTTTCAATACCAAGTTGGTCGTTAAGTGGTTTAGCGATAGGTGCTAGGCAGTTTGTGGTGCAAGATGCGTTAGAAATAACAGTCATGTCAGAGGTTAAAACCTCTTGGTTAACACCGTATACAACCGTTGCGTCAACGTTTTTACCTGGTGCAGAGATGATTACTTTTTTTGCACCAGCTTCAATGTGTGCACTTGCTTTGACTTTTTCTGCAAAGAAACCAGTACATTCATAAACCACATCTACCCCAATTTCTTTCCAAGGTAGGTTTGCTGGGTCACGTTCTGAAAGCGTTAGGATTTTATCATCGTTGATGTAAAGCGCTTCTGCATCGAAATCAACTTTCGCGTTAAAACGACCATGTACAGTATCGTATTTAGTTAGATGAGCATTGATTTTAGAGTCACCTAGATCATTGATAGCAACAACTTGGATCTGATCTCGTTTATCTGACTCATATAGAGCTCGTAAAATATTGCGCCCAATGCGTCCGTATCCATTGATGGCTACTTTAATCGTCATACACACCTCTAAAACTTGTTGTGAAATTTATAAATAAATTCGATTTCGAAAACTATATGTGCGAATTCTATTGATTTCTGATGTAAAAATACAACATTTTAATCAATTTTTATCAAATAGCTGACGAAAACCACTTATTTTGTCGTTTTATTTATTTAATTAAAGACGACTGTCATCAAATAAGCATACTCAATAGGGCATATTATACGCTAAATGTGACAATTATAAATTCTTTTCGTAAATTAATTACAGAAATAAGAGTTTTATTCTGAAAAAATAAAGAAATTATGATTTTTTTGTAGTAAAGTTACGAAATTGAGAATTTAAGCAGGCAATCCCTCTTTATTAGGGTGAGCAAAGAAGAGTGACCTTATGAATCCCACAGTGTTAAAAGTTACCAATACCATTATAGAGCGCAGTAAAACATTACGAGCTCAGTACCTCAAGGATATGGAGCAGGCTCGCGCTCAAGGGCCACATAGAGGCAAATTATCTTGTGGTAACTTAGCGCATGGTTTTGCTGCCTGTAATTCAGGTGACAAACAAAAGCTAACCCTGATGAATGAAGCCAATATCGGTATTGTTACTTCTTATAATGACATGTTGTCTGCGCATCAACCTTATGAAGTTTATCCGGATAAAATCCGTCAAGCTGTGCATGACATGGGTTCTGTCGCTCAGGTCGCAGGCGGTGTACCCGCTATGTGTGATGGGGTGACTCAAGGTCAAGACGGCATGGAACTGAGTTTGTTTAGCCGTGACAATATTGCACAAGGTGCAGCGATTGCACTTTCTCACAATATGTTTGATGCCGCTGTTTACCTAGGTATTTGTGACAAAATCGTTCCTGGTCTTTTGATGGCTGCACTACGCTTTGGCCACTTACCTAGCCTATTTATTCCTGCTGGTCCTATGCACTCTGGTATTACCAACGCACAAAAAGCGGCAGTAAGACAAAAATTTGCCATTGGTGAAGCGACCCGTGATGAGCTGTTAGAAGCAGAATCGGCTTCTTATCATAGTGCGGGTACCTGTACTTTTTATGGTACTGCTAACTCAAACCAACTTTTAGTCGAGCTAATGGGCCTACAGTTACCCGGTTCGTCTTTTGTGAACCCAACTGATCCATTACGTGACGCTCTAACCACTTATGCAGCTCAACTTTCGACAAAAATTACAGCATTAGGCAGTGATTACCGCCCTATGTATGAAATCGTCGATGAACGTAGCATAGTCAATTCAATTGTTGGCTTGTTAGCAACAGGCGGTTCAACTAATCACACTATGCATATTGTCGCCTATGCTCGTGCTGCTGGCATTATCATCACTTGGGACGACTTTGCAGAGCTTAGTAAAGTGGTACCTTTGTTGACTCGTATTTATCCAAATGGTCCTGCTGATATTAACCACTTCCATGCAGCAGGCGGCATGGCTTTCCTTGTTAAACAACTGATTGCAGGTGGTTTGGTTCATGAAGATGTAAATACCATCATGGGTAAAGGTTTAACTCATTACACCAAAGAGCCTTTCCTAGATAACGACAAACTCGTATGGCGTGATGGTACGCCAGATAGTTTAGATGAAGAGGTTGTAAGGCCAATTACAGCACCTTTTAGTAAGGAAGGTGGTTTATCTCTGTTAACCGGTAATCTAGGTCGAGCTGTGATTAAAGTATCAGCCGTAAAAGAAGAAAACCGTGTAATCGAAGCGCCAGCGGCTGTTTTCCACAGTCAGCATGAACTGGCAGATGCCATTATCAATGGTGAGCTTAAAAGAGATTGTGTCGCGGTTGTTCGATTCCAAGGCCCTCAAGCGATTGGCATGCCTGAATTACATAAATTAACCCCTTATCTAGGTAATCTTCAGGATCAAGGCTACAAGGTTGCCTTAGTGACTGATGGTCGTATGTCCGGCGCATCAGGCAAGGTACCAGCAGCGATTCACCTTACACCAGAAGCGGCAGCAGGTGGTGCGATTGGTCGTATTCAGGATGGTGATATGGTTCGTCTTGATGCAAATACAGGTGAGCTAAGCTTATTAATTGATAGTCAAAACCTTGCTCATCGTGAGCAAGCTAAACATGACCTTGCTGCTTCTCATCAAGGCATGGGACGTGAATTTTTTGTGGCACAAAGAGCCATGGTGACAGGTGCAGAAGAAGGGGCGACTAGCTTGTTTCCTTCCCTTAACCTGTCATAACTTTTCCTCTGACGGCTAACACTTGTGTTAGTGTCTGGTGTTTTAGGCCTACGTTTGTAGGCCTTTTTTTTGCTTAAAATAAATGCTAACTGTCATTATGTTGTGTGTTTTGTATAGAATGGCAGGCTCACATCCTTGAAGAGAAGAAGATGAATAAACGACAGGCGACATCGGCAGATGTCGCAGCATTAGCGGGGGTTTCTCAATCAACCGTATCACGTAGTTTTGATGAAAAAAGCCGGATTTCAGCCGCGACACGTGACCGTGTTTTTGCCGCGGCGAAAGAGCTTGGTTATCAAGTAAATAAGGCTGCACAGACCATGATAAAGCAGCGCAGTGATTTGGTTGGCTTAGTGACTGCGGGCTTAGAAGATCCCTTTCGATCTGAATTTTTAAATCAGCTCGTGATTGAAGTGCAAAGACAAGGCTTTCGTCCCATGGTGATAGATGTTACCCATAACCAAGGTATCGATTCCTCATTACAAGCCTTGATGCAATATCAGCTAAGTGGTGTTGTTATCACCTCTGGATCACCTAGTGAAAGCATAGTTCAAGAGTTTGTTAGCCGTTCTGTACCTGTGATTTTAGTGAATCGTGCCGATCAAGAAAGCAATCTGTCAGGCGTTGATATTGTGAATATTGATAATGTCGGCGGCGGTGAACTTGCTGCAAAATCCTTGATACAATCTGGTTGTGAAAATCTCATGGTCGTAAGGGCAAAAGCCAGTAGCTATTCAAGTCTCATGCGCACTAAAGGATTTATTCAGCAAGTTAGCTCTCATTCTGCTATCAAGACCTTAAATATCACTGAGGTGGAATCTGAAACAAGTGATTATGAGGGAGGTTATCAGCTAGCGGGTCAGTTACTGGCAAAGCAAGAGGTACCTGATGGGGTCTTTTTCTGTATGGATCATATTGCCTGTGGTTTCATGGATGCGGCCCGAAAAGAGTTCCATCTTTCCATCCCTCAAGATATGAGCTTGATAGGTTTTGATGACATTCGCCTTGCAAGTTATCAATCCTATGCACTGACGACTATTAAGCAATGTCCAAAACTCGTTTCTAAAGCTGTGGTTGATAACTTAGTCAAAAGGCTAGATGAACCATCTTCTAGCCCCATGTATCAAGTCGTGCCTGTTACCTTGATTCGAAGAGATACCTTGGCTTCTTAGGTTTCAAAGATCAATCTAAAGGGTAGCCGTTCATTCAGTCATTTTATATTTGAAATGAATATTCCATAAAAATTTAAAAATGAAATTTATATTTACAAACGAAATTTTATCGGTAGTATGAAATGAGTTGTTCATACGTATGCACAACCTTGCAACTGACTTAGGAGTAAATATAAAAATGAAAAAATCTCCACTTATAACAAGTATGGCTATTGCACTACTCGCTACGTCTGCGTCTACAGGCGCTCTAGCGAAAGGAAAATTGAACGTACTTTGTTCGGCTGATACCGATTGGTGTAGTTTGATGGAAACGCGTTTTGAGCAAGAAACCGGTGTTAAGGTTTCTTTAATCCGAAAAAGCTCTGGGGAAGGTTATGCCCAGTTAAGAGCTGAATCGAAAAATCCAAAAATAGATGTTTGGTGGGGGGGAACAGGTGACCCACACTTACAAGCAGCAAAGGAAAATCTCACCCAAGCTTATCGTGCAAAAGAGCTCCCTAACTTATTAGCTTGGGCACAAAACCAGTCGCTAGTGTCTGACAATCGAACTGTTGGTATATATGCTGGCGCACTAGGTTTTGGTTATAACAAAAACCTGATTAAGAAAAAGGGATTACCTATCCCTCAGTGTTGGAAAGACTTAGCTGACCCTGTTTATAAAGGGGAAGTTCAAATTGCTAACCCCAACTCTTCTGGTACAGCCTATACTGCGCTCGCGACTTTTGTGCAGTTGTTCGGTGAAGAAGATAGTTTTGAATACCTTGCAGAGCTTCATAAAAACGTAAGCCAATATACCAAATCAGGTTCAGCCCCTATTAAGGCCGCTGCACGTGGTGAAACTGCCATAGGCATTGTTTTTATGCATGACATTATGAAGCAGGTGAAAAAAGGCTTCCCTCTTAAAATTGTCGCGCCATGTGAAGGAACCGGCTACGAAGTTGGGTCTATGAGTATAGTCAAAGGCGCACGTCATCTTAAAGAGGCAAAAATGTGGGCTGAGTTTGCATTAAGGCCTGATATCCAATCTCTTGCTCAATCTGTTAATGCTTTCCAAGTGCCATCAAATCAAGCCTCAAGTATCCCAGCTGAAGCCCCTAATTTTGATGAGCTAAAACTGATTGATTATGACTTTGCCAAATACGGCTCAGTCGCCACTCGTCGTCACTTATTACAACGTTGGGACGATGAAATTAAGTCTTTAGCACGTTAGATCTGGCTTTGTATGGCCGATTAGGTGAGGGCCACCTTGTCTAATCGGTACTTAATTTGTGGGGAAGAGTGTGAAAAATTCATTAGTTTTATGGCTACTTGTGGGCTGGGTTGGCTATTTTATATTGCCCTGGTACTTGCTCGAAGATGGCTTGTTCGCCTTCGACTGGCTGTTCGATGGCTATCCTTTTGATGAAGACTATAGCCCAGCCTTTATTCAGGTTTTTAGTACTGATAAGGCGTGGTTGTTGCCTTTGGTGATTAGTCTGTTATTACCCTTAAAAGCCTTAACCTTGAAGAAGTCAGATCGGGCGTATGCTAGTTATTTGATTTGCTCAGGCAGTTTAGGTTTGGCCTATTTGGTTATACAAGGTTTTGCTATTGGTGTGAGTGGTTGGCAATTTAGCTTGTTCGCGAACTACTTTTTAGACTCGGAATTTAATCAATATGGAATGGGTTACGGGGCGCTTTTATATGGCCTTTCCATGTTGATGCTACTGACGACTGGGCTAGCGGCTCGGGGAGTGATGAAAGGGGATGTTTTTGTCACCAGTAGCATAGGTTTGATCATTGCTATTGTGACTGTGTTCGTATTTTATCCGGTGAGCCAAGTGCTTATCAGTGCCTTTCAGGACAATCAAGGTGCTTTCTCAAGTGCTTCTTTTATCGATAAATTTTTTGATGAAAAAATCTGGGGCTTAGGTTGTACCACCCGTTCTGTTTCTTGCGGTATTGCATGGAACTCCCTGACATTAGCCTTGCTGACTGCCACTATTACCACAGGTTTAGGTTTAGCCTTTGCACTTATTGTTACCCGTACCGGCTTTATTTGGAAAAAGCAGTTAAGGCTATTAACTGTATTGCCTATTATCACTCCGCCTTTCGTGATTGGTTTGGCCCTCATTTTATTATTTGGTCGTTCTGGGGTGGTGACAGAGTTTTTTGCTGATCTCTTTGGCTTGGAAGCAAGCCGCTGGTTATATGGTTTACCTGGGGTGCTTTTTGCTCAAGTACTTTCATTCACTCCTATTTCCTTCTTAGTTTTGATCGGTGTCGTAGAAGGGGTGAGCCCTTCAATGGAAGAAGCGTCTCAAACCTTAAGAGCTGATCGCTGGAATACCTTTAAAAATGTCTCTTTACCCTTGATGCGACCAGGGCTGGCTAATGCATTCTTGTTAAGCTTCATCGAAAGTATGGCTGACTTTGGAAACCCTATGGTTCTGGGGGGCAATTTTGAAGTGCTTTCCACAGAGATTTTCTTTGCCATTGTAGGGGCGCAAAATGACCAAGGTTATGCGGCTGTTCTCGCTATTTTATTACTAGCCTTTACCTTAAGTGCCTTCTTCGCCCAGCGAATCTGGTTAGGTAAAAAGTCCTATGTCACTGTATCTGGTAAAGCTGATTCAGGTGCACATATGGGCTTAAACCCTATGCTAAAAATGAGTTGTTACAGCATTGCCTTACCTTGGGCTCTGCTCACCTTAGTCATTTACGGCATGATAATGTTTGGCGGTTTTGTGAAGAGCTGGGGCTATGATCACAGCTTTACTATGCAGCATTATGAAGATGCTTTTGCCTTAAACTGGACTGAGTTAGGGCTTGTTTGGCAAGGTGCTGCATGGGATTCATTCTGGACTACCTTGAGCATCTCTGCCATAGCAGCGCCTTTAACGGCTGCTGTTGGCTTATTAACCGCTTACCTTTTGGTTCGTCAATCCTTTAAGTGGAAGTCAGGGTTCGAATTCGGCACCATGTTGAGCTTTGCTATCCCGGGAACTGTTATCGGGATAAGTTATATTCTCGCTTTTAATGTGCCACCTCTTGAACTGACGGGAACAGGCGTCATTCTGATCATCTGCTTTGTTTTTAGAAACATGCCTGTGGGTGTGCGTGGCGGGATAGCAGCCATGAGTCAGTTGGATAAAAGTTTGGATGAAGCTTCGCTAACATTAGGTGCAAACAGTTTCAGTACCTTTAGAAATGTCATCTTACCTCTACTTAGACCTGCCATTATTGCTGCACTGACGTATAGCTTTGTGCGGGCAATTACCTCTGTTAGTGCTGTGATTTTCCTTGTGAGCGCGGATCACAATATGGCTACTTCTTACATTATTGGGCTAGTGGAAAATGGCGAGTTCGGTATCGCGATTGCCTATTGCAGTGTGCTTATTCTGGTTATGTTAAGTGTGATCTTGGCAATCAATTTATTGGTCGGTGAGCGTAAGTTAAGACGCAGTAATCGACTTTCAAATGCGATTAAGAAAAATTCCAATGCACCATTGAAATTAAAGGAGGCTGAGTAATGAAGTCTAATCATGATAAAGGCAGTGTTGTATTTGACCATGTCATTAAAAACTATGGTGATGTTACCGCGATTAACGATGTCTCTTTTCGAGTTGAGCCGGGTAATCTAGTTACCCTTTTAGGGCCAAGTGGCTGCGGTAAAACGACCACGCTACGCATGATTGCAGGCTTAGAGCATGCAAGTGCAGGGCGGATTTTAATTAGTGGCAAAGATGTGACCCAGCTGCCTGCCACCGATAGGGATGTCAGCATGGTGTTTCAATCCTATGCTTTATTTCCCCATATGTCTGTGGTGCAAAATGTGGCGTATGGCCTAGTGGCAAGTGGCGTCAATAAACAAGAAGCCCATGCAAAAAGCGAAGATGCCTTAGCGCTTGTTGGTTTACATGGATATGGAGAGCGTTTACCTAGTGAGCTTTCTGGTGGGCAGCAGCAAAGGGTTGCTGTGGCAAGGGCGTTAGTCCTAGAACCAGAGGTCCTACTGTTAGATGAACCCTTATCTAATCTAGATGCAAAATTGCGTCGTCAAGTAAGGGAAGAAATACGTGAGTTGCAGCAAAAACTCGGTCTCACCGCTGTTTATGTTACCCATGATCAAGAAGAAGCTATGGCCGTTTCTGATCGCATCATAGTGATGAATAAATCAATCATAGCCCAAGAAGGTAGCCCAAAAACCTTATATGAGGAGCCTAACTCAAGCTTTATTGCGGACTTTATCGGTGATGCGAATTTAGTCGATGTGGAGATTCTTGATCGGGCTAATGACAGGGTTAATGTGGATATTGCAGGTCTGCAGAAATACCTTCCTGCGCGAGAGTTTAGTCTAGGGCCTGCCAAACTTGCTATTCGACCGGATGCTATCCAGTTAACGGCAAGTGCGGGAAATCAAGTTGGAATAACAGGGAATATTCGCCATGCAACCTATCTTGGAAATCAGATGCAATACGATGTTGAGTGTGAATTAGGCAGCTTGTTTGTGGTGGATTATCAGTTCAAGCAAGGTTTGATTGCGGGTTCTGATGTGCAAATAAATTTTGCTGATCGAGGATTGGTGCTGGTTAAAGCGAATTAAGTTGGAGCAGAGTTATGTTTTTAGAAAAAGACTTGGTAGGTGCCGAAGTTGTTGCTCGTTTTGATTTGGCAAAAAACGTCATCAAAGTGGCTGGAGAGTTGGCATTAGATTATTTTCAGCGACGTGAAGAATTGGTGATTGAAACCAAAGCAGAGCCGCAAGATGTGGTGAGTATTGCTGATAAAAATGTGGAACAGGTGATTCTTCAGCAAATACAAGAAGCTTATCCAGTGGATAATTTTTTAGGTGAAGAGCAGGGCATATTAAAAGGAGACAATGACTACCTTTGGGTTGTCGATCCGATTGATGGTACGTCTTGTTTTGTGAACGGATTGCCCAGTTGGTGTATTTCTATTGCCCTGATGCAGCAAGATAAAATTGCTTTTGGTTTGGTTTATGACCCTAATGCGGATGAGCTCTTTACCGCCTTATCGGGTGCTGGTTGTCAGGTAAATGGCAAGGCAGTCAAAGCGCTAAATATTGATTCTGTCCAAGCTGGCGTAATGGGAGTGGGGACTTCTCATCGCGTACCTTCGAGCCATTGTTTGCACTTCCTACAAGGTTTATTGGACGAAGGCGGTATGTTTATTCGCAATGGTTCAGGTGCCCTTATGCTGGCTTATGTCGCAGCGGGTCGTCTTATCGGCTATTACGAACCTCATATTAATTCTTGGGACTGCTTAGCGGGTTTGATCTTAGTACAGGAAGCTGGCGGCACTACTAACCAATTCCTAGAAAATGGAGGTTTGCTTGAGGGGAATAGTATTCTTGTCTCAGCTAAGGATATCCACCATCAGCTTGATCACTTTACCAGACTTTAATTGAGGGGTTCACACAGCAAGTGTTTAAGCCGGCCTAGCCGGCTTTTTTTGTCTAGAAATTAAAAAGTAAACTTAATAGTTTACTTTTTAATTTGAAATTTTTAATATGCACTCACAAGTTTACTTTATGTGGGAGAGAGTTATGAAAAAAATTGCTTTAGTGACAGGAACGTCAACAGGATTAGGGTTAAGTATGGTGCTGATGCTGGCAAAACAGGGTTTTCATGTTTATGCCACCATGCGTAACCTAGAGAAAAAATCTAATTTAGAGTCACAAATTACGTCAGATATGGCTGTCACCATTAAGCAGCTGGATGTGCAAAATAGCGCTAATGTGAATCAATGTGTGGCTGATATTATTGGGCAAGAAGGCCAAATTGATTTATTGATAAATAATGCTGGTGCTGGGTTTGTAAGGAGCACAGAGCAGGCGAGTGAAGATGATATCCAATGGGTTATGGATGTAAATTATATGGGGGTTGTTCGCTGTACAAAAGCCGTTTTACCTTTTATGCGATCAGCAAGGTCAGGCCATATTATTAATATTTCATCTGTGGGCGGTTTAGTTGGACAGCCTTTTAATGAGATTTACTGTGCCGCAAAATTTGCTGTAGAAGGCTATACCGAGTCCATGGCCAGTTATATTCAACCTAGTTTTAATATTAAATTTTCACTGATTGAGCCAGGCGGCATTCGTTCTGAGTTTGGTAATAATGTACTGGCTCAAGTGGCGCAGTCTGGTGGCATGTTAGATGATGAATACTTACCTATCTTGCAAAAGTATATTGGCGGTGTTCAAGGGCGCAGTGAAACAGGTGTTTATCAAACCTGTGATGAGGTTGCGAAAGTAGTTCTCGACTGTGTGAATCACCCCAACCCAGCAGTTAGAGTACGGACCTCAGATTGGTCAAATGCTTTTTGTGAACTGAAAACACAAGCAGATCCAGAAGGCAGAAAACAACAAGCCGCTGTGATTGAGAGCTTCTTATAATTCTGATTCGGTATATGGAGTTTGGCTGTTTTATCAGTTGTGAAGTAAGAAAAATTGCGAAGGGAAAAAATGGCTCGCTTCGGGGGGGAGAAGCGAGCCATTGATAAAAGTTGGCTTACGCCATGGTATCTAGTTTTTTTTCATACTCATCGAAAGTTGTTTCAATTTCGTCATTTGAAGCTGTCATCAAGCTAACAAGGACGATAGAGATAGAGGCTAAGATAAAGCCAGGTACGATTTCGTAAAGGTCAAATATACCACCGCTTAACTGTTTCCAGACAACGATAGTGATACTACCTACCAAGACACCCGCTAAGGCACCATTGCGGTTCATTCTGCGCCAGAATAGGCTGAACAAGATAGCTGGACCAAAACCTGCACCAAAACCTGCCCATGCATAAGATACTAGACCAAGAACCGAACTATCTGGGTTAAGCGCTAGCATTAATGCTAATAGGGATAAAGCAATAACGGCAACACGGCCAACCATTACGATTTCTTTGCTACTAGCTTCTTTGCGGATTAGCTGCTTGTAGAAATCTTCTGCAAGTGCAGATGAAGAAACCAATAGTTGAGAGTCAGCAGTACTCATGATGGCAGCTAAGATAGCGGCTAGTAGAATACCAGCAACAACTGGATGGAAAACTGCATTCACCAAGATCATGAAGATAGTCTCGCCATCAGCCAAGCTACCACCTAGGTTTGCGTCAACATAGATGATGCCAACAAAACCAATCAGCAGAGCGCCAGCCATAGAAAGGGCAGTCCAAGAAACGGCAATACGACGTGCTGTCGTGATATCTTGGTTAGAACGGCAAGCTTTAAAACGCGCTAGGATATGAGGCTGACCAAAGTAACCCAAGCCCCAAGCAGCAAGAGAGGCAATACTGATCCAAGTTAAAGGTTCACCTTTAGCATTGTTCCAAAGGGTTAGTAACTCAGGGTTTTTCGCTTCAAGATTAGCGCTTAGTTCAGAGATAGAACCATCAAGTGCAATAACAGGTACGATAACAAGTGCTGCTGCCATGAGAAGGCCTTGTACCAAGTCAGTCCAAGAAACCGCTAAGAAGCCACCAAATAGCGTGTATGAAACAACACAAACAGTACCTATGATAACAGCTGTTGAGTAATCTAGACCAAATACAGTTTCAAACAGTTTACCGCCTGCTACTAAGCCCGAGCTAGTGTAAAAAAGGAAGAAAAGTAAAATGAAAAAGGCAGAAATAGTCTGCAGCAATTTTGAATTATCTTTAAAACGGCGAGATAAGTATTCAGGGATAGTAAGCGCATTATCCACTTGAATACTGTAAGTACGTAATCTTTTTGCACAGATTAACCAGTTCAGCCAAGTACCTAATAAAAGGCCACCTGCTAACCAGATAGACTCCATGCCAGCTGCAAAAGCATAGCCTGGCAGACCAAGTAGCAACCAGCCACTCATGTCAGAAGCACCAGCAGAAAGCGCTGTTGGCCAAGGGCCTAGAGATCGACCGCCTAAGAAGTAATCTTCAGAGCTTGAGGTTAGTTTGTAAGCGTATAAACCTATTCCTAGCATTACCGCAAGGTAAACTAGAAAGGTAAAGGTGATTATTAAATTGTTTTCTATCATTTTATTTCCTGGTTCTTTTAACTTTAATAAGTTTTTTTGATTATTTTTTATGTGAGTTGAAAACCACTGCACCGACGTGGGTTACAAAATGAAGTGCTAGAAGGAAAAAAGGATATATTTTCCCAGCTGAGCATATAGATAAAAGCCTTCATCTTTAGTCTAGGTGGTTGGCGAGTGAACTGTCTTTCAGAAAACGAGGGCGAAATTTCGAAATGCTCTTATTCTTTGCAAAATACTAATTTAGTTTTTTTGTAATTGAGGCGTTGGCAAAAAATGCATCGTAAAGACGACAAAAAGCCCGCTAACTTATTTGGTTAGCGGGCTTAATCTTTATATAAGCTTTACTCTTTCGGTAAGCGGGTATCCTTAACGCTGGTCTTAAGTTTACGCAGATGTGCATTAAACTCAGGGCCACGTTTTAGTAATACGCCCGTTGCTAAAGCGTCTATCAGGGTGAGATAGACAATGCGTGAGCTCATAGGTGTATAAATGTCCGTATCTTCTGTCTCTTCAATTGGCAATACAATAGAGCAATGCTCAGTCAAAGGTGAGTTTGGATTCGTTAAACCTATGACTGTTGCACCTGCTTCACGGGCAACACGTGCGGTTTCGATCAAGGGTAGGGTACGGCCTGTATAAGAGATCACTACAACAGCATCTCCTGGGTGAGTACCAGCAGCAGCCATGCGTTGCACTAGAATGTCTATGTAGGCCACAACAGGCATATTTAACCTGAAGAATTTGTGGTGAGCATCTTGAGCAACAGGGCCTGATGCACCTAGTCCATAAAACTCAATGCGACGTGCTTGAGCAAGAATATCTACTGCACGGCTAATTAAGGAAGGCGGCAATAATTCTTGAGCACGGGTAAGGTTATTCTTAGCTGCTTCAAAAATCTTATTCGTGACAGCCCCAGGAGCATCATCAGGCTCAACATTTAAGTTTACATAGGGTGTGCCTGTTGCAAGGCTTTGTGCCAAGGCAACTTTGAAATCTGGAAAACCACTACCAATCAAGCTTCTGCAGAAACGGTTAACGGTTGGCTCACTCACTTCAGCTCGGGCAGCTAATTTTGCGATACTGGAATGAATGGTTGATTTTGGGTCTGATAAAATTGCTTCTGCAACTTTGCGCTCAGATTTACTTAATGTGTCCAGTTTGTCCTGGATTTTACGAATTATGTCTTCGTGTTTATTCATTGCTCTGCTTATGCCTGTCTATTGACTCAGATACGACTATTAGTCATTCTGACAGCCGTATCTAAATCTGGCAATAAAATGATTGAAAATGACAACATTATTAGAACATTTAGATAAAATTAAACATCTGATTCCGCCTGCAATTGAACTCAGCATAGATGTTTTAGAAGGCGGCTATTCAAATAAGGCCTATTGTCTCTCTTGGCAAGGACAGCCTAGGTGGGTTTTACGTGTACCTGGGCTTGATGAGAAAGATTTCCAGATCTCACGAATTTCTGAAAAAATAGCCCTAACTAAGGCGCAAGAGGCGGTAATTTCTCCTTCCTGTCTTTATTTTGATCAGGAAACTGGCCTGATGGTCAGCCAATTTGTTGCTCAAAAGCCCTTTGATTGGCAGGTTAATCATACTGACTCAGACATCCTAAGGCTGGCAAAAAGTACTCGATTAATTCATCAAATGCCCTCAAACCAAGCGCATTATGACGTAAAGAATGTGATAGAAGCCTATCTTGATACCTGTGAAAAAAGGTTATCAAAAGACAATTTATTACGACATGAAGTTAGTTTTTTGCAAGATTTGTCATTTTCTTACTTGAATAAAATACGACCTTATCTGCCCGTTATGTGCCATAACGATATTAACCCTAAAAACTGTTTGGCTGATGAATTGCATTTTTGGGTGATTGACTGGGAATATGCCGGAATGGGCGATGCTTTGTTTGATCTGGCTTTGATTTTTTCATCCCATAATTTTTCTACTCCTCAGAAAGAGTACTTTTTGGCAAATTATGATGAGTCACTAACGCTAGAAACTCTCACCGGTGATTTTGATAACTATCAATTGCTTTACAAAATACGTGAAATGGCTTGGTTGTTACTTAAGCATGTCTCGACAGCCCAAGATGTAGAAGCAATACAGTGTTATCATGCTTTTAAACAGGAAGTGCTAGAAGATATTGCCCAAAGCAAGCTCTCAAAAACGTCCTAGTCGTTAAATATGTTTAGATTTGAGTAAGAGTCATTATGCCCTTGGAAGCCTTATGGCAAACGAAATTAGCCGCTGAGTTTGATGCAAATTATATGCAGTCTTTACAGTCTTTTATCACGTCACAAAGAGAGTCGGGAGTAGAGACATTTCCAACTGAAGAAGACTGCTTTAATGCCTTTAAGTTAACTCCTTTTGATCAAGTTAAGTTGGTCATTTTAGGCCAAGACCCTTATCACGGGCCAGGCCAAGCCCATGGCTTATCCTTCTCGGTTAAATCTGGAGTGAAAGTACCCCCTTCTTTGGTCAATATTTATAAAGAGTTGAATCAAGATTTGGATATTCCAATTGCGTCACATGGCAATTTAGAAGCATGGGCTGCGCAAGGTGTATTATTGCTTAATAGTGTTTTGAGTGTGGAAAAATCCAAAGCTAACTCTCATCAAGGAAAAGGCTGGGAAACCTTTACTGATAAAGTATTCGAATTATTAAACGATGAGCATCAAGGTTTAGTCTTCATGCTTTGGGGTTCTTATGCTCAGAAAAAAGGCAAGGCAATTGATAGGCAAAAGCATCTTGTTTTAGAGTCTGTTCATCCATCGCCTTTATCTGCCTATCGTGGTTTTTTAGGCTGTCAGCACTTTTCTTTAGCAAATAAGTATCTAAAGAAGCAGGGTAAAACAGAAATTGATTGGCGTTTAGCTGATGATGCTCAACAAGGACAAACCTTATCGCTCTTTTAGAGTGATAAGGTGTTAGTTATTGCTGCTATTGATTGTAAGGCAAAGGTTCAAGGGTGAGAGGCGTGCCTTGATAAAATAAAGGTGCTTGAGCTGACTCATCACCAATAATGGCAAAAATTAAAGTGTTACCTCCTAAGGTAACTGAGCTCACGACTTCAGCAACCTCTTTTCCATCTTGGTTGGCAAGCTTCATAGCCGCTGAGAGCATTAATTTTTCTTGAGCGCTTAAGAGGTAGAGGTGCTTTTTCAGGTTACCTCTGTATTGCATACGAGCAACAATTTCTTGCCCTGTATAACAGCCTTTTTTAAAGTTCACTCCATGGGTATGCTGCATATTTAGCATTTGTGGAATGAACTTCTCTGTATTTTCTGCTTGTATCAAAGCTTGGCCACTTAATAAGCTTAAGCCAAATAAGTCATCATTTTTGTCTGGGATTTGAGGTGCGTTTTGTTCATCGCTTGGGCGAATGTATAGATAATGATTAACCTCAGCTTGGCATAGTTGGGCCAATATATGAGAAGGCGCAATGGCTTCACATGCAAAAGGCATATCTTGTTTAGTTAGCAAGTTATCTTGGCTAAAAACATAGTCGACTTTAAAGTCTTCTTGGACACTATCTAGTTGGGTTTTGAAGAAGACAGCAAACTTTTTTAGGTGGTTAAGGCTAGTTTCAATCAGGTCGGACGCCATGATAAGGAGTATGTCGTCACCTCGAATAAATGCATAAAAATTAACAATAACTCGGCCTTTAATATTGCATACCGCTCCCTGTAGACCCTGCTCGTGTGTGAGTTGGGTGAAGTCACAACTGGTTTGTCCTTGTAAAAATTTAACGCTGTCAGGGCCGGTGACCTTAATGCAGGCAAGCTGCTCGGCACTGGTTGAAGCTGGTAACAAGTGAGTAAAGTCAGAAATGATGGAAACTGAATTCATAAAGGCCGCCAAAAGTGTCCTAATAAAAACCATCTTAACAAGATATTTTGAATTTCGTATTAAGATGCTTGGTTAGATGTCATGACTTATATCAATATAATTCACGGCAAAAAGGATATATGTGGCATGTTAAGCGCTTTTTCAAGCGCTTTTAACATTAATTCTCATTAACTTACTTAACTCATCAGGCAGAATCGGATAACTTAGGTGATAACCTTGTCCTAAATGGCAGCCCTCTCGGATAAGGCTTTGTTTTTGCTCTTCTGTTTCTATGCCTTCTGCAATGAGGGTTAAAGACATATTAGTTCCCAAATTAATGATGGCGTTCACTATAGCAGAATCTGTGCCTTGCTTTTCTGCATCTAGATCAGCAACAAAAGTCTTATCTATTTTTAAGCACTGGGCAGGTAGACGTTTTAAATAGTTTAATGATGAATAGCCAATGCCAAAGTCGTCAATCGCGACTTTAAAACCATTGTATTGGAGTTCTATGATGGCTTCAGAGCAGTCGTCTAGGTTAGCCACAAGGTCCTGTTCTGTAATCTCTATCGTGATGCAGTTAGTTGGGCAGTTATGCTTCTCAAGCAAGTGTAACAATTCATCAGGCAAGTCTGGGCTTAAGAACTTTCTTGCAGAGAAATTAATGGAGAAGAACTTATCTGTTAGATCGATACCTTCGTCTCGCCATTGGCTAATTTGCTTCACAACACGGGTAAATACCCAGGTATCTATTTCTGTGATTATGCCGGTTTTCTCTGCAATCGGTAGGAAGTTGTCTGGCGTGATAAGCCCCATTTCAGGGTGATTCCATCGAATGAGGGCTTCAGCGCCAATAATTTCATCTGTGAGCAAATTGTATTGAGGTTGGTAATGAATAAAGAATTCATCATTTTCTATCGCTTTACGAATACCTGAACTTAATTGTAGTAGCTTGTGTGCTTCGGTCGACATCTCTGCTTGGTAAACGCTATAGGTGTTTCGGCCCTTACGTTTAGCATGGTACATGGCGACATCTGCGTTACTAACCAAGCTCTCTAAAGTATCGCCATGCTCTGGGTAGAGGCATACGCCTATACTGCTGCCAGCAAAGACACTATTGGCATTGAGTTCAAAAGGAAAGTTAAGGGTACAATTTAACTCTTCCGCTCTGTCTTGCAATGAGGCGAGACTCTGTTCGTCAGGGTAAATAACCATAAACTCATCACCGCCTAAGCGTGCCACTATGCCATCAGAAGCAACTGTTTCACGTAAACGTTTAGAGATAAGTTTAAGTAACTGATCTCCCATACCATGGCCTAAGCTGTCGTTCACATGCTTGAACTGATCAATATCTAAAAAGAGTAAGCCGAATTTAGCCCCAGTTTGTTGAGACTTTTTAATGCAGTGTTCTATGTCTTGGTAAACTTGCAATCTATTAGCAAGACCTGTGAGCACATCGTGGTGAGCTAGGTGATTTAGCTTGATTCGCTCAGCCTGTAGTTCTTGGTAGGTTTCATCGAGTCTACGACTCATCTTATTAAAGGCTTTTTCTATCGTGTTCCACTCATCCTGACGCTGCAGTTTAATGACCTGATTAAATTGGTCAGCCTCTATTTCATTAAAGCGCGTGATGATGGTCTTGATCGGAGATTTAATGTGCTTATGGATTTGGCGAATAAAGACAATACCGCTAAAAATAAGGATAAAGCCAGCGAAATAAATCACCTCTAAACGCAGTGTCTGGATTTCAGTTTTTAATTGGTTTTTCAGCAAAATAGCGCTGAATTTTACACTGCTTTCTGTTTTTTCGACTTGAGTTAGAAGCTCATCTTCTGACTTGGCAAGTGATGAGAGGATACGCCAGCGTTGAGCTAGTTTGCTTTGCAGCTTTTGTAGTACTTGACGGTATTGATCAAGGCTCTGTTTCGTTTTTAATTTGTTCTCAATAATAGGAGAGTACAAACCATTAAGGTTCGACAGGTGGAGTTCAAAAATATCCAGCTGGTTTTCTATCTCTATGATTAATACTTCTTCCGTATCGGGTGTGATCCGACTTCTTATGGTGGCTGTTAGTTTGCCTATTGTTAAATAGGTTACACGTAAACGAGTGATGGCCCCTTCTAATACATTGTTACTCGTATGAAAGTTATCCCCTGGTGTGCTGATGTGAGTGTCTTCATGGCGTAGTACATTATTTAAGTGGTTCTCACTTACGGAAAGATCCAAGGCTTCTAGTATATCGAGTAGCTCTTTATCTGCGCTATTTAACTCTCTTAAAATTTGGTTTAAAGACAGAGAGTTATCGATAAATCTATGAAAGTTTCGAATAAAAACATCGGTAAGTTGAGAGAAGTTAGTGGAATCAGATAAGGCTCTAATTTCATTTAGCTTTTGCTCAATAAACTGGCCTTCCTTGTTCAGTATTTCCTTATCATAAAGCAGTGATTGCTCTAATAGCTGGATGCGATTAGACAGGATGAACATTTCACGGCTTACAGATGAATTGATCGCTAGCTTATTAATATGCTGGTTAGATTGATAATCAATAATGCTACGAATATTAGAGAGGGAGTTAATAACGTAAAAGCCCAACGAACATAACAAGGTTAGGACAAGTAGCGCAGAGAATATAAATCTAAAGCCCAGTGTGATTTTAGGTGTATTCATATGTGTTAAACCTTAATGCCAAAGCTGAAGGTAAGCTTTGCGATATTGTTGGTCTGGGTCGTAGTTGTTGCTCTTGTCGACATACTTTTTCATGTTTTGGCGGTTAATTATCTGTGCTCTTTCGGTATAACCGCTCGGCTTTTGATTATTAAAAGCACGGTTTAGCTCATCAACAATCTGCCAGCCTTGAAGCACTAAAGGTTCAGGCACAGTCGCCACTTGCAAAGTATTGGTTTCGATTCGCTTGTAGGCAGCTTTACTGCCGTCACCAGCAGAAATACTGCGGGGTAAATATTGAGCTGAAAGCTTAGAAGATAAAAGTGAAGGTAGAGCAAAGTCGATATAGAGGTCATTAATGACGACAAAGTGCGTGATTTTGTTACCAAACTCTCCAATTAATCGCGCTATGGTCGCTGGCATTTGTTGCGGGATTTTAGCGATTGGCATGTCTTCAATGGCCAAAATATTACACATAGAGCAGTAATCTTCTATGGTCTTGATGATGGCGTCAGATTTTGTCTTGGCAATGCTAAAACTGGTATCAGTGAAGATAACAATGTTTGATTGGCCATTGCCGTCAATAATGGTGTAGTGGGCGGCTAACTCTGCTACTTCAATTGGATCGCTTGAAACATTATAAAAAATTGACTCATCTGCTGGAATGCCGGCGATTTCTCCAGCATGCCAACCAACCACAGGAATAGATAAGGTTTTCGCTGCTTTAAGCAATTCTTTTCTTTGTTTTATGTCGACGCCACCAAGGATGATGCCATCTGGTTTACTGGAAATGGCTCTTGTTAATATGCTGGCTTGGCCATTATCAGAGCCATAACCATCTAGAAAACTGATATTCCAGCCTATGCTGTCTATGGCATCTATCACACTGTGAGAGAGGCTTTTTATACTGTCATTTCTAAGGTCAGCGGCAACAAAAATAATGTTTTTATCTTGAGCCGCTTTTGGGCCCGAGGTTGGTCCTTGCCAATACTGGCTTGCCAACTGGCTCGCTTGGTTGACCTTGTCTCTAGAGTCCTCAATAGAGGCTGATGTTTCTTCGGCAAAACTTATTTTGCTGAATAAAATCAGTAGTGAAAAAAGAGCTAATTTTGCAAAAATCATAAGATCTCATTTAACGTATGTTGAAGCATACCAACCCATGATAAATGTCCTTATCTTCAACCCTTATTCATCCTTCAAAATTGAGAGTAGAGGCTTTTGTTGTTATTGCTTTGAAAGTTGTTGTTCTTTTTATTGCTTAAAGTGCTTTTAAATATAATAAAAATTGGCCGTTTTACCCTGAGGTTTTTGTATCTTTCTGCGTTCTATTGGCGTTTGGCTATTGTCAGAAAGCTGAGTAATGTTACTAATTGTAGTCAAGGATCAGGCTAAGTTAAGACGCTAACCTCATGAGTTAGTGGCTAAAACCTAAGATGAAACTGTTTAAATAAAAGCATTTGCACAATATCTCCATATTGTAATGGAATAAATTAGGCGAATTACAGGGGATTCTGCTAAAAGCCAATAATCTCCACATTTCATTCGAAAAACTATTCAGTATTTATGTAAAGAAACGAAAGTTAATGGCTTTTTATAAATGGTTTCCAATTTGGTTATAGGCTGAATAATCAAGTGTTATTGAACTAACTGAATAACATGTTGCAAACGCTATTGATAATAGTTATTGTTTGCATGTTATAGTGTGTAATAGGCTAGATTAAAGTGGCGAACCCAGCAGCAAACCCCAATGCAAATGATCTTACAACCAATACTGACTCAAGCATTACTAGCGAGGTGGTTGAGGGTATTCAGATGACAGAAACAGCTGAAATCGTTACTGATGCTTCTTCAAGCCAGATCGTTACAAATCAAGTCTCTACAAATCAAGAGATTAGCTCAGGTTTTGATGCTCAGTTAAATACCCTGTTACAACATGAAAGCATTTCTCCTCTTGTTGAATTCCTGCAAACAGGTGGCCCTGTTGTTTGGATTCTATGTCTATTCTCTGCGTTTGCTTTAACTATCATTATCTTAAAAAGCTGGCAGTTTATTGGCCTCAAAGCGGAATCGGATAAAGACTTAAAATTAGCCTTGTCCCATTGGCGTAAAGCTCATCCAGAGCAAGCAATAGAGAGCCTTAAAACTAAGCGTCCTGTTTCAGGTGTAGTCGCGTTTGCTATGACAGAGTTATCTAAACAAGACTATGATCTAGCCTTGGTTAAAGAAGAAATAGAGCGTTTAGCAGATGAAAAAATTCAATCATTGAAAGCCTATTTAAGACCTCTTGAAGTTGTTGCTACTTTGAGCCCTCTGTTAGGTTTGTTAGGTACGGTTCTAGGTATGATAGTTGCCTTTCAGAATATGGAGTCGGCAGGTAGTCAGGTTGACCCTTCTGTTTTGTCTGGTGGTATTTGGCAAGCACTTTTGACCACGGCCGTTGGTCTTGCTGTTGCGATACCTGTAGTCGCTATGCATGCACTATTTGAGCGTAAGGTAGAGCGTATCGTCTTTCTTATGAGTGATTCTGTGACTCAAGTCTTCACTCATAAAGGTGAAATTGAAGAGACTAAACTCAACTTACTTGATCAGTCCGAAGCTATGCCAGAGCATGATTGTGCGGCTTAATCAGTCTAATACGAAAAGACGCCAAGCCATTAGCCTTACACCACTGATTGATGTGGTGTTTATTCTCCTACTTTTCTTTATGTTGTCGTCGAGCTTCATTCCTTGGCGACAAATTAATGTGTCTATGCCAACGGCGACGAGCCAATCGAAAACAGATGTTATGCGTTTAGAAATTCTTGATAACAAAGGTCGCTTTGTTTTAGATAATCAAGACTTTCTCATGTCTGATAAAGCTAGCCTGATTAGTTTAGTGACGGAGAATCCTGACGCGATATTTTTGATAAAAGCAAAGCCTGAAATAGAGACAGGTGTGCTTGTTGGTTTACTGGATCAATTAACCTTAGCAGGCGCTAAGAATGTCTCTATTGCGGCAGCGCTAAAAGGAAATTAGCGTGAAATTTAATGCAAGTGATTCCAACAAAAAAAACTCAGATGATAATTTAGTGCCACTTATTAATGTGGTATTTCTCATGCTGATTTTTTTTATGGTTGCAGGTCAAATACGCGCCACAGATGCCGTTCCTATTACTCCACCAGATTCATTAAGTGAAATTAAACAAGATGAGTCTCCTGCCAAAATTCTCGTGAGTACAGAGCTTGGTATCTACTTAAATGGTGATAAGTTAAAGCAAGACGAACTATCAGATCGTCTAAAACAGCTTTATCTTAAATCTGAAGCGCAGGATGATTTCTTAGTCCAAATTAGTGCAGATCAAGACCTACCCGTAGCCCGTTTACAGCAAGTATTTAAACAAGTTGAGTTAGCTGGGCTAACCCGTGTTTATCTTGTGACCAAGTTAAAGCAGGCAGGTTAGTGTAAAAAATGATGACTTGGAAACACATATTTGGTGCCTCTTTTATCGCGATAGTCTGCCATGCTTTAATTTTAGCGCTTATCTTAAGGCCGACGACTCAAGGTGCGCAAGCAGCAGGAGATGTGGGCGTTCTAATCGATATTGGTATGCAAGGTGATTTAGGTGAAAGTGAGATAACTAGCTTAGCTAAGGCTGAAACTAAACAGATTGAGCCTCTGCTTAAACCAGAGCCTCAGCCCGTGATAGAGCCTCAGCCTGTAGTAGAGCCACCTGTAAAAGCAAATATTACCCCACCAATCGAAAATGATATTCCAAGTGTGAGCGAGCAAATTCAAATCGCGCAAGTGGAAGTTAAGCCAGAACCAGAGCCAGAGCCTGAACCAGAGCCTGAACCAGAGCCTGAGCCTGAGCCAGAGCCTGAACCTGAGCCAGAGCCAGAGCCAGAGCCTGAACCTGAGCCAGAGCCTGAACCAGAGCCTGAACCAGAGCCTGAACCAGAGCCTGAACCAGAGCCTGAGCCTGAGCCAGAACCTGAACCTGAACCTGAACCTGAACCTGAACCTGAACCTGAACCAGAGCCTGAACCTGAACCAGAGCCTGAACCAAAGCCTGAACCTGAACCAAAGCCTGAACCAAAGCCTGAACCAGAGCCTGAAGAAACGTCAGAGCCTGTGGCTAGTACAAGTCAAAGCCAAACGAAAAATGCGCCGTTAGATGCGAGCCCAGATGGCAATGCCAGTTCGACTCAAAGTAAGATGACGACAGGCATCGGGGCGAATAGTTTTGCTGCAGGTGGTGGCGGTGGCGCTAAGGGAGAAGTCTCTTATGGCAGTCTAGTAAAGGCTAAAATAGCCAGTAAAAAAGTCTATCCTAGGGCATCTAAGAAACGAAACGAAACGGGTTTGGTATTGGTGCAAGTGACTATTTCATATACTGGTGAATTAGTAGAAGTGAAGATAGTAAAGAGTTCAGGGTTAAAACGTTTAGATAGGGCAACATTGAAAGCTGTAAAAAGAGCAGCTCCTTTCCCTGCGCCAACACATCTAGCCTCAGGTCAGAACTATGTTAGTAGAATTCCAGTAGAGTTCTTATTAAGGTAGTAGAAGAGTTCTTTGGGGGCCTTTAAATGTTCTTGAGGCAAAAAAGCACTTGTAAGTCATCACTTAACAAGTGCTTTTGGTAAAGGCTATTTTGAAGGTGACTCCTTCGTTTAGCACTTATGGTGAGTCATGGTTTGTCATGTCTTTTGGAATTAAGTCCATTTCAGTTAAGACTTCATTTGCCGCACGAAATGCCTGCTGTAAAGCCGGTGCGCCACAATACACGCCTGTGTGAAGTAGAGCTTCTTTAATTTCGATTAGGGTGCAGCCATTATTAATTGCACCACGAATATGACCTTTAAGCTCTTCTGGTGCTTTTAAAGCAACTAAGCAAGACAAGGTTAGTAGACTTCGTGTTTTACGGTTAATGGCATTGCTTTGCCATACGCTTCCCCAGCAATGTTCATTGATATAGTTTTGCATGTCTTCAGTGAACAAGTTGCTTTGATCCATTGCTTTATCAACAAAAGCATCACCCATTACTTCACGACGTGTTTGTTCACCTGAATTCATCTTGGTCACCACTTATACATAATTAATTTCGTTCTGTTACAGTATTAATAGCATTAATGAAGCAGGTTTTAGTAATAGATAATGATGATACTTAAAATAAATATGATTCATGTGTTTGATAAGTGATCAGTCGTTTTTGTTATGTGAAATAAAACTGAAAGAAATTAGATTAACTTTTTAGAAAGCGTGCTCTTTTAGCGGGATAAAGCTGATAAAGGTATGGGTAAAGGTTGCAGCTAGAAAGGCCTCTTCTAAAGGGATAGAGACCTGATGTTTAGCCTTGAGTATTTAGTAAAGGTTATTTGGAGCTTAAAGTCTGGGAGCGAACAATGTTTTAGCGCTTTTTCCTGGGATTTCCTTCGCTAGTTTAGGCACTAGATAACCTGGTAATTTGGCGGCTACTTTTCCCATTAAGGTTTGAGCTTCATCCAAAGAAATATCAAAATGCGCAGCCCCTTCGACTGAGTCGAGAGTGAACATATAATAGGGCAGAATATCAGCATCGAATAAGGCTTCACTCAAGGCCACTTGGCTATCACAAGTATCATTAATGCCTTTTAAGATAACCCCTTGATTAAAGAGTTTTACTCCCGCTTTTACAAGCTTTGACGCAGCTTGGCTAACAGCATCATCAATTTCATTTGCATGATTTATATGCCACACCATCACGACTTTTAAACGGGTTTCATCCACCCAATTTAATAACTCATCATTTATCCGAGAGGGAATAACAACGGGGAGTCTGGTATGGATACGAATACGTTTAATCTGCGGCAGGCTTTCCAATGTTTTTATCCGGCTAGCTAGCTGCTTATCTTTTATCATTAAAGGGTCACCGCCACTTAAAATGACCTCGTTAATTTCTGGATGAAGTTTTAGGTAATCAAGCAGTGAACTCCACTCGTTTGATGAGAGGTGATTATCTGCATAAGGAAAGTGACGACGAAAACAATAGCGGCAATTAATGGCGCAACTGCCAGAGGTAATAACAAGTATTCGGCTTGAGTATTTGTGGACCAGTGCTTTTTGCGGGTTGTGCTCTTTTTCCGCAAGAGGGTCTTTTACGTAGCCAGGAAGCTTAAGCATCTCTTGCTCAAGAGGCAATATCTGCAACAATAAAGGGTCGCGCAAATTCGCTTTTTCAATTCTTTCTAAATAAGGCTTAGGTACCATTAAAGGAAAGCTTTGGTGGGCAGCTTGACCTTTTGTTAGCTCGGCTGAATCAAGTTCAAGGGCGTAGGCTAAGGCATCAAAACTTTTAATTGCAGCTTTAATTTCTAATAACCAGTCTGGGGTGTCGTCTAAGGGTTTTAGGCTTATCTGATCTTGAGGCTGGTTAACTGGCTTGGCTTGATTGAGCATAAAAATAGAGAGCTAGTAGTTGAGTTGTCGGGATTATCTCTGTTGCATCTGGGTCTAAGCAAGTAGAACCCACTTTGCTTATTCAAAAAGTCGAAAAAAACATGGTAATCGGCCCAATTACTCGGTTTTTAGTTAAATTAGGCCTTCTTAGTGGCCATGAAGGCGAGTTTTTCTCCGCTTTCCTAGGGTTATTATAGCTTTGTATCTAATGTATAATCGGCAGCAACTTGAATACGGCGTGCCTAGTTTTTGCTTTGGCTGTCTATCTAATATTAACCGTCAGCAGCTCAGGCTGGGTGATTGAAAGAAGAGAATCATAATGGGAATTTCTGCTAGTGATATGCGTAATGGTACTAAAATCATGGTCGATGGAGATCCATGTGCAGTACTAGACAATGAACACGTAAAACCAGGTAAGGGCCAAGCCTTTAACCGCTTGAAACTACGTAACCTTAAGTCTGGACGTGTTTGGGAGCGTACTTTTAAATCAGGTGATTCTTTAGACGCTGCTGATGTAATGGATACGGATATGGAGTATCTATATACAGATGGTGAGTTCTGGCATTTTATGGCAACAGATGGTTCTTTCGAGCAACATGCCGCAGATGAAACCGCAGTTGGCGAAAATGTTAAGTGGCTAAAAGAGCAAGAAAAGTATGTGGTTACTCTGTATAACGGCTCTCCACTTGCTATCGCACCGCCAAACTTTATTGAGCTTGAAGTAACTGAAACCGATCCTGGCCTTAAAGGCGATACAGCAAACGGTGGTTCTAAGCCTGCTTATCTATCTACAGGTGCTATGGTGCGTGTACCTTTATTTATCAATATTGGTGAAGTGCTAAGAGTTGATACACGTACTGGTGAGTATGTGTCACGTGCTACAGGTAAGTAATATTTGTTAAGCGCCAAACAAAAAGAACGAGTGTCAATGCACTCGTTCTGGATGTTTAACCTAGTCTGGCTATTCAGTTATTATTGCTTTAACAGCCGAAACCATTAATACATCAATTTGTGTTACTCGTTTGTATGAGAGTCAGGTTTTTAGACTGACTTAAAGGCTAATATTTTTCTATATTAGGCTCTATATAAGCTTTTTGTTGGCAGGACCTATTTGTTTTCAAGTCTGTTAACAAGTCCCTTATGCATTAAGAGATCTCTTGCTCTTCACTCAGGCGTGCCAATTTAATCATTTTCTCTTGATCAAACCTCACTAATATCTTGTCATTATTGATGCTAACCAAACTCACCTTAAGTTTATTTGAATTAGCTGAGTAAACAGAAAATGAACAAGCTATTTTCTGTTGCTTCTTGAGGTGAGCTGCTTTGATCGTCTCACCGGATGCAAACAACATTAGCACGACTAGTTTGCATTAAAAGCAAATTCCAATCTCTAATCTGCTTTTCTAGGACGAGTTTAAAACCCTTATAAAGATGGGTTTAAGGTGCTTTGCATCTATGCCTACAATCAGATTAACTTGTTGATAGGCATATTTTAAATGCACTTGATATGAACCACATTACTCCAAGTTGCGCATCTAAAAGAGAATAAATAGCAAAACTCTGACAGTGCCAGAGCTTCGCTGAGGGAAAAGCACAAAGCGGTCAATAGGCCATCGACCCTTGGTGCTTTTCATTACGCAAATTAATCTGCGCGTCTTTAGTATAGTGGATCAATCATGTCCTTTGTCAATAAATTTGTTACTTTTTTATCAAAGCGAGTTGTGCATAGGCTTAGGCTGGTATGGCTTAGGTCGTAATTAGTTTTTGTTTGCGGACATTAAAAAAAAGAATGTTATAATTTTTTTTCATTTTCACTCATGTTTAGTAAGACTTTATCTATGCCTCATACCGACTTATGGCAGCCCAATGCCAACATGCAAATGCTACAAAAAAGAGCACAATTGTTACGTAACATACGTGAGTTTTTTTGGCAAAGAGACGTTCTTGAAGTCGACACCCAAGCTTTGTCCTTAACCTCTATTAGTGACCCTTATATTGAGGTGCTCACCACAACAGCTAAGTGCTTGGGCGAGGAGAAAACCTACTACCTGCAAACGTCTCCTGAATTTGCGATGAAACGCTTATTAGCTTCTGGGTCTGGTTGTATTTATCAGTTGTCTAAGGTGTTTAGGCAAGAGGAAGCCAGTAAGCGACATGGTATAGAATTTACCTTATTAGAATGGTATCGAGTGGGTCTGGATGACAGACAACTTATGGCTGAAATTGAAGAGTTTTTAGTCAGTGTTAGCCTAAACCCAGAGCTTGTTTGTGATTATAAGAGTTACCAAGACGCTTTTTTAACTTATGCCAATCTTGATCCTTTCGAGGCGGAATTGACAGAGTTACAAGTCTTAGCTCATAAGTGTACTGAGTATGGTTTAGAAGAAACCGACAGGGATGCACTGCTAGATCTTATCTTCAATGCCTTGATTGAACCTAAAATAGGGCAAGATAGACCATGCTTTATCCATAGTTACCCCGCTTCTCAGGCAGCGTTAGCCAAGTTGAAGTTTGGCTTTGATGGTATTGAAACGGCGAAACGCTTTGAGCTTTACTGGAAGGGGATGGAGCTTGCTAATGGCTATCATGAATTGACCAATGCCCAAGAACAGGCCAAGCGCTTTGACATGGATAATGAACAAAGAAAAGTACAAGGTAAGCCAGTTAGGGCGTTAGATACAAACCTATTAGCCGCTTTGGAGTCTGGTTTACCTAATTGTGCGGGTGTCGCCATTGGTGTTGATCGTTTGCTTATGGTGCTGAGTCAAACTGACGACATCGAAAAAGTCATGCCATTTGCCAAACAAAGGGTATAACTAGAGAGGAAGGGAGTAAGTAGCTCCCTTCCTATTAGGTCTCATTCATATTTATCAAATGAAGGATGAGGCTCAGTATTAAACTTATTCCAAGCATCAATGCTGATAGGCTCGCTTAAATGGAAGCCCTGCAAATAATTAACTCCCATGTCGACTAAAATATCCTGAACAGCCTGATTGTGCACAAATTCAGCTTGAGTTTTTATACCAAGAGAATGGGCTAAGCTATTGATGTGGCGAACTAATATTTGTAGTTTTGGATCAACATCTATGGTGCGAATAATACTACCATCTAGCTTAAGCACGTCCGGTTGTAATTCTATTAGCTTCTCTAAATTTGAATAACCCGAACCAAAGTCATCAATAGCAAGCAAAGCGCCAGCTTCTCTAAATTCAGAAACAATCGAGCTGATCCATTGGTAGTCCTGTATGCTTTCAGACTCAGTTATTTCTAATATGATTCTGCCTTTTACGTCATTCTCTCTAAAAAACTGCCTTAAGGCTTTAAGGGTATTATAGTGTTTAAAGTCCATCACAGAGAGATTGAGTGCTAGGTGACTTGTAGGATCTGCTTTAAGCAATTGACCGCAGGTTTCTAGTACCTTAATCGTGATTTTTGGATACAGCTGAGTTTGTTTAATCAGGTCTAAGAAGCTGGCTGGGCCTATGACTTTGCCATCAATTTCAGCCCTAATGAGTGCTTCACCGCCAACACAGCGGCCGGTTTTAGCATCAAAATAGGGTTGGATATAGGGGTAAACATTATCTTCATCCAAGGCCTGTTTAATTTTTACGATCCAATTAAGGTTATCTTTTTGTTTATCAACTTGATCTAAATCGCCATTCCAAAAGGTAAGATGATTAGTTTCATGGGCATGACGTCTTGCTTCATTCGCCTTGATAAGTAAGTGTTCTTTTTTACAGAGCAGTTTGCCTGTGCTTCCAAAAATAGAGGCAATGCCTACGGACAAACTTAAGTTGATTTCATCTGTGGCCTGACTGCTTGTAAAGAAGGGGTTGTTTTCCACATCTTCACTTAAACGTCCCATAAACTTGTTCACTTTACGAGGTGGCATATCGGTTTGCAAAAGCACCGCTACCTCATTGGCAGATACTCGATAACAAGAGAAATCCAAGGAGAGAAAGGTATCGCCCATTCTATTTTTTAAATAGAGGGATAACTGGGCGAGTAAGTCATCGGCCACATCATAACCATACTGCTCATTGATTAGGCGGAAATTACGAATTCTAAAGAGAGTTAAGTGTGCTTTATGATCACTTTCTTCTGGCGATTGTAAGCGGCTGAGTAGAGCGAAGCGGTTCATTAGCCCTGTTTGTGAGTCATAGAGCCAATCTCTTGAGTCTGAGTCTGTGTGCTTGGCTAGATGCGTTAGGGCATCTTTTTCTTGAGATAAATCTTTAAAAACATTGTTCATTAAATTGAAAATAGAAGCCAAAGAATTATCGATTTCTTGTGTTTTGATACAGCCACTTTGATGACGTGATTCGGCAGAGGTTTCACTTAAACCTATATAAGTTAAGGCATGTTGCAGGCTTTTTGTTGAGGCATCTGAACTGAAAAACTCACCAAAACAAAAGGTGCCATTGAGTTCTTGAACTTGATTTAAAAGTGCTAGCTTACTGTTCTCATTAAGTTCTTCACCTTGGTCACGGCTGATGCAATTAAATACAAAAAGGCTTTCTGGTGGCTGACGATAAAGCTGATTTAATTTATCTAGCGTGCCTTGTATTGAAGGCCAGGGGTGGAAGTAAACAAATTTTACCTGAGCACCTATCGGCAGAGGCTCACTCATTAAAATACCGCCATTGTCTGTAAAATTAAGTGGAACAGAGTGCACTTCTTTATGACTGGTTTTGTATTTCAGGGCGAACAGATTCATGACTTTAATGTCTGTGCTGCTGCCATTGCCTAAATATCGATTAAATACTTGTTGTGCAGGTAAGTGATCAATTTGCTGTAAAACGTTGCCCTTGATCGCTGTAATGCGCATCTTCTTGCCGATATCTATGCTATCTACAAAGGCATCGTTATCGACATTGAGTTTATCTGACTCTAACGCAACCATAACGGCATGTTGCTGTAATAGCTGGTCTTGGTAAAGAACCCAGGTTTTTTCACTTTTAAATAAGCCGGATAAGCCGCCACAGAATTTAGTCTTGCTCATTCCTACTTTACTAAAGAGACTAGGGCTGGTGATAGATAAGTCATCGGCAAGTACGATCGCTGCAGGAATAGCTTCGCCTTTATGTTCAAGAATGGGCGCAAAAAGCTTCTGGCTAGCATCTTCGGCTTTATCTGGATGTATGCAGGTATAATTATGTATGAGTTTTACATGATCAAAATAGCTGCAAATGAGAGTAACACCCTCTTGTTGAGGTTGACCTTGGTAAATTTGCTTTTCGCTGGACATACCAATGCGGCATGCATTCGGGCAATAATGAGTTAATAAATCAACCCAAACCCTCGTTTGAGCAATATCAGTATTTGCGTAAAACTGAATTAAATCAGGCTGTTTTAAATTAGCTAATACCGCTTCGAGTTCTTGAATTGAGTTACAATGAAAACTTTTACTATGCATGTTTTCTCTATTAGCTCATGGCGCAATTAAGTATTGGTGAATTTAAAGTTTATTTAATTGATTACAATATATTTATTAAAGCTAAAATAAAATACAAGCATTAAGTTGAACATGAATCTAGCCGAGTTGTCCATTTATGTCCTACCTCAATCATACTAATAAATCAGTTTACCTTTTACGTTGGTTATATATTGTACTCTTTAGCATGAGTTTAGTTCTTATGTGGAAAGGTGGGGAAATATTAAAGCAAAAGCAAATAGAAAATTTAAAGCAATCTTCCAGTGCTGAATTAGTTCAATTAACCAAGGTCATTGTTAGTGCAATAGAGAAGTATCAGCACATGCCTACCTTGCTGGCGAGTAACAGCCGTGTGATTCGTGTGCTAGAGCATGGTAGAGCCTATGATATTAGACAACTTAATGCTGAATTAGAGCAGATTAGTCGTATTACCGAAGCTTCAGAGAGTTATATTATTTCACCATCAGGTGTCACCATCGCCGCTTCAAATTATGATCAAGAGACCAGTTTCATTGGTAAAGATTTTTCCTTTAGACCGTATTTTAAGCAAGCTATGGCAGGGCTTTCAGGGCGTTATTATGCGTTAGGAACCACAACAAATAGACGCGGTTATTACTTTTCTTACCCTGTAAGAAATGGCCACGAAATAATTGGTGTGGCTGTGGTAAAAGTGGATTTAAGTCAGTTTGAATCTCGCCTTAAAAACAATAAATTTAATTTCTTGTTGTTAGATCCTGACGGCATCGTATTTAGCAGTTCTCGCCGCGAATGGTTATATAAAACCATTAATCAATTAACCCATGAAGAATTACAGCGCATTGTTCAAAGTCGCCGCTATAAAACGCAAGCTTTTGAAAAACTCCCTATCGTGGCAGAAGAGTCGTTTGATGAAGAGGCTAATTTACTGCAGTTATTGGAAGTTAGTAGCACTCTTAAGGGAGAGGAAAAGATAGACAGGATAAGTTACTTACACTTATCTAGCTCGATTTATTCATTGGGCTTTAAGGTTGATTTATTAATCCCTATTACCTTGATTGAAGAAGAGGTCGCTCTTTGGCGTACCATCTTTATGGCCAGCTTGTTAATTTTAATTCTGGTACTCATTACCGCAAGATTAAGACGTCGTATGCTAAGTGAGCGTTCACAAGCTTTAGAAATGAGTCGTCATAATCAAGCCTATATCAGAGAGATTATTACCAATACACAGGCGGGTCTTATTACGCTGGATGAAGAGCAAAAAATAGAATCCTACAACCCAGCAATGGAGACCTTAATAGATCATCCTTTGACTGAGCTAATAGGTATGCCTTTTAGTGATTTGTACACTCCAATTTCAGATGATCCAGAGGGCCAATCCAAAGCCTTATTTTCTGAAGTATCAACTCCTTTTATCGTGACAGCCTCGGAGGGTTTTTTACATCTTAATAGCCAAAGCCCGCGACATAAGCAGCAAGTCGCAGTTGAGATGACCTTATGTAAAATGAACTTACCTAATAGCCTTAAGTACTTGGTTACCTTCCATGATATGACAGAGCGTAAGCAGTATGAGCAGGAATTGATGCATGCTAGAAATGCGCTCGAACACAGGGTAGTGGAACGTACCTCAGAATTAGAGCTGGCTAACCAAAGGTTAAGAGATGAAATTCAGCACCATAAGGAAACCCAGCAAGAGTTAATTCAAACAGCTAAGTTAGCCGTGTTGGGGCAATTAAGTGCGGGTATTAACCATGAGCTAAACCAGCCTTTAACAGCTATGCGCGCTTTTGCTGAAAACGGACTGACCTTTATAGAGCGTGAGAATATTACGCAAGCAAAAGGTAATTTAAACAAGATAGTGAATCTATGTGGCCATATGTCTGACATTATTTCACGTTTTAAGGTCTTTGCCAGAAAAGGGAATTTTCAACACTCTCCAGTCTCCTTAGATACTGTTATTCAAGGGGCTATGACCATCATGATGCAACGTATCAAAGATGCCGAGATAGAGTGTATTCTCCCTAAAATTAATACAGAGCAAGTGATTGGTGATGTGGTCTTGTTGGAGCAAGTTCTGGTTAACCTGATTGCCAACGCGATTGATGCCATTATGGAGTCTGATCATAGCCAAAAGCGTATTGAAATTAAAATAGAGCAGCCAGCTCATGATCTTGATAAACAAGATTCTTGGTTAACCATACGTGTTTTAGATTCAGGTAATGGTATGGATGATGTTGTTTTAGCGTCTTTGTTTGAGCCTTTCTTTACCTCTAAATCTGATAGTGTTGGGCTAGGTTTAGGGCTATCTATTAGCCAAAGAATTGTGGAATCCATGGGGGGCAGTATCAGTGCTGCCAATATCACTCAAGGTGAGCATTCTGAGTGCTATAAAGATGTTAATATAGGTGCTGAATTTAGCGTGACTTTAAAGGCTGTTTAATAGAATAGGAGGATGTCGCTTAACATGACTAGTGCAGGTAAGGTGTTATTGATTGATGATGAGTCTATGGTGCGTTCCGCCATTTCTCAAACATTAGAGTTAGAGTCCTTTGAGGTGCTGGAATATGCCAATGGCAAAGGGGTGATTGAGAATCTCTCGATAGACTGGCCTGGCATTATCGTAAGTGATATTAACCTGCCTGGTTTAAATGGTTTGGACCTTTTTGAACAAGTCAAACAGGTTGATGAGAGCATTCCTGTTATCTTTATTACAGGTCACGGTGATATCAGTATGGCGGTTAGTGCCATGCGAGATGGGGCCTATGACTTTATCGAAAAACCTTTCTCCAATGATGCTTTTTTGGATGTGGTGCGACATGCCATGGAGAAACGCAAACTTACCCTTGAAAACCGCCGACTAAGGCAAGAGCTACAGGCGCAAAATGCCCCAGGCCCACGTATTATTGGTAATACTGCTGGGGTGAACCGTCTAAGACAAACACTTTTACACGTGGCAGATACGGCGGCAGATATTCTGATTAATGGTGAAACGGGCACAGGGAAAGAGCTGGTGGCACGCTATATACACGAGCACAGTGGTCGTCAAGGTAATCCTTTCGTTGCTATCAACTGTGGTGCTGTGCCTGAATCTATTATGGAAAGTGAGCTTTTTGGCCATGAAAAAGGCGCATTCACCGACGCTAAAACCCAACGTATTGGTAAGTTGGAACACTCCAATGGTGGCACACTCTTTTTAGATGAAATTGAAAGCATGCCCATGTCTATGCAAGTTCGTTTATTACGAGTGCTGGAAGAGCGAAAAGTGGAGCGTCTTGGCTCGAATAAAGGCATAGATCTCGACCTTAGAATTCTTGCTGCGACCAAGGTGGATTTAAAAGAGTTGAGTGAAACAGGAGTGTTTCGACAAGACCTTTATTACCGTCTCAATGTTGTCAGGGTGGATATTCCAAGCCTAAGGGATAGAACCGAAGACATCCCGCTTTTGTGGCAGCATTTTTGTCTGGTTGCTACCGCTCAATATAAGCGTGAATCTGAGCCAGTGACGGCCTCTCGCATGCATAGTTTGATCAGTTATGAATGGCCCGGCAATGTCAGAGAATTGCGAAATCTGGCAGAAAGGTATGTACTTATGGGAGAGGCATGTACTTTTGAGTTTGACCAAATTATCACGACAAATGAACATAACCCTGGTGTCATGACCTTGCCTGAACAAGTGGAGCGATTTGAGAAAACGCTTTTAGAGCAAGAACTAACTCATCAGAAAGGGTCAATAAAAGGCACTATGGATGCGCTTGGTTTACCTCGAAAGACCCTTTACGACAAGATGAGAAAATATGATTTAGATAAGGACTTTTATAAATAAATCATTGGGAGAAAAGATGGTTAGCATTGTAACTTTAGAAGATATTGCCACACTGAGGGAATCATCCGAAGTGGAATGTAAGCTTGCTCAAGGGCGAGATGGTAAGGGTCAATTACCCGATGATATTTGGGAGAGTTACAGTGCGTTTGCTAATACAGATGGTGGCGATATCTTGCTTGGTTTAAAAGAGTTAGATGATGAAACCTATCAATTAGCTGGTATTGAAAATACCGAAAAAGTGATCGACGAGTTATGGCAAGGGCTGAACAACAAGACGATTACTAATATGAACTTGATCCCTAAAAACTGGATTAAGGTTGTGACTATCATGGGTAAGAATATGATTCACATCTTGGTACCTAAAGCCCCGCCAGAACAAAAGCCCATTTATATTAAAACTGATCCACTTAAAGGGACTTATGTACGTTTAGGTAGTGCGGATATGCAGCAAGATGCCATTACAGTAAGTCGATTATTAGCCGAACAGAAAAAAATACTGGAAGCACAAAACTAAACTTTTTTGCTAGCGGTTTAAGCCTTTAAGTTCAGCCATGTTTTAATCAATATAATTCTTTTCCCCTTAGCAGAGTAGACATTCGATGGATGTAACGGCATTTTTAGCTTGGTTCGAGTCATATTTTTTAGCAACTACCTCGCTTAATGTGTTTGTTATCTTGGTTGTTGTTGCTTGCTTTACGTCATTTACAACCGCCGTTTTTGGTGCTGGTGGTGGCGTCATGATGTTAGGCGCTATGGCTCAAGTTTTACCACCTCAAGTGATTATTCCTTTACATGGAGTTGTACAGCTAGGCTCAAATACTGGCCGAGCTATCATGAGTTGGCGCTATATTGATTGGCGTTTAATTTCACGATTTTTACCCGGTGCTGTAGTGGGTATTTTGCTAGGCAGCTTGCTCTTGGTCAGCTTAACCCCATCGACCATATATCTCACCGTGGCCTTATTTATCTTGTACCTGTGTTGGGGGCCTAAGCTACCTAAGCTTGTATTGGGAACATTAGGCACAGGAATAGCCGCTGCCGTAACCAGCTTTTTAACTTTATTCGTGGGGGCTTCTGGCCCTTTAGTTGCCGCCTTTATCAAGCAAATGCATGCTTGCAAATTCACCACGATAGCGACTTTTGCTGTGGCCATGACAAGTCAGCATTTATTAAAAATTAGCGTATTTTATCAGGTTGGGTTTCCACTATTGGACTGGCTGCCTTTGTTGGCATGCATGATCTTAAGTGGCGCCATAGGGACATTTGTTGGATTAAAGGTGTTGAAATATGTCTCTGATAAGAGCTTTCACCGTACCTTTAATTTGATTCTAACTGGGTTAGCGTTACGTATGATGTGGCAGGCTTGGGATGCGCTTTAGTTATTTAAAAGAAAAAGTAGGCTTAGTTACGTACTTTTTCTTTAACAACCAGCTTGATCACGAAGTCAGGGCGAAACAATATCATCCAATAGCTGAGTAATAAGCTTGTAAGGCCTGTGATTACCATATGGTTTTGATAGGTTTGCCAGAAGATATATTGGCTAGAAGAGGGAGTATTAAAGCCAGTAAAAATCAGAATAAAAGGCAGAATACAGCAAGCGATAATAAGTAGAAGACTTTTGCTTTTGCAAATTCTTGTCGCCTTCTGCTGAGAGTTCAATGTGTTGTGCATAAAATCAACCTTCTTAATCTGTCTTGTTCTGATGCTGTTCTGCTTTGCGTCCATCCTTTGGCAGCAGTAAAAACTTTAAGCCTATTATCTATAACGGCAGCTTATGTTTTTTCTTTATTCATTAGGTTGATATTTATAAATTAAAATAAAGGAGAAAAAATGAAGCCAATGTTGAACTAGGGGAATTTCACTTTTTCTCCATTTTTAGCTAATCGGTGAACTCTATGCTGGCTAGCTCTCCATTTTCTTGTCTGACGATAACCGTAGAGAATTCAGGTGTGGCTGAGTAAATCACCATAAAGCGGCCCGTAATATAGGCATCAGCGTGAATTGCCCAAGGTGCCATGTGAATGCCATAACCAAAAGGCACCTGAAAGGCGGAGACTTCATCAAGGCCTTCTTCATTGCGTTTACCAATAATGAGGTAACCCCCACATGTTTCATCTAAAGGCATATGAAAATGAGGCCTATCATGGACTTCGAGGTAAGCACCACCACCTAATTCTGGCTTCAGTAAATATTCTTGAGGGTAATCTTTACCTACAGAGGTGACGGTTAAAGGAAGGTTGCCGCTAGCATCAAACTTGATCGCATCACCGATTTTAACTAAACGAGAATGATAATAAGCCAGATGCTCTGGTGTTGCCTCAGCAATGGCAATCTTCAGACTTGTCTCGCCCTTGTTTAATAAATATCGCCCGTTACCACCTAAGATATTGGCGTCGTCTATGGTCAGGTCAACTTTTGTCTGCCAATCTCCAGTAAGCTTACTTCTGGGTGGTGCGATGGGTTGAGGTAAAGGCGCAACGGTAAGATCTTCAGCTTCATACATGCCATCAAGTTGTAATTGATAAACCTTGTTAGGCTGCACATATCCAAGGTAATTCTCTGTTCGCATATAGGATTCAGGGCTAGCCCCTTGGCGATTTACCGTTAAAACAGGTACATCTTTTTGTAGATCTTCAGGCAGTGATTTTAAACCTGACAAGACATCTTCTTGAACAGTCCAATGGGCTGCTTTCATATGGGGGCTCCTTGGGGGTAAAGTGGCGCAATTAATGCGCGACCTGAATTAGATATTAAGCTTGAATGGGTCGTTTTAGTTTGCCGCTTGTTTTAACTGGACATCATCTGTTTGCGTTTGGTTGTTATGCTCTGTGGTGCTGGTTTTAGCTCTGAATAAGGCAATGCCTAAATAAGCTAGCAGAATAGAAAGTAGCGGGTTAAACCAGTTAAGTAGGGCATAGGGTGCGTAATCTAAAACACTCACTCCTAAAGTGGAGGCAAAGAAAGCACCGCCTGTGGTCCAAGGAATCAGGGCCGTCGTTAAGGTTGCCCCTTCTTCTAGAGAGCGTGACATCAGGCTTCTATCTAGCTTGTGTTTATCATAGGCGTCGCCGAATAATTGGCCGCCAAGAATGATAGACATATAAGCTTCACCCATACTCATGTTGCCAAGGAAGCAAGATAGAATCGTTGTGGTTACTAGGCTGGCAGCACGTTTAACTCGGCTTAGAATGCTAGAGATAAGCACACGTAAAAATCCAAATTGGCTTAATATGCCACCTAACGCCAAGGCCATAAGGGCTAAAGATAAAGTCCACATCATGGAGGAGATACCGCCACGGCTAAATAACTTATCTAGTGTGCTAATGCCTGTTTCGAATGAACCACCAGAAAAGAGTGAATTGAGTACAGTGGTGAACTGAGCCCCTTGCATCAAGATAGCAATCAAAACAGCAACAACGGCTGCGCTCATCATGGCAACTTCGGCACTGATCTTTTTAAGACTCATTACCAGCATTACGACGAAAGGTAATAGGCAGATTAGGTTAATGCTGTAGGTGTTTTCTATGCCAGCTAACATAGCATTAAGCTCTGACGCCGGTAGACCATGCTCGGCATAACTCATTCCCATGAAGGAAAAAACAACTAAGCAAACAAGATAGGCAGGGCCTGTGGTGTAGAGCATGCCTTTAATGTGAGTGTATAAATCTGTGCCAGAAGACATGGCAGCTAGATTGGTTGTATCAGAAACAGGTGACATCTTATCGCCAAAACAAGCACCAGAGACAACAACACCTGCCACTAGCGGTAATGGAATTCCCATGGCTTCACCTATTCCCATAAGCACCACACCAGCGGTACCGACAGTGCCCCAGCTAGTGCCAGTCGCAACCGACATAAAGCTGCATAGAATCAGACCAGCGGGTAAAAAGAGGGCAGGAGATATGATCTCAAGACCATAGTAAATAAGTGCTGCGACTGTGCCGCTTTGAATAAAGGCCGCAATCAGAACACCGATAAGAATGAAAATATAGATAGCAGATAGGGCGCCTTGTATGCCTGAGTTCATGGCATTACGAATAGACTTAAAGCCATCTTGGCTGAGTTTAAGTGCGCTAATACTTGCGATTAAAAGGCAAATAAGCATGAGGCTATGTAAGCTAGCCTTTAAATAAAACAAGCCTACACCTATGACACACACTATGGCGCCAAAGGTTAGAAAGGATTGCCTAAAACTTGGACTTTGTAGCTGGTTAGACATCTGGGTTCTCCCACTTTATTTTTATATTTAGAGAGCTAAGGCTAGCAAAAGAAAATTCTATCCCCTATCCTAATTTGCTAAACAACCTATTAGAAAAAACTAATGCTTTATGTTTATTTTACCTTCATTTCAATCCTTAAAGATATTCGAATCTGCCGCTAGGTTAGCCAGTTTTACTAAAGCGGCTGATGAGCTAGGAATCAGTCAGGGTGCGGTTAGTCAGCATATTAAGAACCTAGAAATTAGAGCAGGTTTTGACGTGTTTGAACGTACTGGACGAAGGGTTATTCTCACCTCGTCTGGGCAAGTCTTATTAGATGCAGTAAAGCATGGATTAGGACATATTCAACACACTATTGAAGTTGAAAAACGAAAAAAGCAGGCAAATGAAATCGTTATATCAAGCCAACCAGGCTTTGCGATACGCTGGCTGCTACCGCGTATTATGGCTTTTAATCAGGCTCATCCTAAACTTAAAATCAGTGTGAATACGGTTACCAGCCCTTTGGATTTCTCTTTGTATCATGCTCAAGCTGGGCTCTATTATGGCTCGAAAGAGATTAAAGCAGGTGAGACGGAGAAGCTGTTTGATGAGCACCTGATTCCTGTTTGCTCAGCTAAGTTTGCAGAGCAGCATAAGTTACAGCCACCGTTGAATAAAAAACAACTTGAGAAGTTGGTTAACTTGCCGTTATTGGGTGATTTAAGCCCAGTACCACCGCCTTTTGACGATACTTGGTCCTATTGGGCTAAAGCAGTCGGAATCGATTTGTCGCTGGATCATATTGATCGACAATCCCAGTCTAATATCACTCTGCAACTGGCTGAATTAGGTCATGGGATAGCGATAGGGCGAACCTCGTTAGTAATGGATGCGATTCAGGCTGGCAGTTTGATTGCTTTAACTCAGGCTGAGGTGAAGAACCCTTGTTATTACCAATTAGTCTCTAATCCCGCCATGCCAAAAAACAAAGCATTGAACACCTTTGCAGCTTGGCTTGAAGTGCAATCAAAAGAGATAAATGAGTTTAAGTTACTGATTTAAAATATAAAGTAAAAAACGCCATGACAGGGCAGTGTCATGGCGTTTTTTATCTTCACTTGTTGGCTCCTTTTGTTAAGAAGCCATTAGTTAGATTGTTTAATGGGGCTAATTGATTAGCTCTGGCCCCATAATGCTGTAAGGCAAGTAAGTTGATAGCGCTGGAACATAAGTTACTATGATCAGGAATACCATTAGTACAGCAACGAATGGCATAGCCGCTCTTACGACTTGTGCCAGACTCATACCGGTAATACCTGAGGTCACAAAAAGGTTGAGGCCGATAGGCGGCGTGATCATACCTATTTCCATGTTCACTACCATGATAATACCTAGGTGGATTGGGTCTATGCCAAGTTGCATCGCAATTGGGAAGACAACCGGTGCCACGATCACTAATAGGCCAGATGGCTCCATGAACTGACCACCAATCAAGAGAAGTACGTTGACAGCAATCAAGAAGGTGAACCAGTTAAAACCAACACCTAGCATCCATTCAGTAATCATTTGCGGAATACGTTCAGAAGATAGGGTATGAGCAAATAATAGAGCGTTGGCAATAATGAACATCAGCATGATGGTGGTTTTTGTACCATCTAGCATTACCTTACGAGACTCACCACCAAACAAGGCAGGGAAAAAAGCGCGCCCCATTTGACCTAGGTTACGTGCCCAGATAGGTAGGCCTGCTAACAAACATTTGAACAAAGGTGCATTAATCGCATGACCACGTTTGTAAATGTAGAAAATAGCGAGAGCGACACCCATGATTAGGCCCCAAATAGCACGATCACCAGAGGTAATAGTTTCGCTATCTGCAAGTGCGAAGAAGGATAGGATCTCCCATACTAAGAAGAAAGAGACACCATAAACACTACCATTAAAGCCAACACGGGCAATGGCAGAGTCTGATTCTTCTACCCAAGGGGTATTTTTAAGAGGCCCCATATCACGGTAAACAAAAAGTGCGATAAAGATAGAGTAAACCGCAGCAACGACCGCGGCTTCTGTTGGTGTGAAAACACCACCATAAATACCGCCCATGATGATAACGACTAGGAACAAGCCCCAACCCGCTTCTTTACCACCGCGTACAATATTGCCAAAACCTTTCCAAGGCTCTGCCGGTAGGCCTTTAATACGAGCAACCACATAGATAGCTAGCATCAACATACCGCCTGCTAATAGACCAGGGAAGACACCCGCTAGGAACATACGACCAACAGATACGTCAGTTGCAGCAGCGTACACTACCATTACGATAGAAGGTGGGATCAAAATACCCAAGGTACCTGCGTTGGCGATAACACCAGAGGCGAACTCTTTTGAGTAACCCACTTGGCGCATACCGGCAATAGCGATGGTACCGATAGCCACTACGGTTGCTGGCGATGAGCCTGATAAAGCAGCAAACATCATACAAGCGAGTACCGATGCCATTGCCAAGCCACCACGGAAGTGACCAACAGCGGCAATCGCAAAGTTGATCAAGCGTTTTGCCACACCACCTGTAGACATAAAAGACGATGCCAAGATGAAAAACGGGATTGCAAGTAAGGTGTAATGCTGGCCTGCTCCAAATAAGGATAGGGCGATTGATGATAATGAATCGTGAGAGAAAAAGGTCACGAATAAGATAGAAGATAGACCTAAAGATATACCTACAGGTACCCCGATAAAGAGTAACCCTAGCACTAGGCCAAATAAAATTAATGATTCCACAACGAGCTCCTTAGCCGCAAGTTAGATAGGTTAGTCTTTTAAAACGTCTTTATTTTCTTCAACCAGATCTTGTGCTTCGTGACCACTGATCAGCATCTCTCTTTCGCCTTTATAAATGGCAACGAAAGCTTGAATCGAGCGGAAGCAAAGCATTGCTAAACTTATGGGTAAGATCACCAAGACTAACCAGCGGTGAACACGGGGTTTAATGTCTAATAACTCTTGTAGGAATACAGGGTATCTCAGTTCTTCAGAGCCAATGCCAATTTTGAACATCTTGCTCCAATATTCGATGGCGCCGCCTCTTACTTCAACATTCAGTAGAGTCAGCCAAGTAGAATCTAGCAGGATAAAACCATACATCATGGCTGCGAATGCACCAGTGAGGGATAGAAATTTGCGGGTTTTCGATGGCACCGCATTGAGAACAATATCCACACCTAGGTGTAAGCCGGTTTTAATACCATAACTCATGCCCAAAAGGATCAGCCAAGAAAACGCGATCGTGGTAAATTCAAGTGCTGCATGCCAGCCAGTATTAAAGCCATAACGGGCAATAACCTGTCCAAACGAAACGAGCATGATGGAGGTAATAACCAAAACCATGAGGTTTTCTTCAGCCTTATCCACGGCGTTAGGATAGCGCTTCTCTAATCCCCAGAGAATCAGAATAAATAGTAATAGATAAAAGTGTGGCCAATATGCCATGACAGTCTCCAGACTCGTATTCAGATAGACGGTAACTTAAAACGGACCTTACCCCACGGATCGAGTCAGCATGGGATAGGGCCAAAAGGAGTGTACTCTCAGAGCTTTATGGAGATAAAACAGTACACAAAACTGGGCGATAGGCGGGAGATGAGGGCCCCACCTATCAGTAGCAGCTTAGGATTCAGCTGCGGCTTTGACTAGGTCTTTACCAATGTATTGGTCAAATTGAGACCAAACTGGCTTCATAGTATCAACCCATTCTTGACGCTGTGCTGGTGTAAGGGTGTTAATCTTACCGCCTGCCTTCAAGATGTTGGCACGGTTAGCCGCTTCTTTCGCTTTAACCGATTGGTTTGCTTCTTGAGTCACATCATTAGCAATTTGCATGAATTGAGCACGAGTACTGCTATCTAGGCTGTCTAGGAACTCAGAAGACGTCATGAACAAGTAAGCTAATAGCTGGTGGTTGGTTTCAGTCACACTGTCTTGTACTTCAAAGAATTTTTTAGTGTAAATGTTAGACCAGGTGTTTTCTTGACCGTCTACAACGCCTGTTTGTAGCGCGCCGTATACTTCAGAGAAAGACATCGCCTGTGGAGAAGCACCCATTGCAGAAATCATTTGTTTAGCAACATCAGAAGTTTGTACGCGGAACTTTAAACCTTCAGCATCACTTGGTACTTCTAGCTTTTTGTTAGCAGAGAAGTATTTCATGCCAGACATCCAGTAGCCTAGACCAACAAAGCCTGCATACTCATCCATCTCAGTTAGCAATTCTTTACCTTCTGCAGATTGAGTGAAACGAATCGCATGGTCCATATCTTTAAAGATGAAAGGTAGGTCGAAAACACCGTATTTATCTGTATAAGAACCGAATTTAGATAGAGATGGCGCTAATAATTGAACATCGCCAAGTAACAGTGCTTCAAGCTCTTTACTATCACCAAACAGCGTTGAGTTTGGATAAAGTTCTACACATAGTTTGCCGTTCATTTCTTTGTTAACACGTTCAGCGAACTTGTTAGATGCAACCACTTTAGGGTGAGTTGTACCGCCCGTTACATGGCTAAATTTAACAACGCGTTCACCTGATTCACAGCTAGCTTGAGCGCCAGTGGCAGCAAGTGTTAGAACAGCGGCAGAAAGAGCAAGATTAAATTTTTTCATTTTTATTAGACTCCGACAGGGTACTTATTATTGTTTGTCTGTGTGACTTAACAGAGATTCATCGTCTCTTTTAAGTTGTTAATGCCTTAACTATGAGATTAATGGCATACAAGTTTCTGTGTTACGGAGCTGATATAGCAGAAAGGGTGCCAACTTTTGCTTTTGTTTTTAACTTGTTGAATATTAAGGGTATTTTTATTTTTTGTTAGAGATGAGGAAAAGCATAGCTTTAGCTATTGGGGGTAATATGACTCATGGAAAAATACGTATGGGTGGAATTTCACCCATAACCATTATTTATCTTCATTCACCTTTTGTGGCGATAGTAAGCTCATGAAATATAAGAATAAAATTTAAATAAGCAAAGAGTTTTAGCTAATTTAATGTAAATGACATACTTGATTTAGAGATTAAAATACTTGGTTTTTATCTCATTCTAAAAAAAGGGGTAATTCCACCCAAATACTAATTAATTATTTAAAAACAAAAGGTTATCTTTAAATAAGCTAAGGTTAGAATGATAAAAGGTAGAAAAGTGAGTTCTTATCAATAAAATGTGGTTTATTTACATAATTAAGTCATTTATCTTTAATAACTTATCTATAAATTAGCTATGCTAAGTAAAATAAAAAATATTTATGATGGGTTTCCTATGAAAGCTCTTTCTGTATTATCTCATTTATTTTCTGGTTTTAAAAAATCTGGCCTGATACTAACTTTCCTTGTTTTTAGTCTCTCTACTCCTATTAAAGCTGCACCTTTGGTGTTTTTGGCAGATCATTTCCCTCCCTACGAATTTGCTAACCCTATGGGCAAGGCCTTGGGCTTTGATGTAGAAGTTATCGATAAAATTTTCAAAGATATAAATCTTGATGCTCAGTTTAAATTTGTACCTTGGAACCGTGTCATTAATACGGTTAAAAAGGGGGAGGCTGCAGGTTATTTCTCTTGTGCTTATAAACCAGAGAGAGAAGCCTATTCCTATTATTCAGATGTTTTAAGTACTGCCACACAAGGTATTATCGTAAAGCGTGGTTTTGATGTGTCTGGTATCCGTTATGTTTCTGATCTTAAAAGGTTGAAAATTGGATCTGTAGAAGGTTATGCCGCGAACCAGTACTTAAAATATGCCGGGATAGCGTTTGAGAAGATAGGCCATATTAGTAATGCCTTTCCTATGTTATCGCGAGAAAGGTTTGATGCCTTATTTTTAAGTTTAGAAGCGGGGATGTATTTGGCCTCTGAGGCAGGGCTAAGTGATCAACTTGCTTATATTCCGATGCAAGATATCCCTGTGAGAAAGTATTACCTCTGCTTTAGTAACCAGCTTGAAAACCATAAAGAAATCGCAGAGAAGTTTAATAAAAAGTTAGCTGAATTCAGAGAAGATGGTACTTATGAAATGATTCATGACAGGTACCGTTAATCGAAATAGTTTTCTAGTTGTTGAATGATCGAGAAAGATAAAGTTGAGCTTATAACAAATGTAGCGCCACGGACTGCCTAAGCGCCTTGTCTATGGCTTTTTTAGAGAGCAGCTTAAACTGAGCAAAGTTAGCTTCTTTAATGGGGATTAGTGCTGCTTCATTTAATAGCGCTATTTCTTGGCTCTGCTCCATTTCTATTTTTGCTATCACACTACGATATAACTGGGCCCTAATGGTTTCATAGGGTCTGTGGTGGTGAGCGAAGAGTTTAAGATCATGTTGATCTTTTTCAGCTTCAATTGCTTTGAATGAGGCTGTTTCTATATAGTCTAACTGATCCTTATTGGGTCCTGTTTGCACTAGTGCTTGCGCGAGTTTTTGCTCAATATCTGGGTAGTCTCTGTCTAAATTTTGTTTAAGGTTTGATAAATAGAAGGCCTGATATAAACGGGCTTGCTTTTCAGCTTTGGTATTTAATGGCTTTAACATCATCACAGAGTAACAGCCGCTAGCCTGATCTCTTGCTGTCCCTAAACGAACACAAATAAAACCATTTTTTTGCCAAAAATTTACCACATCAAAAGTGGCTGCAAAGCTGGTTGATAAAAAGTCGACTTTATCTTCTATTCCTGCCTCGCCTATTTTTGTCAGAAGCTGGCTGGCATAACCTTGTTTTTGTAAATGGCTTTGGCTGGCAATACGACTGATACGCCAATACCGATAGTCACCCGCATCTAAATGCCCTTCATGGGCGAGTAAGGATTGAGGCAATAGGTGGCCTCTTGGGCGTCTAATGCCCTGTGCTACAGCCAAGGAAAGTGAAGAATCAAGTAAGCCTTCTTCACTAATGATGGCAGTAGAAATGAGCTGGTTATCAGCTTTCATTAGCCAGGTGCTCACGCTAGGGTCATCCAATATCCACCTTATATCATCAGGAGATGTTTGATAGTGGGCGCTTACTAATAGCGAAAAGCATTCGTCTAAAGTTTTCTCTTTATCTAACCAGTTATCTTGTTTTATTTTTTCAATATCAAGCTTTTTATAGTGAGAAGAAAATAGACCTTTATCTGGTTTTCCTTTTAACAACAAAAGGTCACTGATAAAAGCCTCTAGCACATCACCTTTACGCCAACGTATAGGCTCAGATAAGGTGAGGGTATTAAAGTGTTCGCTCTCTTGCTTTAAATAATCAATAAACTTAATGCCAAATCCTCGGCCAGAACCTTCGTAACCATGATTTGTTGAGGAAAAAATTAAATGCTTATAAATACCGAATAAAGACGTCAGCATGGGGAGGGGCAAAGCGGCTGCTTCATCAACAATGAGGAAGTCTAATTTTTTTGGACTATGTATCAAGCTATCGGGTGAAAAGAATAAGCTATGCGCTAAACTGTTTGCCTTTGAACTATTGTCTAATGTTTGAAAATAACTCTTCTCTAATTGCGCAATAGCGGCTTTATTTGGGCCTGTTATTGCAACACTCATCTCTGCTGATATTTGATTAAGTTGTGCTAGAGCAATGCCTAACGCTGTTGATTTCCCTCTTCCTCTATGGGCAAGGACGAAGCTAGCAGATTTAATCTCTAAGGATGTTTTTCTCTGCTCATTGGCTTTTATCGCAAAGGTTTTTATGGCTTCGATAAGCTGGTTTTGCTCTTTGCTGGGGATAAGGTCTTTCGGGCCTTTTTGAATACTAGCGAGAGCATGAGGTGCGCTAGTGAAAGTCGCAAGTTTAATATGCTGTATCTTGTTTAGTTTTAACTTGGCTAAAAAATATTCTTTAAAGTTAGGCTTTGCATCTTCGAAAGTAAGCGGCCAAGGCAGATATCGGGCCTGCTCTTGATCTATGTTATTTAGCCAAAGCTTTAAATCTCTCAAGGCAAGTGCGAGAACGCCGCCACCTTTAATGGTGCCTGCGATAAGGCTGATGGCAGAAGCAGATAATCCTTCTTCTATATCTAGAAAAACCGCTTCATGGCTTTGTCCTAATACTTGCTTAAGTTTTTTATTAGGGATCGCTTTACAGGTTTCAACTTGAGAATTTCTGATCGCATGAAATATATCAAGATCTGGTGCTGCTAATATTGGTTGACGTAAGTTTTCGCTTAGGCTGAAAAAATGCTCAAGACACGCATCAAGGTCACCTTCAAGCAGTACAAAATGGCGGTGATGATGGGCAGGGTTAATATCAGACATAGATAGGTGTTAGTTGGTAAGCATAATCAAGATGTCTAATCATACTCGTCCATCTAGCTTGTGCTCAAGCAAGATAAAGCGCTAATTATAAAAAGGCCGAGTTCAATCATGAACTCGACCCTTTATACTGCTATTTCAGTTTGAAAGAGCTTAAATCTTGCTGTAACTGTTGGCTTAACGCCTTGATGTTTTGGCTGTGTTGGCCTGATATCTCAGCTTGAGAGAAGGTTTCGCTGGCGCTCGTTTTCATCTCAAGGCTACTGCTTCTTATCTGGCCAGATGCCGCACTCTGTTCTTCTGTCGATGCCGCAACGGAAGACATACGCGCTTCAACTGTGCTGATAGAAGCCTGTATTTGAGCTAGAAGCTCACCTGCTTTACCCGCTTTTTTCACACTATCAGCAACTTGCTGACTGCCAGACGCCATGCTGTTTACTGCTGATTGGCTGTTTTGTTGCAAGCTTTCAACAACCTTGCGAATCTCTTCGGTAGATTGCTGTGTTCTCTGGGCTAATACCCTAACTTCATCAGCAACAACGGCAAAACCACGGCCTTGCTCACCCGCTCTTGCTGCTTCAATGGCAGCATTTAGGGCTAACAGGTTTGTTTGCTCGGCAATAGAGTTGATGACATCAACCACATCACCAATGCTTTTACTGTTTGCTTCCACTTCTTCAATGACATTAGAGGCATGAGTAAAGGCGTTAGATAGCTCACCAACTGTGACTTCAACGTCCTTCATTGCATCATTACCATCATTGGTTACAACGCGTGCATTGACGGTTTCTTCAGACACTTCATTCGCAGTGTTTGCTACATGTTCAATGGAACTTGCTACCTGATCGATCGCTGATGCTACTTGTAAGCTTTCCATTTCGTTTTTACTGGATTGCTGTTTTAACTGGTTGTTAGCCTGATCAATAGAATGAGATGACTCAATTAAAAGTTCACTTGAGTTACGTACTTGGGTAATAACCCCGATAAGACCATCACGCATAGCGGTAATATCACGCTTTAACAGGTCCATTTCATTCTTGCTGTCACGACTATTTAGCGCTTTAAAGCGAAAATCTAGTTGGCCTTGACCTAATAGTTCTAAGCCTTGGGTGATCTCTTTCATAGGCTTAAGCGCGCGTCGGATGATGAACCAAAGCAGTGCTGAAAGCAGGATAGCACCAAGAATAGATAGCATACCTAGGTTGATAATATTGCTAATAATAAGGCCTTGGTATTCATCGCGATAAAGCTTAATCGCAACGACCCAATCCCAACCCTCGATATGTTGGAACACAGCTTTAGAGTGCTCTGCTTGCTGATCACGACCAGCCACTTTGGCTTGATAAATGATGTTGCCTTGTTTGCTTTGATACATTTTTGCAAAGGTGCTTTTTAGCTCTGGGAACTCTTGATAAAGGTTTTTGCCCGTTAGAGTAGGGTGTAATAAGAGTTGGGCTTCGTTCTTACCTGTATCAGTAATATAGACATAGCCAGATGAGCCGAAAGTCAGTTTGCCTAGAGAGTGATTGATCTCAGCTAGAATATCGTCATAGGCAACACCAATATACAGAATGGCAATGGTTTTACCTGATTTGGTCACAGGCACATACTTAGTCATGTAGTTTTTGCCAAATAGGAAAGCCTTACCCACATAAGCTTGTCCAGACATTAGCATTTGATAACCTGGGTGCTTATTGCCTAAGTAGGTACCAATCGCTCTAGCCCCGTTTTCTTTTTTAAGTGATGTTGTTGCTCTTAAAAAGTCGTTGCCATCACGTACAAAAATCGTCGCAGTCGCTCCTGTTGAACGAGTGAATTGATCAATTTTAGTGAAATTTAGGTTAAGTACTTCACCTTCTAAGGTCACTACAGGGCTATCGAATGCGCCTACCTTAATCGTTTCATTAGGATTAACGTCTAGCGCTTTAAATTCATCGTTTAATACATTTGATAAGGTATGAGTCATTTGCATAATCGAATCATACTGAGCTTCAAGTTGAGTGCTGATTAAGCTAACTTCTTTTACTTGGTTGGTATCTGAAATTTTATTGATCTCTTTATAGAACACCATAGAGACAACTAATAAAAATAGAGAGATTGCGAGTACGACGCTGATAAGCGCACTAATACTTAGCTGTCTTGGCAGTGACCAGCGAGAATAAAAATTGAACATTACCTATCCTTTGTAAGATGAATTTTTAGAACTTAATGATAATGATTATCAATTGCTCATAATTTATATTTATTTTGTTTACATGTAAATGACAATCAGTAACAAAAGTGAGCAATCTTACATTTTTGTTTGTTTTTTGCACTAGAAATTTAACTTAATTTTCTGTTTTTTCGCTTTAAGAACAATAAGGTATGTTTTTAGGTAAGATTTAAGGTGGAAATCGTGATTGATGTGTAAATACACGAAAAAGATCGTTAAGAGGAGCTAAAGGTTTGTATAGAAGACCTTTAGCCCCACATTTTTAGCTTAATTCGAATGTGCTTAGGTCATTTTGTAACTGATTTGTAAGCTGTTTTATTGTTTTAGTATGCTGTTGCGAAGATTCTGCCTGTAGGAAGGTTTCGCTAGCACTGCTTTTTAGTGAGTGCGTGCTGCTACGTATTTGTGAGCTTGCTACACTTTGTTCCTCTGTTGAAGCTGCAACAGATCCCATGCGAATTTCGACTTCACTAATGGATTGTTGAATTTGGGTGAGTAAGTGCCCAGCATCGGCAACCTTATCTATACTCTCTAAAACTTGCTGATTACCTTTCGCCATATTATCCACGGCCGCTTGTGTATTAGTTTGCAGCTTTTCAACCACTTGCCTTATTTGTTCGGTCGATGTTTGAGTCCGCTGAGCTAACACCCGTACCTCATCTGCAACCACAGCAAAACCACGACCTTGTTCGCCTGCACGTGCTGCTTCTATCGCTGCGTTGAGAGCTAACAGGTTAGTTTGTTCGGCGATGCCATTAATAGTATCAACGACTTCACCTATACCTTGGCTATTGGTTTCTACCTCTTTAATGATGCTAGAAGCTTGATGAAAGGCTTCTGATAACTGAGCAACAGTCGCCTCAACCGCCTGCATGGCAGAATTACCTTTGCTCGAAATCATGCTGGCATTAGTTGTTTCTTGTGAGACTTGATTAGAGTTATTGGCAACCTCTTCAATGGATTGTGCAACTTGTTCTATTGCAGAAGCCACATGTAAACTTTCTTGCTCACTTTGACTCGCTTGGCTCTTAAGCTGAGAGTTAGCACTATTAATAGACTCTGATGAGGCGATCAAGCTTTCACTTGAATTTCGTACTTGCGTAATGACATTAATTAATCCATCGCGCATGGCGGTAATATCGCGTTTTAATAGGTCGACTTCGTTACGACTTGTCCTAGGGTTTAACGATTTAAAACGGAACGATAGTTGCCCTTTACCCAGCTTAGAAAGGCCTTTGGTGATTTCTTTCATAGGTGCTAAGGCGTAGGCAATCTGCAAGCATAAAGCGAGGCTCAATAAAGCAGCCCCAATAATACTGATGATAATAATAGGCATGAGTTTATCTCTAATCACAGCAGCATATTCATCATCATAGGTTTTTAAAACTGCCACCCAATTCCAGCCTTCAACATGATGAAAAAAGACTTTAGAAGCCCTCACATCATCGCCTTTGCCTTTAATCTGTAACGAGTAAACAGCGCTACCCTGCTTACTTTGATAAAGTTGTTCAAAGGTGCTTTTTATCTGTGGGAACAAGGTATAGAGGCTTTTACCGACAAGACTTGGATGTATTGTAAGAACTGACTCATTTGCCCCCGTATCTGTGACATAGATATAGCCTGATAAACCAATTTTTATCTCATTTATCTTATCTCTTATGCGAGTAAGTTGCTGGCTATAGTCATAATAGGTAGCTAGTAAAACAGGAGCTTCACCTTGATAGCGAATGACCTGATATTTAATGAGGTAGTCTGCGTTATTAAAACGCTGCTTTAGATAAAGATCCTGACCTTGAAAAAGAGAAGCAAAATCAGAGTTGTTGGCACTAATTTGCTTTAGGTTTGCAGGGGTAGTCAAGCTAGTTAATGCTTCTTGATAGCCGCTGTTGCCATAGGTGTAAAGACTATATTGAACACCACTAAGTTGGGCCATTTTCACTAAATAGTCTGTATCTAATTGAACCCCAGATAGGCTTAGTTTTGTATGCTGAGCGGCTGTGCCACCTTGAGTTTGGGTCAAGGTCGAGAAGTGCTGCTTGCTTTGTTTTGCTTGCACATCAAGGCTCATTCTAATAGCCAGAAAGTCAGACTCTAACTGCTGTGCAATCAGTTTTACTTCTTGAGATTGATGATCCTGAGCTATCTCGTCAATGGCAGTATTAAATACTCGAGTGATAAGTAACAACAAGATCAGAATAAAAACAGACACAGAGAAAAGAGCACCTAAGCCTAATTGCTTAGGTAAAGACATCCTTTTTAACGAGATTTTCATAGGAACTTCCATAATTTAATGAGAATGAAATCTAGGGATGAAACGCCTGCTTAAATCCCTTCATCATTCGATTGAATTTAATTTGAGAACGTACAGCGTGACTAACATATTTATTAATTAGGTGTTACTAATGCCTTGCTTAAGCTCGCTCATTTGCCGCATAAAAAGCCTAAAAACAAGCGCTTTTTGGTAAGGTTAAAAAGAGATAACTTTTCAAATTTCCTTAATAAATAGGCAGAAATATAAGTGTAATATTCCTTTAAATTGAGTACATCGAATATCGATTTTTTATCCTATTTGATTGATCTTAATCATAAAGGTTAATATTTAACCTAACGCTAATTGTCTGCTTTTTAGCCTTGGTCATAAGTAACGGCTTTTTCGAGTTTGAGCTTTTTGAGAGGTGAGATGCATTAATGAGCGGCAATCACATAAAAATAATAAAGAGGGACGCATGTTTGAATTTCGCCTGCCAAGCGTTAATCAAGTTCTGAGTTATGTCATAAAAATCATGGGTATCATCACCCTAGGAATAGTATTAATACCTTCTGTATTAATGGCTGAAACACTTAAGCTAACCACAGGAGAGTTTCCGCCTTATATCTCGTCTAACAGTAAACAACTTGGTCCTTTATCCCAGATTGTAAGCTTGTCATTTGAAAAGCAGGGTTATCAGGCAAAGATAGATATTAATCCTTGGAATAGAGCATTAAAAATGGCAGAGAAAGGGCGGGTTGATGCCACCTATGCTTGGTCGATTAAAGCGGAAAGACAAACTGCTTTTTTGTATTCCAAACCTTTATTTATCTTTGAGCAAAGAGCGTTTGCGTTAAGTAAAGCACAGCTTAATGTGGTTACTAATCTAAATCCTAAGAGCATTAAGCTTTGTCGCCCACAAGGTTATGCTTTACAAGGTTATTCAAAGCACTTGATCGACAATGGTATAGCGATTCATTTTAGTCCTCCAGATGTAGCGACCTGCTTCAATATGCTTAAAGCAAATCGAGTCGATATTGTTGTCGTAGATAAATTAGAAGGCTATAGCTATGTTACTCAAGTTTTTGAATCTATCGATGAGGTCAAGGTGTTAGATAAGGTCTTCTTTAAATACTCAAATCATTTATTAGTGTCTAAGCAGCATCCCAAGGCTGAGAAACTGATACAAGACTTTAATCTAGGGTTAGAAAATTTAATGGCAACAGGTGAATATCAAAGCATTTTGTCGAATGAGCTTGGTCTTTAGTTTATTTTTTGACCTTAAATGAATCTGAATGAGTTCTTATTCTGATAGCCCTTTAAGCGCAAGGTTAAAGACGCTAGAGTAGTAGGCATAGAAGCGCAAAACTCCTTCTTAATTTTGTTTAAATGGATTCAATAAATAGCGTTGTCTTTTGGAGAGTACTAAATGAAAAAGATTAAAAATGAGGCCCAGTTAGCTAAAAAAGCGATTGAAGTGGGTGAAAAGTATGCTCTAAAACGAGGTTATTCAGGCTTTCAAGCCACTATGTCGGCGAATGAAAAAGTAGAAGTTTTATATCGATTACTAGTTCAAGATAAACTCTTGGTTGCACTACCACCGGATAAAGAAGATTTACCTAATATGAAACACAAGCTCGCACTTTGGATCCAAAAAGTGCTACCCAAAGATGACCCTTTACTTGCTTAGGTTGCTTACAACGTATTCCAAGCTTCCCTAGTTAATTATTAAGATGATCTGAGTTGAGCTTAGATCATCAGCACTCCCTATTCATTTCTCACTTAATCACTGCTTTTACCTGACCTTTCTCACGCATTTATTTAGCTCGGTATTTAATTTTTCTTGTATATCTGTTTTTTCATATATATGATTATTCGTATATTTAAAAAGCATATATAAGGAAGCGCATTTGGACGCTATTACATTATTAAAATGCCTAGGGGATTCAACCCGCTTACGCATCTTACTTTTGACGTTAGAAGAGTCAGAGTTATGTGTTTGTGAGTTTGTTGAAGCGCTAGATTTGAGCCAACCTAAAATATCTAGGCATCTTGCTCTAATGAAAACCGCTAACCTTTTGAGCGATAGACGTCAGGGCCAGTGGATTCATTACCGCATAAATGAAGCCTTGCCTCAGTGGGCATTAAACATCATTGATAATGCGGCTGAGGGTTATAAAGAAGCGTTGAAACCGGATAAAGCGCGATTGGCGAAAATGGGTGATAGGCCAGAGCGCGTCATAAAGTGCTGTAACAATGATTAAAAACTAAGTGAGAAAAAAGATGACGATTAAAGTAGGTATAAACGGTTTTGGACGCATGGGTCGCTTAGCATTACGTGCCGCTTGGGATTGGCCTGAATTGGATTTTGTTCAAATTAACGATCCAGCAGGTGACGCGACAGCCTTGGCTCACTTGTTAAATTATGACTCTGTTCAAGGGACTTGGCAGCATACCGCTGAGGCCGAGGGTGATGAAATTCACATTGGCAGTAAGCTGATTAAAACTTCACAAAATAAAACGATTGCCGAAACTGACTGGTCTGCTTGTGACCTTGTCATTGAAGCATCCGGTAAGATGAATAAGAAAGCACGTCTTGAAGCTTATCTTGAACAGGGCGTGAAGCGTGTCGTTGTTACTGCACCGGTTAAAGAAGAGGGCGTACTCAATGTAGTAATGGGTGTAAATGATGAGGCCTATGACAAAGAAGTGCATAAAATTGTCACCGCAGCGTCTTGTACTACCAACTGTCTTGCACCTGTAGTGAAAGTGATCCATGAGTCACTGGGTATCAAGCATGGCTCAATGACCACTATTCACGATATAACCAATACCCAAACTATTTTAGATGCACCTCATAAAGACTTACGTCGAGCTCGTGCCTGTGGCCAAAGTTTGATCCCGACAACAACAGGTTCTGCTACCGCGATTACTCACATTTTTCCTGAGTTAAAGGGCAAGCTGAATGGCCATGCTGTGCGTATTCCTTTGGCAAATGCGTCTTTGACAGATTGTGTTTTTGAAGTAAATAAGGCCACAAGCCAAGCTGAAGTAAACCAATTATTACAAGCCGCAGCAGATGGTGAGCTTAAAGGAATTCTAGGTTACGAAGAAAAACCATTAGTGTCAGTGGATTATAAAGGTGACCCACGTTCGGGCATAGTGGATGCCCTATCCACCATGGTGGTTAATGATACTCAGGTAAAAGTGTATGTTTGGTATGACAATGAGTGGGGCTATGCCAACCGAGCAGCTGAATTAGCCCTGAAAGTCGGCTTGTCTGATCAATCATAAGTGAGCTAACCCAGAGTCATTGACGATGCAGATGATAGAAAAATTTAAACAATTGCCTGAATTATTCAGGCAATACCTTTTAGTAACAACAAACTATTGGTGCTTTACCTTGACCGATGGTGCCTTACGTATGCTGGTGGTGCTCTATTTTTATCAGTTAGGTTATGGGGCATTAGAGATAGCACTTTTATTTGTTTTCTATGAGTTTTTCGGCGTAGTAACCAACCTCTTTGGAGGCTGGTTAGGAGCAAGAATTGGCTTAAATCGAACCATGAATATTGGTTTGTTTATACAGGTTCTGGCCCTTGCTATGTTGCTTGTACCGCACGTGTATCTCACGGTTGCTTGGGTAATGGCAGCGCAGGCTTTATCAGGAATTGCTAAAGATCTGAATAAAATGAGTGCTAAGAGTGCCGTGAAATCTCTCGCTAACTTTAAGTTTGATGATAAGGGGCAAAACGCTCTCGCACTGAATGCCGCAACAGAAGCGCGTCTGTTTAAATTGGTTGCGGTGTTAACGGGTTCTAAAAATACCCTAAAAGGTGTTGGTTTTTTTCTGGGTGGCGTTTTATTGGCGCTCCTTGGTTTCCAAGGTGCCGTACTGGCTATGATGGTGCTTTTAACTTTTATCTTGATTGTGAGTTTACGGCGTCTCAAACAAAACCTAGGTAAAGCAAAAAACAAACCTAAGTTCAAAGAGATCTTTTCGAAGAGCCGTGCCATCAATATATTATCAGCAGCCAGATTGTTTTTGTTTTGTGCACGTGATGTTTGGTTTGTCGTGGCTTTACCTGTTTATCTTGCTTCTGAAATAGGTTGGGAGCATGAATGGGTAGGTGGCTTCTTAGCGACCTGGGTGATCATTTATGGGTTAGTGCAATCGGGCGCACCTAACTTGATTAACCGTTTTTCAGCAAAAGCGGCAAACGCTTCTAATAAAGAAGCCAAAATGGCTTGCTTCTGGGGCCTAGTGTTAACACTGATTACAGCCTTAATTGCATTAGGTTTAGTCAGCGAACTCTCTGCATTCTGGGTCTTGATGATTGGCTTAGCAGGCTTTGCGGTCGCTTTTGCGATTAATTCCTCTTTGCATAGTTTTTTGATCGTGCACTATGCCAGTGATGATGGTGTTTCGCTAGATGTTGGCTTTTATTATATGGCGAATGCTGTGGGGCGCTTACTTGGTACTTTAATGTCAGGCTACCTTTATCAAAGCTATGGTTTAGAAGCCTGTATCGGCTTTTCAGTCGGCCTGCTTTTTGTAGCAAGCCTGATAGCGATCGCGTTACCAAATCAAGAAACTAAAGCTAAGCAAACAGCCTAGCTTTCTGCTAAAAAGCGGCTTTGATTGTGCATCAAAAGCCGCTTAACTCTTCCTGTAAAACTGTTCATTCTAGTGTTCAACTGAACACTCCTGAACAAGCTGAACACTGATTAGCTGTTCACTTCTCATCATGCTTTTTTCATATTTAGTCGTTCGAAAATTAAATAAATCCAATAAAAACATATGTTTATTTCATTTTTGTGACTTTTGGCACGCCCCTTGAATTAGTTCTAAGACACGTTTTACAAAGTGCAGTACTTTTTGCACACAGTGACAACAACAATAAATAAACTGGAAATACCATGTCTTTGACTCTTGATAAGATAACTAAGGTAGTTGATGGTGAACTGCACATTAATGATGTGAACCTCAACTTCGAACCTGGCTCCTTTAATGTTTTGCTTGGTCGTACACTGGCCGGTAAAACCACTTTAATGCGCTTGATGGCTGGTCTTGAAAAACCAACATCTGGCCGTGTCCTAATGAATGGTGCTGATATGACGGGCGTACCTGTACGTCAACGTAATGTCTCAATGGTGTATCAGCAATTTATCAATTACCCCAATTTAAGTGTCTATGACAATATCGCTTCGCCGTTACGTTTGGCTGGTGATGATAAACAAACCATAGATAGAAAGGTGCGAGAAACGGCAGAAATTCTTCGCATTGAAAACTTCTTAACTCGTATGCCATTAGAGCTATCCGGTGGTCAGCAACAACGTACCGCCATGGCACGCGCCTTGGTTAAAGATGCGGACTTAATCTTATTTGATGAACCCCTAGTTAACCTTGACTACAAGTTACGTGAAGAGCTGCGCCAAGAAATGCGCGAGTTATTTAAGGTGCGTAATACCATCGCCGTGTATGCGACGACCGAACCAAACGAAGCGTTAGCTCTCGGTGGTACCACAACTGTGTTACATGAAGGTCGCGCTATTCAGTATGGTGAAACTGCCGAAGTTTATAACTTCCCAGATACGGTTGCCTGCGCTGAGCTTTTCTCCGAGCCACCATTAAATCTGACTAAAGGTGAGATTTCAGACAGTGAAGTGACCTTGGATCAAGCGACTCACTTCCCACTTAATGCTGATCTTGCAGGTCTAGGCCGCGGCAATTACATCTTTGGTGTACGTCCTAGCCATTTAGCACTTTTCCCTGTCAATGAAGATGATTTAGAGATTTCGGTACGTGTTGAACTGGCTGAAATCAGTGGATCAGAAACCTTCTTGCATGTGCGCAATAAGCACCTCTCTTTGGTGTTACATCTGACCGGTATTTACCAATACGAAGTGGATGCTCAAATTAAGGTGTATATGCCAACACACAAAATCTTTGTATTTGATGAAGATGGCAAGATTCTCAAGGTGCCTACTCGGTTGCCCATAGTGAATCAGGCAGGCCAAGTTTCAGGAGGTGTTCAACATGGCTGAGATACATTTAAAACAATTGGCCCATAGTTATAGCGCCAATCCTCAAGGTCATAAGGATTATGCCATTCGTGAGATGGACCATGTATGGGAAAAAGGTGGTGCTTACGCATTACTTGGACCTTCTGGTTGTGGCAAATCGACGCTTTTGAACATTATTTCTGGTTTGGTAACACCATCAGAAGGACAGATCTTATTTGACGGTCATGAAGTGAATGCTTTAACGCCGCAAGAGAGAAATATTGCTCAGGTTTTCCAGTTTCCAGTGATTTACGACACCATGAGTGTGTATGACAACTTGGCATTCCCGCTACGTAATGTGGGTAAATCTGAAGCTGACATCAGCGCGAAAGTAAAAGACATTGCTTACATGCTTGAGCTAGAAGATGTACTCAAGAAAAAAGCGAAAAACTTGACTGCGGATGAAAAGCAAAAGGTATCAATGGGGCGTGGTTTGGTACGTGACGATGTTTCTGCCATTTTGTTTGATGAGCCATTAACTGTTATCGACCCTCATTTGAAGTGGAAGCTGCGTCGCAAGCTTAAGCAGATCCACGAGCAATTCAATATCACCATGGTGTATGTAACCCATGATCAGCTAGAAGCTTCCACTTTTGCTGACAAGATTGCCGTTATGTATGGCGGTCAGGTTGTGCAATTTGGTACCCCAAGAGAACTATTTGAAAAGCCTGAGCATACTTTTGTTGGTTACTTTATTGGTAGCCCAGGTATGAACTTCTTCGATGGCAGTTTTCAGCAGAATGAGCTTTATCTTGAAGGCCATAAGGTGGCGCTTGATGACGAGATGAAGAGCAAACTTGCGGTGACGCCTTACCACGAACTTAAGCTGGGTATTCGCCCTGAGTTTGTTGAAGTTTTAGAAGCCGACAGTCCTTTATTAAGCAACTTAGCTAAGAGCGATAAAGGAGCAGACACCTTATTAGAGAGCTGTGAAAACTGCTTTAAGTGTGAGGTTGTTACGGTCAGTGATCTAGGTACCTACAAGATAGTCTCGCTTAAATTAGGCAATACCGAATTTAAAGCACGCTTACCTGAAGAGCAATCAGTGCCTAGCGGTTCTGTGTATGTGCGCTTCCCAGGAAACTGGTTAAAGGTGTATGCGGACGAATACTTGGTTGATTAATCAGAGCATTAATCTCGTTACAACAATGACCTTGCAAAAACTGCTGAGACTTTTGAAATGAATAAAGTAGAAAATAATAAAGCCTGGTTTTTAGTGTTGCCAGTATTTTTACTGGTGGCCTTTAGTGCCGTCGTGCCACTGATGACAGTGGTTAACTATTCGGTACAAGACATATTTGATGCCTCTAACCGTTACTTTGTAGGGGTGGAGTGGTTTAAAGAAGTATTGCGTGACCCTAGGTTGCATGACTCTTTAATTCGTCAATTTATCTTCTCATTCTGTGTCCTACTGATAGAAGTACCTTTAGGTATTTGTGTCGCACTCATGATGCCTAAAGAAGGGCGCTGGTCAGCATTATGCTTGATCTTGCTTGCCATTCCTTTGCTTATTCCGTGGAACGTTGTCGGTACTATTTGGCAGATCTTTGGCCGAGCTGATATTGGTCTGATGGGTTATTCCCTTAATGCCATTGGTATTGATTATAACTATGCGGGTAACTCTGGTGATGCTTGGGCAACGGTTCTATTGATGGACGTTTGGCACTGGACTTCTTTGATTGCCTTACTTTGCTATTCAGGTTTGCGCGCCATTCCTGATGCTTACTATCAAGCTGCACGTATTGACCGCGCATCTGGCTGGGCCATCTTCCGTTATATCCAGCTACCTAAGCTACAAAGTGTATTGCTGATCGGTATTTTGTTGCGCTTTATGGATAGTTTCATGATTTACACCGAGCCCTTCGTATTAACAGGTGGTGGCCCAGGTAACTCAACAACCTTCTTGAGCCAGACTTTGACAACCATGGCGATTGGCCAATTCGACCTAGGTCGTGCCGGTGCATTCTCCCTTATTTACTTCCTAATCATCCTATTGGTGAGTTGGTTGTTATACACAGCAATGACACATGTAGAGAAAGGGGAATAATATGTCGACTAAAACCCTAAATAGCAGCACTAGTTTTGCTCAAGCAGCGCAGAAAAAGAGAGGCATAGCGCTACCTTTCACTAAAGGTCAGGTGGGCATGGTTTGCTACCTACTATTCGTACTTGTTCCTATTTATTGGTTGTTGAACATGTCGTTCAAAACCAACCAGGAAATTTTGGGTGGCTTATCGCTTTTCCCACAAAATTTCACCTTGGATAATTATCGCGTCATCTTTACTGACCCGACTTGGTATAACGGTTACTTAAACTCAATCTACTATGTGTCACTCAATACCGTGATCTCATTGTTGGTTGCCTTGCCAGCAGCTTATGCCTTCTCTCGTTATAAGTTTGTGGGTGATAAGCATTTGTTCTTCTGGTTACTGACTAACCGTATGTCACCGCCAGCGGTTTTCTTACTGCCATTCTTCCAGCTTTATTCAAGTGTGGGTCTATTTGATACCCATATCGCTGTGGCGTTAGCACATTGTTTGTTTAACGTGCCATTGGCGGTGTGGATCTTAGAAGGCTTTATGTCTGGTGTGCCAAAAGAAATTGATGAAACCGCTTATATCGATGGTTATAGCTTCCCGCATTTCTTCGGCAAGATCTTCCTGCCAATGATTCGCTCAGGCATAGGTGTGACGGCTTTCTTCTGCTTCATGTTTAGTTGGGTAGAGCTGTTATTAGCAAGAACTTTGACCTCGATTGATGCCAAGCCAATTGGTGCTGTTATGACGCGGACAATCACCGCCTCCGGGGTCGACTGGGGGGTCTTAGCCGCCGCCGGTTGTTTAACTATCGTGCCAGGTGTCTTGGTTATCTGGTTTGTTCGTAACCATGTAGCTAAGGGCTTTGCCCTTGGTCGAGTATAGGAGAAAGCATATGAACTGGATGGCTTGGACTTTACCTGTCGCAATCTTTTTCGCCTGTATCGCTGGCATTCTTGTACTCATGACGATCAATGAAATTCGTCATCCTGCGGTCGAGCGTAAAGGTTTCTTACCGATTATGACAACACCTGGAGACAGGTTGTTTATCGGTTTGTTAAGTAGTGCTTTTTTCCATCTATTTGTAGTGGGAGTAAGCGAAATCAGTATTTGGTATCCCTTTGGGATCTCAATTGTTTGGCTTTTGTTTGTACTGAAAAAGGGCTAAATCCTTGGCGTTAGCCAAAGCTTGAACCCAGTACATATACACCGCCTCTTATACCTTCTTAAGAGGCGCTAAAAATTTCAAACACAATGAAGCAAGTAGTACGTCAACTAGTGAGGATTATATGAAATACAATAAAAATAAAGTGTATAAATCGGTGCTAATCGCCAGCGCTATTGGAGCCTGCAGCGCGAGCTGGAACCTCTATGCAGACCAATATCAAGATGCAGCTAAACGCTGGATCAGTGACGAATTCACCGTCTCAACTTTATCGTCCGACCAACAAATGAGTGAGTTTGATTGGTTCACTAAAGCAGCAAAACCATACCGTGGTATGGAAATTAATGTTGCTTCTGAGACGATTGCGACACATGAATATGAAGCAAAAGTGTTAGCTAAAGCTTTCTATGAAATCACAGGGATTAAAGTTAACCATGACTTGATTCAAGAAGGTGATGTGGTTGAAAAACTGCAAACACAAATGCAGTCGGATCGTAATATCTATGATGCTTATGTGAATGACTCTGACTTGATCGGTACTCACTTCCGTTACGGTAAAGTGGTACCTATCAGTGATTTCATGGCAGGTGAAGGTGCGCAAGTAACCAACCCTGACTTGGACCTAGATGATTTCATCGGTATCAGCTTCACCACAGCGCCTGATGGTAAAATCTATCAACTACCTGATCAGCAATTCGCTAACCTTTACTGGTTCCGTGCTGACTGGTTTGAGCGTGAAGACTTAAAAGCTCAGTTCAAATCTATTTATGGTTATGAACTAGGTGTGCCACAAAACTGGTCTGCATACGAAGATATCGCTAAATTCTTCTCTGAAGATGTTGGCACAATCGACGGTAAGAAAGTTTACGGTCACATGGATTATGGTAAAAAAGACCCATCATTGGGCTGGCGTTTCACTGATGCTTGGTTCTCTATGGCGGGTGCTGGTGACAAAGGCATTCCAAACGGTCTACCTGTAGACGAATGGGGTATCCGTATGGAAGATTGCCGCCCTGTTGGTTCAAGTGTGGCTCGTGGTGGTGCGACTAACGGTCCTGCGGCTGTTTATGCAACCACTAAATATGTGGATTGGCTACGTAAGTATGCGCCACCAGAAGCTCAAGGTATGACCTTTGGTGAAGCGGGTCCAGTACCTGCACAAGGTAGCGTTGCTCAGCAAATCTTCTGGTATACAGCTTTCACAGCGGGTATGACCTCTCCAGATCTGCCCGTTGTTAACGAAGACGGTACACCAAAATGGCGTATGGCGCCTTCGCCAAAAGGGCCATATTGGGAAGAAGGTATGAAGTTGGGTTATCAAGACACAGGTTCTTGGACCTTGATGAAGAGTACACCTCTTGATCGTCGTCAAGCAGCTTGGTTGTATGCTCAGTTCACCGTATCTAAGTCTGTATCTTTGAAGAAAACGCTGGTTGGCCTAACACCTATCCGTGAGTCTGATATCAACTCTCCTGAGATGACAGCTGCAGCACCTAAACTAGGTGGTCTAGTTGAATTCTACCGTAGTCCAGCTCGTGTAATGTGGACACCGACTGGTGCGAACGTGCCAGACTATCCTAAGCTAGCTCAGCTATGGTGGCAGTACATTGCAGAAGCGGCTAACGGTGAAAAAACACCTCAAGAAGCTCTGAACGGTTTGGCTAAAGCACAAGATAAAGTACTACAACGTCTTGAGCGTGCTAAAGCGCAAAAAGTATGTGGACCTCAGTTGAACCCAATTAAAGATGAGTCTTATTGGTTAAATCAACCAGGTTCGCCTAAAGCGAAACTTTCTAACGAGAAGCCACAAGGTGTAACAGTGCCTTACAACGACTTGTTGAAAGCTTGGTCTGAAGGTCGTGCGAGCTAATCGACCTTCATAGAGATTGACTCTTTTAGAAGTAAAGGAAGGGACGTGCCTTCCTTAAACCTCCGTTGGCCCTCTTAGTTTTAAGAGGGCCTTTTTTTTCGCCAAGTTTTACTCAGCAGCATCCAATCTTGAATTTCCTTCTATTTTAATTAGCTCAATTGCTTTTACTGTCGAGTTATCTGGCTTAAAGCCGAGCTTGGCATTGAGACAAAAACCCTCAGCGAGTACAATGAGCGGCTATCGACTCTCTCGTCATATGAAAATGCGTGTGAGTCTGACTTTATTTACTAATTCTCTATATAGGTGTGTTTAGAAATGCCAGCTAAAACAATGGATGAACTCGTCTCCCTTTGTAAACGTCGCGGATTTATTTTCCAAGGCAGTGAAATCTACGGTGGTATGCAAGGGGCTTACGATTATGGTCCGCTTGGTGTGGAATTAAAAAACAACCTTAAAAACGCTTGGTGGCGTGCCATGGTTTATGAGCGTGATGACGTTGAAGGTCTAGACGCGGCTATTGTACAAAACAAGCTTGTTTATAAGTATTCAGGTCATGAAGATACTTTCACTGACCCTATGGTTGACTGCCACGAATGTAAATCTCGTATGCGTGCAGACCATATGAAAGACATCAAGGTATGTGATAACTGTGGTTCTTCTGATGTAACAGAACCACGTGATTTCAACCTAATGTTTAAAACAAATGTGGGCCCTATGGTGGATGAGGAGTCTTACACTTACCTTCGTCCTGAAACCGCTCAAGGTATCTTTACCAACTTTAAAAATGTGGTTGATTCAACCTCTCGTGCATTACCTTTTGGTATCGCACAAATTGGTAAATCTTTCCGTAACGAAATCACACCACGTAACTTTATCTTCCGTGTACGTGAATTCGAACAAATGGAATTAGAATTCTTCTGCAAGCCAGGTGAAGACGAAAAATGGCACGAGACTTGGGTCGCTTTGCGTAAGCAATGGTGGTTGGATCAAGGTCTTGGCGAAGAAAATATCGAATTTGAATATGTGACAGGTGATGACCTATCTCACTATTCAAAATCAACTGTGGATATCTTGTACAAGTTTCCACATGGTTTTGAAGAGCTTGAAGGTGTTGCTAACCGTACTGATTACGACCTTGGTTCTCACACTAAAGCACAAGCTGAGTTCGGCATCACAGCAAATGTGAAAGAGAACTCAGACTCAACCGCAAAACTTGCTGTACGTGATTTGGCTGAAAACAAATGGGAAGTGCCATTCTGTATCGAGCCTTCTGCGGGTCTTGATCGTGGTGTATTGGCTGTGATGACAGAAGCCTACACAGAAGAAGATCTAGGTGATGGTAAATCTCGTACTGTACTTAAGTTCAAGCCGCACCTAGCGCCGATTAAAGTCGCTATCATGCCGCTTAAAAAGAACAAGCCTGAGATTGTTGCCCTAGCGAAAGAGCTTAAGAATAAGCTACAGAAGCTAGGTCTAGGTCGTATTCTTTATGAAAACACAGGTAACGTAGGTAAAGGTTACCGTCGTCATGATGAAGTAGGTACACCTATTTGTGTGACTGTTGATTTCGATTCTATCGAGAAAGAAGGTGCACCAGTGACTGTACGTGACCGCGATACGATGGAGCAAATCACAGTACCTGCAGCAGAGCTTGCAAGTTATGTTGTGAACTACTTCATCAACCAAGACTAATTTAAGCTTTTAAACTAGTTCTTAGTTGCTAAAAAACGCCGCTTTATGCGGCGTTTTTTTATGCTGAGAAAATAATATTGTGAGCCTAAGAAGGTTTAAGGTGCCACATACAGTTCGCCTAGCACTTCTTTTAGTTTCCCTGTATTTCTTAATGCTTCTAACCTTGTATTGAAACCTTTGATAAAGCTTGGCTCAACGCCGCGACAGACTAAGGCGTCATTATGGATAGCGATAGGTTGCATCTCGTCATAGTGAAAGCGGTTAGGATCGACTTCTTTAAATGCCTGATAAATATCTGGTGCATAGGCGATCATAGTGTCGATTCTATGAATCGCCAGCATTTTAAAATTTTGCAATAAGCTATTGGTGACTGAGTGGGTAAAATTGCCTGCAGCCACTGCTTTGCCGTAATTCATTCCACGTTCTAGTCCCACTCTTTTTCCAACTAACTGGGTTAACTCGGTATAAACCTCATCTTCGGTAAGACTGAATATATAGGCCTTGGCTCTATTTAACGGTTGAGTTGCTCTGACTTCGTTTCCAAATGAGTAAAAATCAGGATTGAGATTTGCTGGGGATAAACAGCAATTTGTACAGGTTTTAAACTTATTACTTGCTCTGTGATTGGGAAGTACTTGCAGTGAAATAGAATGATTCTCTGGAGTAGCAAGCCTAATAACCTGATCGTAAACACCCTGCTTATCATACTGAAACAAGCCAGGAATAAACTGAACATACAGATTGATTGGCTCAGCTTTAATAGCGCTTGGCAAAAGTATAATGCAATACAGGCAGAGGCGTTTAAACATAGTATCCGTCTTTAAGCCGATGAACTTAGCTTTAATACTATGACCTAAAAGGTGAAGTTTCGAATTTCTTTTAGCTTTTTTGAGCGAGTAAAGTAAAGCTTGAGAGGTGACCCACTTTATAAAAAGATAAAGTGGGTCGTATGATGGGGCAATTAACTTGTCTTAAACTTTAAATTTAGTGACAAGTTGTTTTAGCTCATCCGCATGAAGTTCTAGCTGCTGGCTAGTTTCATTTGAGTTAGTTGCACCTGTTGCTGTTTGAGTTGCAACCGAAGTGATGTTGTTCACATTAGTACTAATGCTATCTGTTACGCTTCTTTGTTGTTCAGCGGCACTGGAAACTTGAATGATAAGGTCATTTACTTCATCGATATTCTGGATGATGTTAACGAGTTTCTCATTAGCTTCTGTTGTCATTGCTTCGGACTCGTGTGCTCTTTCACTGCCCACTTCCATTGAGTTAACGGCTTCTAGCGCACTGGTTTGAAGGCGTTCAATTTTTTCTTGAATTTCAGCCGTTGAATCTTGAGTACGCTTAGCCAGTGAACGAACCTCATCGGCTACTACTGCAAAACCACGACCCTGCTCACCCGCTCGTGCCGCTTCAATCGCAGCATTAAGTGCAAGTAGGTTGGTTTGGTCTGCAATATCACGAATCACATCCATGACAGTGTGAATCTCTTTACTGTCATGGCTAACTCGGTTGATAACTTCGCTGGAGTGTTTAACGTCCTGGGCTAGTGCTTCAATCGAGCTATTTGCTTTATCCAATACTTTTTGGCCTTCAGCGGCAATGGCTTTCATTTGGCCTGTGGAGTCGGCGGCTGTAACTGTGTTGTCTGCTACGTTTTGAGCCGTTGCGCTAAGCTCGGTTACTGCTGATGCTAGCTGCATCACATCTTCTTGCTGTTGGCTTGCTCCTGTTAGGGTTTCTGCAGAAATTCGAGCCGACTGAGTTGCATTTCCTGTGATCTGGTCACTAGAGACAATAACCTGCTTTAGCAAAGGTTGAATCTGGTCAAGGAACTGATTACAAGCATCGCTAAGTTGGCCTAGTTCATCAACTGATTTGTGCTCAAGTCTATGGGTAAAGTCGCCTTGAGCCACTTGTTTCATAAAGCCTGTTAGCTTAACAACAGGTCGAGAAATTTGGCTAGATAACCACCAGATAACGACGATAGAAATCAGCGTAATGAACAAGCCAACCAGAATAAAGCTGATATTTTGTTCAAACTGCTCAGCTTGAGTCATTTCGTTTAGCTCAATAAAGTCAGCTAGAACAACGGCTTTAGGTACACTGATCCAAAGAGACCAGTTAGGAATGTTAGCCCCAACCTTGATACTAATCATGGCCTGGAAGTTATCATCTTCAGGGTCATTAATAAGCTCAAAGCTATCTTGGTTCATATTATTTATGATGTGGTTTGCTTTCTTAGGCAAGAAGTCCTTGATGTTATTACCAGTTTCTTCTCCTTCGCTGTCCGATGCTATGCCACCTCGATTACTTAAAATCAAAACACGGCTATGGCCATCATAAAGTTTGTCACTGAGTTGTTTTGAAATTGCTTCTAAGCTTTTGAGAGAGATATCTAGTCCAGTGATACCCACAAATCTTTGATTAATCAAAATAGGGGTTACCAAGGAGGTAAGTAAAGTATCAACACCACCTACTTCATAGATATAAGGCTCAAGTAGGCAGTTATTGCGACTGTCTTTAGAGCAAAGGTAGTATTCACCAACACGGTCAGTCCCATCAGGGCGGCTAGTATCTTCATAACCGACCAAGGGATCAACCTGAGGTTTACCTAGATTAGAACGAGTCCAGTAAGGAATAAAGCGACCACTGGCATCATAGCCAAGATGGTTTTGGCCTTGATACTTTTCATCTTGGTTATCTAATGCATTTGGTTCCCACAGGGTATAAACCCCAAGAATTTCAGGACGATCTTTAAGCGCACTTTTTAAGATGCCATTAAAGTTATCACGAAGTTGATTCTGAGCCTCTGGCGTCTCTGCACCTTGTTTGAGGCTGATAAAGCTGCGCGCTAGGTCTTCATTAATTAAAAAAGCGCTTTGTAATAGGTTAGTTATATGTTCGGCGCTATTTTCCAAGCGACCCTCTAGTTGATCTTCGAACAAATCGAAAAATACATCCTGAGTATTTTCTTGTACCTGCTCCTGTAATTGCTTTGTCGACAAAATAGAGAAAGCAGAAAGACAAAGTATGGCAATTAGTGTTGCAAGGCCAGTGAAGAGTGAGATTTTTAACTGAATTGATTTCATTAACAAAGCTCTCTTGTTTAAAGTTTAATCAATATTGTGTGGGGGAGTAAAAAAGCCTAAGCATTTCAACTGGTTATTGCTTTTATAACGGGACTGTATAAAACATCAATGTAAGTCATTGTTAAAAAGCGGTTGAATTGTAAACAAAATGTTATGCCTGTTCTAGGTTATTTTCCGTTATATGAGATAATTGTCGTTTTTATCTTTTTCGAAAATAAACCTATGTAGGACAACAAGTTGTCGTTTTTAAGCAAATAAAATCTAAGAAGGTGAAAATTAAGCTAAAGAAGTGAACCTGGCTTTTTAAAGAAGAGGAATTTTTGTTAATAAGGTAAATGCAAGGTAAATATATTAAGGATATTTCGTCATGTTAGTGTCTTATGTCTGATTTTTTATTTATTTAGTGTTTTGATTATGAGAGATATTACTTATCTGAAAGCGGCATTATTTATATAAAAAAACCATGTACCTAGGTACATGGTTTTTATTTATCAGGATAAACTTAACTGTGAAAGTTATAGGTTAAGTGTGATTTCCTTAGTTGTTACTGCGCCATCGTCGTCAGTGACAGTCAGGGTGATGATTTTCTCGCCTTTAGTTGGGAAAACGTGAAGAACAAAACGTCCTTTTTTCACCTTACCGTTTGGTAGAGTCCAAGTCGTAGAGACGATTTTGCCGTCTTCATCAGAGCTCTTAGACTTCAGCATTACTAGACGGCCCAAGTGTTTCACTTTCGCTTTAGCAACAGGTGCGATATTGTCAGGTTCAGTTGGCTCTTCACCCTTAACATTTAGACGAATAATGGCATATTCGTTATTGCCTTCTTGCTCAACAATCTCAACAGACAAGCCTTTCTCTGTTAATAAGCGGCCAGAATCTGGTGCTTGAGGAGAGCTGTAGTCTTGATCATCTGAGAAGTAGTGGTTGCCCTCAAGATTGCTATCAATCAATTGGTTCCCATCACTTGCTGTTAGAGTGAAAGGTGTTTGTGTCTGCAAAGAGAAAGTCGCATCACGCATTTGATAACGGGTTTGCGCAATCGCATTATCGTTCGCCCAAAGTAGCGCATTTTGGTCTGCATCAACGACACCTAACCAACCTTCGCCAGGGTGATTGCCAACCCAGTTGTCAGAACTTGATAGGTCAACATACCAAACCAATAAGCCTGGTTGGAAGTCCATGATTTGATCCATACGCTTGATGTTAGCTAGACCTTCATCAACGCTGTTATGACTACGCCATTGTAGTAGGTAGTAATGTTCTGCCGTGTGGAAACCTTGGTTAATGTTATAGCCGTTATAGCTAAATACATTGTCAGTTTCAGCGTCAGAGATTGGCTCAATAGTGCCATCTGCTACAAACTGAAGGTTATCAAGGTAGAAACCTTCTTCTGTCAAACCGCCGTCAGTGACATACTCAAAGCTTAATGTGATGTCTTGACCTGCCCAAGCAGTAACATCAAATTCAGCATCAACCCAGCCATCGGAAGAGCCAGATAGGGCAGGTACTAAACCTGTTCCATAAGGGTCATCCATGGTTGTGATGTTACCGGCAATGGCCTCACCGTTAATTAAGACACGAGCAAAGTCGTAATCCTTCTCGATTGTGAACCAAGCTTTAAATTGAAGGTGAACCTTACCAGCCGTTGGCACAGTCAAATTTGCAGACATTGAAGAGTTTAGATCATCACCCTTATTTGAGTAATAATGGTTTTCACCTTCAAATGGGGCCACACCGTCAACTTGTTTAAGCGGCAAATCAACGCGGACCAAGTTATCTTTACTGTTATCCGTGGTTTGGTGCAGGGTCACAAGTGTTGGGTTATCAGTTAGCTCTTCTAGAGTGAATCTTTGATCATTGATCCAGTTACCACCCATGTATTCTTGCAAGTAAACTTTCGCCCAAGCACTGAATGCACTAGGTTGAGTGCCACCAATTTTACCTGCCCAGCTACCTGATGACATGATAGACCAATAAGATACTGGTTCACCTTGTCCTGTGTATTGAGTGTCATATTCATCTGGTAAGCCAAGGTCATGGCCATATTCGTGAGTACATACACCAGCCGCGGCATCGATAGGCTGCATTGTATAATCGTAAGCAACATATTCGCCGTTAAAACGATCAAGGCCACTTGATGTACCAGATAGGGCGTGAACATTACCTAAGTTGTATCTGTGAGACCAAATTGCATCGTCACCTAAGACACCACCACCGGCTTCTTCACCTACTGACGCATGGAAAACCATAAGGTGATCAATCATGCCATCAGGTTCACGGTAATTGCCGTCCCCATCATAATCGTATCTGTCTTCGATATCGAAATCTGCAAGGTTAATATTTGGATCTTTCGCTAGCTGATCAAGTGCTTCACGAACCAAACCCTGTGCATTTATATCATTGTCTGTAGTTGCAGAGTTGCCACCATAAGTTGCAGCTTTTTCACTCGCACGATACCAGCCATATACAGCACCATCGACAGAATAGGTTTCACCTGATTCGTCTTCATAGTACTGACGCATAGAAATAAGATTTTCATCATTCGGCCCTGTGTAGCCTGCAGGTGAGAACAGTAGGTCTTGATAATGATCTGTGCCGTAAGTGTCATAAAGCATTTCCGTATGCTCAGATGTCAAACCATTATCGTCCCAAGGTAGATCAGGGAAGTCGATGAGTAGTGCTAGCACTTTATCCGTGCGCATTTCTGGCTCAGTTAAAGCGGCACTTCTTAGTTGTTTATGACCACGGTTTTTGCCAATGGCTTTCAATACACGAGAGCGTTGCTCAAGCATTTTTTTATCTGGATTGTGGCTATCGATTTGGCCACCTTTACGCTTACGTTCTAGTAGCGCTTGTACTGCTGCACGGCGTTCTTCGACGCTAGCATCAGCACTCAATTCGCCTTTTTTGATAAGCATTTGAGCAAGTTTGTCTTCATTGGCGATGGCCAAATCGGCAACAGGTTGTGCTTGTGTCGGCATGCTAGATAATGCCACCGCCACAGAGGCTGCAATTAGGGTTGTTTTAACCGGAATCATTCGTTAGTCCTTTAGCTAAAATTGGCGTTTTTATTTGCAAAAAACGCCAGCTTGTTTACTGGAATCAGAAACTTAATTGAGTTTTTTGGGACTAACTTGTTCAGGCACTGGCTGACAAGCTGTTTTTGCTTGCGTGTCAGGGGCAGTTTTAGCAGGTTTGTTATGTGCTTTCTTTTGCATTTTCTTTTGTAGATAGTTCTGCAATGCTTGTTGCTGCTCAGATGGGCTTAATTCAGCACAAATGATACCTCTATCTATTAATGATTTGAGCAATCTTTCATCATTAATACTACTAGCGAAAAGTGAAAAAGATGGCTGTAGTAAGGCAACACAGACAAGCGTATAAAAAACATTTTTTTTAAACGTTTGATTCAAATGGCTTTTTGTTAAAGCCTTGAATAAGAAATCACCCATAACGAAACCTAACAAGTTGTTCACAATAAACTCCGCTCTATTACAGTTTTTCACGAGGACTTCGTCAATAAAGTGTAAGCCAGTGTACTATTTATAGACGCATGATATGGCTATAAAACACCCTTTATTTGATCTTGAACGACCGGACAAGATAAGAGATTGTTTTTTAAAAAGCGAATTTTTTTAGCTCCCTTCTTGTTAGGGCTCATCTTTTGGGCTAATGGATACCGTTTTTAAAGACTCGCTAGATAAAGTCAATAAAACGCAAAAAAGTGATCTAAAAAGACTAACAAAATCGCTTTTACGCGGTCTAAGTGCATTTACTATAACTTATTAATTATAGCTTTAATAATCCATGATTATGTCTCTGTCTAATTATTGAACAAAATATTATAGATTTATTTGGCTATTAAAAACCGTATTTCATTTCGCTTTTTGAGTTTCAAATGAGGTGCCCATTTCTAAGCTTGCGAGTCTGTTTTTGTACAGGCATGATGTTGGCAGACTTATGAAGGAGTGGGTGAGTGGATATTAATTTAGGGTTTGATTTAAAAGCACTTTCTGTCTTTGTATTAGTAGCGGAAACTGGCAATATGTCGCACGCTGCAGAGCGCCTTGGCACCACTCAATCATCCATTTCACAAACCTTATCCAGTCTAGAAGCGAACCTTAAAACTCAGCTTATTGATCGCAGTGTTAGACCTTTGGTGATCACCTCTGCAGGTCGTTATTTCTACGATAGGGCCTCTTATTTATTAAAAGAAGCGGCTCAGACTAGCCGTGATATCAAGCAAGAAAATTATGAGCAACTAAGGCAAGTGAATATTGCTATTGTTGATTCTCTTGTGACAGCCGTGGGTGGTCCTATTCTAGATGCAGTAAAGCATAGAACCAGAGAGTGGAGTATTAAAACGGGTTCTTCTCATATGCATGCCCATGGGCTCTTATCTCACCAGCTAGATATCATCTTATCTGACGATGCGTTAGAAGATCACCCAGATCTATGCCGCTTTCCAATTTTGCGTGAACCCTTCATCATTGCCTTGCCTAATGACTATAAGGTGAAGCAACTTGACCTAAATAGCTTGTGTCGAGATTTAGACTTTGTGCGCTATTCAGAACATTCTTTAATCGGCCAAACAATAGAAAGGTATTTAAGACGTATTCAATTAGAACCCGCTATGCGTCTCCAACTTGATAATTCCTATGCCATTGCCTCTATGGTATCAGCAGGTGCTGGCTGGACCATTACTAGCCCATTATGCCTGTTCCAATCTGGTATTAAGATGCATCAGGTTCAATGTTTACCATTGCCAGGAGAAAGCTTTGTTAGAGCTTTAACCTTGGTGGCAAGAAACAACGAACTACTTGACTTACCTAAGACGATTGCTAAGGACAGTCGCGCTATTTTAAAAGAGAAATTTCTACAGGAAGTAGGGGCACATTTGCCTTGGTTAGAAGGCCAAATTGTGATTGATTAAGTTTCCAATTGGAAACTTTTTCTCTGTTAGTAATTGTTTTTTAAAGAAATATTCCGACACTATTAAATTTTTTAATAGTACGTTTTTATTTCAAATGATGGTGTTTGCAGCCACTAAAAATAATCTCTTACTATCGAAAGGTATTCAGTTTTCAGCGCTGAATCGCTATTTGAAAATCAGAACAATCGCTTTATCCCGACAATAATTAGTAAAGGAATAGCAAGATGTCAGACAGTAATAGCGCAATGGGCTACGATTCAGTAGCCCAAGAATATCTTCAAAAAAGGCAACTCAAGCAAGGGGCCGCAGGATGGATTTTACTTGCGGGTCTTGGGGTGTCTTATGTTATCTCAGGTGACTTTGCCGGCTGGAACTTTGGTCTAGCGCAAGGGGGTTTTGGTGGCATGCTCATCGCCACTGTCATAATGGGGATCATGTATACCTGCATGGTTTTGTCATTAGCAGAGCTTTCATCGTCATTGCCTACTGCGGGCGGTGGTTATAGCTATGCCAGACGTGCATTAGGTCGTACAGGTGGCTTTTTAACCGGCACCGCCATACTACTTGAATACGCTATCGCACCGGCTGCGATCGCTGTTTTTATCGGTGGTTATTGTAATGAGTTATTTGGCTGGGATGGAGCAAGTGTCTATGCCGCCTTTTATGTGATTTTTATTGGTATTCATCTATTTGGTGCTGGTGAAGCGCTAAAGATTATGTTGGTTATCACTTCTATCGCTGCATTGGCCATTATTGCTTTTATTCTAGGCATGATTCCACACTTTGAAGTCGCCAACCTGATGGATATTTCTGTTGATGCCAGTGCCGTTGGTGCCAGTGCATTCTTACCTCAAGGTTATATTGGTATTTGGGCTGCCATTCCTTTTGCTATGTGGCTTTTCTTAGCGGTTGAAGGTGTGCCATTAGCAGCAGAAGAAGCAACAGATCCAGGCAAAGATCTACCTAGAGGTATTATCACCGCTATGGTAATTCTGTTGGTGTTCGGTGGTTTAGTCTTAGTTTTAGCCCCAGGTGGTTCTAGTGCGGAGTTGATGAAAGACCATGCAGCACCATTAGTTGGCGCGCTTCAGGCTGTTTATGGTGAAAACTCCATGGTAGCGACCTTTGTTAACCTAGTGGGCCTCGCTGGTTTGATTGCTAGCTTCTTCTCTATCATTTATGCCTATTCTCGTCAGGTGTTTGCCTTGTCTCGCGCTGGCTACTTACCACGCTTCTTGTCTTTGACTGGCAAGCGCAAGGTGCCAACCTTAGCGCTAATTATTCCTGGCATCTTAGGTTTCTTACTCTCTTTAACAGGTGAGGGTGATTTGATGATCACTATGGCCGTATTTGGTGCCACCTTGTCTTATGCCTTAATGACCTTGTCTCACATTATCTTGCGAGTAAAAGAGCCTGATCTTGAACGTCCTTATAAAACGCCGGGTGGTGTGTTCACTTCAGGGATCGCCTGCGTATTAGCGGTTATTGCCTTTATTTCAACCTTCCTAGTTAGCCGTGAAGCGGCGATGTGGTCGGCTGTTTTCTACGGCATCATGGTGGCTTACTTCTTCTTGTATAGCCGTCATCATCTTGTAGCACAGGCGCCAGAAGAAGAGTTTGAAGCGATTGCAAATGCGGAAAAAGAGCTGAGTTAAGCGTTCAAAACCTAACAAATAAAGCGATTTTAATAAAAATATAAGCTAAATCAGAAATATAAGGATGTAAAAAGAGTACTGGTTAAGAGAGCTTAGGATGAGTTCTTTTAACTCTTGAAAGAAGTTAAATGCGTCGCTCGCCCTCCAGTTTTGGTGAGCTGACACTTCATAAAAAGAATATTTCGAACAAGAGTACGACATTATGTTAAATGCAAAAGATGTGAAAACAATTGAAGATGCCAAGCGCATCGTCGATGAACGTAATTTGAGCCATGTGAAAGTCGGTTTATTTGATATCGATGGCATCATGCGCGGCAAGTACATGAGCAAGGAGAAGTTCTTTTCTTCATTGGACAGTGGTTTTGCATTTTGTGATGTTGTACTGGGCTGGGATTCAAAAGACCAGCTTTATGATAATGGTAAGGTAACAGGCTGGGAGACAGGTTATCCAGATGCCCCAGTGCGTATTTTACCTCATACCTGTCGCGACATTGTGGATGAGCCGGGCCAGCTTATCTTTATTTCTGAATTTGTTGAAGAGGCTGAAAAGGTGTGTCCACGAGGCACCCTGCGTAAGGTCATTGAAAAGGGTAAAGCCATGGGCTTTGATGCTTTTGCCGCCCTAGAGTATGAATTTTTTATGTTTGATGAGACCCCAGATTCCATTCGAGAAAAGGGCTTTCGTAACCTAAAACCTATCACACCAGACTTCTTTGGTTATTCCGTCATTCGCAACTCAGTACATTCTGAGTTGTACCAGCAAATTATGGGGATGGGGGAGTTAATGGATTTCCCTATCGAAGGTCTGCACACAGAAACGGGTCCGGGTGTATTAGAAGCGGCACTTGCTGTAGATGATGCGACCAAAGCGGCAGACAAAGCGGCGCTCTTTAAAACCTTTATGAAGGTGCTGGCGCAGCGTAATAACATGATGGCGACCTTTATGGCTAAGTGGTCCGGAGAATACCCAGGACAAAGTGGCCATATTCATCTCTCTCTGACAAATAGCTCAGATGGTAGTTCAGCTTTTTACGATGCCAATAACAAACACAATATTAGTAAGATTCAGCGTCACTTTATCGCAGGCCAGCAGCGCCTTATGCCAGAACTACTTGCGATGTTTGCGCCAACCGTCAACAGCTATAGTCGCTTGATTCCGGGCTTTTGGGCGCCGACTGATGCTACTTGGGGGGTAGAAAACAGAACTACGGCACTAAGAGTTATCCCAGGCTCTCCTAAATCTCAAAGGGTGGAATATCGTTTAGGTTCGGCTGATGCTAACCCTTACCTTGCACTAGCAGCCGCCTTAGGTGCTGGCCTATATGGCATAGAGCATGAACTAGAGCCAGAAGCGCAAGTCAAAGGTAACTCCTACGAACAAACCCATTCGCCAGAATTAGCACTACCTCGTACCCTTTGGGAATCTGCGCAAAGGCTGAAACACTCAGCCGCGGCTAAAGATTTATTCGGCGAAACTTTTGTTGAGCATTTTGCCGCTACCCGAGAATGGGAAGAGCGAGAGTTCCGCCGCCATATTACCGATTGGGAAATGGAGCGTTACTTCGAAATTATTTAGTCAGCTTAAGATGCATATATTTTGAGTTAAGAGCATAACCGCTTTAAATACAGGAAATTAGAATGACAAACATGATCAAAACCATCTCACCGATTAATGGTGAGGTTTATGTAGAGCGTCCACTCGCTTCAGTGAATGAAATAGACGATGTCTTAATCAAGGCTAAATTAGCTCAGCAAGCTTGGTCAGCAAAGAGCGTGGCTGAGCGTGCAAAAATCTGTACTGCGGCTGTTGATGCGTTTGTGGCGAACAAAGACGTGATAGCTAAAGAGCTAACTTGGCAAATGGGCCGTCCTATCCGTTACAGCCAAGGGGAAGTGGGTGGTTATGAAGAGCGTGCCCGTTACATGATAGGCGCAGCAGAAGAGGCGCTAGCGCCGTTACAGCTTGAAGAGAAAGCAGGGTTTACCCGTTACATTAAACGTGAAGCTCTGGGTGTCGTGTTTGTGGTTGCCCCTTGGAACTTCCCTTTTATGACGGCAATTAATGCGGTTATGCCGGCATTAATGGCAGGTAATGCTGTGCTACTTAAGCATTCAGCGCAAACGCCTTTGTGTGCTGAGCGTATGGTTGAATCCTTTGAGAAAGCAGGTCTACCAGCGGGCGTATTCCAATATCTACACCTTTCCCATGCGGATACTGAAAATATTATTGCCTCAGATAAGGTGGATTATGTTGCCTTTACTGGCTCTGTGGCGGGTGGTGAAATGGTGGAGAAAGCCGCTGCTGGTACCTTTAAAGGCACAGGTCTTGAGCTAGGGGGGAAAGACCCAGCTTATGTGCGCTCTGATGCCAATATTGATCAAGCGGTGGATACTGCCATTGATGGTGCTTTCTTTAACTCAGGCCAGTCATGTTGTGGTATCGAGCGTATTTATGTGCACGAGTCTGTCTATGATGAGTTCGTTGAAAAGGCTGTGGCATTGGTAAATGGCTATGTACTTGGTCGCTCTGATGATGAAAGCACAACCTTAGGTCCTGTGGTTAAAGCAAGCTCTGCCGACTTTATTCAAGGCCAGATTGATGAAGCTGTAGCACAAGGTGCGGTGGCACATATTGATAGCAAAACTTTTGCCATGGCAGAAAAAGGCACGCCTTATTTAGCGCCACAAGTACTGACCAATGTGGATCATTCTATGCGTATTATGCAAGAAGAGTCCTTTGGCCCTGTGGTAGGTATCCAAAAAGTGACCGATGACGAAGCGGCGATCTCGTTAATGAATGACAGTGAGTTTGGTTTAACTGCCAGTGTGTTTACCACAGATGTAGAAGCCGGTATTGCAGTGGGTGAACGTCTTGAAACAGGGACTTTCTTTATCAACCGTTGTGACTACCTAGACCCTGCGCTAGCTTGGACTGGGGTGAAAAACTCAGGTAAGGGCTGCACCTTATCGTCTTTAGGGTATGACTATCTTACTCGTCCAAAATCTTTCCACATCAAACTGCCTTAGTCGGAGCTTTTTATGACATATTCTCAATACACAATGAACTGGAATTATCCGACAGCGGTTCGCGCTGGTGTTGGCCGTATTAGCGAACTAGCTGATGCTTGCCAATCCTTAGGAATGAAAGCCCCACTTCTAGTAACAGACCCAGGCCTTGCGAGTTTGCCTATGGTGACAGATGCTATTGCAGCCTGTGTTGAAGCGGGTTTAGATTGTCGCTTGTTCAGCAATATCAAAGGCAACCCGACGGGTGAAAACGTCAATGATGGTGTAGTCGCTTTTCGTGAAGGTAAGCATGACGGTGTGATTGCATTTGGTGGCGGCTCTGGCCTTGATGCTGCCAAAGCCATTGCCTTTATGTCTGGTCAAACCGCTGATCTATGGTCTTTTGAAGATGTGGGTGATAACTGGAGTAAAGCGATTGAATCAGGTATCGCACCGATTGTTGCTGTTCCAACAACCTCAGGTACAGGTTCAGAAGTAGGACGCGCTTCTGTGATTACTGATGATGCTAACCATGTGAAGAAGATCATCTTCCATCCAAAAATGTTGCCAGAAGTAGTGATCTTGGACCCAGTATTAACCCAAGGTCTACCAGCCAAAATTACCGCCGCAACAGGTATGGATGCTTTATCTCACAACTTAGAAGCTTACTGCTCTCCATTTTATCACCCAATGGCAGAAGGGATTGCGATCGAAGGTATTCGTTTGGTGAAGGAGTACCTACCTCAAGCGGTTGCTAATGGGGATAACCTAGATGCCAGAATGCAGATGCTTGTGTCATCTTCTATGGGAGCGACCGCCTTTCAGCGAGGCTTGGGTGGCATGCACGCTTTAGCTCATCCTTTAGGGGCTTTATATGATGCTCACCATGGTTTATTGAATGCCATCTTGATGCCTTATGTTCTTAAAGCGAACCAAGACGTTATTGCAGAAAAATTGTCTCGTTTAGCCCTTTATATTGGTCTAGAAGGCAGCTTTGATGCCTTCTTACAATGGGTATTAGATCTACGTGAACAATTAGGTATTCCGCACACACTAGCGGCAATTGGCATAGATGAAGAAAAAGCCGAGCTAGTAGGGCGAATGGCCACAGAAGATCCTTCTGCTGGTGGTAACCCGATTAGCTTTACTGATGCTCAATACAGCCAATTATTTAAAAATGCGGTTCAAGGTGTGCTATAGCACCTTGTAAGCTGCAGCCATAAAGGATGCTTTAGATGAAGATTGGATTATTACAATGTGATTCCGTGATTGATGCGCTACAAGGCAAGCATGGCAATTATCCAGCTATGTTCAGCGAACTGTTTGCTCAGCTTGATAGTCGTATTGAATTAACGGTTTTCAACGTAATTGAAGGTGAGTATCCAGAAGATATTGATGCTTTTGATGGGTATGTCACCACAGGTAGCCGCTTTGGTGCCGAAGACGACTTACCTTGGATTACGGATCTGATTAGCTTTGTAAAAACGCTCTACCAAGCTAATAAAAAGCTAGTGGGTATTTGCTTTGGTCACCAAATCATTGCCAAAGCCCTAGGTGGTCAGGTGGTGAAATCGGATAAAGGTTGGGGTGTTGGGGTTTCTGTTAATAAAGTGCTGGAGAAGAGCCAAAATGAGGCTTGGATGCAACCTGCTAAAGCAGAAATGAAACTGATAGTGAGCCATCAGGACCAAGTGGTACAGCTGCCAAAGGATAGCAAGGTACTTGCTGCAAGTGACTTTTGTCCAGCGTACATGTATCGCGTGGGTGATTGCTTCTTATGTGTACAAGGCCACCCTGAGTTTTCAAAATCCTATTCCAATGACCTAATGGAGTCCCGTCGAGATCGCATCCCTCATGATGTGATAGAGGAAGGGCAGTCTTCATTAGAACAAGACGTGGACGATATCTTGATGACCCAATGGATAGTAAACTTCTTGAAAGCTTAAGCCCTTGACGTTTTAAAGTAAGTGCATAAAAAAGCCCGAACAGCTTTATTGGTTCGGGCTTTTTTGTGTTGATCATTTATCAAGAGCATCTATTCGGAGTATTCATCTAAAGGTAAGTGAATAAAGAAGAATGCTTAATGAGCTTCTTTATAATCCAAAATAGTTTGGATTCGCTCTTCAGGTGCTGGGTGAGTTGAAAGGTAATGTTCTAAACCTGATAAGGCCCCAGCTTCTTCGTCGCTATTCATTCTATTTACTTGAGTTAAACGGCCCATAATCAAGGCAAAGTTTTCTACATTAATATTTGCAAGTGTAAGCTGTTCTAACGCAAATTGGTCAGCTTCACGTTCAAAGTCGCGTGAATAGGTAAGATCAGTTAATAGGGTTGGTAGGCCGGTGATGATATCAAGCGTATCAAGGTCACCTGTGACTAATAAAATAAAAGCGGTTAATAGGGAGGCCTGAATCGCACGGCGTAAAATATGTTTGTGTTTTAAGTGGCCAATTTCATGAAATAAGACAGCAATGATCTCGTCATCGTTCTTGGTTAATTCAATAAACTCGTCAGTAAATACGATAGTACCACCGGGTAAAGCAAAGGCGTTTGCGCCAAAGCCAGAGCGAAACTCTATTTTGATATTTAAATTGTCGAAGTCCTGATAATAGGGCTTCATTAAATACCTAAGCTTGTTTTGTTCTTCTTGTGATAATTCACTCGGTTCTAAAAAGCTATTATCTAATACTGTGAGGCTTTGATCGAACTTAGCTTCAATGACTTCTGGTAAGCTTTGGGCAATAACACTTGTTAATTTAGGAATGCCATAAACAAGGCCAACATAAGATAAGGAAATTAAAGCGAAAGTCGCAATCAGTATGGTGCTTAAATTGGATTCAAGCCTGTGTAAAAAGGAGCCTTTATGACGTTTTGGCGAAAGGGTATTAGCAAGTGCATCGACACCTTCATTATCATAACTAATAAAGAGTTGATCGTTTTCTAAGGTGATTTCACGAGCTGTATTAGCAACACGAGACTCGATTTGAATCGAGTCCGCATCAAACATAATGAGTTCGTGACCAATGTGCTCTGCACTCGGGCCATAAAGGTATAGCTTGATACCTCTATGGCTGTTGAGTTCTAAACTAGCTTCATGGCGTTTTGATGATTTACCATCAAGGTAGTAACCCTTAATTCTCATTTATGGCTCTTCTCTAGGGCTAAAAATCTAAACACCGAAGTCAAATGCTTGACCCATTTCTTCTCCTAAAGCGCCAACTTCTTGAGCGGGTGCTGCTCTAAAGTTTTCAAGGGAACCATTTACTTCTAGCGATACATTTTGTGCTAGGTATTTAATCATGCGAATTTTTGCAGCAGGAAGGTAAAGGCCTAAAGTCACAATCGTTAAAAGTACATTAATTAGAATCACTTTAAATAAACCAGGCATGGTGAAGTTAGCATTAAAATTATGCTCATCAATATGTAGATTTCTATAAAAGATGTTATTTACCGTTACGATAAAAAAGATAATAAGGAATAGATAAGCGGGTAGAACTATCACAGGTAGGAAGGCTGCAAAAGCAGGTACTGCACTAATAATTCCGAAACCAATTAAACCTAAAACAAGCATGATAGCAGCGGCTACTAATGCAGGCTTACCATAATCCCAAGCTTTGGCGCTAAATTGAAATTGGGTTTTACCGTAAGAAGAGTTGTTTACAAGATAAGCATTAATTTCTTTAAAAGCTTTTGGATATAAAATACCCATGGTGAATATACCCAGCAGCGGCCATAAAATTAAAGCTTTTACTGCTTGCCAATAAGTTGCGCTGAAGCGAAATTGAATATTGTTATAAGAGGTCATACGACGATCAAATACTAAAGACTGGTTAACAAAGTAAGGAATCGCAATGAATAGTGCTATACCCAATATTGCACCTACAGTAGGCATAAACTGCAAGGCAGTCATGTAAATGATCAAGGCGGCAATCGCAATGATACGCCCTTTTAGTATCTGCATTGGGGTCGCAAGATAGCGGAAGTGAGTATTGTTTAAATACAGATTTGCATGTAAATAGCGGTTGTTTCTAACCGTTGCCCAAGCCGAATAAATACCGAAAGTTAATACAGTGAGTAACGCGTTGACTACCCATAATTTGAAATATTCAAAACCCTGACCTCTAAACTCAAAGGGTAAAATATTTTTAGTTTGTGAGTCGTTAATAGGCGTGACGACTTCAGCTGTGACTGATTCAGACATCTAAGCTTTCCTTACTTATGTGATCCATTTTGGGGGTATTTAATATAAGCCTAATATAGTGCCTTATATTGAGCATTTTTCATATCCCAAGAAAGAAAAATGACGTTAAATTATTATATAAAGGATCAATTTTTATTAAAATAAGGTCTAAAGAATGAGTCTAATTGTAAAAAGTATCTAAATTAATTGATATTTATCTTATTAATCTAATTGTGAATATAGCTTCAAATTACTATTAAAAAATGCCGTCCTTGGCCAAAGGGATTTTTTATCCATTTTTCACTTAGCAAACAGGTTTTTTTATTTATAAAAAATTATAGTTGTTCAAACTGTTTTAAGATTTTTTCATAGGTACCATTCGCCTGAATCATAATAAAACCTGCGTTAAAATCATCACGAATTTTTTCAGCATCCTTTATATTTTTAGAAATCATTACATAAAGATCATTCTTTTCAATTGGAGGCTGCACCATGCTTAATTGGCTTGGATCAATGCCAATTTTTCCGGCAATACTTTTCACCACAGATAAGTTATCGGCATATAGATTTATATCGCCTTTAGCCAAGGCTTTTAAACCTTCTTCTGCGCCGTTATAACCCTGAATACTCTCAAAAGGGAAAGCATCAAAACTTTGACTGATGACCGAGCCTTCCATCTTGCCAATCTTGTATTGGTTGAGCATTTCAAAAGAAGAGTAGAAATCCAGATCTAGACCTTCTTGTTTTATCACACCGGTTAATACTGAATAGATAGGAATCGAGACGTGATAATCTTGTGCTCTATCTTCAGAATAGTAGGCGCCAACAAGCACATCTTTTTCTCCACTTTTAACCAGTCTCATTGCTTCTTTCCATTGGGTGAATTCAAGCTGGCTTTGATAACCTGATGCTTTAAATGATTCAGAGACTATGGTGGAAATAAAGCCACCTTGCTCTAATTCATTGCCATAAAATGGAACCCAATTCGTGGTTGTCATAGAGACTTCTTGAGCCTGAGCGAGACTGGCAAAACTTACGGATAAAGCAAAAGCAGTATTGATTAAAGCTTTCATGAATAAACCTCATTTTTATTTTTTTATGTTTAAAAAGCAGTGTTAATACGCGGCGTTTTAAAAGGTGCGTTTTAAGTGTTTCGCAGCCTAACCTAAAAGTTTTTGAGGAATACAATAAAAAGCCAGCGAATGGCTTCGCTGGCTTTATGCGGGTCGTAATTGATTAAAAATTGAACGGGCGTTTAATAAAAAACATCATGAAACAGATTGAAGGTTAATCTTAAAAAGGGGGGAGAGGTTAAAAAAATATAAAGAGGGAAAGGCCATCCATGGCGGATTAGTGTTTTATCTGATTTGCTCTAATCTAGCTCTTATTAGCTTTGGTTAAACCTAGCCAAAATTTTATCGTATGTGCCATTTACCTGAATTTGAATAAAACCTGCATTAAAAGCGTCTCTCAGTTTTTCTGCATCAGGTATGTTTTTAGAGACAAGAATGTAGAGATCATTTTCTTCGATGGGCGGTTGCACCATCTTGAGTGAAGCTGGGTCCATCCCTATATCTGCAGCCACTTGCTTAACAACAGCAAAGCTATCTACATAAAGGTCAATATTGCCTGAGTTGAGCGCTTTTAGGCCGTCATCCACCCCTTCATAGCCAGTTAAGCTTTTAAATGGGTAAGCATCAAAGCTTTTCCCAACAACGGATTGATCTATCTTGCCTATCTTGTATTCATCAAGCATTTCGAAAGAATTATAAAAATCTAACGGCAGCCCATCTTTTTTGATAATACCGGTTAATACCGAATAAATAGGGAGGGAGAAGTGGTAAAGCTTCTCTCTTTCTTCAGAGAAATAAGCACCCACAAGAATATCTTTATCACCTGTTTTGACTAGCTCTAATGCATTGCCCCAACTGGTGAACTCTAAGTTACTATCATAGCCTGCGGCTTTTAAAGACTCAGTCACAATAACAGAAATAAAACCGCCGTCATCTAGCTTAGAGCCATAAAAAGGTGCCCAATCTGTCGTCGTTAAACTGATTTCTTTTGCGTGAGTTAAGCCACTAAAACTCAGACTGATAGTGGCGATTAAACTAATTATAAGTTTCATCCTTTAGCTCCATAAAATTAAATTTATATCGGCTTATATGAAGATGAGAACTTACTAATCTATAAGCCAGCTAAAGATAAAAGATAGTCAAAAAAAACGGTTTTATAAATGTGTTCATTTTTTATTGTTGAATACAGAGAAGAGAGTTTGCCTCAGCGATTGTATTTTAGGCTGAGGCGGGTGGCTTTTAACTTGTTACTTACCTAGCCTGCCTCGTTATCCATCTTTTTGCCCAAACGATAACAATCTAAAACAGTAACTAACCAAGTTGAAAATAAGAAAAGGGATAGGTACTCAATAAAGTTTGAGCCATAAAGAGAAGGGCCAGACATGAGCTTTTGAGTAATCAAAATAGGATCAAAGCTCATTTCACCCGCTAAAATTTCTTTAGATATGATATCGGCTTTGAACATAGCGTCTTTCATGATAATGACCAATGAAAGCAGGGTTACCAGCAGGGCCATACTGCCATGCCAAGGTTTTGCCAAGATAAAATACCCTGCCCCAGGAAATACAGTAGTGCAAAGAAGGGGAGCTTTACGGGACTTTTTCATTTAATAACCTTTGAATCTTTGTGTAGCAAATAGTCTGCGCATCTTAACATCAGATTGAATTTATCAGAGTAAAAAGATTGGCTAGCGACGGCTTGCTAAAGGGGCTTGAAATTGCACCTAACAATATAACAAGAAGAAGCTGAATGAGGGAAGGGAATGAAGAAGTGAGCTTGAATATTTGTCTTAAAATGATGAAATGCCATCCCTGGCTTATGCTAGAGCCTATTCGTCGCTTCCCTAAATTTGGTTAAAGTCCTTCAAAATAGTTTCATAAGTCCCATTGGCTTGAATCTGAATAAAGCCAGCATTAAATGCATCTCTTAATTCAATCGCATTAGGAATATTTTTAGAGATAAGCACATATAAATCGTTTTCTTCTAAAGGTGGTTGTACTAGCTGTAGCTGTGATGAGTCCATCCCTAAATCGGTAGCAACCTGTTTAACAACCGCCACACTGTCTATGTACAAATCAATTTGACCTTGGTCTAGGGCTTTCAAGCCATCTGCTACACCAGGGTAACCTGTTAGGCTATTAAAAGAATAAGCGTCAAAGCTTTTTCCAACGACAGAGCCTTCAATTTTACCCAGTTTATATTTGTTCAACTCATCGAATGAATTAACAAAATTAAGTGGGAATTCTTGTTTTTTGATGACGCCTGTCATGAGTGAATAAATAGGGATAGAAATATGAAAGTCTCTTGCTCTCTCCTCAGAGAAATAAGCGCCAACTAACATGTCTTTCTCGCCCACTTTGACCTTTTCAAAGGCTTCTGTCCAATCACTAAAAACAATATTACTTGTATAGCCAGATGCCTTTAGGGATTCCGCCACTATGGCAGAAACAAAGCCACCACGATCCAAAGAGCTACCGTAAAAAGGGGCCCAATCGGTTGTTGTCAGAGAAATTTCTTGTGCTTGTGCAGTGCTAGAAACACTCAAACCAAGAGCTAATCCAAGACTTAAACCTAACGTACTCACACCTAAGCCAATGGACCTAGATAGACTTTTTACTCGATCTTTAACGCTTAATTTTTGCAACAAAATGATCACCTATTTTTAATTATTTTACTGCCGGTTTATCCGGTCAGTTTGGTGTTACGCCTGCTGCTCACCAGTCACGCAGCAGAAAGCACTATCTAAGGTATAAAACCTCAGTTGTAACGCTTAAAAATAGCTTAAATAGCGAACACCTTAATTAATATAGAATCTTGATTTGAAATAACTATCGAATGATAAGTGGCTTTAGCTAGGCTTGTATCAAACTAACTAAAGCGTGTTTTTGAAATATCTGAATATTAAAGGTAACTTATTAATTCAATACAGAATTAAGGATGAACTTTAGTGCAGAGTAGTAAGCAAGGAAGATTAAATAAGCTTGTATGGAATAAAAACCTAATAAAGCGTGCTCTTGCATATATGACACTAATCAGCTTTTTATCTGGTTGCGTCATGGTGCCGAAAACTCATGAATTCCAAGAACCTAAATGTGAGTTGATTACTAAAGAGCTTACCGTGGGGCTTAAGGAACTTGATTTAAAAAACGCAAAAATGGACCCTAGAGGGATCATTGCTTTACCTGTCGCTTTTACTGCTCTTTTTACTGTTTCGGTTGTGGTCTCTGGTTCTATTGTGGTGGCTGGAAATACAATCCACTGGATAGAACAAGAAGGTATCTGTGACGATGGCAAAATAAGAAACGCTATAGCTGATTTATCTGGTTCTCTTGTGTCTATGGGCGGGCAGGTCATTACGAGCTCTAAACAACTAATGGACTGGCTTATGTTCTGGAAAGAAAAGGAAGAGGCCAGCACTCAGCAAGGGCTAGATCTTTTACTGTTAGAGAATAACGCTGAACCTATTGAACCCAGTGCAGAAGAAGGTGTACTAGAACCCATAATGTTTGAACTCGAACAGAATAAAACAGAAGCTGAAATAAGACTAGATGATGCCCTAGCTGTTGATAAAGAGCCAGTTGATGAAGAGCTAGTTGGTGAAGAGCAAACCGATTTAATGAATAGTGATGATCTGATACTTGATAATAAGGTTGAAAATTAACGGGTTAAAGGGAGTAGGTGAGAAGAATGCAAAAGGTATTTTGGTTAATCGAAGGCAAGATAGCAGGGCGCTCTGGCCCTAATTTAGATGCTTGGAGCCTAGCAGAGCTTAAAGAACATGGCATCACGGCTATCTTAAGTGTCAATTTTGCCGAATCTGTTGATAGTAATGAGATGGAAGAAGTAGGAATAGTCCATGCCAATATTCCTATGTCGCCCAATGCGCCCGTACAAGCAGGTGATAAAGAAATCTGCTTGGAGAATTTACCAAAAGCCATGGCTTTTATTGAGGCTCAAAAAGTGTTGGGCCCAGTGATGATTCATTGTCGTTCAGGCAAGGATAGAACAGGCATGGTCATGGCAGCTTACCTGATTCAATTTGAAGGTATGACAGCTAAAGACGCCATGGATAAGGTGTTCAGTGTGAGACCCATTGCCTTTAGTGCAGAGGGGTGGATACCTTTTGCATTGGATGTGTTGGAGAGTTTTGAAGCGACTTTATCAATAAAGAAAAAGAGCGCTACTCACTTTTGAGTAACGCTCTATTGCGCTTGTAGGAATTTCCTAAAAGTTATAATTGCCGAATTAACAAAGCGCCTCTTCACTGCTAACAAAGAGACTCTTCGTTGCTAACAAAGCGCCTCTTCGCTGCTAACAAAGTGGCTCTTCGAGCCAGGGCGTCTCTATCTTAAGAATCGATGCCAGTGTGGGTGCTACCTGAGAGGCTGTCGCAAATTCCACCTCTTGTTGCGGCACATCTGGCCCAACAAAAAGACAAAAACGATAATCTTCACGAGAACCTGGTCGCATACCATGGTTAGATTGATATTTAGATTTTCCGCTAATCTGACCTGTGCCTTTCAAGTCCCTTTCAAAACTGGTTAGCGCCCCTTCTTTAGAGGTGAAAACAAGCAATTCGTCCTGCTGATGTTTAGGAATAAAGTCTTTATTCCAGGTTTCTAAACCCGCTTCTAGCAATATCTTGGTGACTTGTTCTGCTTCCGTTTGGGATCTTGGAGCGATAAGCAACATGCCTCCTTCACTAGACCAGCGTACGCCTTCGGGTAGAATCTGGTCGCAATAAATGGCCTCTGTCATCGCCGTATGGCCGTGGTCACTCATGATGGCAAAGTTATACTCATCCAGCTTGCCTGCTTGTCTTAGCCTTTCTAACAAAGTGCCCACTTGTGCATCGGCGGTACGTAGTGAATGCTCCATCATAGGGTCACCTGCTCCGTACTTATGCAAAAAGTAATCGGTCGCCGCAATTTCTAGCAAGATAAGGTCTGGCGCATCATCAGAGCAAGCAAGACCAGCGCCTATATCTAATAGTTGCTGATCAGCCAATATGCCAAAGGTCATGGTTTCTGTATTGCTATAGTCTTGGTATTTAGCGCCATTTGGGTTAATTACCTTGGTCGCATAAATGGCCTCATCCAAGGTTTTTAAAGTGTCCTTTGTATGCTCAGCAAGGGCATGTTTAAAGTCTTGATTATCTTGCTGCTTTTTTCTTTCCTCTAGAGAGTAAGAATCATAGTTTCTAGCTCTGTTTGTGGTTTCATCAGACCACCAAGGGTCAAGATAAAGGTCACAATCTTGGGTATTCACCATGCCATAACCTAGGCCTGCTACCTTCTTGTTAGCTTGCTTGGCATAGCCTGCCACTGTGGTGGTTAATACATCTTCAGGAATCGCCCAACGAAACTCAGTACCATCCCAAACCTTATTGCCATACACCCCATGTTCGGCGGCGGTTTGTCCTGCAATCATAGAGGTACGGCCGGGAAAAGAGGTGCCGCAGACTTCAGGCGTTAAGGCTCTCACATAGGTGCCTTGGCTCGCCAAAGCATGCAAGTTGGGTAACCAAGCTTTCGCTTGCACAAATAGGTCGGCACTGATGCCATCTATCATAATGAGGATAAGCTTACTCATAGACAGAACTCCTTGTAGCGGCTTAAGCAGCAGGCTGAATTAACAGCTTCTGCATCATAGGAATATAGTGATTCAGATCTGGGACAGTAAGGGAATCCTGCTTGCCAGCATCATCCCAGTAACGCACTTTTACCGCATCTTGATGATAAGGCTCGGCTTCAAACTGCGCCACTTCATCCGTATTCATCGGGCCGCCTTGAACCGCTAGCGACTCTTTCGATGCCTCAGAAAGTACCTCGTAATACTCAGGTTTTACCGCGCATAAATAGCGTTTGCTCGCCACATGTAGACGAATCGCATCGAGTACTCTTTGAGGGAAATGCCCTGCTAAAAAGTCCGCGGCACTGTCTTCGTGTTCGTTATCTATGCCTTTTTGCAGGCAATCTTCGGCATATTCACTGGTGTAGTGGCCAATATCATGCAAAAGGGCCGCTATGATAAGTTCGTCGTCGGCACCGGCTTGCATAGCAAAAAAGGCAGATTGCAGCATGTGCTCAGCCATGGTGACAGGTTCGCCCATGTACCAGTCAGCACCATGATCACTAAAGAGCGCTTCTATCTTGGCTAGAATTGAGTTTTCGTTTGTCATTCTTACGTCTCCTTATCTGATTAGTTTGATGTCTTCTTAGCTGATGGGGTTGATGTGATTCGAGCGTCAGTTTCTGTCTTACGAGATAACACAGATTGCAAACTGTATAAGCTATCGACATCCGCATAAGCTCCTTGTAACCAACGGCTGCCAGAGGTCGAAAAAGCCTTTCTAGCGTGGAAAACACGGGTGTTATCAAACATCACAAGTTGGCCCTGTGTGAGCTTGAAATCAATCATGATGCTGGTGCGATTTAGTATCTCAGCATAGTGCTGATAGGCTTTATAGAAGGCTTTCATTTTATGCTTATCGATATTGATCGGGGCAATCGAGCGGTTGTTAAAGCGTACTTTGACCACCTGATCATTATCATTCACTTCAATCAAAGGCACCCGGGACTGAAGGTCTGTGTCTTTATCTTGAAAGCGAAAATTAATCCAAGTTTGGCTTAAAAGGTCAAAATCAGCTTGGCTTTCTTCTCTTAGAATATTGGCCGCTTTAAAGCCATCCCCAAGAATGGATTCACCACCTTCTACCGTGTTTTCCAAGCAATGCAATAACTGTACTGTTGGTACTGGGTCGCGATAAGGGTTATCCGCATGCAGACCTAAGCCTAAATTTGTAAAAGCGAGGTTGTTTGGCTCAACTTGTGTTTTCACCTCAAACAACTTGCCATAGTTAGTGTCTCTGACATAACCAAAGGTGTCGATCACATCAAGAATTTGGCTTTCTTTACAAGGGACATTCTCTAAAATGGCAAAACCATAAAGAGCAAAGTGATCGAATAAAGCGCGGCTAGTATCTTTGTTGCTTAGGTAGGCTTCATAGTCGAACACAGATTTTTCTGTGCTAAAACTCGAATCCCATAAAACCTTATTTTGTTCTGAGTAAATATCATTGGCGAGGTGTTTGTCATACGCATTTTGCTCAAGCCATTCCAAGCTAAACACACTGCGATGTAGTGGCGAGAAGATAATCTCAACATGCTGATTATCCAATGCTGTGATCGACTCTATGCTCACATCTAAAGGAAAGTCAGTCACATTCATAAGGCGCTGGCCACTGTGGGCATCGCGACTCTCGGGCATTTGGCAATGGTCTCTTAACCAGATCGCGAGAAACTCGCTGTTATGACCATCATTCCATTCAATATTTAACTGAGTGCTGTCGTGCGCTATTGAGAGCTTATGGCCATTTGCCATTGCAATACTCATGTTTCACTACCTCATTATATTTGCCTTATCACAAGTTAAGCATGCCTGTGATTTGTATGAATATGATGACAAACTAAAAGGGATAAAAACATTGAGAATTTCCAAAGTGCTAGTATAGAAATTCTAAAGTATTCAGTTTTTAATTAGGTTAAAAATTGACCCAACACCATAAATATTGCATTTTGATGACGATTTTATTGCCGCGAGAGATTTTTATCTCATCTATGCTATAGAATTGCTAAAATCGAGACAGGATAAAAAAGGACGTAACCTCATGCCTCAAGCTCAAAGCTTACCGCCATTAAATGCCCTTCGCGCATTTGAAGCCGCAGCGCGATTACAGAACCTAGCGAAGGCCGCAGCCGAGCTACATGTCACCCAAGGGGCAGTGAGTCAGCAAATTAAATTGTTAGAACAATACCTTGATACCCAGCTTTTTTATCGCAGAGCAAAAGGGCTAGAACTAACTGACAGCGCCAAAGCTTATTTACCTGTCTTAACTCAAGCTTTTACCAATATGCAGGCAACCACCAACGAGCTGTTTGTGTCCGACTATCGCCCCACTATTAAAGTGGCCTGTGGTACCACTTTTGCCCAATGTTGGTTAATGCCAAGATTACCCAAGTTTTTTGCTAAGCATCCAGAGTATCGAGTGAGACTGCTAAGTTCGGCTTGGCCAACAGGCCAGGGTGTTAATGATGCTGATGTGGAAATTTGCCATGGGGAAGGGGGCTTTTCTGGTTATCGAGTACAACGCATTATTAAAGAAGACTGGATGGTGATCGCCAGCCCCAGCTTTATCGAAACACACCTGCCAGAGGGGGAGGATCAGTTTAATGACTTAGACCAGATGAAAAGCCTCCCACTTATTAGCACATTGGGTTTTAAGCTAGGTTGGCGTAACTGGTTTAGTGAGCTAGGTGAAGAAGGCTTTCAGCCTGAACCCTTGTTTGAAAGTAACCACACCTCTACCGCATTAGAAATGGCACAAGCAGGCGTTGGCTTATTACTGGGTTTGTCTTTTTGTTTTCGTATGGCGTTAGATGAAGGCAAGGTGGTTAAGGTGCACGATCACATAATGCCAGCAGAAGGTGGCCAGTATCTGATTCTATCGAATGCCACTATCACACCTAAAGTGGATACATTTTGTCGTTGGATGTTAGCAGAGCTAGCGGATCATCCTGATAGAGACAATTTAGAGTGGGGATAGAGATATGATCTGCCTAGGAATAAAGACAGGGAATAAACTAGGGAACCTGCGAATAAGTCCTCCCGCCTCAGCGTGTGGATAAAAGTGCCTAGATTTATGGCGAGGGGCGTAACTTAATAGTTATTCTATTGATAAGACCCTTAACTTAAAGATAGGGCTTTTAGACCACGCCCTTCGGGTCTTTCAGAAAAAGCGCCACCCTGTGTTGTCCCTTTTCGAAAGGTGCCTACAGCTCTTATCAGAAAAAAGCGGCAAAGTGACGCCTTGCTTGACGCTTTTTCTGAAAAGACTGAGAAGAGGTGACTTGTTCGCAGGTTCCCTAGGTGTGATGCAGGTGTGAATATAAATAGTGAATACTCACACCTTATCTAGATATTGCTGTTGATTAAACTAACTCGCCTCTGGCTGGGTAGTCTTTTTGAATCGCAAAGTCTATCGCACCTAGTATTTCTTTAAAGTGCGGACGTGCAAATGGCATAGTGCTGATATTGCTCCAATAAAGCGTATTATCAGGGCGAACAATAAAGATACCAGGTTCTGTAAACTCTTCTGGCTCTTCGATGCCTATGCTAGTTAAACCACGACCTTTCGATCTGTGTAAACCTAAGGCTTGAGATTGCTCAACGCTTAATCCATAACCTAGGTTTAGTTTTGGTAGCTTCCATTCATCAAAAGCGGTTTGCGCTCTTTCATGGGTATCACTACTAATTGTAAAAATATTAACGCCTCTGGCACTAAAATCTTCAGCTAAGCGATTAAGCTCAGTCAAATAGCTCTTACAAATAGGGCAATGTAGACCACGGTAAACCACTAACATGGTGAATTGAGCGGGTTCTTGTTCTGCCAAAGACCAATTATCTTGCAAGGAATGGAACTGCAAAGCAGGCATGGCTTGGCGAGGTTTTAAAACTGTCATAATAAGCTCCTAACTTTTTCAAGGTTGAGTTCAAGAGCAGTAAGACACCCATTCCATTTGGTGATTTTAACTTGATTACCTATTTTCATTCTCATGACTCACTGGCCCAACTAGTGTGGCACCAAAGACTGATTTGTCTATTAAACGATCAGTTTTGATGTCTTAGTAGTAATCATAGGGGATCTTGTGTATTTTATTTGTATCAATTTAAATTAAATTTGTAGCAGATAGTACAAAATGGATAGATTAACCACATTATTGACTCACTTTCGACCGCAAGTGAAATCCGTGTCCTTTTTGCAACAGCATGAAGACATGCCTCACGAGCAAAATACCAAACAAGAATCCGACTTTAGTATCGAAAATGCGTCAGAAGAAAAACACCAAGCCTCACAAAAAAGAGTTCACCTCTCTCCCGAATCCTCCTACTTACTGTGTGTCTGTCAGGGGAAGCTCAGCTTTTTAGAGCAAGAGTTTATGCTAGGAGAAAACGCCGGTGAGTTTACCCAAGGCAGTATTCTCTGGTTAGCCGCAGGCACAGAACTCAAGCTACAAACCCTAGAACAAGAGCAAGATGCCGCCATACTGGTATGTGAGTATGACTTTGGCCTGTCTAGCCTCAACCCTTTATTGGATACTCAATCTAAGCTGGTGGGCATTAATCAAGAAGATGATATCGCCCTAGCAATTCAGCCTATTCTTGATGTATTACAACAAGAGCTAGCAAGGCTCTCATGCGGTTTCCAAGTAGTAAGCGAGCGTCTGGCCGAAGCCTTGCTGGTGCAATTCTTACGCTTACTGATGCAGCAAAAGCGCCTGCCATTTGGTTTATTAGCGGCTTTATCTGACGACAAACTGGCAAGAGCCATCGTAGTAATACACGATCAGCCCGAACAAGCTTGGACAGTAGAAAAACTCGCCCAACAAGCCGGCATGTCACGCACCGCCTTTAATAATGCCTTTCGTGACAAGCTAGGTTACACACCACTTGAATATGTCACCCTTTGGCGCATGAGGTTAGCCAACCAAAAACTCAGACAAGGCCAACACAATCTTGCCGCCTTGAGTTTGGAGTTAGGTTATCAAAGTGAAACGGCTTTTCGTCGTGCCTTTAAAAAGAACCTAGGCTTTGCCCCAGGGCAAGTACGCAAACTGCAAAAAGAGGAAAGACTGCAACTGCCTTCAGCCTCATAAAAAGCCGTGTCTTCTTGTTAGCACTGGATACCGTGAAAACTGAATGAAAACAATTGAATAGGGCTTTTTTAGCCGAGATTGAACAATAAATAAGCAAGACTTGGCTTAACTAATAAAAAGCTGAAATAAATAAAGAGAAAAGCCTAAACAAAGCTTGGCAGAAACTCATAAGCTAGATATAATGGCGGCCGTTTTAGGGCCTATAGCTCAGTTGGTTAGAGCATCCGACTCATAATCGGCAGGTCCCGTGTTCGAGTCACGGTAGGCCCACCATATTAAAAACCGTAGTTGATTTATCAGCTGCGGTTTTTTTATGTCTATTTTCTAATTCGTAGAGAGCTTCTTATTCTCATTCTTCCCGTGTTATTAAGAAAAGGCTGGTTATTCTTCTTACTGGTTTTTACTCACTTGAGAGGCTTTTATTGAGCTGGAGCTCAATGGTATGCATTACCACGCAGAGCATGGTAACGAGATGCTTTGATCTAGCTATTGAAGTTGATTTAGTGATTTGGAGGTGGGGCTGGAGGGGCATAAATTGTTAATCGAGATTCTTTTCATTTTATGATTCAGCCTGCGATAAAGCACCTAATAGAGCGGTAAATATACCGCTCTATTAGGCCTTTAAGGTTAACTTAATCACTCGCTTTTTAAGTTTTTCTAGCGCTAAATTTTTAGTTCTACTTCCACCGATACGAGTTAACGCTATTTTTCTTGTTTGAGTAACACGCTATCGACGTACATGGCTTTGCACATGGCAATCATCATTAAGCCTAGGATCATAGCGAAGGGCAGTGCGCCTATTATCATGGCATTTCTTAGTGCTTCCATAGGGTTGTTATCGCCTGCGGCTAAAAGCAAAGTACCAATGACGGCAGTGAGGATGGCTCCCCAAACAATGCGATGCTTAATGCCTGCATCTTGATCGCCACCTGACATGATTGTATTCATCACAAGAATACCCGAATCAGCAGACGTGATTAGGAATGTGAGAACCAAAATGACGCACATGATATTAACCAGTGCTAAAAACTCACCTTCTAATAAGTAGCCTAATGTTATAAATAATTTATTTGTATTTGAAGCGTCAATAATTGATCCGTCTGCAACGCCACTTAATTCAAGGTCAATCGCTGTCGCACCTAATATTGTCATCCAAGCGAAACAAACCAAAGAGGGTGCGATGACACAGCCTAAAATGAATTCACGAATCGTTCGGCCTTTTGAAATTCGAGCAAGGAATAAGCCGACAAAAGGCGCATATGCCACCATCCAAGCCCAATAAAAGGTTGTCCAGCCTGCTTGCCATGCAAATTGACGGCCTTCATTTCCTGCTATATACGCTTGTTTAAGAGTACCTTCATCAAGTGCTGCTGCATTATCGGATAAGCTCGACAAGAAGCTTTGATAACTTCCCCAAGCATTCGTTGAATTAGCGAATAGTTCGCTTGAAAATGCTTTTGCAGATTCAGGGATGAGATCTAAGTATTGAGATTCATTCATTGGTAAATAGGCATTAAATGAGAGTGAAATATAATGCAAAATATAATCAACAAACGCAGTGCCATAGGTGGTCATCGCAAATAAAAATGAACCAAAGAAAACAAATATTAATAACAAGAATATAGATAAGATTAAATTAAGGTTAGAAAGGTATTTAACCCCTCTTCCGACACCTGATACAGCAGAAACAATTGATAAAATCATGATTAATGCTAAGCCAGCGATTAACCCTGCATTACTGGGTGTTGGTATATCGCCACTGATATTCATAATCCATTCGATGCCGGTAATTGTATAGATGCCATCAATTAACTGGCTCACACCAAAGCCGATTGTTGTTGATACAGCCAAAATAGTGGCAACAACACCCAGTATGTCAATTATGTGGCCTAATACACCATTGGCATATCTTCCGATTAAAGGGGTTAGGGTCGACCTTAAAGTGAGAGGCATGCCTCGGGTATATGAACAATAGGCTAACGCTAAACCTACGATGACAAAGACTCCCCAAGTATGAAATCCATAATGCGCAAAGGTATAACGATAGGTAGGTAAGAGAGCCTCAACCGTATTGGCCTCAACGTCTTGGGCTAATATTGCGGGGTTAGATGCCCAAAGGCCTAAGGGTTCAGCGGTCGAAAAAACCATCAAGCCAACACCTAAACCGGCCCCAAACATCATTGAAAACCATGAGAAGGTTGAGAATTCTGGCTTATCACCGGGCAAGCCCATTACGCGTTTTCCTATCGAAGGAACAACCGCAATAAAAATGAGAAAGCATGAAAAAAGGCCAAATAAGATGATATAGAAAGCATTAAAGTTTTCGAGAAGAGCCCACTTTATACTTCCCAGTAAATTATTTGTAGATTCAGGCCATAAGAGAGCCCAAAGCGCTAGGGCAATAATAATGCTCTTACTGCCTAATGCGATTGGAACACTATAGTTTTGATAAAACCCCGTGTCAGATTTTTTTATAACAACATCAGTAAACTCTGGTTTTATCATATATTTCTCTCATTATTTTATTTATTAGAATTAAAAAACTAAACAGACAAGAGTAATTATACAAAGACGTAAAAGTTATTAAATTTCGCGAATTTAAAGTAAATTGAAACTAGTTTAAGCGAGTTTATGCTCTTAAAGCGAAGGTTAGAATGTATATGTTTTGATTAGATCTAAATACTTCTATAAATACATTAATAAAAAATATTGATTGATAAGTTTATCTTAAGAACAGATTAAAAAACTGTATTTTATAAGGTTTAACTTAGGCGTTTCATTCGCTTAATACAGATATTATTGTGGTTTATTCTTTCAGAGTTGTCGAATCTGACCGTCTAGATCGAGACACCTAATTTGGTGCTGGTCTTGGCTTTACCATCAATGTTTTAAAATAAATATAAGCCGTTCCAGCGAGGCAGATACACGCCATGGCGATCATCAATAATATGAGATAGTTAACGCTAGGTTCATACTCAGAAGAGATGGCCGAGCCTATGACGATATAAGATGAGGTTAAGGTGCCATAGATGGCGGCAGAGTAGCCTGTTTTCGACTTATCTACCCTCATGAAGGCATAGACTAGGGCGTAGCAGTGGACGACACTTAGGGCAAAAATAAAGGCCGAATAGCTGAGAGAAAAGAGAAGGATAAACGCCATCCCTTGGGTTGAGGTGCTTAGGTAGCTAATCAGCGCCGCCAGAATAGATAATGAGCTCCATTTAAATAGCCCCTGCATTACATTCGTTTCTCGCAAATACCTTAGGTAGTAAAGCCTTGCGAACACAGACACCAATATTAATAGAAAGCAGATGATACCAAAGTTTAACGAGCTGACTTGCGCCTCTTCTATGAAGATGAAAGAGGCGATCTGATAAAAAATTACCATGGCAACCACGGCGCTAATGCTGATAAAAGAGCTGATGGTAAATACTGAGTTTGTCAGCATGGCTTTGTAGTTTGTGTATGAGGTTTTTACAAAGTAGGCAAAGCGTATTTTCGTTACGGCTTCATCGGTTTGTTTAGCCGTTTTGGGAAATAAAAAATAAGTCGAAACAAAGAGGATAAAACCAATAAAGGCCATGCTGCTAAACACTTGATGCCATTGGCCAAACTGGATAATAAGGCCGCCAACTATGGGTGAAAAGGCTGACATGAAAGTAAAACCCAGTGAAGAGAGTGGCATGATGGTTTTGAGTCTGTCTTCTGAGACCAACTCTCTTGCTGTTGCAAAGCCAATAACATACATAGAGGCGCAGCAAGCCCCTTGAATAAAGCGATATAAATATAAGGCTTCTATCGCATTTGTGCTGACTATGGCGAGGCTTGTTAGGCTAAACACGGCACTCGTGGCTAATAAGATTTTGCGTTTATCATAATGGGAAATGAGCGCACCAAAGAAGAGTTGGCAGCTCCAAAAGCCAATGGCAAATAAGGTGATGGTTAACTGAACTTGGTAAAACGGTGCCTGAAAAAGGCTTTTAATTTGCGGCAACGAAGGGGCGTATAAATCAAGCGCAAAAAAGTACATTGACACTGTGATGATAAGAAAATAGATAGCTTTCTTTTCTAACAAAGAGAAGGGCTTGTTGTTTTCCATTCAAATAAAATCCAGTCCCTAGGTGTGTTTCTCTTCTATCTTAATCGGCTTAAATAATCGGTTCGAGTCATTGGCTTAAATGCTTGCTCTTTCTTTCATGAAGCCTTTGCTGATTCTATCCTACTCTATTCCTGTCAAAGAGTAAGCCTGTGCTTATGATGATTATCTTGAATATGAGATGTGTGATGAGCGAGTTGTGAGCATGGATAACACAGAAGAAAGTATCTGGCCCCCAAAATATTTCTGGGTGAGCCTGAATCAAAATTATATTTTTGCTTTAACGTCATTAAGTTAGAACGATAAAAAGTGTACTATTATTCAATTAACTGATGTGTCTTTAAATATCAGTACCTAGTTACTAACGTCTTGTTACTAAATAGGTAAATTGAGCTAAATCCGACTATGGACCCAATGAGAGATGAATAAACAGAACTTTGCCGATAACCTTAGATTACTCTGCAATTATAAAAAATCTATCTCAGAAGTGTGCCGCGAGTTGGAGATTAACCGCCAACAATTCAATAAATACTTAAGTGCTAAAACCACGCCTTCTGGCAATAATTTACGCCGCATTTGTGACTACTTTGGATTAGAAGAGCACGAGATTCATCTGCCACATGATGAGTTTGAAGAGATCATCAGGGTAAGGCCAGTTCACGAGTTGAATTTCGTTTCCATGAATCGCCCTGAGTTGCATATTATTGACCAGCTTATGACAAGTTCGACCATGGATTTGTCCAAGTACGAAGGCAGCTATCACATTTATTATTACTCCACCTCTTTTCCAACCCAGATCCTCAAGGGTTACGGCATGATATTCAAAGAAGATGGGCGCTATTTTATTAAGTGGATAGAGCGCCTTTCGCAAAAAGACAAATCTAGCCATAACGATTTTATTTATAAGATTAAAGGTATGGTAACAGGCTTAGGTAACCGTATTTTTATCAGTGGTTATGAAGAGCTGCTGCAAAACGAAATGATACATGTGACCTTGTTTCCGACTTATAAGAATAAGGTGTCTCTGTTATCGGGTTTGATGTTGGGTGTGTCAGGAACGGATGCCAGAGAACCTGTGAGCCAAAGGGTGGTTCTTTCCTATTTAGGAAAAAACTGTAATCACAAGGAAGCTTTAAAAGCATGCGGCATTTTTGAAGAAGATTCTGGTGAGATAGAAGAACAGATTCGAAAACATATAAGTAATGATCTTGACCCTGAAGAGAAGGTGTTTTACGCAAGGCCTCTCTAGTATTTATCGCCAATCTCAACCTAAAAAGCCCCTTATCAATGACTTGGTAAGGGGCTTTTTATTTTGTTATTTCTCGCTTATTTATTTTCTGAGCTGCGCACTGGCAAAACATCATAATCGGCTAAGGTATCCCTGCGATAAGGGATTTCTTTGCGTACTTTATTAATTACCTCACGATCCACTTCGACTAAATGGAAGGTTTCTTCTTGGCCAAAGATGAGAGGTTGTACTTTATTATCTACCCAAGGTGGGCAAATGATGGATTGGCCAAAATGGTCGCCACTTTGGTTGATGCTCATAAAATAAACCTGATTCTCAAGAGCACGGCTCACCACAAATTGCTTCCAGGTATGGAAGGACAAGTCTTGGGCGAAGGCCACAGGATGCAAGATGACATCGACCGAGAATTCACCGCATAAACGTCTGATAAGCTCAGGAAAACGCATGTCATAACAAATGATAATGCCAGCACGTACACCATCCACTTCAAACACAGATAAGTGGTTGCCACGCTTAAAGTATTTAAGCTCAGCCGCATCACCGTATTCGGCCGTGTGTATCTTGTCATAATGGGTGAGATACTCACCATTACGGCCTAAAGTCACTTGGCTAATATAGGCGTCATTATCTTCTTTACGTGGCATGCCATAACAAATAGCCACCTTATTTCTGCGGCAAAAACTGGAGAACCTGTCATAGGTTTCCCCATAGAGTTCTTCACTAAAGGTGTCTATGTTCTGAAAGTTTTCAGCCGAATATTCCATGGTGGAAAGCTCGGGCAAGACCACCAAATCCACGTTTTTTCCCTTCAACTCTGTCTCTAATTTAGTGATAACAGTGTCGATATGTTTTAGTTGTTTTTCTCGGCTATCGATCGCCGGAATATGAATCTGACAAGCTAATATACGCATACCAGAATGACTCCATTAGGTGTATTTAATAAAGCGTGTTTATTAAAAAGTGCATGATAAAAAGAGTTTCAAATCTTGATGACTAGCCTAAAAGCAGCTCAGGCAAAAAGAGTGATAACTCTGGAATAAAAGTGGTTAGCATGAGCGTGGGCAACCAGGCGAAAACGATAAAAATCAGGGTTGGTTTCATCATCTTGTTAACCGGTACTTGTGTCACTCTGGCGCCTAAATAGAGTAAGGGAGCAGTCGGTGGCGTAATGTTCGCCATCCCTAGGTTTACCCCAAGCACGGCGGCAAAATGAATGGGGTCCATGCCCACACCTGTGACAATGGGCAGTAACAAAGGTGTTGAGAGTAATAAACCACTGATGTCATCCATTAGCATGCCGATTAAGATCATCACCAGATTCACCATCAAGAGAATCACAATTGGGTTATCCGAGACAGAATAAACCAGCTCTTGGGCAATGCTTGGAATGTCTTCAAAGACTAAGAAGCGGCTAACAATTAGCACCATAAAGATCATCACCATGACCACGCCAACGGTAACACCGGCATTACGCATAGTGTCTAAGAAGGTGCGCCAAGTTAGGCCTTTATAAACATAAATCCCGATTGGAATGGCATAGATAACCGCCACACCAGCCGCTTCTACAGGTGTCATAATGCCGCCGTAAATGCCGCCTAAAATGATGGCTGGCATCATAAGTGCTGGGAAGGCTTTAAAGGAGCGAGTACGAAACATCAGGCTAAAGTTATCTACCTTTTGTCCTAACTCTAGCTGCAGGTTCTTGTGACGGCACAGGCAAATATAGTTAACAATAATCAGTAGCGTGATCAGGATAATGCCTGGGATAACCGTTGATAAAAATGCCTTAAGTACCGATTGCTGCGCAGCCCATGCATAGAGAATATGAGACGAGCTAGGTGGAATCAGTAAGCCTAGCGGGCTGGCACTGACAATCAATGCTGCCGATAACCCTTTAGGGTATTTAGCCTTTCTTAGGTGGGGCATCATGATGCCACCGATGCAAGTCAGGGTAGCATTGGCACTGCCTGAGATAGAGCCAAAAACACCACTGGCAAGCACAGCCGCAGCGGATAAACCGCCTTTTAAGTGGCCAACAAACATTTCTGCAAGGCTAACCAAGGGCGCGGCGATTCTGCCTTTCTCCATGATGGCACCCGCAATGATAAACAGTGGGATAGCCAATAGAACTAAGGAGTTCATCTTCCAATGACCTGTTGGAAGGTAACCGGATACCTCATGACCACCCATGGTGGCCAAAAACATGAGTACACCGCCAAAGGCAATGGGCACACTCACACCAATTAGCAAGAGCATGCAAAGAATAAAAAGAGTACCTGCAATAATCATTTTAGAGCGTCCTGTAATGCTGGCTGTTGTTTGCGTGTTTCAGGGCCATTGCTTAACAGCAGATAAAGGTGAAGCGCGGTATAGATAGCCATCATTAGAAAACCAAGGAAAATACCAATACGTGGCACCAGAAAAGGGATCTTTAAGGCGATAGTCGATTGCCAATTAGGGTAAGTATTAAACTCCTCCTGACACATTAAGAAGCCCCAATAAGCCACAACCACCACTATGCATAGCTCTATGCTCTCGACGATGACAGAGCGCCACCAGATGAGTTTAGGGTTATGTATCATGGTGCCTAGAATGTCGGCATTAATATGGGCTCTGTCATGACTGGCTACGGCGCTGGCCATAAAAAACATCCAGAAGGCGATTGTCATCAACCATTCTTCATAAGCAAACAAGTCCGCCCCAAAGCCATATCGAAAAATCACCACAAAGAAAAAAGTAAGCGCCATGATGGTGCCTGACGCGATAATGATGCCGTTCATTAACTTCATCATTAAATCCAGTGGTATCCGCAGACCAGAGGGGAGTTGATTCGTATAATTTGCCATGAAATGAGCCTTACTTTAGTGAACTGATAACTTGAAACGAGAGTATGGGTGGGAGGCTCCCATACTCTTAAAGGGCTGGCTTAGTTAGCGTCAGCTTTAATGCGATCAAGTGTGTCTTTGCCCACAGTTGGCTCAATTTGTGGCCAGATCTCAGCTTTTACTCTCTCTTTCAAAGCGAGCTTTTGAGCATCGGTAGGTACCAGTACTTCATAGCCCTTGTCGACCAATTTGGCGCGATAGATTTCATCATTCTTCTTATTCATTTCGAACAATTGATCCGCCGCTTTAGTGAAAGCTTTAGAGACAACAGTACGTTGCTCTATGGTCATCTTGTTCCAAGTTTTTTGAGAAATGTAGTAAGAGGAAATATCGATAATGGCATCGTTAGCGATAAAGTATTTACCCACATCACTGACAGCGAAAATGGTGTAAGTGGCTTGGCTAGTACAGCAAATAGCACCATCGACTATGCCAGATTGCAATGCTGGGAAAATATCACCCCAAGCCATAGTCGTTGAGCGATAGCCCATCATTTCGACTAGGTTTTTCACCACGTTAGAGGACCAAACGCGTATGTTCATACCTTTCTCACCGACACCTTCCCAGTTCTTTGGCTTTTTGCTTGCCACTATGCCTGTGAAGCCTTCAGGAATGTTTTCCATTAGGTGAATACCAAGTTTGTCTAAACGCTCACGCATGATCTGGTTGTAGGCAGAGTTTTTATTACGTACAACACTGTCCATCTCAGCCCAAGAGCTTGCAAGATAAGGTAGGGAGTTGATCTCAAGTACAGGGTCTTTATGGGAGTAAATAAAGCCTGCCACCATATCAATGTTGCCACGGATACTGTCTTCAAACAGTTCTTCTCCTGAGCCTAATTGGTTCGCTGGGAATACAGAGACTTTTAGACCTACGTCCGCTGATTCAATGTCCTTCTCTATCTGCTTCATCATCTTGGTGCCTGGATGATCTAAAGGCAGGGTGCCAGCAAATTTTAGTCTAAGATCAGCCGCTGAGGCCGACATAGCAGTGGTAAGTGCGATTAAGGTGGCACCTGTGCATAGGGTTCTTTGCACATTTTTGCTTAGGGTGTTGAGGTTAAACATCTAGATTCTCCAGGAATTGTTGTTATTAAGTTTGGCATAATCTGGCTACTTCACTTGGTTTATCTAACACTCTGGTTAAACAAGGGGTTAGATAATCGTGAGTACTAAAGAAGTGAAAATAAGGTATCTAGCATTAATGCTAGATTAGAAAGTTCATCATTATTACAAGAGAGGTATCAGGCTTAACCTTGCTATCTTTTCTTGCGGTAAACCTGCTGGCATTACCTTTAATCTTGAAGTGTTTCTATCTGTTTTATTCTCTACTTCAGAAGAGTTTGTTTGGGTGTGTTGCCCTTAACTAACTCTGTTTCCACTATAGGCTTGGAGTGAGTTGGGGTTCAATTTCGCCCTCTATGGTTACCTGACGCAAGTTTGAGCCTTTGGTGCGTCGATTTGCTCACCTTGTTAATGGTTACCTCGAGCGATTAAAAGGGCTAAAAAGACTGATTTTTACGTTTCCTATTTAATTTCAGGAGACCTGCACTGTCATGGTGCTGTTATGACTAACCTAGGGACTTGAATGATGGGAGAGGTGTGAGTGATTTGGCGCTGAATGAGCGTCAACTTGCGTCAGTTTTTGACTGATTGCGAAATTGTCGAGCCACCAAGCAGAGTCCTATAGTTTATCTAACAATTAAAAAAATAACGCTGTGGGTAATCTTGTATGTCAGGATTGAATGAAACATTAAGCAAGTTGACGCTCTCTTTTAGGCTAAAGGCCTTAAAAAGGGGCTTGCTCTTATCCTCGCCTCAGCGCTTATTCTCACCTTTAAAGGCCTCTACTCAAGGACTGTCATTGATAAAGGGAATGGTATTTCTGTTATCTGTGTTTCAGCTTAAGTTGCCTATCTTGATGCGGCCTGGCCATTGGAGCCGTCGCGGTAATACCGACTAGTTCCTCTCGTTTTTTATTAAGCCTAAATCCCATCCTACTTTTGCCTTACCTTTTCCAAATAGGGCGAGAGGGGTTGCTTTGATCCAAAAATGCGAGATAACCATGAAGTTTGAAACCCTAATTTATAACAAAGCAGCGAATTATGTAGAGATTCGCTTTAACCGCCCACACAGGCTAAATGCTGTGGTGGAACTATTTTACCAAGAGTTAATTGCTGCCCTTGCTCATGCTGAAGCAGATGAAGAAGTACGTGCGGTATTACTGACAGGAGAAGGCCGCGCCTTTTGTGTCGGTGCGGATATGAAAGAGCATGGGGCAGGTGAACGTAGCTTGTTTGATCGTCGCCAATATCTACAGCTCGGTAATGATGTGTGTGAAACCATCTTTGAATTAGATAAGCCAGTTGTGGCTGCGGTAAATGGCTATGCCTTAGGCGCAGGTGCTGAAATGGCATGTGCTTGTGACTTTGTCATCATGGAGGAAGAGGCCAAAATAGGTTTCCCTGAAATCAGCATAGGCACATGTGTTGGCGGCGGTGTGACTCAGTTTTTACCTCGTCTGGTGGGGTTAGCAAAAGCCCGCGAGTTGATCTTTTTAGGTAACAAGATTGATGGCAAAGAAGCGGCTCGTATTGGTTTAGTGACTAAGGCTGTAGGGACAGATGAACTTGCGAAAAGCGCCCAAGATTTTATCTCTGAGCTGGCAAGCAAAGCACCTGTTTCCATGAGGTCTGCGAAAAAGCTGTTAAATCAAGCCTCTTATAACAATCTAGATGCCCAGCTCATCCATGAGTTAGATGCGGTGTTTGTGTGTACAACCACACATGATTGGCAAGAAGGTGTGGATGCGTTTGCACAAAAACGCGCACCTAAGTTTAAGGGGTGTTAAGCATGAGCACGCAATTTAACACCCAATTTAACCCCCAATCCTTTTCTTCATTAGAGCAGGTGCTTGCGCCAGATTCGATTGCCATAGTAGGGGCATCGAATGACCCAACCAAGCGTGGTTATAAGGCCATGATGGGTCTAATGGATGGTGGCTACCAAGGCGCTATTTATCCTGTTAATCCAAAAGCTGACACCATTTTAGGTAAACCTGCTTATGCTTCTGTGAGCTTGATTCCAGAAGGCGTGCATATGGCGCTGATTTGTACCCCAGCAAGCAGTATTCCTGCTTTGATTAAAGAGTGTGGTGAGGTCGGAGTAAAAGGCGCGATTATTCTTGCCAGTGGTTTTGGTGAAGTTGATGAAGTGGGTGCCCGTCTTGAGCAAGAGGTACTGCAAGCGGCACAAAATGCGGGTGTTCGCATTATCGGCCCAAATACATCGGGTATGTTTAACCTGCATAAAAAGGTGAATTTGTTGGCTTTAGATAATGTCAGAGCGGGTGATATCGGCATTATCTCCCAGTCTGGCAACATGCTGTTATCCCTTGCGTTAGAAGCCCAATCTAATGGCCATATTGGCTTTAGTACCTATGTGGGCCCGGGTAATCAAACGGATGTTGGCTTTGCTGATTATCTGGCTTACCTAGGGGGCGATAAGCATACAGGGGTGGCAACCTTCTATGTGGAAGGCTTTAAAGATGGCCGTGCTTTTTTAGATGAAGCAAAACGAACTAGCCAGCTAAAACCGGTTGTTGTTTATAAATCTGGCAGTACAGAAGCAGGTCAGAAAGCAGCAAGCTCTCATACTGGGGCACTTGCCGGTAGTTATCAGATGACGGTGGACCTGCTTCAGCAAGCGGGTGTCAGCGTGGTGGCAAATTCCGATGAGATCCTGCCTGTCGCTGAAGGTTTAGGCTTGATGAAACAAGCGTCGGGCAAGCGTGTCGCCGTGCTCGCCGATGGTGGCGGACAAGCAACCATTGCCTCGGATCGTATTTCTGAAGCTGGCCTAGAGCTTGCTGAACTTGAGACTGCAACACGCCTTGCTTTAAGCCAAATTCTCTTTCCACAAGCTTCCTTGGTGAACCCAATTGATGTGGCGGGTAGTACAGATGCGGCGCCGGGGCTGTTATCAAAATGCATGGAGATACTTGTCGCCGATAAGAATGTCGATATGGTCTTTTTAGTTGGCATGTTTGGTGGGTACGGGATTCGTTTTGCTAAGGAGCTCATCGAAGAAGAGCTGCAATGTGCGGATGAGATGATAGCGCTTGCGAAAAAGACAGATAAGCCTCTGATTATCGACAGCCTTTATGCCCATATAAAACCTGAGCCACTTGAGAAATTACGCCAAGCAGGCCTGCCTGTGTATGCCTCTATCGAACATGCGGTCAAGATCATGTCTGCATTAGGCGAACGTGGTGCTTATCTAAAAAACAATCAGCATCAAGCACGAAAAGCCCCTTTAACGATCAATCAAGCCTGTGCCGATACGCTAGCAAACGCCAAAAGCCAAGGGCGAGACTTGTTTGAGTATGAAGCGAAAAACTTACTGAGTGCTTACGGACTTGAGGTGGCAAAAGAAATTATCGTGCGTGATGAAAGCGAGTTAGAGGGTGCTTTTGCTGAGTTCGGTGATATCCCATTGGTGATGAAGGTCGTCTCTAAAGACATACTGCATAAGTCCGATGCGGGTGGGGTAAAGCTCAATTTAGTTGGAAAAGATGCGCTTTATACCGCCCGAGAATCCATCTTAGCTTCCTGTCTTGCCTATAACGACGATGCAGATATTGAAGGTGTTTTGATAACACCTATGGCCCGCAAAGGAACAGAGGTCATTATCGGCATGAGCCAAGACCCTATCTTTGGCCCAGTGCTCATGTTTGGGCTAGGTGGCATCTTTGTCGAGATATTAAAAGATGTGTCCTTTAGAGCCATTCCTCTTAGTCGTTATGACGCTATTTCCATGATAGATCAGATTAAAGCTAGCAAGGTGTTTGACGGTGTTCGAGGAGAATTACCTCTAGACAAAGATGCTTTAGTTGACCTCTTGTTAACCGTCTCAGCCATTGTGGAAAACCACCCAGACATTAGTGAATTAGACCTTAATCCTGTGATCGCCTATGACAAAGCTTACGCCATTGTCGATGCCAGAATCATTGTCTTTCAGGAGAAATAAAGATGACACAAAACTATCAAATCCCAGCGTTAAAAGACGCTAAGTTAACCCTTGAAGAGGGTGTGGCGATACTGACTTTTGATCGTCATGATCTGCGCAATGCACTGACGGGTTCTCACTTGATTGATGACATAGTGACAACGGCTAGCTGGGTGAATCACGAAAAAGCCGTGTCAGTGCTGGTGATGACAGGCGCAGGGTCAGCTTTTAGCGCTGGCGGCAATATTTTGGACATGGCCGAGCGAGCGGGTGATTTTGCTGGCGATGTGGCCGAGTGTGAAGAGCGCTATCGTCGAGGTATTCAGCGTATTCCGTTGGCCCTGCAAGAAGTGGAAGTGCCTATCATAGCGGCGGTTAATGGACCTGCTATAGGGGCAGGTTTTGATTTAGCCAATATGGCGGATATGCGGATCGCCTCTGAAAAAGCCAAGTTTGGTGAGACCTTCTTAAACCTTGGCATTATCCCAGGCGATGGTGGTGCTTGGTTTATGCAGCGCTTAATTGGCTATCAAAAAGCATTCGAACTTACCTTAACGGGCCGCGTGATTGATGCCAACGAAGCCAAAGCCCTAGGTATTGTTTTGGATGTGGTCGCTCCCGATCAGTTAATGCCAGCTGCTTTAGCTTTGGCTGAGCGTATTGCTAGCCAACCACCTAAAGCTACGCGCTTAACAAAACGCCTGATGAAGATGGCACAGCGCACTGAATTAAAAGACTTTTTAGATGTGTGCGCTGGCTACCAAGGTATGTGCCATAACGAGCCAGAACACCTTGAAGCCGTGAATCGTATGTTGCTTTCCATGCAAAAAAACAAATGAATAAAAAGCCATGAGCCAATCACCATGCACACAAGAGGGCTTATAAATTTTAAATTTCGGTCTTAGTAACCCTTTTAGCCCTTCTCGTTCCCTTAGCTTAATACGAGAAGGCCTTGGTTACAGGGAGCATGGCGTTATGCCATGCGCCTTTTTTAATTCTCAATTTTCTTGGTAAGACTTCTCTCATAAAGCGTGAATAGAGAAGGCGTAATTACCAAGAAATCGGTAAGGAATAACGCATGAATATTCAACAAATCGGGGTAGTGGGTGCAGGACAAATGGGCGCTGGTATTGCCCAAGTCTGTGCGCTAGCAGACTATCAAGTCATCATGTTTGACTTGAACGGTGAAGCCCTTGAAAAGGCCTTATCAGGCATAGCGACCAGCCTGCAAAGATTGATCAAAAAAGAAAAGCTCACTATAGATGAGATGCAAGGCTGCTTGGCGAATATCTCAGCCTCAACAGAGCTTAGCTCAATGGCTCAAGCAGATTTAGTGATAGAAGCTGCCAGTGAACAAGAGAGCATTAAACAAAGTATTTTTCGACAGCTGGATGATATCTGTCATCCAGATGCCATTTTAGCCACCAACACTTCTTCCATTTCTATTACGCGTCTTGCGGCTGTGACTAAGCGCCCTTCACAAGTAGTGGGGATGCACTTTATGAACCCAGTACCTGTGATGGCGCTGGTGGAAGTTATACGTGGTTTGCAAACTCAAGAAGCGGTGTTTGATCAGGTCACCCAAGTGGCAAAAGAAATCGGAAAAACACCCGTGGATGTGAAGGATTCACCGGGTTTTGTGGCCAATCGAATTCTGCTGCCCATGATCAACGAAGGCATTTTTTGCCTGCATGAAGGTTTAGCCAAAGCAGAGGATATTGATGAGGTGATGAAGCTTGGTATGAGCCACCCCATGGGGCCTTTAGCGCTTGCTGACCTGATTGGTTTAGATACCTGTTTGAGCATAATGCAGGTGTTATATACCAGCTTTAATGATAGCAAATACCGTCCTTGTCCTTTGTTAGTACAAATGGTGGATGCGGGCTATTTAGGCCGTAAAACTGGCCGTGGTTTTTATACTTATTAGGAGCAAGTAATGCGTTACCAACATATTTTACTTGAGCCGATAGAAGCAGGTGTTATGCGCCTGACGATTAATCGTCCTGAGGTGTTAAATGCGCTTAACAGGGCAACCTTAGAAGAGATAGAACAGGTATTAGACCTGCTTGAAGCAGATAAGAATACACGCTTGTTATTAATCACAGGTGCAGGCAATAAAGCCTTTGTTGCTGGGGCGGATATCGAAGAAATACGCCAATTCAGCGCCCTTGAAGCTAAGGCTTTCTCTGCCTTTGGGCTAGGTGTATTGAGGCGCTTAGAAAATGCCACTTTCCCTGTGATCGCTCTGGTTAACGGTTTTGCCTTAGGTGGGGGTTGTGAATTAGCCATGAGTTGCGACCTGGTTTTAGCCTCAGACAATGCCAAATTTGGTCAACCTGAAATTAATTTGGGTATTACCCCAGGCTTTGGTGGTAGCCAAAGATTAACTCGCCTTGTTGGCCGGCCAATGACTTTAGAGCTGCTTTATACAGGGCGCATTTTAGGGGTGGAAGAAGCTCAGCGTTTTGGCTTGGTGAATCATATCTTCCCTCAAAAGGTCTTGATGACAAAAGGGATGGAGATGGCATTAGACATAGTGAGTAAAAGTCGGACTTCTCTGCAACTCATTAAACAACTGGTACAAAGAGGACAGGATTTACCTCTAGATAACGCCTGCATCATGGAAAGTGATCAGTTTGGTTTGAGCTTCTCAAGCCCTGATCAGGTAGAAGGCATGGCCGCTTTTTTAGAAAAAAGAGCGCCAAGTTTTAACTAACTCTTTCAATTGTAATCTATTCAAATGTGCTTAAAGCAGGAGAGCCCCATGATGCCAATTCACTTGAGTTTAAAGCATAAACTCTACACAGTTATCACCTTAGCGTTAATGGGGTTCTCCTTACTGTTAGTGCTCACATCCAATGTATTAAACACCTTAGAAATTGCTTCAAAACGGGTTGATGATATTCGCTATGATGCGAACCTGCTTAAAGACCTGCAAATTGAAGTGCTGAAAATTAATCAGAATACCGATGAAGGCAGACTCAGAGCCTTGCCTGAAATTTATAAAGACCAGCTAGATCAAATTGTACAAAAGGCCCCTATCGAGCAAGCGCAAATCGTCAGCGATATTCAATTATCACTTGGGGCTTTTACTGTTAGTCGAATGCTTTGGCTAGTTCAGGATCAAAAAGTTGGGGCCAGTGCCGAAGACGGTTTAAGAGCGAAAATACAAGCAAGCTTTAGCGCCTTAGAAGAAAACTTATTTGCCAATTTTCGTAAGCCTTTTGCCGAGCTTAAGCAAAGCTTTACAGGCTTTATGGATCAGAGAAATGAGGTTGAATATCAAAAGATGAAGCTTGCCCTAACAGGCTTTAAAACACTGACCTATGAGATGGAGTTTGAGGAATTATATGACGCTAATATCAGCGAAATTGAGGGCCTGTTAACCGAACTTGCAACCGCTTTGTTTAGTATGAATGAGCAAGCAGTAAAGGCCAAAAAAGCCTATCACACCCTGGCTAAAGGCGTGCTCTTGTCTAATGCCTATTTTGGCGAACAACTTACGCTGGCAAAGCAAGATGCTAGCTTGGTGAGTGACCAAGCTCAGACACAAATTTTTAGTGTCGCGATTGCTGTCGCCTTGCTGGTGGTCGGTTTATTGATTGCGACGAGCCGAAGTTTGGTAGGCAGTTTGGGGCGTATGTCAGGGGTGATGTATCAACTGGCTGAGGGAGATTTAACTCAGAAGCTTGTGGTAAATCAGGACCGTAAAGATGAGCTCGACAAGGTGGGTATAGCGGTTAATGAAATGACATCCTCACTTAACCAAATACTTAATCGGGTGACTTGTACCAGCCAAAGCCTTGACCTTGGGGCCAGAGACTTATCCTCTAAGTTGCAACACATGCTAGAAAAGAGCACCAAGACTAACGAGCAAGCAGGGTCTGTAGCGGTCGCAACCGAAGAGATCAGTTCCACCATTGCTAATATGGCAAGTGCGACGAATCTGGCTCAACAAAAGACACAGCAGGCCCATGAATCTGCCGAACAAGGGGGCGAGGTGATTACCAATGCCATTGGCAGTTTAGGACAATTAGCCCAAGTTTTTGAGCATCTTAATGAGCAAGTAAGCGAACTTGAAGGCACCTATCGCAAGGTGGATGGGGTGACCGAAATGATCAATGGTTTGGCAGAGCAAACTAATCTACTGGCTCTCAATGCCGCCATTGAAGCTGCTCGTGCGGGTGATGCTGGCCGTGGTTTTTCAGTGGTGGCAGATGAGGTAAGAAGTCTTGCAGAGAAAACGGTCAACGCCACACAAAGCATCAATGACATTATTGGTGCCATGCATACGAGTATTCAGTCCTTGTTAAAAGTCATGCAAGAGGGCAGCGATCATGTGGATAATGGCAAGCTGCGAGGTGATGAAGCTGCAACCGCTGTTGGGCAAATCAAAGGCTTGGTTTTTGATGTGAACGAGCGTAATCAAGAGCTTGCCATCAGCATAGATGAAGCTTCAAAAGCGACCCAGATGATTGCTGAGAACATGGACCAAGTGGCCTCAAACGTCTCCAGCAATAAAGAACAAAGCCAACAAGTCTTAGACTACGTGGATCAGGTAAGTGAACAAGCTAAAGACTTACTCACCATGACAGCTAAGTTTAAGTGTGAGTAATAAAATCGTTTAGTTAAGCTTTACTTTTGAAATGGGTTTGCTATTGAATAAAATATATCTAGCTCGGCTAGTTGAGCCTGTTGAATTGTTTCAATATCAAATGCATTGTTGTTTTGAATGTGAGAATTCATACTTTCTCGGTTTGAAATTATTTTTCTCGTATCGATTTGACTATTTACATTTTTCAGTTCGATGCACTTTTTATGGAGCTGATGAGCTGTTTTATTTTGCTTAAAAGATAGCTCTGCTTTAATTGCACTTAACTCATAAATTTCTGATTGCCAAGTTTCCTGTAAATTTATGAAGGGCTTGTTTTCGGAGTCTGAATTTTCTATTTTGGTTATTATTTTATTTTTTTCAGAGTTAGGGCTATCTGAATTTACGCTTTGTAATAATAGTGCTTGTTTTTGTAGTCTTTCAGCAATTTCTTTGGTGATTCTTTCAAGCCGCCACTCTAAATCAGTTTGCTTTTTAAAATTATCGATTAGCTCATCATCTACATCTTGAGCAGCATAAATAGTTGCTTGTATTGCTTTAATACACTCTGTTTGTCGTGATGTTTTGTATTGATCTTTCCAACTACTAAATGACCTAAATGCTATGAAAGCTAATACTCCTGTACCAAGAGCGACTATTACATCAAATACAGTTTTAGCTTCTTCGTAGTCCTCTTGTTCACCTACTCCAAAACCGAATAGAAAGGAAATAGCGATTATCATCGTTATATCAATTTTTGAGACCATTCTTATCAATCCATTTGATTTTATGTGTTTACTCGTTAAAAAATACATCAGCCCCAATCAAAGGAATGACTCGCATGAGAACTTCATCAATGACATCAGTTTCAGCTTGAGCAACAAACTTAGCTTCTCTATCTTTCCACGATAGGGTTTGAATCAGACTAGCAGCGACAACAGAGGGTTTATCTAGGTTATTGACAGGGACTTCTGTTGCACCGCCACGAATGCTTGTACTAATCGGGCAGCATATTAGCAGCCCTGTTGATTTGTTATAGGCAAGGCTGGAAAGCACGAGAGCGGGACGGTATTTGCCAATTTCCTTACCTTTAACCGGCTTAAAATCGATAAAAATAATATCATTACGCTTGGGGATGTAGTTACTCATTCATCCCCCATTTCTTTAGATGAGATATGGGCAACTTCATCAGCATGAGCTGAATAAGGGGTCAAATCTTTTAAAAGTTCAGATTCAGTGAATTTAAGCTGTCTCTTTTTTGGCTTAATTGGCTCAATAACAATGCGCCCTTCATCTAATTTGATATCCACCTCAGAGCCTTTTATAAGATTAAGTTCGCGAATATAAGCGGCTGGAATGATTGCTCCAATGCTATTACCTAAACTTTTAAGTTGAACCTTCATAAGAAGTACCTCATTAATTTTATATAGTTATAACCTTGTTATAACTAGTTGGCAATGAATTAAGTATTTTATTGTTGTAACAAAGTTATAACTTCTATGAATCGAATTAAATATTTGGTCTTAAGTTATTATATTTTAATATTTCCAAAAGTATTGAAGTATTATTTATCTTGATCCATACTGCCAACATGAATCAAGACAACGCAACTAATATTTTATGTGAGTTAGGCCACTCAACTCGGTTTTCTGTCTTTCGCTTGTTAGTCAAAGCGGGAGATAAAGGACTAGTCGTGGGTGATATTCAACAACATTTGGATATCTCGGGACCAACACTCTCGCACCATATTCGAAGGCTTACTTCTGTGGGTTTGGTTAAACAAAACAGAGAAGGGCGCAGTTTATATTGTGTGGCTCAACTGGATGCTTTTCGTGATGTGATGAGCTACCTGGAAGATGAGTGCTGTACCTTGTAAGGCGCTAAATTGAGCTGCTTATAGGTTTCAGATAATAGATATCGATGACAAAAAATGACCTAACTACTTAGAAGTAGTTGGTCATTTTTTTTAAAATTATATTTCGACATTTTTAAAAATATTTAAGTGTTTTGAAGAATAAACTTTAAAAAAGAGATTAATGAGAAGGTGGTTATGATAGATCTATCTAGTTTGGGCCTAACAAGCGACATGCAGGTAATGCTTATGGATTCCCTGCACATGTTTATTAATTTATTTGTTGAGCTAACCATACTGTTTCTTGCGATTAGCTATTTGGTCTCTGTGATTAACCAAAAGCTGCCAGCGGATAAGATTCAGGCGTTATTAGGTGGTAAAAAAGGCCGTGGTTATATCACTGCTGCAGGGCTTGGTGCGATTACGCCTTTTTGCAGTTGCTCGACTATCCCTATGTTAATCGGTTTGTTAAAAGCTAGGGCAGGCTTTGGGCCGACCATTACTTTTTTGTTTACATCACCTTTATTAAACCCCATTGTGATCGCGCTATTTGTGCCCATTTTAGGGTTTAAGGTAACGCTTTTATATGCGTCTCTGGCCTTGGTGGTTTCTGTGCTTGCAGGGGTTCTATTACAGTCACTGGGCTTTGACCGTTTTATCAAACAGGAAATGTTATTACCAAGTACTAAAGCAAGTGGTTGTGCTGGTTCAGATTGCTCTGCTAGTAAAAAAGCCCCAAGCATTTGGCAAACTGCTTGGAAAGAGACCTGGCCTTTATTCCTATCTATGCTGCCTTATATGATTATTGCCATGATGATTGGCTCCTTGGTTCACGGCTTTGTACCGGCTGAGTTTTTCTCTCAAGTAGCGAATGCAGATAATCCAGCGGCAGTACCAACCGCTGCTTTAATTGGTATTCCGCTTTATATTCGAGTATCGACTTTGTTGCCTTTGGTTGGTTCTTTCTTAGCTAAAGGTGTGAGTATTGGCGCTGTTATGGCTTTGGTAATTGGTAGTGGTGGCGCAAGTTTACCTGAACTGATTTTGCTAAAACGCCTTTTCCATTGGCCTATGCTAGTCGCCTTCTTAATGGTGATTTTTAGCATGGCGGTTTTCGCAGGCTTCACCTTTAATATCCTGTTTGCTTAAGGAACTTGCGATTAAGTCATCTCTTCTCAGTCTTTTCAGAAAAAGTATCACACAAGGCGTTACTTTGAAGTAATGTAGGTACCTTTCGAGAAGTGACAACACAGGGTGTTACTTTTTCTGAAAGACCCGAAGGGCGTGGTCTAAAAGCCCTATCTTTATGTTGAGAATCTTATCAATAGAATAACTATTAAGTTGCGCTCCTCGCCATAAATCTAGCTGCTTTTATCCACACGCTGAGGCGGGAAGACTTATTCGCAGGTTCCTTAAGTAATGCCCTTGTTAAGTCTTGAATGAAGCGCTTAACAAGGGTTTAGCAAGAAACGGCTTAAAGCATAAGAGATACCTTTATTAGCTGAATCCCTTTAAGATTATGCCTGTAAGTTTTAAGTGGACTCCAGTTGATGATCTTCAAATATCTAATCACTTTTTTTATGGCTAGCCTTCTAATACTAACTTTGCCAGTGTCTGCAATGGATCAAACAGAGAGCAGAGTCGAGCATAGCCATCTCAATGTCATCACTGAAGTGATTAATACTTTACGCTTTCTTCAAAGCACACAAGATTATGAACTAGCTTATAACGCTGTGGAGCAACTCGACTTGGCAATGGACGACATAATCGCCCAGGGTGCTAATAAGGTTGGAGAAGACTTCTTTAAGGCACAAACACTCAAGTCAGCGCTTGATGTTGTCTTAGTACAGAAAAAGTTAGATTTGGATGGCTGTTATAGTGCCAAATTGAGTTTACAGGTCGATTTTGCCTTACACTCTGAAGATGGTTCAGAACTCTCGCCTTATGATTATCCTGCTATGGTCAAAGAAACCTATTTTATCTTGGATAAACTGTGTCTGCTTTATCTTGCTTGAATACAGTCACCGATTAAACGTTAGGGTTTTAGCTTCTCTTGAAGAATAATGTTTTTAGTTTTTATTGAGGTTGTTAAAAAGATACATCGCTTAGCAAAGGTTATTTAGCGAAGTGAATTTGAAACTAAGTGTTTTCCTCAATAAAATGTCTATTTATTTGATACCCAAAGTGTCACTTCTCTGGGTATCAAATAATCTCTGATTACTGGAGCTTGAACTGATTAACAATCGATGCCAATTTCTCATTCACATGGGTGATGTTTTCAGTTTGGCTAGAGGCTTCTTCACTGTTGCGATTTAGCTGATTTACTATGCCGTTCAGTGCATTCATGTTTTGGCTAACTTCATGGGTCACACTGCTTTGCTCTTCTGCAGCGGTTGCAATTTGCATGGTTAAGCCTGTGATATCGTGAACATGGGTAGATAGCTTGTTAATACTCTCGTTTACCTTGTCAGTATTATGATAGGCCTCATCACAGTTCGACTTAGTACTTTCCATGGCTTTCACCACAATATCATTGCCAGAAACTAGCTTTGTTAAGGCTTGTTCTATTTCAGATGTGCTGTTTTGAGTGCGAGATGCCAAGGCTCGGACTTCGTCAGCCACCACAGCGAAGCCTCTACCGTATTCACCTGCTCGTGCCGCTTCGATGGCTGCATTTAATGCCAGCAAATTAGTTTGTTCGGCAATATCACCAATCACATTCAAAATAGAGTTGATGCTCTTAGTTTCATCACTCATGGCTTGTAGGCTATTAGCGGTTTTATCCATGTCGCTTACTAGTTCTGAAACCTTAGACTGTGCCTCTGTGACCACCTCTAATGAATGCACACCAATTTGGGCTGCTTGTTGAGTTGATTGCGCGGCATCACTTGCATTTTGCGCAACGGTGTTTGCAGTGGCGCTCATTTCTTCTATGGCCGTAACGACTAACTCTGTCTCTTGGACATGATGATCTAACATTGCTGTGTTTTCATTAGATTTTAACTCTAGCTCTGACACATTATGCTTAAGTTCTTTGGAAGCTCTATCTATGTCAATGATGAGGCTGTGAATGTGCTCGACAAAGCTATTCACACCTTTTGCGATATGCCCAAGATCATCATTAGAGTTAATCTCAAGTCTATGGGTTAGGTCACCATGACCATTAGATAGACCAAGTATGGTTTCTTTAAGGGCTAAGATAGGACGGTATAGGAAGGTGAGAACTAACAAGGTAATCAAGGTACTTAGGACGACATAAGTAATTGTTAGCAGGGTTGCTGTGTTTTTTGTTTCGCTTAGCTTACTAAAGACAACGCTTTTATCTAGGCCAATTAGTAGATACCAGCTCTTGTCACCATAGTTTATCTTCTTAGAAAACATCACCTTATCTGTGCCATTTAGCTCATAGTCTGTGGTGTTTGTTTCAGTACCTAGCACTTCTCTACTGATATGAGATAACTCACTGTAATCAGTTAACTTTTTACCGGTTTTAACGACAGGTGAACTACTAGCAAGAACCGTATTATCTTCCGTCATTATCATAGCGATGGCCCCTTTCATATTAATGTCAGAGACAGTTTGGCTAAGTATCTCTAGCGTAATATCTGCCAGAATGACACCGTTACCAGAGTTTTTGCCAATACTCACCATAAGTAAGCCTGTGCTTGCGCCTGTATATGGTTGAGTAAAAATAGAGCCAGAAGTACGAATAGCTTCTTGGTACCAAGGACGTTTTCTTGGGTCATAATTTGGCGGGTTTTTGTTATCAATCCAGGTATCGTAATTGGCTGAGGTATAAGCATCACCATTAGCAAAGCCTATCATTAGGGCAAAGACATCTGCTCCATGGGAGGCAATTCTCATTCTTTCTGCGTGACCTGTTTGGTATTGATGTTGCTGATAATCATCAGCTAATTTCTCGACAGCATGGGTTTTTGCTTGGATATAAGCTTCGAGTTTTTCTGCTTCGACTTTGATGCGTTCTTCCGTGCTTTGATAAATGGTATTTGTCAGTTCATGACTAAACTCGTTATAGGAAAAGTAATTGGATGAACCAACGCTTAAGGCGATGATTAATGACACTGCTAGCAATAATGTTTGCTTAAAGCCTAAGTTGACCATGAGGACCCCTGTAAATCTGGTGTGTAGGTGATTACAAATTGCGGGATTCCTATCCCAGCAAAAGAGATGTATTTTTCAAAATACTATTAATCGGCGATGACATTTTTATTGCATAAATGAAATAAAAGTTGATCAAAGTAACAAAAGTTAAGCACTGGGGTTTTTGTTTTTAGAAAGGCTCATTGTTATCAGGTGCTCGTTCGCAACCTGTGAGTTAGATCAGATTAATGTCGTGACTTATTTTTATCGTCTAAATGTTTCTATAGCCTAGTCCTTATTCCTGCTAATTTTGTGAGTGTTTTGGTACGAAATAAAAAAGTCAGAAAGGCGCAATTTATCTTTTCTGAACACAGAAAAAACAACCTAAGAGCACTTTCAATTTATTGTTTTTATGAAGGATTTTTTTAGAGATGGGTGATCAAAAAGTACAGAATAATTGACCATCAAATTCGCAAGAAGGGCAGGTTATATGAACTAAATCTCATATTCAATAACAAGTTATTACTCTCTTTTTTTCTGAATAAAGTTCACTACTAAAAAAGCTTTTTACAGGTTAATAATTTGCGGTGTTTTTTCTCCCTTAAATGCCGTTAATTTGCATTCAAGCGGCTCTTTTTTCGGCGTATACTTGGAGATTATTTTAAGAGACTTTAGGGTCTTAATTTCAGCCTAAGTTAGAGTTTTATTTTTATGCGCTCACTGCCTTCTCTTACCGCCCTACGTGTCTTTGAAACCGCGGCTAAACAGCTTAGTTTTACCTTAGCTGCCAAGCAGTTACATGTAACTCAAGGGGCAGTCAGCCGTCAGATAAAACAGCTTGAAGATTATTTAGGTGTCCCCTTATTTGTGAGGTTGCATCATAAATTAGAACTCACGGATGCAGGGCAAGAATTACTGCAAAAACTGGATATTTCCTTCAACCTGATTGAAACCACCATAGCTGATATTCGAGACCCTAATTTAAGACAGAAACTTAACATTTTATTACCTCCCACTTTGGCGACACGTTGGTTGGTAAAGCGATTAGCCAAGTTTAGGCAAAGCTTTCCTGAGTTCGAATTAAGTATCTACGACAGACCGAATGATCAAGTGTTATTTGATTGTGAAATTCGCTTTGGTATTGGCCCGAAAGCGAAAGCCAATAGTGAGCTCTTATTCCTTGAAGAGCACCTGCCAGTTTGTGTGCCTGATATGCAAGTTAGGGCGGCACAATTACCTCTAGAAAGTAGTAATTTATTAAACATAGTGCACGAAGGTAAAAAGCTACCTGTTTGGCAGGATTGGTTGGTTGCTGCAGGGCTAGATGGGTTAGTCGATACGGCCAGAGGGGTGGGTTTTAGTACTTTGGATCAGGTGATTAATGCCCTTAAATCTGGAGCTGGCTTTGCCATCATTGATAAGCACATGATAGGTGAAGAGTTAAATCGAGGTGAACTGGTACAGTTTAGTGAGATAAGTACACAAGGCCCTTATGGTTATTGGCTTGATGTCTCTGCTGAAAAACAAGGTTTGTCTAAGGTCATGCGTTTTACAGAATGGTTAAAGCAACAAGCTTCACTGGAAGTTTAAATGCCAAAAGTCACTAGAAAAGCGTTTGTGTTGTAAGCACAAACGCTTTTTTTGTTCATGAACTCAAGCCTCAAGCTTTAAGCAAAGGGCGCTTTAGCCGGACGCGAAAATCTCGGTGTTCGCTTTCCTGATGTGTAATCATTGATAAGATCACATGGCGTATAGTGACGCTCTAATTCATAAATTTCTTCTGCAGTGAGCTGCATTTCAAGTGCTGCTAAAGCGCTGTCAAATTGTGCGGTAGTGTCTGCTCCCACCAACATAGAGGCCACTTCAGGTTTATTCAAAACCCAAGCTTGTGCTATTTGTGCTGGCAAGCAACCACGGGCATCAGCCACTTTCGCAACCGAATGAGCAATGTTTCGAGACGCTTCGTCGTTATACATTTCAGCGGTAAAGAAGTCTGTCTTGTTACGGGTAGACTGTAAGTCGCTGGTAAGAATACCGCGCGCCAGAGGGCTAAAGACGGAAACACCGATACCTTGGTCTTGGCAAAAAGGTAGCATCTCACGCTCTTCTTCACGATAAGCGCAGTTTAGCTGTAACTGCATATTAATAGGACGTGCCCAGCCGTTTTGATCACACACTTGTAGTATCTTAGCTAGCTGCCAAGTGTACATGGTAGACACAGCAATATAGCGAGTTTTACCTGCAAGAACGAGATCATTCAATGCGCCCATAGTTTCTTCGACTGGAGTATCGGTATCGAAATAATGCAGCATATATATGTCTACATAATCCATTCCCATACGAGTGAGGGAGGCATCGATCGCTTTAAAAATATTTTTGCGAGAATGACCTTGTGCATTGATGTCATCGCTCATGGCATAACCTACCTTGGTGGTGATCACTAAGTCATCACGACGGCCAATACGGTTAAGCACATTACACACCACTTCTTCGCCGGCACCAATGGAATAAAAATCTGCAAGATCGATAAAGTTAACCCCATTATCGAGTGCGTGATGGATAATTGGCTCACTTTCTTTTTCATCAAAAATCCAAGGTTTCCAATCCTTTGAGCCCATGTTCATGGTGCCAAGGCAGAGGCGAGAAACTTTTAGGCCGGATTGACCAAGACGAACGTATTGCATAGTTAACTCCTAACAAGGTGTCCAAGTTTGTGCTCAGACACCTGATCTTAATAAGTGGTTTGCTTTAGTTAGCAGGGGTTGTGACACCTGACGTCTGAGCCTTGGTTGGAGACTCAAGAGCAGCAAGTGTCGAAGGTTTGATCTCAACTATTTGGCCATTGATTTCGACTTTCTGAGCTAGGCGAATAAAGGCAAAACCTGAGCCGAGGACGATTAACATGCCGGGCAAACCGGATAGGTTGAACAGCATTTTGACCCCATCAACACCAATGAAAGAGGCACTAATCCAAGCCACAAAAGCGATAGCACTGCCCCATAAGGCTTTTACCCAAAGAGGGGATTTCTGGTTTTCAGAGTTATTACCCTTGGTGCAAAGACCACCAATAACATCCGTATTTGAGTCAGCGGCTGTGATAAAGGTAATAAAGCAGGCAAAAACAAACAGACCACTAAGTAAGGTGCTGCCAGGGAGTTGATCGAATAGCACATAGATAACCGCCGCAAAACCATCTGCTTGATAAGCGTCATACATGATGCCACCCATGGTGGTATCGAAGAAAAGCGCTGAACCACTGAAGGTACTGAACCAAAGAAAACCAAAGGCAGAAGGTAATAACATATTAACGATGATGAATTGGCGAACTGTGTAACCACGGGCAATCTTGCCAAGGAAAAGACAGCTGACAGGTGCCCAAGCGAACCAGCTAGCAAAGAAAGCCACTGTCCACCAGCCTGGCCATTGGTCGTTACCTGATGCGCCAGTGACTAGGTTACGAGCGAAAAATTCAGACAGATAAACACCCAGAGATTCAACGCCAAGAGAGAGTATGAAAGCGGTTGGTCCAACAACGAAAATGAAGGCTGCACCGATAAAATATAACCAAGTATTAATACGAGCTAGAGTTTGAATGCCTCGATATAAGCCTGATGCTGCTGAGATAATGGCGGAGCCAATGATAGCGATAGCGATGAGGCCGTAAATGAAAGGGCTCTTTTCAATGCCTAATACTGAGTTCATACCATCGGCAATTACAAGTAGGCCAGACGTCAAAGTGGCTGACATACCTAATACAACCGATAGCAGCGCTAGGCCGTCGATGATTTGACCGCCAACACCGTCAACCCAACGGCCTAATAAAGGGCGCAACATGGAGCCGATGGAAAAGTTCAGTTTTAGGTTATGAAAAGCAAGGGCAAAGGCTAAGCCTGCCACTGTGTAAATGCTGTAGGGAGTGATAGTCCAGTGTACGAATATGGTAGACATGGAAAAGCGCATTGCTTCTGGGCTTTCTGGGGTAATGCCAAGATAAGCAGGTGGTGTGTGGTAATGCAAAATAGGCTCAGCCACAGACCAGAATAATATGCCCATAGCGATAACGGTTGTTAGTGAAATGGCAAACCACTGAAACGGTGAAAGCATAGGTTTAGCGCCTTCACCGCCAATTTTTACTTTGCTAACCGGTGCGAAAAAAGCATAAGCAACAACACCCACTAGAAAGAGTGCACTGAGGTTAAATAACCAAGACAGATTATCTATGATGGCCGTATTGATTGCTGAGGTGGCAGCAATGAAATTTTGTTTATCCAAGATGGTATATATTACTGTTAGCAGCAAGCCAATACAGGCTGGCCAAAACGTAATAGGGCGAATGTTTTTCATATGATCTTCCAATTATTATTTTATTTATTGAGCAGGTTAAAATGGCTTTATCGTAAGAGCCACCAAGAGTGAACTAGCCTTAATTAATTTAAAAATCACTTAAATTCAAACTAGCATGACTTTAAGTAATGCTTTGCTAATATATTGATTTATAAATGATTAATTATAATTTCTGAACCGATTTTTTTAAGCTTATGAGTGTCTTTCTGAAATAAAAAAAGCGCTCCTAGGAGCGCTAACATGGGTGTAAGTGTGTTGCAGCTTTAAGAGCTGTTATGAGAGAGCTAATAACCGCTTAAGCATCCCCGTAATAGACCCAAACCCCTTTGGTTTTGGTGTAGGAAGAGAGAGAATGTATTGCCATTTCTTTGCCCCAGCCACTTTGCTTGAAGCCACCAAAAGGGGCTGCTAAACCATAACAACCGTAGCGGTTGATAAAGAGCATGCCTGCGTCTAATTGTTCGGCAACTTTGTGAGCACGGGAAACATTGGCCGTGTATAAACCGGCCGCTAGACCGTATTCAGTGCTATTGGCAATGGCGACAGCTTCTTCTGTGGTATTGAAACGAATACAGCTAAGTACTGGACCAAAGATTTCTTCTTGGGCAATACGGGCATCTGGGGCAACATCGGCAAATATAGTTGGTCTGATAAAGTAGCCTTTGGCATTGTCACCTTGGGTATCCGCATAGCCACCCGCCACTAGTTTGGCTTCAGTTTTACCTATTTCAATGTATTCCATGATCTTGTCAAACTGGACCTGATTACATTGTGGACCTTGGTCAACACCTTCTGCTAGCGGGTTGCCGCAAACTACCGCATTGGCTTTTTCCACTAGCTTGTCTAGTACATAGTCGTAAATGCTATCGTGAATCAGGAAGCGAGTAGGCTCGGAGCACTTTTCACCCTTATGAGAAAACATCACATTAAAGGCTCTATCAATCGCGCCATCTAGGTCTGGCGTATCATCAAAGAAGATACATGGAGACTTACCGCCAAGCTCTAAAGTAGCGGCTTTTAGGTTAGACTGTCCTGAGTTCTGCACAATTTTACGGCCCACACCTGTACTACCGGTAAAAGACACCTTATCCACATTTTGGCTCAAGGTAAGTTGATTGGCGCTGCTGCCATTGGTTAGCAACATATTGATCACACCGGCTGGAATATCTAGCGCTTCGTCGATTAATTCCATTAGGAAAATCGTGGTTAAAGGCGTGTATTCAGAAGGTTTAATAATCACTGTATTGCCCATGGCTAAGGCAGGTGCGATTTTTAAACTGGCTTGATATAGAGGGAAATTCCAAGGGGCAATCAGGGCGCAAACACCAATAGGTTCTTTTAATGTGTAGTTTAAAAAACCTTCATCAACAGGTGAGGTTTCCCCGTAGAACTTGTCTGTCCAACCCGCATAATAATCGAAAATATCGGCACAGGTTGGGATATCATCCGCCATGGATTCAGAGAACAGCTTCCCGTTAGGCAAGGTTTCTAATAGGGCCAGCTTTTCGACATTTTCACGGATTAAACGCGCAATTTGGCGCAATAAATTAGCACGTTCAGTTCGGCTTACCTTATTCCAAGTCCCCATGTTGTGATGGTGTTTGGCGATTTCTGCTGTCTTTTCAACTTGCGTTTCACTCGCCATGCTAATCGCACAAAGTGTGTCGCCATTGGCTGGGTTCTTAACCTGCCAATCCGTGTTTTCACCTTGGACCCACTGGCCATTGATATACTGCTGTTTTGGCTTAGTTAGCCAGTCGTTTGCCCAAGCTAGCGGGATCTCTTGTGCTGTTGTCATTTTCATATCCTGTTGGTTAATTTTTATTTTGATCTTGCTGTCAAAAATAGTGTGTTGGTGACTTGTTTTAAGTTTAGAAAGCCCTGCCTCAAGCCACAATTGAGATTATTGAATACTGCTATGGCTAAAAACTCATTCCTTGGTTCTCATTCCGTTTTCTCGCTTGTTAGCTTCCTTGTTTATCTTTTATAAGGTGCGCCCTGACTTTTGTAATATCACCTTGGCTCTCCTTGAATACTTTTGAGGCATAGGAATAGCCCTTTTCTTGTTTAAGGCGAATTAAAGTCGGGATCATGGTTTGTATGTTCTGCTGATTTTGTTGGCTGTTGGGGGTCACACCACTCAGGCAATGCTGGGTGAACGCTTGGATGCCATTCTCTAGACAAGTCATGGCATCTAATAAGTTATGTATAACAAGAGACTGCCAGACGTTAAGGTCTAGCTCCCCATGATCTTGCGTCATTTGTATCGTGTAGCAACGCCCACAGACTTGCATGCAACACTGCACTAAATACTCTGCAATGGTTGGATTCACCTTACCCGGCATGGCAGAGGAGCCAGGTTGAACGGCGGGTAAATTGAGCTCGGCGAAGCCTGTTTCAGGGCCTGATGACATGAGGCGAAAGTCTTTGGCGATTTTAATCAAGCCACGGGCAAATAACTCAAGACGATTGGCAATGGAGATAAGGTCATCATGGTTTTGAGAGCTATCAAACAGGTTGTCACTATGGCAAAATAGACTGGTGTACATCTGGGTATTCACCTGGTCTATGATGCTTTCAAAAAATGCCTGTGATACATCTCCTTTACGACCAATAATATTGCCACCAAGGTTAATCTTATAAAGTTCTATTACCCCTTGGTTAAGGCGTTTTTTGTTTCTCTCTATCAGGCTTTGATAACCACTAAACAGGTCGGCAAAGCTGATCTCTACAGCATCTTGCAAGCAGGTGCGGGCGATTTTTTGTTCATGCTGCCATTTCGCTCCTTGGGCATTAAACTCGTTAATAAGCTTGTCTATGCTGCTTTCTAACGATTGCCATTGCTCAATCACAGCAAAGTGGCAAGCAGTGGTTTGAGCGTCGCTGGTGGAATTATTGAGATTGATATGATCGTTGGGATGAACTGGAGAGTAAGTGCCCAATGGGCGAAAAAATGCGTCACGATTTACTAGGTTTGCGACCACTTCATTGATGTTCATATTGGTCGAAATGCCGCCACCACCATGACAGGCATGCACTGGAAATTGCTCAAGCGGTAAGTCGTCTAATAGCCTGTTAATCACTTGGATAATCGATTGGGCAATTTTAGGCTCTAATTCCCCTGTGTTGAGGTTAGTTTGAGCCGCAATTCTCTTCACCCTCAGCATGGCTTTTATTAGCACAGGGTAAGCGCTTAACGGCTTTTCACCATTGAGTGGATAGAGCGCAATGGCCCTTTGAGTTTGTACACCATATAGCGCATCAACAGGCACTTCTAGTACGCCAATCAAGTCTGTTTCTACGCGCGTTTCTAACGGACTGTCTAGTTGATTGTCTAATTTACAGTCTAACGAAAAGTCATTGGCTGACATGACTTAGCCTCTTTTATATTTGTTATATAAACGCCTATAAAAGAGGAAAGCAGGGGAAGGGGCAATCGAGTTAATGACATAGAAGCATTACATAAACTCATGCTTAAATAGGTTTAAAAAAACTTCCTATCAAAGCTGCTGCAAGGAAGCTAGGAACTAGTTACTTCTTTTCAGTCTTTTTAAACAAGCCGTCACTTTGACGTAATCTAGACACTTTTCGAGAAGAAAGAATACAGATTAACACCCTTTCTAAAAGACCCGCAGAGCGCTGCTTAAAAGCCCTATCTTTATGTTGAAGCTTTATAAATAATTGACTTATATTGAATTTTTTTAAACATGAAAACTAAGTATATGATCTTAGTTCTCATTATAAAATCATATGGGGGGATTTTGATTTTGTAATGGAGGGTGATTCGCCATATTTTGTTTTATAGGCTCGGCTAAATGATGATTCTGATTGATAACCTGTTTCAAATGCAATATTAAGAACGTTTTCGTTCGTGTTTTTTAAGCGGTCTTTAGCTATCGCTAATCGCCAGTTGTTGATATATTTTTTAGGTGTTTGTCCTACTATATTTTTAAAGTGATTGATGAAACTTGTTCTAGACATTTTTGCCATTTGAGATAGTTTTTCTAAATCGATTTTTGAAGCTGTATCATTATGAATATGATACATAACTGCCGATAGGTTTTTATCTGTGTAAGCAACTATCCAGTTTTTATTTATATCTGAAAACTGTGAAACCCAAGTCCTAATACATTGTAATATTAATATATCAGCTAGTTTTGAAACAATTAACCCAGCACAAAAATCAAAATTTCTTGTTTCTCTTTTTATAGAGTTAACCGTACTTTTAATTGTTGAATGAGACTTTTCACTACTCGGTATTAGAATATAGTCTGGCATAGAGTTAATAATTGATTTAGTTATTTCATTCTCAAATAAAACGGTTCCGCATAAGGTGGTAGTAATATCTCCATCACCACCTGTTGTCAGACGTTCATAAAACTCAGTTACTTTCGATAAACTTTGCTCCGTTAATTCTTCTGCTGGTGAGAGGTTTTTATCAATTATGTCATGGCCACGTCCTCTCGGCAGTAAAATAAAGTCCCCTGGATTTAATACAATATTCTTTCCTGAAATGACAACAACGGCAGTCCCTTCCAATACAAGATGAAACATTGTGCTAGAAGGGATGGCAGGCATTTTAACACCCCATGGCTGCTTCATTGTAGAGTGAGTATAAAAAACGCTACTCATTTTTAATTGGCTAAGTGGAGAACTGAGTTCTGCTTGGCTTTGATTGAATTTTTCTAACATGTTTTTTAACTCTGTTAACTATTTGTACTTTTTGCAAACTAACCGCGACTTATTGACAACTAAATCATCACTCAATCTGAGTTAATGTATAAATTATCACGAATTTTATGAATGGTAATTTAGTTTTTATAAAAAATTCAATTTTATTCTCCTGCTTTTGAATTTATAAGGCTGAAAAATAATTTTTAAGGTGTGTTTAGTGACTACTATAAAGTTTAAGTTTATTGTGTTTTCAGTGTTTTTATCAATTTTTGTGACTTCATTTGGTGTTTTTTCAGTTGTCTCTCAAAATGAAGTTAAAAATAAATGGGAGTTATATCTAAGCGATGTCGAGAAAAGACAAAGAATGTTAATGGAAATAAAAGAAAGTTTTGGATATGGCGGTTTGATTCATAATTTTAAGAATTTTGTAATACGTGGTGATTTTAAGCACTCAAAAAAAGTTACTGAAAAATATATTGAAATTACTGATAAAATTAAAATTTATAAAAAAATTCACTTAATAAATGATGTTGAAATAGAATCTTTAAATAGTGTTCAAGAAGTAGCTGAGCAATATTTTAATATGTTAAGTAAAATAGAGCCTATGGTTATAAAGGGTGATGCCCCTGATTTAATCGATTCTTTAGTTAAAATAGATGATAGTAAGGCTTTGAAAGCTTTTGAAAAACTGAATGAAAACTTTAAATTTTTAAGAGAAGAGTCTAATAACGAGATTAATAGAACGTTTAATGCTATTAACTATGCAAATATTGGCAGTGGCATTGTATTAATTTTAATCGTGAGTTTGGGCTGCTATGTTTTATATTTTATCTCTGTACCAAGGCTTAAAGAACTAACGAATGTCATTATCAAGACAAGTGATAGCCGTGATATGAGTATGAGAGCGGAAATTAAAGGCAAAGATGAAATTGCAGAGGCAAGCCATGCCTTTAATAATCTCATGAGTGCCATGCAACAAGCCTTAGTAATAGTGGCTGGCTCTTCCCGTAAGTTAGTAGAAGTAACGGCCAATATGTCCAAGCAATCAGCAGAGGCCAAAGTCTTGATGTTAAATCAGCAATCGGAAGCTGACTTATTAGCAAATGCAATGGGTGATATGGGACAAACTGCCCAACAAATGTCTACCAATATAAGCCTTGCTTCAAGGTATGCGCATGAGGCTGTTAGTGTTGCGAATGATGTTGAATCCTCTATGTATTCAACAGCGGATAGTATTAGTTCACTTGCGAGTAATATTACTATTGCTGAAGAGACCATAGAGCAATTAGAAATTGAGGCATACGAAATAGGTAGCATTTTAGAGGATATAAGTGGTATCGCAGATCAAACCAACCTCCTCGCCCTGAATGCTGCTATTGAAGCCGCTAGAGCGGGTGAGCAAGGTCGAGGTTTTGCCGTTGTTGCCGATGAAGTACGTTCTCTTGCTTTACGCACGCAAGAATCCACAGAAAAAATAAAGTCTAAAATTGAGAGACTTCAGAAAACCACCAGTGAATCCGTTAATACGATGAAACAGGGTCAGATACTGTCAGAAAGTAGCGTAAAACTCGTCGAGAGTAGTAGTGATTCAATTCATCAAGTGATCGAAAAAGTTAAAGAAATTTCAGGCGGAAATGAATTAGTGACGAATACTTTTGAAGAGCAAAGTAATGTGACCAATCAGCTAAACGTTAATATTAAATCCATACATCAAGCATCGATTAATACCTTAACAGGCACCAATATGATTGAAGAAACCTGCCTAGAGGTGTCTGACTTAACGGCTGATTTAGATAAAATGTTGAATAAATTTAAATTAAGTTAATCGTCTTAATGAAAGGAGATTAAAAATAGAGGCTAGTGCTTAGCCTCTATTTTTCGAGAATCTTTAGGTAGAAACCAGATACGCAGTACTAGGGAACCTGCGAATAAGTCACCTCTTCTCAGTCTTTTCAGAAAACGTATCACACAAGGCGTTACTTTGACGTAATGTAGGTACCTTTCAAGAAGTGACAACACAGGGCGTGACTTTTTCTGAAATGCCGTTTTGGCATTATTCAAAGACCCGAAGGGCGTGGTCTAAAAGCCCTATCTTTATGTTGAGAACCTTATCAATAGAATCACTATTAAGTTGCGCTCCTCGCCATAAATCTAGCGGCTTTTATCCTCACGCTGAGGCGGGAGGACTTATTCGCAGGTTCCCTAGGCATCACACTTGATAGCGGCCTAAAAGCCTTTGTAGCTCGCTAGATAATGTCTCTAGTTCTTGGCTTGCTTGGGTGACTTTATCTGCACCGGTATTTACTTCTTGGGATTGGGTGTTGATGGTGGCTAATGAAGTATTAATATTTTCAGCCACATGGGACTGCAAATCCGATGCATCTGCTATGTCTAAATTCATGTGTGTCATACGTTCAACAGCTTTGGCAATTTGAGTTAACGTCTCAGCAGCAAGTTGAGATTTGTTTTCTGCGCTATCGGCTTGAGTGGAGCACAGCTGCATTATTTTTGAGGCTAAACTTGTGCCAGTTTGCAGGCTTTTTATGGCATCACGAATTTGGTCTGTAGAGGCTTGTGTCCTTTGTGCCAAGGTACGAACTTCATCGGCAACCACGGCAAAACCACGGCCGAGCTCCCCTGCACGGGCAGATTCTATCGCCGCATTAAGGGCTAATAAATTGGTTTGATCAGCGATGTCTGTGATCACATCAACCACTTGGCCTATGTTGTTGCTATCAGCATCTAAGATACTGATTTGACCTGATAACTTATTTATCTCTTCGATCAGGGCGTTGGTTGTTTGCATTGAATCTTGTACGACTTCAGAACCTTCATTTGCTTGATTACTGGTGTTTTGGGCTTCTTTATTAGCGCTTTCAGATTGACCTGTCACCTTATTGGTGGATTCGACCATTTGTTGCATAGCGCTGCTGACTTGTTCAACTTCCTCGCGCTGGGCATTGATTCTTAGCTTGGTTTCAGCGCTGATTTGGGTGAGCTCTGAAGAGGAGTTAGCAAGCTTAGCGGTCACATTGTTGAGCTCTTTAATTACATGGCGAATCATAGAGATAGTGGCATTGAAATGGGTTGCCATGGTGCCAATTTCGTCTTGTCTTTCGATTGGGATACTGGTGGTAAAATCCGCATCTCTAATAATGCGCTCCATACTATTACTTAAATCGTCGATGGGCTTCTTCACGGCACGATAGAGAATAAAGCTGAGAAAAACTAATAGACTGATAAGAAAAAGGCTTAGGCTAGTGAGCCAAATAAGATGGACTTGATAATCTGCTTTAAGTACTTTGTTTTCTTTTTCCACTAGGCGCATTTGTAAATTGATGAGAGCCGCAATCTTATGACTAATGGGATCAATATCTTTATATAAAGGGCCAATTTGACGATTTAAACGAGAGGCGACTTTTGGGCTCATCTCGCTTAATCTGGTGATCTTCTGAGTGACTTTCTCTATGGCTTTGTCGGCATTTACAAATAAGACTTCGGCTTCTTCAGCGAGTAATCGCTCTTCAGTACTTAAGTTACGACTACGATAAGCAAGCCACTTCTCGCTTATTTCTGCTTGTGCTCGGTTAATACCCTCTAAGGCTTGGGTTGCATTGATCAACCCTGCATTGGCTTTATTGACTGAGTCAGTGACATAAATGGCATAGTCATCCGCAATAATCTTTAGGTTTTCAAGAGGTACCATATGCTCTTGGTATACCTTTTCGACACCTTGATTAGCTGTTTTTAGTTGGATTAAGGAGGTGGCGACCACAATAAGTAGGCCAACCACTGGGAGCACTGAGAGCAAAAGGAGTTTACTTTTAATGGAGATATGAGGGATTTGCATCTTAGTGCTCCTAGGTGATGAAGGTTTGTTTTATTTTTTAGTGCATCATAAAAATAGGAAGATCAGACTTGGCCAGCATATGACGAGTAACACCGCCAAAGATTTGTTCACGCACACGTCGTCTTGTATAGGCGCCCATTATGATGAGTTGGCTTTGATGGTTTTTAGCGAAACTCATTAAAGCTTCACCTGTGGCGCTATGGCTATTATCGAACTGTTCAATAATGGTATTGATGCCATGGCATTTAAGATAATCGGCTAGCTCATTGGGGCTTGGTTGACGATATCCCTTACGAGTACCTGTGGTGATAATGACTTGCTGGGCTCGTTTTAAAATTGGCAGCGCATGGCTTATTGCTCGGGCCACTTCAGTACTGGCATTCCAAGCAATCAAGACCTTATCCGCTTTAAATTGGGTCATGGTTCTAGGGACTAGCAAAACAGGTTTGCCGCTGCGCATAATGGCGGCTTCAAAGGTAGCGGTAGAGCTACCTGATTTAGACTGAGGGATAATGACAAGGTCAGATACCTTGCCTTTTTCCGCGACTAGCTCACTGCGTAAACCATTCACTTCGACCCAGTGGGCAGTGGTATTTCGGCTAGATGCTTTTTCGCTCAGTTTGATATCTAGCTTACGGCATAACTTAGCGAATTCTGTCTGCAGGGTTTGTGATTCAGACTGAGAGAACTTCCCCGCCAGTGACTCTAATTCTCGTACTAGCTTGGTAGGAATACCTATCGCACCTTCTGGGATAAATTGTCTTGGGCTAACTTGAGCATGCAGCACTTCTAAATGACCATCAAAGTAGTTAGCCACGGAAAGCGCACCTTCAAGGCGTTCATTAATGTGGCCACTGGTGGAGAGGGGCATTAATAAGGATTTTGGGGTAATCATAAAAAATCTCCGTGAGAAAACTCCCTAGCCTATCGGCCAGGGAAGTTGAACTAGATCTTGTAGCAGGCCACGGGGAAGATCTAACACCATGACATGAGATAGAACACTTAAGAATAAAACGGCACTCATAGTTAGGGAGGCGGTTTTTATAAAGGAGGTACGCGCTTTTAAGACCAAGAAGGCAATAAAAAAGAGACTGATAGAAATAAGATAGCCAAGTACAAAACAACCCAGGATAAGGCCAACTAACCAATAGATATAATGCATCAAGCTGGCAACACTTTGATCGCCCTTATAGCCTGCGACGATTTCATTATCAAAGTTCACAGGGTCATCAAACTTATTAGTAACAAGCTTATAAAGCACAATACTGGATAATATGAGCATGAGACCAGATAAGCCTGCGGTAAACACGCCCCCTAAAAAGGATTGCTGTAAAGAGTCGTACAAACCATAGGCGAAGGTTAGACAAACCGCAGCGGCAAATATTACCTGTGGGCGAATGGAGTGCTGAGCTTTAGCTTGTGTTTGAGTTAGATTGTCTTTCTCAGCGCTCTCAGCGTCACTAGTATCATCTGACTTGCTTGCGTGTCTTGCTGCAAAGTAAATAGAAACCGCCGTCATGATGCCAATGATGATAACGCCCGGTTTTAATAAGAAGCCCCAACCATCAAACTGTACCGCTTGATATAAATAGGTTTCCATACCGCCAGCGAGTACAAAACCGATTAAAAAAGCCGGTCTTGGCCAACCAAAGCGCTTCATTAAAATACCTAATAAACCGATACCCAATAGTGCCATCAAGTCGCCAAGATCTCGGGTCGCTTGGAAAGCCGCAAAGCAGATCACCATGATCATGAATGGGGCCATTAAGGCGTAAGGTATGGTCGTGAGCTTAGCGACCCACTTAGATAGGATTAAACAAGCACCGGCACCAATAACATTCGCCATCGCAAGAGACCAGACAATGGTGTAAGTGATGTCTAGGTCTGTGCTGACCATAGCAGGGCCTGGTTCAAGACCGATAAGTACCATGCCACCTAAGAAGACAGCCATACTGCCAGAACCTGGAATACCAAATAACAGGGTAGGGATAAGACCACCGCCTTCTTTGGCATTATTGGATGACTCTGGTGCTAATACACCACGCACATCACCTTTACCAAACTCTGACTTGTCTTTTGAGGTTTGAACCGCATGACCATAGGCGATCCAATCGACAACGCTACCACCAAGACCTGGGAGTGCGCCGACTATGCAACCGATAATGGCACAACGAATCGCTAGCCATTTGTTACGTACTAGATCTGTGATGCCTTCAACCCAACCACTGCCTAATTTAGAGGCTTCAGCAATAGGGCGATTTTGTCTTAATAGATCAATAATTTCGGGAATAGCGAAAATACCTAAGCCAACCACCACTAACGGAATACCATCCATTAGGTAGCTATTATCAAAACTCATACGGTATTCACCGGTCGCAGGAGCGCCACCAATGCTGCCAAACAGCAAGCCAATGCCGCAGGCGCTCAAGCCTTTAATTAGGCTATTACCTGCTAGTACACCTACCATACTCAGTCCGAGTAAGGTCAGCATAAATAGCTCAGCCGAGCCAAACGCTAGGATGACAGGGCGAGCAATAAGAACAAATAAGGTTAGGACTAAAGCACCAAATAAACCGCCGAACAAAGAGGCAGAAAAAGCTGCCGATAAGGCTCTGGCTGCTTGGCCTTTTTTGGCCATGGGGAAGCCATCTAACACAGTGGCTTGAGACCCGCTTGAGCCGGGGATACCCATCAATACTGAGGTGAAAGTATCAGACGTTGGGATAACAGCAACCAAACCAATTAACATGGCAAGGGCCGAAACGGGCTCCATTCCGAATAAAAAAGGTAACAGGAGAGAGAGGCCTGCTATGCCACCTAAACCTGGAAAAATACCAATAGCGAGACCCAGTAAAACGCCGCCAGAAAGGTATAAAAGATGAGTGCCCGTGAGTATGGTTTGCAGGGCGATTAAGAATGCATCAATCATGCGCTCAAGCCTCTTAAAGTAATGATATGGCGAACGGTTTTTCGACCACAGGTGTTGGTTAGGTGAGGCATGTGCGCTCTCCGATAAATGAGCTTCTCAAAGCCCTGAAAACAGGGCTTATCAAAGTGAAAGAGTAAAGATAGTGAGGGATTAAAAGCGTACGTTATACTTTTCAGTCAACCAGCTGCGGACCCACTCTTTATCTGCGTCTGAGATAGAAAGAGCTGTGTTAAAGGCACTGGTAGCGTCACCATAAATTGCTTGCGGGTAAAGGCCTAAAACCTTTTCAGAACGGCTCTTAAACTCGTCTGATTCAACGGTTTTAGCAATGGCATTCTGCCAAGTTTCAATCACTTCTTCTGAGGTCCCTTTAGGTAAGAAAATCCCTTTTTGAGCAGCAAAGCCTGCGACAAAGAAAGCTTTCCAAACTTTAAAGTCAGTACCAGAAGGGGCTTCGCCATGAATCATTTCATAGACTTCAGCGAAGTGAGGTAGGTCTGGGAAAGTTGGGTCTCTTTGCAAGCTACCATCTTCAGCCAAAATACCCCAAGTCATGATAGGTACCGCTTTGCCTTCTTTAACCAAAGGTGTCACTTTTTTCAGGTAAGCGGCACTGGTTTGGTAATCGATATTGACTTCACCACGTTCAAAAGCGAGACGACCTGCGCCACGACCTTTCATGCCAAAGATTGCTTTAACATCTATGTCTAACATGTCTAAAGCAAGTAGTGGGACTAGGTCTAACGAGGTTGCGCCTTGGCTACCATACTTAAGTTCTTGATTGCGTAATTTCACTAGGTCTTGCGCTGAGTTAATACCCAGATCAGCATTCACATAGAAGACACCACCTGTTGGTGTGGCAAGTACAGCGTGCCAATCTTGATATTCATATTTAACGCGACGATCACCTAATAGGTAAGGGAATTGAGTTGAACCTGAGGTGCCTAGTACGTTAAGGCCGTTGTTTTTAGCACGACGTTGGAACTGGTTTGCCCCTTTGGTAGAGCCACCGCCAGGGATGTTTTTCACCACGACTACAGGTTCACCCGGTAGGTTTTTTGAGATCATAGGTGCATAGAAGCGCGCCCAAGTGTCCGAACCACCGCCTTCTTTGAAAGGGACAATCCATTCAACACGTTTACCACTAAAATCAGTGGCTTGAGCAGGTACTGAAAGTGTTGCAAGCACAATACTTGCGCCTGTGATGATGCCTTGCATCAATCGTGTGATTGATTGTTTTTTAAGTTGATAACTCATTGTAAGCCTCATAATTATTTTTGTATTAAGGGTGACCATGCCTATGGTCGGGTTTACTCTTATTGCTCCACCTTAAAAAGGTAAGCTGTCACCAAGCTGTCACAGACGACTTGGTGTGGTTTTATTGAAAATGGATAAACTGATTAGGATGCTTGCAGTTTTAAAGGCGTCCAAATACGGCTAGGGACATACAGGTCGCCTCGAAATAAACGTCTAGCAGTGCGAACTAGTCCTGCTTGATGAATTTCAGAACGCTCTTGCTTAAGCGTCATGTTTAACGCGATCGTGATTTTTCCACTTGGGTGTTCAATAACGACTTGCTTCGCTTTATCGCTACCCTTGCTATTAACTTGGTTATCAAGTGCTATGGGGGTTAAGCCTTCTGCGACTGTGCCTGGAATGGCGGAGCAAACACTGACGCAAATAGCACCTGTTGCAGAGTGGCTGGCATGGCAGTTGTGGGGGACGAAATAGCGAGAAGTAATGCTGCCACCCTGTTGTGGTGTACTTAGTAGACCAACTTTGGGAATCACTTGATGAGAAACATCTCCCAATCCCATTTTTTCGCCTGCGATTAAACGAATCGCTTCGATACGCGCAAGCAAACTTTCATTATTATCTAGGCTCTGTTTGGACTCATTGCCTTTAATACCAAGGCTTGTGGCAGGGATAAGCACCATAGGCATAGCGGCATCTATGCAACTGACTTCTGTCCCTAGAATCGAATCCTTTAGCTGGCCTGTTGGGAATAGCTTGCCTGTTTTTGTCCCTGCAACATTCAAGAAGTTGAGCATGACAGGTGCCGCACTACCTTCCACGCCATCAATTTGAGTTTCACCTTCATAATTAACAAAACCATCAGGTGTTTGTACTAAGACATGGATGAAAGAGTTGGTGTTTAGGTTGCGCACTCTGACTAAAGTTTCGCCTAATTGAGCACGGACTAAACCGGACTCTATGGCGAAAGGGGCGGCGCCAGAGAGGATGTTGCCACAAGATGGCGCGGTATCTACGGACATGTCATCGATAGAGACTTGTGCAAACAAATAATCAATATCCGCTTCTGGACTCTCTGAAACCGAAATGATCGCCGCTTTACTGGTTAAGCTGGTGGCACCACCAATACCGTCAATTTGTTGACCCGTACATGATCCCATCGCTGACAATAAAACCTGTTTTTGTGTTTCCCAATCCCTAGGTAAATCATTCGCCAAAAAATAAGGTCCACGTGACGTACCGCCACGCATCATGGTGCAGGGAATGGATGTTTGCATGAGGTCACCTCGAGCTATAGTTTAGATTTTCTAAATCAAAATGCTGTTTTTTATTTTAGGACTTGCTGATGTGGGCTAAAGTACCGTGGAGGCTTTTGACTGACAAACGATAAGATTTAGCTATTTGGTATAGAAAAACTACACTGAAAAATTAGCGCAATAGATAAAATTAAAAATAAAGTGATTTCTATCTAGGGTTGATGAAAAATATTATATTTCTAATTTATTGTTTTAATTATATTTATTTTTAATATCTTTCTTCTTTAGTGATTGTTCTTTGTAGGGTTTTAGAATCTTGATTTAGTAATAATGATGCTATAGAAAAATCGTTTTATAAGTTAGAAACGCTAATGAAAAAATGATCTCTACCAATAACGCTTATAAAAATAATAGAATAACTAAACTGAAAAAGTGGAAAATACGATGAAACGCTTACCTCCTTTAAAAGCGATGCAGGCATTTGAAGCGGCTGGACGGCATCAAAGTCTTAAAAAAGCAGCGGATGAGTTATGTGTCACCACAGGCGCTATTAGCCAGCAAATTAAGTTGTTGGAAGCCCATTTAGACGTTGAGTTGTTTAAGCGCTTAAATAAATCTGTGCGCTTAACAGAAGCGGGTAGAGCTTGTCTTCCTCTCATTGAGCAAGGGTTTGAGCTGTTAGGTGATGCCGCAGCAAAAGCACAAACCTATAGTGAACAAAAGCTCATTACCATTAGCGTGGCGCCTTCTTTTGGCGCGAAATGGTTATTGCCTCGATTAGAGCAGTTTAGGCGTAAACACCCTGATATTGATTTACGTATTGACGCCTCAACTCGACTCATCGATTTTGCCCATGATGATGTGGATATTTCGATTCGTTATGGGGCAATCAAGGAGAAAGGAATGCATGTGGAATCTCTTTCTCATGAAGAGCTGTTTCCTGTTTGTAGCCCTCACCTGATGACCCAGTGTGCCAGTTTAGAAGCCCTAAGTGATTATCCTTTATTGCACCTTGAGCGACGTTCTGCGGACAAGTCCTTTCCCGGTTGGGCCGAATGGATTGAAGAGAATGGGCTAAATAAAGACGCCTTTAAACATGGGCCAAGATTCAGTATGTCGAGCATGGTGTTACAGGCCGCAATAGATGGGCAAGGGGTGGCGATGGCCAGCAGCGTATTGGCAGCGGATGATTTAAAAACAGGGCGTTTAATTCGGCTTTTTCCGCAATCATTAAGGGCGAAATATAACTATCACCTAATATGTACTAAAAGCCTGTCACAAAGGGCTGATGTGGTGAAGTTTATTGATTGGATCAAGCAGGAGATTCTCACATAAATTGTGTTTTTGCCGCTGATGAAGTGATTCTAAACACCCAGTGAATGGCGTGTTTACATAGTCTTGAAAGCTGTCAGCAAGCTGTCATGGAAAAAACTTATTTGTCTTAACAGACTTATTAGTGGCTGCTAATATTTTGATTATTCAGTAAGACATTTTTATTGAATATGAGTCTAGGATGGATGGAATAGATTAAGGAAAAGAGCCAGTGCCACTTAGGTAATGATTTATGAGAATACTGATTGTTGAAGATGATGAGGTATTAGGCGAAGCCATTAATCAACGTATTTTAAAACAAGGTCACGGGGTGGATCTTGTGACCAGTGGTGCCGATGCAAATGACATTTTAAGGCACCAAGAATACGACCTTGTGATCTTGGACCTGAACTTACCAGGCATGAATGGTGAGCAAGTATTAAATAAACTCAGAATCAGAAAAACCATTACTCCTGTACTTATTTTAACGGCCAGAGATGAGGTGAAAGATAGAATCCAGTTACTGGATCTTGGAGCAGATGATTACCTGACTAAACCCTTTGATTTTGGTGAGTTTGATGCAAGGTGTCGTGCTCTATTAAGGCGCCAACAAGGCCAAGCCCATGATCTTATTCAATATGGCAATCTTAGCTTAGATAGAAAGGCCTGTAGTGTGTATGTAGATCAGGTTTTAATCGATCTAAAGCAAAGAGAGTTTCGATTATTAGAAGTCTTTTTAACTCATACAGGTTGGGTGCTCAGTAAAGATGATTTGATCGACCACCTCTATAACTTTGATGAGCCACCAAGCCCTAATGCGATTGAACTTTATGTTGCAAGGTTAAGAAAAAAACTGCAAAAGAGTCAGGTTGAAATCCGCACCCTAAGAGGGCTTGGCTATATTTTGGAAGCTTTGAATGATTAGCCCTTCTGGCAAATCTATTCGTGGGCAATTGATCTTAATGACCTTGCTCCTTTTGTGTATTGCGAGTTTTATTACTTTCTTTTTAGCTAATAGTTATGGCCAGCGTTCTGCTCAGATTTCCTACGACAGATTGCTTACCAGTGCGGCAATTCAAGTGGCTGAAAGCATTAGTATGAAGGAGGGGAGAATTACGGTAGACCTGCCTTGGTCTGCTTTTGAAATATTATCCTCAGCGCCAAATGATAGAGTTTTTTATCAAATCAAAGACAAAACAGGGCAAAAAATAACAGGCTATGATGCTTTACCAACTAGCAAGGATAAAAGACAAAGAGCTAACTTTGATGCTCCTCAGCATAAACCTGATTCTTACTTTTTTGATGCTAGTTATGATGGTGAGCCAGTCAGGTTTCTTGTCTATAAAAAACGTCTGACAGAAGCTAATTATTCTGGTGATGTGAGCATCCAAATTGGGCAGACCGTGATTGCTAGAGAGGCTCTAGCAAATGAAATTAGTTGGCGTGGTATTCAGCTTGTCTTTCCCTTTATTTCTGTGGGTTTTATTTTAGTTATGCTAGGTATTTGGCAATTACTAAAGCCCATAAATAAACTCAATCGAGCGCTTTCTTCTCGTACAGGTTTTGATCTGTCGAAAATTGATTTACCCGTGCCGACAGAGCTTGAGCCGTTAGTGCAAAGTATTAATCATTTTATGGGACAGCTAGAGAACAACTTGAATCAACTGCAGCGCTTTACCAGTGAAGCGGCCCATCAATTAAGAACGCCACTGGCTGGGTTAAAATCCCAAGCACAAAACGCCGTGTCCGAAGAGGATGAAGATGTCAGACATAAGCAGCTTTTACGTGTGATTGAGTCATGCGATATGCTAAATCATACTGTAACTCAGCTACTGATGCAGGCAACCTTATCCCATCGTTTTCAAAGCCAACAGTTAACTCAAATTGATCTTGTTAAAATGACAAAAACAGTATGTAAACAGGTGGTTGTGTCTGCGTTACAGCAAGAGGTTGAAATTGCTTTTGAGGGAGAGAAAGCATTTGCAAAAGAGCAGCAAGCTCACATTTTAGGAGATGAGTTCGCATTAGAGCAGATGCTAAGAAATATTCTAGAAAATGCGATTAAATACAGCCCAGCTCATTCAGTTGTTGTGGTGAGTCTAGCCAAAATTGATGCCAGCTCAACGCCTAAGATTGCCTTGTCTGTACAAGATAAGGGGATAGGGATACCTGATAGTGAAAAGCCCCATGTATTTGAGCGCTTCTATCGTAGTGCCAATAATCCGCGTTCTGGCACTGGCTTAGGTTTAGCAATTGCCAAAGAGGTAGTTGATCATCACGGGGCATCCTTAGAGCTTGTTGATAATGCGCCCACAGGTCTTATTGTGAACATAAGCTTTGAATTGCTGGAACCTTAATATGATAAAGTTTTTATCTGCTTTTATCCTCTTGATGATAAGTTTTACTGCGCTAGCCAATAAGCAAGAAAATGCCTTGAGCGAGAGCGCCAGTAAGCTGATTTTAAAAGTAAAAGGTGCGGCAGATACGCCAGAAATAACGCCTTTGTTTAACGCTTTTATGAACCGCTTTCCGAATATTATTGTGCAATATGAAGAGCTAGGTTCACGTGAGTTATACCAAGAATTTCTGGCTGGCGAATTGGCTGATGCGGATGTTATTACAAGCTCCGCCATGGATTTACAAATCAAGTTAGTTAACGATGGCCATGCCCAAGCTTATCGTTCTGAGCAAACTCGTAGCTTGCCAGAATGGGCGAACTGGCGAGATGAAATTTTTGGTTTTACCTATGAGCCAGCAGTCATTGCTTATAACCATGATTTCATTTCTCGTAATTCCAGCATCATAGCGCCGAGCTTGCAAAGCCGAGCACAGATGTTGGAGTTTATACGGCAAAATTCACACAGACTTAAAGGGCTGATTGGTACTTTTGATATTGGAAAAGTCGGCATTGGCTATCTTTTATGGGCACATGATAGTCAGCAATCTAGTAGTTATGGGCGTGTATTAGAGTCTTTTGGTATTCATGATGTCCGTCTTTATCCGAGTAGCGCTGCTATGCTCAAGGCTTTAGCAGATGGAGAGATAGCAATCGCTTATAATTTGCTCGGTTCCTACGCTAAATCTTGGGCTAAAACCTACCCTCAAATTAAGTTTGTACTTCCAAAAGATTACACAGTCGCGATTATGCGTACGGCTTTTATCCCGAAAACAGCACCGAATGCGAAACTCGCGAAAGTGTTTTTAGATTTTTTATTATCTCAGCAAGGGCAACAGGTACTTGCTCAGCAATCGAACTTATTTCCTATTAATGCCAAAGTGAGAAAAGACTACTTGAATACCTCGTTCGATCTATCGGATACGGGTAATACTAGGCCCATTGCATTAGGGCTAAAGCTCTTGGTTTTAACGGATGAAATGAAGCGAAAAATCATTTTAGATGAATGGTCTCAGGCGTTAATTAAACCTGAAAAGGGCTCTCCTTTAGAATAAAGTTGAGCCCTTTTTTGAATGCTATTGTTAACTGAAATCGTTAGATTAAACGTTTACGAATATTCACCACGATAATCTCAGCGACGATAACAACGGCAAAGATAGAGAGTAATGCGACTGCCACTCGTTGCCATTCAAACAGGTTCATTGAGTCACTTAATACCACACCGATACCGCCAGCACCGACCAAGCCTAATACCGCTGATTCACGTACGTTAATGTCCCAACGAAATAGCACGATACTGAAAAAGGCTGGCAGGATTTGCGGCCAGTAGCCTTTTAGTAGTACTGACATCCAAGAGGCGCCAGTAGCTCTTAAGGCTTCAATCGGCCCCATGTTTACCTCTTCAATCGCTTCACCTAATAGCTTGCCGACAAAACCGACAGAACGAAAGGCAATGGCGAGTACGCCGGCGATAACTCCTGGACCAAAAATAGACACAAACAAGAGTGCCCAAACCAGTGAGTTTACTGATCGAGAAGAAACTAAGAAGAATCGTGCAATCCAGTGTACCCAAGGGGATGCCACAATATTGCTCGCATTCATCAAGGCCAAAGGCAGGGCGAAGATCAAGGTAACTAACGTACCTAGGGTGGCGATGTTAAGGGTTTCTATCATGGCGTCATGGACTGTCACAGGATAGTAAGCAAAATCAATAGGCCACATACGGCTGAACATGTCTGCCATTTGTTCTGGTGCATCAAAGAAGAACTCAGGGATGACCTCGACCGATTGAATCGATTGCACCATAGCCATGATAAGTACTAGGTAAACCGCATAACGGGACAGCTTTTGCTTTAGGGTAAAACGCTGCCATTGATGATTCATTGTATTCATTTAATTGGCTCCTAAAGGCTTATCTAAAGATATTTCTGACTATGTTAGACAGAAACTCGCCCAGCATGATCAAGGCAATAATGGTGATTAAGATGGCAGCAACAAAGTCATAATCAAAGCGCTGGAACGCAGAGAATAAGGTGCCACCAAGACCGCCTGCACCCACGATTCCCACCATGGTGGAGTTACGTAAGTTAGAGTCCAACTGATACACAGAAAAACCGATGAAACGGGAGAAAACTTGTGGCATCACAGAGAAAAGAATGACACTCACAAAGCCTGCGCCAGTGGCACGAATCGCTTCTACTTGCTTGAGTGAAATCTCTTCGATGGCCTCGGCAAACAGCTTAGCGATAAAGCCAATAGAGGCCACGATCAGAGTGAGTATGCCTGCTAGAGCACCAAAGCCGACACTTTTCACAAAGAGAATGGCGATGATCACAGGGTGAAACGTACGACACAAGGCAATGAAGCCTCGCATAGGCACACTGACCCAGTTTGGCATCAAGTTGCGGGCTGCAAAGAGACCAAAAAATAGTGACAGTACTATGCCTGAGACACTGGCGATAACCGCAATTTCTAAACTTTCTGCTAAGCCGCTTAATAACAGCTCCCAACGGTCAAAGTTAGGTGGGAACATACGACCTAAAAGTTTGTCCGCATGGCCTAAACCTTGTGAAAATCTATCCCATGTGAGGCCCATAGCATTGAAAGAATAAACCAGATAGACGCCTACAAGCGCCCAGATACCTGTGCTTACCCAGTTACGCTTAAAGGGATTTTCATACTCTTTGGAGGTGCTTAGTCCAGCCATGATTCACCTCCATAAATTTGTTTAAGGTGTTCATCTGTGATGCCTTCTGGAGAGCCGTCATATACGACCACACCATTACTCATGCCTATCATGCGTTTGGCAAAACGGCTGGCGAGTTTAACGTCGTGAATATTGACCAGAGCAGGGATGTTTTTTTCCTCTGAGAAACGTTCTAGTAGCTCCATGATCTCAACCGCCGTTTTCGGGTCAAGGGAAGAGGTTGGTTCGTCGGCTAATAACACTCGCGGATTTTGCATAACAGCGCGGGCGATGCCAACACGCTGGCGCTGGCCGCCAGATAAACTGTCTGCACGCTTATTGGCATGTTCACTTAGACCAACTGCTTCGAGTAATTCAAATGCGCCATTAATGTCCTCTTGGCTAAATTTACGACGCCAAGCTTGCCACGCACTCATATAACCAAGGCGACCGGTTAATACGTTTTCAATCACGGTTAAACGTTCAACCAAATTATATTCTTGGAACACCATGCCGACTTGGCGGCGTAGCTTACGTAATTCGCCCCCTTTAGCTTGGCTAAGGTCTGCATTATCAAACAAGATGGCCCCAGCGGTTGGGTCAATTAAACGGTTGATACAACGTAATAAGGTACTTTTACCTGTGCCTGATGGACCGATGATGGCGACAATGCCGGGTTCGCTGATATTAATGTCGATGCCCTTTAAAATCGGGTTACCTGGCACGTATTCTTTCTGTAATCCTTTGATTTCAAGGAAGTTGGAGCGATCAACCGCCGCGTGAGTTGAAGACATAATCTGTATCCTACAAGCAATAAGAGGTGCAAACGACCTGGTTTCCCAGGTCGCTGATGAGCTATTTCAATTAATTAAATGTGCGGTAAAACTGAGGTGGTTAATTTGGCCTGTTAGCCATTAACCATTGTTTTTAGCCGCTGCGGCAGCACGCTTTTTCGCCGCTTTTGCTGCGTCAGCTTCAGCTAAACGTTTTAGGCCTGTTTTGGTGTAAGCCGTGCCAGATGCGTGGGCAATGTCACGGATAACTTGCCAGTCAACTTTATAAGTAACCGGGTAGAAACGGTCCGCGCCACCAAAGGTTTCTTGCATATCCGCAGGGAAACGGAATTCAGAGAAAGCTTTTTTGATTTTAGCGACTAGCTCTGGGTTCAAGTCATGAGCATAACCAAATGAAGAGGTAGGGAAGCGCGGGCTGGTGTAGATGATACGGAAATCGTCTGCATCAATTCGTTCTGCTGCCACCATACGTTTAAATACATCTGATGCGACAGGCGCGGCTTCATAGTCACCTGATAGTACACCCATGATAGATTGGTCGTGCTTGCCAGAGTATTTCACCTTGTAGTCTTGATCAGGGGTAATACCTAATGCAGGGAAGATAGCGCGAGGGGCTAGGTTACCTGAGTTAGAGGAAGCTGAGGTATGTGCCACAACACGGCCTTTAAGGTCAGACATTTTATAAATATCACTGTCTGAACGGGCAATAGTAATCAGGTTATAACCTTGGAAACCGTCTGCTGTGCCTTTTACTGCGATGGGTACTAAACCACCTAGGTTAACCGCATAGCCAGTTGGGCCTGTGGAGAAACCGGCAATGTGTAAACGACCAGAGCGAATGGCTTCAACTTCGGCCGCATTTGAGTGAACTGTGTAATAAACCACTTTTTTACCTGTGACATCACTTAGGTACTTTTGAAAGTCGCTAAAGGCATCCTTGTACACCGCTGGGTCTTCTACGGGCGTGTAGGTGAAAACCAAAGTGCTTGGATCACGCCACTTGCTAGGATCTTTTGGTGTGTCGGCAACAAGGTCATAGTTGTCATCACAAAACTTGTCGTCTAATACGCCACGGTATTTACAGTCTTCTGCTTGTACAGCGCTGGCGCCTAAGAATAACGAACTAGTTAGAAGTAAACCGGTAAGCAATTTGTTTGGCATCTCACTTTTCCTCATTAGATATTTTTATTTTTATCACCAATTGGGCAAGACCCTGATCGGAGATGAGTCAGCCCCACAATGTTGTGGATCTGACCCAGTTAGAGCAAAAGCAATACCAAGTCTAAAATATTGTTTAATTTCATATGTTTACGATATTTTTAAAAATCTAAGTCACGGCTTTGGGACGCTTTAGTCTCATTGTTTTTTGTTAAATGGGACACATGTGTCTTTTTTCTTGAGTCCCTTTGATGAAGCTTCTATGTCGCCTTAAAAACCTGCTTATCTAATTGATGTTTCTTCATTTTTCGATAAAGGGTTTTACGAGAGAGATCTAATAGCTCCGCCGCTTCATTAAGTTGACCGCCCGATGCCCTAAGGCCTTGCTCAAGGATGCTGCGCTCAAATTGCTCCATGCGTTCCTCGTAGCTGCCGTTAGAATCTTCATCACGTTTAAGGGTTGCGAGAGAGGTTTCTGTGATACCTAAGACAAACCTGTCCACTGCGTTTTTGAGTTCTCGCACATTACCAGGCCATTTTTGCTCTAATAAAAAGGCAAGATACTCTGGGGTAAGTTCAGGCAAAGGGCGGTCGAATTGCTCGGAGGCTTTACGGGCATAATAGTGAAACAATGGCAGTACATCTTCTGGCCTGTCTTTAAGTGGCGGTATGGTGAGGCTTGCCACATTGAGGCGATAAAAGAGGTCCTTTCTAAACTTCCCCTCTTCGCCTAATTGGGCAAGGTCATCTTTACTGGCGGCTATGACAGTGAGTTCAACGGGAATAGGCTGCGTGCTGCCGACTCTTTCTATGGTCCTGTCTTGCAACACTCTGAGAAGTTTTATTTGCACAGGCAAGGGCATGGTTTCGATTTCATCAAGAAACAGAGTACCACCATTGGCGGCTTCTATCTTGCCGATATGACGTTTATTGGCACCAGTAAAAGAGCCTGCTTCGTGACCAAAGAGCTCACTTTCAATCAAGCTTTCACTGATACCACCGCAATTTATGGCGATAAAACGGCTTTCATGGCGGCGGCTAAATTGGTGTAAGGCACGGGCGACCACATCTTTACCACAGCCGGTATCCCCATAAATAATGGTGTCCACATTGGCTTGGGCGAAGGCTGTTACATGCTGGCGTATGCCTTTAATGGCAGCGGACTCACCAATAATAAAGTTCTCTAGGCCTGTTTGATTGGCAAGATTTTGCTTGAGGCTACGGTTTTCTAAAATGAGGCGGCGCTTCTCTATGGCCCTTTCTAATTGGCTAATTAGCTTGGCAGGTTGCAGCGGCTTTTCGAGAAAGTCATAGGCCCCTTCTTTCATTGCTTCGATGGCCATAGGAATATCACCGTGGCCACTCATCAAGAGAATGGGCAATTCAGAGTCTAGGGCTTGGAGTCTGGATAGCACACTCATGCCATCCATTTTTGGCATTTTTACATCACAGAGCACAACCACAGGGCTATTTTTATTGAGAGAATCTAATGCCTGTTGAGCATCTAAGAAGGTGTCTACCTGAAAGTCTTCTAACTCTAAAAGCTCTGTCAGGGCTTCAATGATGGTTTGCTCATCATCTATGATAAGAATGCGAATCGCTTGCTTCATTTTGTGCTCGCTTTTTGTAAAACCAATGTGAAACTACTGCCTTGTCCTTGGGTTGAGCTGACGCGGATTTGGCCACTAAAATCTTGAATGATGTTGTAACTAATGGAGAGGCCTAGCCCTAAACCTCGGCCCACTTCTTTTTGGGTGAAGAAGGGGTCAAATATCTGGTTGAGCTTATCGGCTTCTATGCCAATGCCAGTGTCGCTGACACTGATGAGTACTTGGCTTTCTTCTTCTGTTACTGCTATTTGAATTTGCTTTAAAGGCGCGCTGGATAAGGCATCCACCGCATTGCTAATAAGGTTTACCAAGACTTGTTCGAGGCGAATAGGCTCGGCCAATACGTTCAGGTCTTTGACATTGTTTTGATACTCTAAATGGCTATTTTGTTCACGAATCTGATTCGACATTAACTCTATGGCATCAAGAATGACGGGCTCTAATAACACAGGGCTGAGTGCTGTACCCGCTTCACGAGCAAAGGCTTTAAGGTGACGAGTAATGCCTGCGATTTTATCTAATAGCTGGCGCATCTTCTCGATATTGAGTCTGGCTTTATCTGGCTGGGCCTTGTCTAAATGGCGTCCGGCCGTGTGCAAATAGCTAGCAATCGCGGTTAAAGGTTGGTTTATTTCATGGGTGATCCCCACACTCAATTGACCAAGAGCGGCAAGTTTTCCGGCTTGGACTAGCTCGTTTTGGGTGCTCTTTAATTGGACTTCGGCGGCCAGCCTTTCTTCAATCTCGGCGGCGAGTTTTTGGTTAGTTTTTTCCACTTCTATGGCGGTTTTTTGGAAGTATTGCAGGTCTCTGGCCATACCTGATACTTCGTCATTACCCTTGATTAGTATCTGGGTATCAAGCTTGGAACTGGCAATGGCGCGCATGTTTTTTTGTAGCTCAATAATGCGCTGTAACACATCTCGTCTGACGTAAAACCAAGAGATGGCACAGGCAACAGCAAGGCTGGCTAAGGAGAGCAAAAGTATGCTGCTAATACTGGCATTGATGGACTTAATCGCTCCTTCTAAAGAACCACGAATACTGGTATTGGTTTGATTGGTATATTGATTTATCTGCGCCGCTAATTGTTGGATATGCTGCTGGCTATTTTCCAGAAAGAAGCTCTGTTGATAGAGCAAATCTAACTCTTCATTTTTCAATAAAAAGAGTTGTCCTTGGCGTGAACTCATTTCTAATAACTGGCTAAGAAGTTGACGCTTTAAACGGGGGATTTGTGGCAAAAAAGGCAGGCGCGCACTGATTTCTCGGCCTAAATCTTCAAGCCGTAAAAAGGTGTAATCAAGATCGTTAAAGGAGGCTTCGTTACTGACTTTTTCGATAAGGCCTGAAAAGTAATAAAGCCGTCTGATGACTTCTTCTAATTGCTCACTTTGCTCTAGGCGATCGAACTCAACGATTAAATCTTGGAATAAAGGGAAGATGAGTTTGGATTGTTGAGTGAGTTTTTTGCGAATAACTTCTCGTCGTTCAACACTCTGATTTAACAGGGTTAAGTTGTTTTGGATCTGGGTGATGAGCTCTAAAAAATAGCGGTTATAGTCGGGTAAATTACGCATCAAACCATCCATATCTTGAATCGCAATGTTCAAAGTATCCATGGCTTGATTACGGCTGACATTCGAGTCACTGGTGACGATTAAAGGCGCAGTGGCGACGATTAAACGGCTTTTATCATTAAGGCGCGCTGCGGCATCTAGACCAGGAATATCCTGATGCTTGAGTAACATTAGCCTATCGCTTAGCTGCAAATAGGTGTTTGTCGCCAGCCCACTAGAGACGATGGTGATAGAGGAAATCATCACAAAAGCCAAAAATAAGCGACTGCCAATTCCTAGCTGTGAGAGCCAGTAAAATCGTTTTATTGCCATTTCCAAATATCCTATTTTTATTGTTTTGGAAGAGCTTAGGTATCAAGTCAGCGTCAGCTGTTTACTAAAGAGCCGTTTTGCTAATAAAGCTAATGAAAGAATGATGCCAAGTTTGAAGGGCCATATACCTTACTTTTACTTTATGGAAAGGACAAAAATGTCCCATTAGCTAAATTACTCGATACTGGCTTAAGTTAAAAGCGTTTGCTGTTTGAGCTTCTGCTTAAACCCATGCACAGGTTTGCTTGAAAGTGGAAGAAGTAGATGGGGAATCTGTGCTTGTGAGAAGTGAAGGCCAATTTATCAGGGGAAAAACTGGCTAGGGAACCTGCGAATAAGTCCACACGCTGAGGCGGGTGGACTTATTCGCAGGTTCCCTAAGAATGGTTTTATTTTGCGTTTTCTTGTTGTTCAACTAATAGGTCATGAATGGCTTGGCCTGCTTCTAAAATATGCTTTTTAAGCAGGGCGCAGGCGGCAACTTTATTGCGCTGACGACAAAGCGCGAGCAATTCACTGTGCTCTTGTTCTGCTTTATCAATGCGTGAAGTAAGCAGTAGTTGTAGACGAATATACCTGTCTGATTTTAGATTCAAGCTTTCGATAATTTCTTTGGCTTGGGGAAGGTCGGCAGCCTTATAAAGGGCAGCATGTAACTGATAATTTAAATCACTCCAGCTTTCTACCTGAGAGCCCGTTTCTACTGCCGTTTCAAAGGCTTGAACTATCTTATCTGCCGCATCAAAGTCAGCTTCTGTCATATTATCGATAGAGTTCTCTAGTACATGACACTCTATCATGGCTCTTAATTGAAAGAGCTCGTGAATCTTGGCGGGTGAGAGTTCAGTTGCGATGGCGCCTTTGTGAGGTTCGAAAGCCACTAAACCTTGGGCTTCTAATTGTAATAGGGCTTCTCGAACAGGTATTCGGCTGACGTCGAATTCTTTGGCTAGGGCCTCCTGGCGTAATGCTTCTCCTGCCACAATTTCACCGGACAGGATTTTATTCCTTAATATGTCTGCAACCATTTGGGTTCGTGTTTTATAAACAGGCATAGAGTTTGTCATCATGGAGTAGGGGCCGCGCTTCTGTCGTATGGTGGAGTCTCGTTATGGGGTTATTGTAACACTTTCACTTTAAAGCTTAATAAAAAGCTGAAGTTTAATATAACCCTCAGCTTAGTATTTCTAAAAGCCCTTTTAATAAAACTTAACACTAGTTGGTCGTTATTATCTAACTTTGGCGTTCTTTAACTAAAAACTATTTAACTTCAAAGCCGTGGGCATAAGGGTCTTCATCATCCACCCAAATGGTATTGTGGCCATACACCTTAGCCCAACCTTGCACACTTGGCATGATGCCAATATGACTACCGACTTGGGTAAGAGACTCAACTCGTCCATGAAATAAACTGCCGATAATGCTTTCGTGTACAAAGTCGTCGCCGACTTTGAGCTTGCCTTTGGCAAACCATTGGGCCATTCGCGCACTGGTGCCTGTACCGCAAGGAGATCTGTCTATGGCTCTATCCCCATAAAATACAGCGTTTTTCGCTCGTGCCCCTTCTTGTGTGGGAGTACCTGTCCATAACACATGGGAAACCCCATTAACTGTGGCATCGTCTGGGTGAACACATTCTGCCGCTGCATCAACAAGCTGGCGTACGATAGGGCTTAATTGCAAAATTTTATCAGGACTAAAGTGCTCTAACCCTTGATAGTTTTTTTGTGGATCTACGATGGCGTAATAGTTACCACCATAGGCAATATCGACCACAAGCTCGCCCAATTCCGGCACCTGTACCACGACATCTGTGTGGGCGAGATAGGACGCCACATTAAAAATACGCACGCTTTCTACCTTGTCGCCATCTTGCTTGTATTCAATTCTAATTTTGCCAGCCGGCACATCTAGGATGAGCTGCCCCGGAACTTTTGGTTTGATAATGCCATTTTCAATGGCGCTTGTGACTGTACCTATGGTGCCGTGTCCACACATGGGCAAGCAGCCACTGGTCTCGATAAAGAGTATTGAAGCATCGGCATCTTCAGAACAAGGAGGGTAAACGATAGAGCCAGACATCATGGAATGTCCCCTTGGCTCAAACATTAGCGCTTGTCGAATCCAATCATACTTATTAAGAAAAAATTGGCGTTTTTGGCTCATTGTTTGACCTTCTAGATCAGGATAACCGCCTGCAACTAAGCGAACTGGGTTACCGCATGTATGAGCATCAATGCAAAAAAAGGTGCCTTCTCTCATCTTATTTTCCTTATCCGTTTTTATCGTAATTGAGGTTTTTAGAATGAATAGCGTTGCTTTATTTTTGATCAAAGGATATTTTATACAATATACAGAGTTCGGATGAAAGGATATTTTATGAAGTCTTTGCAAGCGGATATTGCTGTTTTAGGTGCAGGTGTTGTTGGTGTCTGCTGTGCGCTCGCCTTACAAAAATCAGGCCATCAGGTGACCTTAATTGATAGGGATGGAGTGGGGGAAGGTTGCTCAAAAGGCAATGCTGGCCACTTTGCAACAGAACAGATTCTACCGCTCGCCACACCCGGTTTGATGTGGAAGATACCTAAAATGCTACTTGATCCTTTAGGGCCAGTGTCTATTCGCTGGTCTTATCTACATAAAATCACTCCTTGGTTAATTCGTTTTATGCTCAATACGAGAAGCGGCCCTTTTTGTCAGGGGGTGGATGCTTTAACTGGATTAAATAATGCGGCTTTACCTGCTTGGTTAAAGGTGTTGGAAAGCTTAGGTGAGCAAAAACAAATTAAAGCGGATGGCTCTCTTTTGGTATTTGAATCGGAGAAGTCGGTTTTAGACTATGAAGACACTCATCTTTTTTTGAATGAGCAGGGGATTAAAACTCAATCCCTTTCGGGTTGTCAGGTAAGAGAACTAGAACCGGGTCTATCAGGCAATATATGTCATGGTGTTTTGTTTCCCAATACGGCCCATACGGCTGACCCTCATAAATTGACTCGTGTATTAGCTGAGCACTTTATCAAACAGGGAGGCAAGTTGATTGAGCAGGAAGTAGAAGCCTTAGGCATGAATGATGATGGCGTTGAGGTGAAACTTGATGGAAGTTCATATCAGGTACCTAAACTTGTTTTAGCCACAGGGGCTTGGTCAAAACATTGGGTGCAGGCATTAACTCAGAAGAAGGTGCCATTAGATACGGAAAGGGGTTATCACCTCATGTTACCCAAAGTCGATAATAGTTTAAAAGTGCCTGTGACTTCTGCTGATAGACGTTTCATTATGACGCCGATGAATGACGGGCTGCGCCTTGCTGGCACCGTTGAATTTGGTGGTTTGCATAGCTCACCAAATATGAAACGAGCTCATATGCTAGCAAGGCATGCACAAGTGTTGTTACCTAAAATTGATACTCAAGTTGGACAAACTTGGATGGGCTTTAGGCCTTCTTTACCAGACTCTTTACCCATCATAGATAAGGTTGGCGCCAAAGGTCAGGTGATATTAGCCTTTGGTCATCAGCATTTAGGGTTAACGCAAGCCGCGGTGACAGGTGAGCTGGTGGATGCTTTAACGCATAACCAAAAACCTAAGTTAGATATGACGCCATTTCGTCATGACAGGTTTGCTTGAGAGAGGCTCTCTTACATCAAGTTGATTGATCACTGAGAGCTAAAAGGTGCTAAAAAATTTTGCAAAAATAAATTGTATAAAATATACATAAATTGAATCGTAAGTATAAATCGGCTTTTAAAATAAGCCAAAACCTCATGTTAAAAGGATAAGAAAATGAATATTGAAGGTGTATTAGTTCCTGTCGTTACCCCGTTTACTACAGATGGCAGTATAGATTTTGCGGCCCTTGCTAACTTATTGGATTTTCAAATTGATGCTGGTGTGAAAGGTATTGTTGCCTGTGGTACTACAGGTGAGTATTACACCTTCAATGATGAAGAGCGTTATAAAGTAATGGCCTTTATTGCTGAGCATGTGGGTGATAGAGCCTTGTTGATTGCTGGAGTGAATGACTTATATACCCAAGGTTCTGTGCTTAAGGCTAAACAGGCAAAAGAGCTAGGTTATACCTGCTTAATGCTCGCGCCACCTATCTATTGCTTGCCGCAAGAAAACGAAATTATTCAACACTATAAAACAGTCAGCCAAGAAGCTGATATGCCAATCATTATGTATAACTTCCCTGCGCGCTCTGGTGTTGAAATCAGTGTTGAGGCGGTGATCGAGCTAAGTACAGATAAGAACATTGTTGGGATTAAGGAAAGTAGTGGTGACTTTAGCCGTGCCTTGTCGTTAATTAATGCCAAGTTAGACAACTTCCAAGTGGTGTGCGGCAGTGACGATCAGGCGGCAGACTACTTGTTCTGGGGTGTACGTGCTTGGATAGGTGGTGCAGCTAACTACTTACCTTCTCAACATGTCGCCTTGATTGAAGCGGCTAAGGCGGATGATCTTGCGAAAGTAAGAGACATAATGACAGCTATTTTACCCGTGATTAAGCATCAAGAAGCGGAAGATTATAATCAAAAAGCTAAGTTAGGTTGTGCCCATGTTGGCGTGCCTGTTGGGAATGTCCGCGCCCCTTTACTGCCTGTGAGTGCTGAATCTCAAGCTGAGTTTATCGCTTTATTAGACCAAGCTTTATCGGCATAGGAGGCCAGTATGCAGTCATTTAATTCAACATCTAAGTCAGCTTCTAGCTCAAAGCTTCTTAAAGAAGATGTGTTTCAGCTTGGGCGAAAACAGGCCTTATACGCAGGTGCTTTGATCAAAGGTTATGCAAATAATGAAGCGCAAGCCTTTAAGACACTGAACCCTTTTGACCATAGTGTCATTGGTAAGGTGGAATCTTGTGATGAAAAGCATGTTAATGAGGCGGTTAAGGTTGCTAGAGAAACCTTTGAATCGGGTGAATGGGCGAGTTTACACCCGGCCGAGCGAAAAGCGGTGATGCAAAATTGGGTGGCTTTATTGACGGAGCATGCTGAAGAATTGGCAGCACTGGATTGTATTGATGCAGGTAAACCCATTGCAGAATGTTTAGCGACAGATATTCCTGAAACGATACAAACCTTCACCTGGTATGCAGAAGCGATAGATAAGGTCTTTGGAAAGGTCGCGCCCACTCATGGGGATAACCTTGCCCTTGTAGTGAAAGAAGCTGTTGGTGTGGTGGCGGCTGTATTGCCTTGGAACTTTCCGGCTCTTATGTTCGCTTGGAAAGTCGCTCCTGCTTTGGCAGCGGGGAATTCTGTGATTGCAAAACCTGCTGAGCAAACCTCTTTGAGCGCTTATCGTATGGTGCAACTGGCCTATCAAGCGGGCATCCCTGAAGGGGCGCTTTCTTTGATTACAGGCTTTGGTGAGGATGTCGGCAAACCTCTTGGCTTACATAATGACATTGATATGGTGTCTTTTACTGGCTCCACGGAAGTAGGGCGCTTGTTCCTAACTTATGCGGCCCAATCAAATCTAAAGGGTGTGGTGCTAGAGTGCGGTGGAAAAAGCCCACAAGTGGTGTTTGATGATGTTTATTCTGTCGAAGAAATTGCCGATGATGTGCTCTCAGCAGCCTTTTGGAATATGGGGGAAAACTGCAGCTGTGGTTCACGCTTGATTGTGCATCAAGATATCAAAGAGGCGTTGTTAGCCGTATTAAAAAGACGCCTTGAGGATTGGAAATTGGGCGACCCTCAAGATCCAGATGTCGCTATTGGCCCTATGGTCGAACAGGTGCATTTTGATAAGGTGCTTTCTCATTTGGAAATAGCCAAACAAGAAGGTGCGAAATTGATTCAGGGTGGCAGGATATCTGATTTAGGGGCGGGTATGTGTATTGAGCCGACTGTCTTTGATGAGGTTACACCGGAGATGACTTTGTTTAAGCAAGAGGTTTTTGGCCCTGTGCTGGCCGTGGTGAGTTTTGCCACGGAAGAAGAGGCGATCAAACTGGCTAATGACAGTGAATATGGTTTGGCAGCGTCTTTATATACAGCGGATATTCGCCGTGCTCATAGAGTGTCTAAGGCAATCAAAGCAGGGACTGTTTCGGTTAACTGCTTTTCTGAAGGGGACATATCAACACCTTTTGGAGGCTATAAAATGTCTGGTTTCGGTGGACGTGATAATGGTTTAGAGGCATTTGAGCAATATCTGCAAACCAAGACAGTTTGGTACGCTAATTAGCGCATTAAGAGAAATTAATCTTTCTTCCCTTCAAGTTGCATTGAGAGAGATAGGTGTTAGTCTTAATTTAGTTTTCACTTATATGTAGATTAAGGAACCTGCGAATAAGTCCTCCCGCCTCAGCGTGTGGATAAAAGCCGCTAGATTTATGGCGAGGAGCGCAACTTAATAGTGATTCTATTGATAAGGTTCTCAACATAAAGATAGGGCTTTTAGACCACGCCCTTCGGGTCTTTCAGAAAAAGTAACACCCTGTGTTGTCACTTCTCGAAAGGTACCTACATTACGTCAAAGTAACGCCTTGTGTGATACTTTTTCTGATAAGACTGAGACGAGGTGACTTAATCGCAGGTTCCTTGAACTTTATATTAAATATCAATGGTTTATTTACTATCTCTCGATGCAAATTTTTTGAGGAAGTGTATGTCTTTTCATTACTCTATCAGTGCTTTTCTCCTTGCTTGTGTAATAAATATAACAGGACTATCTGCAACAGAAGTTAACCATGATGCAACCAATAAAAAGCTAAACATCGTTGTAATTGGCAAGACTAAAAATGACAGTTTTTATGAACAATCCTATGAAGGCTGTAAAAAGTTTGCCAAAACTGTGGGTGACATTAATTGTATTTATGATGGACCTCAGGACTTTCAAAATATCCGTTCTCAAGCTTACATTATTGAGTCTTATTTAAAGATAGGGGTAGATGGTTTACTTATTTCAATCACAGACTCAAGCTTTCTCGTTAACCGGGTATTAAAGCAGGCTAAAGAGGCAAAAATCCCCGTCATTACTTTTGATTCAGATTTATTAGCAAAAGATAAAGCCTATCGATTAGCTTATGTGGGCACTAATAATTTTGATTATGGTGTGGCGCTTGGTAACCAAGCAAAGGCATTTAAAAAAGCGGGTGAGACTCAGATATGCATTCAGTCTGGACATGATACAACGCCAAATTTGAATGCGAGAATTGATGGTGTTAGATATGCTTTAGCGGGTACCCATGTGACTCGATTACAAGGTGAAAATGGCTGGACAGAGTATTCAAGATGCCCGTTTTATACCTTAGGTAAAAGAGAGCATGCCGTTAGACAGCTAGAATATATACTTAATCTTGAACAACCACCTATCTTTCTTGCTGTAGCTGGATTTGCTCAGTTTTCACCTGACTACGTTGACAGAATTAAGCCTTATCAAGCAAAAATAAAAGCAGGTAAGGCTGTTATTATTTCAGCAGATGCCGAAGAGGTTCAGTTAAAAGCAATTGAAATAGAGTTATCTAATATTAATATTGGACAAAAGCCTTTTGAAATGGGGCGCTTAGGGACAGAGTTGTTATATCAATATGTAACTCAAAACAAACTGCCTGAAAAAGACATCTACTATCAGGACTTTTATTACTGCACTCCAGAGAATGTGAATGAATGTGTGGTTAAATAACAGACTTATGCACAATTTTTAGCCGTATTTAATACGACTTTATTGTGAATTAGCGATTAATTGATTCTTTTTTAACCTTGTTTTTGGAAAGGAAAGTACCAATATCATAGGGATGTAACAGTAAAGGATTTGGATATTGTGAAAAGCTTAAAGGCTTATAACCCGCAACTAAAGTATAAAAAAATTATCCGTGAGAAGGCCATCTCAAGGGCGAAAACACGCATTATTATTGCTGGCCGTACTCCAGAAGAATTTAGTCAGGAAGACTTAGAGGCTGTGGTACAAGAGGAAGAAAATAAGCTTAAATCTGACATTAAGAGTAAGGGACTACTAGCTGTTCTAGCGCTATTAGGTGTGAGCTGGCTCTAATGATGAATCAAATTTTTCGTATCACCTTTGTGACCTTTATTTATAAGCGTTACAAGCAAACAATCTTGTCTACTGCCTTACTTTTATTAGTTTTATGGCTAATCGAAAAAATTCATCAAGACTTTGTGAATTACAGTCAACTTAACGAAGATACTAGCTTTCTTGCTGTTTCCTTTGGACTTAAATGGTTTGCCTTTGCTTGTGTGACTGGCCTATATACTGCTTGGAATCTGTTTTTTAAACGAGAGAGTTTTAAAAAAGAAAGTCTTAGTAAGGCTGAGCGTAAAAAGTACGGCCAGCTATTAAATGATGAAGACGAATTAGAAGATGACCTAATCGCAAAAATGCGTGCTCTTCCCACATCGAAAGCCACATCAAAATTTACAGCAAAAACCACTGAAAAAGAGCCTCAAAATGAAAAGGATGGAGAAGATGCCAAGCCCGATCCTTTTGCTCAAATTCGCGATAAAGAAACCTTAAAGTCAAAAGCTGACTTTGTGTTACATAAAAAGCCTAAGTAGGGCACTTTGAAGGGTAATTATGATGAATGAAGTAGTTAGGAAAAAGTTTGACACTTACCCTGTTAAGGTGAGAGCCAAGCTTGAGTACTTAAGACAGCTTATTCTAGAAGTGGCCGCTAATACAAATAAGGTAGGAGAAGTAGAAGAGACCCTAAAATGGGGTGAGCCTGCTTATATTACCCTGCCTATCCAATATGAAGATAAATCAGGCAAACTCAAAAAAGCAAAAGCCCCTGGTACCACAATTCGTATTGACTGGAAGAGTAAAAGCCCAGATCAGTATGCCCTCTACGTGAACTGCCAAACCAGTTTGATTGATTCTTTTAATTCTCTTTTCCCTAATACCTTTACCTTTGAAGGCTCAAGAGCTGTGGTGTTTAGACTTGATGATGAGCTGCCTGAAGAAGCGCTTAGAGTCTGTATTCAAATGGCGCTGACATACCATTTATAGGCTTTCATTCACACCAGTTAAAAGGATGGAAAGCTCATTCAGAGCGAAACTTTTTGCCCTCATATTTAGCTCTCTTATTTGCCCTTCATATTTGCTCCAATAAGGGTTAATTACTATGCTTATTTATGACGTGTGTTAGGTAAGAGAGGGATGACTTATTAGGCCTGACGGTGATTGATAAGCATTTAACTTAGGAAGCCTCATCCTATGATTAACCTTAATACCTGTATTCTTGAACAACCCAATATCGATTTTGAAAAATGGCAAGTTTTAGTCAATATGATGGCTGAAATTTACGGTGCATCTAGTGGCGTTGTCGTTCAGTTTAGAAATGATATTTTTAATGTTGTTTCGGCGAGTAACAATGACGGTAGCTTTCTTGAGGTGAATGCCAGTTGGCCTTGGGAAATGAAAAGTTTTTGCCGCCGTATTATGGAAACGCGAAGTGTTCTTTATGTGAATGACGCAGAAAATTCGAATGAATGGTGCAGTGCTCCCCCTGTTAGTGAAGGGCCTGTTCGCTCATACCTTGGTTACCCTCTTTTTTGGCCTGATAACTCTTTATTCGGTTCAATTTGCGTAATAGATACTATCCCAACGGATTATTCAGAGAGCTTTGTGAAACTCTTAGGTCAGTTGAAAAAAGTGATTGAAAGTGAGCTCCAACATGTTTTTGATCATGAAAGAATTTCTAAGTTACTAGAAGAGCAAAGTGAGCAGCAAGAGCAGCTTAAACAACTTGCTCTCTATGACAGTTTGACAGGCTGCGCCAATCGCAACTTTCTTAGTGAACGTATCGCCTTTGCTATTGCTCGATCTGAGCGAGAAAAAACCAAGTTCTCTCTTTTATATATGGACCTGAATAAGTTTAAAGCCATTAATGATACCTATGGCCACAAGGCTGGAGATCAGGTTTTAACGGCGATTGCGAATCGAATCAATAGCACAATAAGACGTACTGATTTGGTGGCAAGAGTGGGTGGTGATGAATTTGTTATCGTCTTTAATAATCTGGTAAATGCAGAGGATATTATTAATCACTTAAATGACAAAATTCTTGAACCTATCCCCTTTGAAAATAAGCCTTTGCAGGTTTCAGCGACTTTTGGTGTGAGTGTTTACCCTGAGGATGGTCACAATATGGATAAACTTTTAGATGTGGCTGATAAACGTATGTATTACCAAAAAATCAGGGCAAGAAGCTAGGTCTTTTAGACCACGCCCTTCGGGTCTTTGAATAATACCTAAACGGCATTTCAGAAAAAGTAACGCCCTGTGTTGTCACTTCTCGAAAGGTACCTACACTGGTTTTCTATTAGTAAACGCAAAGTAACGCCTTGTGTGATATTTTTTCTCATATACCTTAGAAGAGCAGACTGAGAATAGGTGACTTAATCGCAGGTTCCCTAGTCTGCTACTTTTTGAACTGATTTCCTTTCTGACATTTCTTCTATTTTTTATAAGCCTGAATGGCATAGGTTTTGCTGAGATTAGCTTAATGCTTTTTCTACACCTAATACTGGTTTTTTGGCCATCTTGTAAGGCTAATCGGCTTTGCATTGCTCTAAAAAGGTGCGATTTGATGATGCGTTTAAATCAAGAGGTTTGTGTATTGAACAAAGTGAACCTATGCAAAGTATAAAAACAAATAAGAAGAGAGATATGGAATTTAGAGAGTTAAGCTCTATCAAAGGGCATGAAAACGGGTTTAAAGAGTTGTTAATTGATAGCATCGAAAGTGGCGCTTCAATTGGTTTTATTACACCTGTTAAGGGCGATGAAATTAGTACCTATTGGAATGGAATTGAGTCGGACCTCGCCTTGGCGAAACGTAAATTATTTGCAGTTTTCGAGGGCGATGAACTAGTGGCATGTGTGCAGCTTTCTTTGTGTGCCAAAGCTAATGGTGCCCATAGGGCGGAAGTTGAAAAACTCATGGTAAAAACGACTTCAAGAGGCCAAGGTATTAGTAAAAAACTGATGAAGTTGATGGAATGTGTCGCTGTCGAAATTGGCTTAACACTTTTGGTATTAGATACTAGAGTAGGTGACTTAGCATCAAACTTATATCGTTCGATTGGTTACATTGAAGCAGGTAAAATTCCACAATTTGCACTTGGCTCAAATGGTAAGTTAGAAAGCACAGTATATTTTTATAAATTGTTAACAAGATTATAAGTTTGAGTTTTTAAACGGCATAAAGCTTAAGGAAGGGAAAGTTGATGGCAGCGATAAAAGCAATTCTTTTTGATCACGATGGAACCTTAGTTGATTCTGAGTTTATTCATTATCAAATGTGGGTAGCGATATTAAAGCCCTATGGTGTGACGCTAACCGAGGATGATTACATCAAGGAATATGCTGGTATTCCAAGCCCTGCTAATGCCAAGACTATGGTCGAAAAATATGGTCTTACCTATACGGCAGAAGCACTAAATAAAGCGAAGGCACTGGCAACAGATAATTACCTTTCAAATCAGGCATTTCCTTTAGTAGATTCAGCCAAAGAGGTGATAGCAAGTTTGGCCCAAAAAGAGGTGAAGCTTGCCATTGTGACTGGCGCTGGTGGAGATGCACCTAGAAATACGCTTAAGCAAAATAATCTAGAAACTTACTTTGAGACTATCGTCTCTGGGGATGACGTTGAACACAGTAAGCCAGCACCCGATTGTTATTTATTAGCTGCAAAGAGGCTAGGGCTTGAGCCTCATGAATGTGTTGCTATCGAAGATACGGCAAATGGCGTCAGTGCGGCTGCAGCAGCGAATGTTCCTTGTGTCGCAATTGCAACAAAAATGTCACAGCATCAGGATCTGAGCAAGGCGATTAAGATAGTTGCTAGTTTAAAGGATGCGAAAAATTGGATTAAAAATCAGTATTTTAGTTTTTAATTTCTTTAGGCGCATGTCGTTTTCTTAATATCATTTTTTTAATTATTTCATTGTTTTACTTAAGGAACCTGCGAATAAGTCCTCCCGCCTCAGCGTGTGGATAAAAGCGCCTAGATTTATGGCGAGGGGCGTAACTTAATAGTTATTCTATTGATAAGGCCCTCAACTTAAAGATAGGGCTTTTAGACCACGCCCTTTGGGTCTTTCAGAAAAAGCGTCACTCTGTGTTGTCCCTTCTCGAAAGGTACCTACATTACGTCAAAGTGACGCCTTGCTTGACGCTTTTTCTGAAAAGACTGAGAAGAGGTGACTTAATCGCAGGTTCCTTAGCTCTGTTACTAAAAGCCTCATTAACATTTGAGATTTTTTAGCTGGAACGACACAAGGAATCATTATTGTTAATAAGTGTGTTAAAACGCGATTTTTTGGCATTTAACTTGTTATAACGTGGCTAGAAACGAACTTCTTCTCTATAACTTTGTAGGAGACTTTTATTTGGTTGTCTTAATTTAACTTGTGATGCTAAAGGGCAAAGAAAGTGAGAAATATTGTTTTTCTATCTGTCATTCTGATTTTTTTCCCTGCTGTAAACGGATTTTCGCAGACTCTTAAAGTGGCTACTGGGGAGTATTCACCAACAATAGGCGCTAATTTAAAACACGGTGGTTATGCTACTCATATGATGACTCTGGCTTTTGAAAGCCAAGGTATTAGCTTGGATGTAGATTATATGCCTTGGAAACGAGCCTTGGTGAGTACGCAAAAGGGAGATTATGATCTTTCCTTTTATTGGTTTTTTTCCGAAGAAAGGCAAAAAAGTTTTTACTATGGCGATGCTTTAATTCAGTCCAATATACACTTTTTTCACCTCGAAGCTCTTAACTTTGATTGGCAAGGCTATGATGATCTTGAACCTTATTTTGTCGGCTTAACGGCAGGTTACCACTATTCATCAGAGCTTGATGTATTGGTCAATGCTGGTGAACTTAATAGTCATGTAACCACTCGTGATATAGATAATGTGAACATGCTATTAGCCAGTCGTATTGATATTTTTCCCATGACGCTCCTTGAAGGTTTTTATCTGATAAACAACCGTTTTCCACCAGAGTCCGCTAAAAAAATTACTTATCATCCTAAGGCGCTATCGACACCAACGGGTCATCCTATTTTTCCCAAGGTGAATGAGAAATCACTAAGATTACGCCAGATTTATAACCAAGGTATCAAGGAGATTAAAGCTAAGGGAATACTAGAAGAATACGAACAAAAAATGATTGATGGTTGGTACGAACAAACCAATTGACGATAAGTGGCTTATTTGAAGTAGGGCCTGATAGAGCAAAAGTGTAAATCCTCTCCGTGTTATTTCATCCATTTTTACCTTAGTTTCTTAGTATCAATGTTTAAGACAACTGAGATACAGAGAATTTTCCTGAAAAACCTACCAATAAACGGTTAAGGACAGCAAAATGAAAGTTTTATCTCTAAGTTGTGATAATAAACATGGGTTTTCTAAAAAACCAGTAACACAGCTTACCTTGATCGCAGGTTTAGGCGTCGAAGGTGATGCTCATTGTGGCGAGACCGTTAAACATAGATCTCGAGTAAAAGCAGACCCAACCCAGCCTAATTTACGCCAAGTTCACCTAATTCATTCAGAACTTCTTACTGAGTTACAAGCAAAAAGCTTTAATGTTGAAGCTGGCTCTTTAGGTGAGAATATCCTCACCCAAGGCGTCGATTTACTCTCTTTGCCAAAAGATACCTTACTCCATCTAGGTGATGAAGTTGTATTACAAGTGACAGGGCTTAGAAACCCTTGTGCCCAGTTGGATCATTATCAAAAAGGTTTGACCCAAGCTGTGCTTGATAAAGATGAAGAGGGCAATCTCGTACGCAAAGCTGGCATCATGGCGATTGTCGTGAAAGGAGGGGAGCTTTTAATAGCGGATGCCATTAAGGTTGAGTTACCTGAAAAACCGTATCAAAAGCTTGAAAGAGTTTAGGGTTAAAAGTTACGGTAATGATAGATTTAGCTTTATCTAAACGATGAATGCTATTACGAAGTAGAGGTTATTATGGCTCATAAATATTATGGTTCTTGTTTATGTGGCGCTATTAGCTTTAATGTTACTGGTTTTAGTGAAAGCGCAGCAAATTGCCACTGTACTATGTGTCGAAAGTTCCATGGAGCTGCTTACGGAACACTAGTGAGTGTGACGGGCTTAACTTGGTTAAAAGGCTTTGAATTAATGAAGCACTTCACAGCAAAGAATGGGACTCAAAGAAGTTTCTGCCAAGAGTGTGGTTCTAGTTTAGGGTTTAGAGTTAAAAATGCGAGTATTAATGAGATTGAGATAGCAATTTCAACGTTTGATGAAGATATTCCTATTAAAATTGATGCTCAAATTTATACAGAAGATAAAGCTAACTGGAGTGAATTACAGCAAGGTATCCCATCATTTAAGTAAGGACGAAATGAAAGCTAGCTAAAGGAATAATTAAAATGAAACTAACTTGTCATTGCGGCAATATCGAATTAACAGCGGCTTATGTTCCTCAAGAAATAGCCAATTGTAATTGTTCCATTTGCCGTCGTTATGCGGCTTCTTGGGCCTATTATGAGCCAAAGGATGTTAATATCTCCCACACTCAAAAAGCCTCAGGCGCTTATATTTGGGGGGATAAGGAAGTCGCTTTTCATCACTGTACTTTATGCGGCTGTATTACTCACTATGTAACGACAGATAAATGTGATGCCAATGTGACGGCTATCAATATGTGTATGGCTGATAATGAGATTAAAGATGCTATTCCAGTTCGAAAAATTGATGGGGCGGTTTATTAATAAAATCAATTTTCAGGTTTGATTAAATCTGATATTTAGAAATAAAGATTATTAAAAAATGAATAACGAAAAGTTTTTAGAAGTAATTGATTCAACACCTCTTGTGTCTATGGATTTATTAATAGAAGACAAGCAAGGGCGTGTATTATTAGGTAAACGTCTTAATAAACCAGCACAAGGTTTTTGGTTTGTTCCAGGCGGGCGAATTCGTAAAAATGAAACCCTATCTGATGCCATTGTTAGAATATCAAAAGCAGAGTTAGGTGTTGAAGTAACACTTGATAAAGCGCGTCTTATCGGGGCGTTTGATCATATTTATGAGGATAACTTTGCCGCAGCTAAAGGTATCAATACCCATTATGTCGCCATGGGTTATCAAATTAAATTAAACGATGATTTTAAGATAAAAACCGATGAGCAACATTCTGATATTTATTGGTGGTCAAAAGATGATCTGCTTGAAGATGAAAGTGTTCATAAAAATACCAAACTTTATTTTCAGAACCGTGATTAATGCTTAGAATGTTTGAATTCACATACTAACTCGGCTGTGTTTTTTTATACGAGCGGCCCTATTTAAAAACAATATTTAATAAAGAGATAACTTGATGTTACTAAGTTCAACAGAAATACAGCAGTCTGGTATTCAATTTGGTACAAGTGGTGCGCGAGGCTTAGTGACTCAGTTTAGTGCTAATGCCTGTGCTGCATTTACCCATGCTTTTATTTCTTGTATGCAAGGCGAGTTTCATTTTGACAAGGTCGCGATTGCGATTGATAACCGACCAAGTAGTCCCGCTATGGCACAAGCGTGTGTGAAGGCATTAGAGCAACTTGGCCTAGAAGCTATTTATTATGGTGTGGTGCCAACTCCCGCTTTGGCTTACATCTCAATGCAAGATGAAATCCCTTGTATCATGGTAACCGGCAGTCATATCCCTTTTGACCGTAATGGACTTAAGTTTTATCGTCCTGATGGGGAAATTACTAAGGCAGATGAAAAAGGCATTTTAACTGCTGAGGCTGAGTTCGAAGCGATTACTGACTTACCTGAGCTGGTGGTTAACCATAAAGCCGCTTCTGTCTATATTGAGCGTTATATCTCTTTGTTTGATTCTTCTTTATTGTCAGGAAAGCGTGTTGGTATTTATGAGCATTCCAGTGCTGGTAGAGATTTATATGCTGATATGTTTAAAGCTTTGGGTGCTGAAGTCATTGCCCTAGAGCGTAGCGATGAGTTTGTGCCGATTGATACTGAAGCGGTTTCAGAGGCGGATAAACTGAAAGCGAAAAACTGGTCAGCAGAATATGACTTAGATTTTATTTTCTCTACCGATGGGGATGGCGATCGTCCTTTAGTATCGGATGAGAAAGGCAATTGGTTACGCGGTGACGTACTAGGTCTAATCTGTGCTGATGCAATGGATATTGAAGCCTTGGCTGTGCCTGTCAGCTGTAATACCGCTATTGAGAAGAGCCAAGCGTTTGAACATATTACTCGTACTAAGGTTGGTTCGCCTTATGTGATTGCAGAATTTGAACCCTTAGCAAAAGACTATGCGAGTGTTGCAGGTTTTGAAGCCAATGGTGGCTTTTTATTAGGTTCTGATGCCATAGTGAATGATAAAACAATTAAGGCACTACCAACCCGTGATGCCGTATTGCCAGCACTTATGCTGCTTGCTGCAGCGAAAGAAACGGGAATAGCGAGCTTAGTGAATGCGCTGCCACAAAGAGTGACTCACAGTGATAGGATTCAAAACTTTGCCACACAAAAAAGCCAAGGGATTTTAGCCCAAGCGAAAGATGCGCCTGAGGCATTTTTACAGAGCCTAAATTTCCTTGATGCCAAGCTTGCTTCTCTTGATACGACAGATGGGTTGCGCATGACATTAGCCAATGATGATGTGGTGCACTTTCGCCCATCAGGTAATGCGCCAGAGCTTCGTTGCTATGCAGAGTCCGTATCGATTGATCAGGCTAAGTCTTTAGTTGATCACGCTTTAAAACAGATCCAATTAATCTAACTATTTTAGTTTTAGATGAAGAGCCTAACGGAGTAATTCGTTGGGCTCTTTCTATTCTTACATGACTTTTTTACTCTTAAATCGCTAAAATAGCCTCTACTTCAACGTTGAGATCTGCCGAAAATAACGCCTCTATCTTGATGAGAGAACTTGCAGGCAGATGGGTTTGATAAATATCTGAAAGGGTTTGTCTTAGTGCTAGCATATCAGATAAATCAGTCACAAAAATTGTCACTTTAATGAGCTTGCTTAAGCTGCTGCCAAGGGCCTTTGCCATGAAGTCAATTTGTCTGAAAACCTCTTTCGTTTGCTCTGATATTGAGCCTTCTTGTGCCTGTGTTCCAAATGCTGTCATACCAGATGTATAAAGTGTGTTGCCGTGAATGACGGCGTGGCTATAGGGCCCAGCAGGAAGGCCAAGTTCAGGAAAGTTGATTGGCTTAACTATTAATTCATTTCCCACCATGTCGCTTTCGGTAATTTCATTTTTTAAAAGTTTCTGCTTTGTTGTTTCCTTATCGATCATTTTAGAGCCTCCCATTTGCCCGCTAACTTTGTTGATATTTTATGGACTTCTGGGCCAATAAAGAAGGCAATAATTGCTGCCACAGGCCAAGCCCCAAGAAAGGCTTGTCGCCAATATGATAAAAACTCATTGTTAAGCCCTAGATTAATCCAAGTCACCCAGCAGCTCATAAGCGAAGAGAGCAAAAGAGACATGAGCAAAGCGAATAGAATTCGTTGTTTCATAGGGTATCTCCGAGCTTTTCGATGTAATCCACTTGGGTTAGTTCTAGGGATAAATAATGCAAAGTATGGGGTTCTTGAAAATGCTGAGTGAGAGCTTCTTGATCAGTCCACTTTTCCCATAGGGTGAATTTATGAGGATTATCATTATTGGGCTTTACCTCAAATTGAAAACATCCAGCTTCTTCTATCGTGGCTAATCTTAGTTTCGCTAACTCCTCACTGGCTGTTTGTGGATTTTTATCATCCGGCACAGTAAGCCCAGCGCTAACCCATAGAAAAGATGAATTTGAAAGATGAGAGTCAGTCATGAAAAGCTCCTTGGTCTAGGTAATTAAGATAGGTTTAGTTTGTATTGTTGCGCTTATGATGTGTATGCTTTATTAATCAATCTTAAATTCCGGAAATGGAATCATGTTAGACGACATAGTGTTATTTATTCATATTGTTCAGCAACAAGGTTTAGCGCCCGCTGCAAGGGAGTTAGATATGCCAGTTGCTACTGTCACTAGACGGCTGCAACGGCTTGAAAATTCAGTGAGATGTCGCTTAATTCATAGGACTGCGAGGCGGTTCGAGCTTACTTCTGAAGGCGAAATATACTTTCGAGCTTATAGTCATTTGGTAGATCAATTTGAACAAACTCAACAGAGTTTAAGCGGCGAGCTAAATGATATGCGCGGAACTCTAAAAGTCATGGCACCTATCAATTTATCGGCAGGTTTTTTACAACCTATGTGGTCTGGGTTTATCCAAGAATTTCCTGATATTCAATTAGAGTTGAGTTTGAGCAACCAACTTGAAGACATGCTAGCTGAGAAAGCTGATTTAGCGATACGTGTTGGTCCCCAGCCTGATTCCGCTTTTTATCAAAAAAGGCTTGGAGAGGTCGGTACTATGTTAGTTGCTTCACCTGATTATATTGCTAAGTTTGGCGAGCCTAAAAGCATAGCTGATTTAAGTCAGCATAAGTTAATTGCTTCTCAAGCGATTATGAGTTGGACACTCCAAAAGCCAGATGGAAAAGAAAAAACGAGTTTATCACCGGCGCTTTCTACCTTGGTTAATGATGTGAATATAGCGGCTTCTTTTGTTCGAGATGGTCTAGGTATCTCCCTGTTACCGACTACCGAAGTTCAGGATTATTTAAACAAAGGGGAAATGGTAAGAGTGCTAGCCGATTTGCAAGGGTTAGATAGAGTTGTCTATGCTGTTTGGCCAAGTGGACGTTTGATGAATGTGAGAGCAAAACGTTTGTTAGCCTTCATCGAACATTATTTTATGGAAAAAAGTACTCTCGAAGTGATTAACTGTCGTTAATACTTATGGTTAAAAGCGAGCTTTAGTCACTCGAGATAATGGTTTTCTTTGAGTTAACTTTTTAGTTAACGTATTTACTCTCTTCTGCTTTATGGATGAAACAGTATGAAAAGTGTTTTTGAATATTGTGAAAGTAACATCTTAGTCATACCTCAAGCCCTTCATGGCATGCAGGATGTTGAGCCTTTATTGCTCGATGATAATGTCGGATTTTTCTATAAATGCTTACAAGACGACTTATTAGATATTGAGTTTTATAGTAACTTTCCATGCTTGGTTTATATTGAAAAAGGGCAAGAAACGCTCACTAACTCAGATAACCAAACTCTTGTTTTAAAAGAAAATAGTGCCATATTTTTACCCTAAGGCTAAAGGAACCTGCGAATAAGTCCTCCCGCCTCAGCGTGTGGATAAAAGCAACTAGATTTATGGCGAGGAGCGCAACTTAATAGTGATTCTATTGATAAGATCTTCAACGTAAAGGTAGTGCTTTTAGACCACGCCCTTCGGGTCTTTCAGAAAAAGTATCACCCTGTGTTGTTACTTCTCGAAAGGTACCTACATTACGTCAAAGTAACGCCTTGTGTGATACTTTTTCTGATAAGACTGAGAAGAGGTGACTTATTCGCAGGTTCCTTAAATCTACATTCGGATTTTGTACAGTCTACCGAGAGTTTAAAGGCCCATTTGGTTTTCTTTGATCAAGCGCTGATTACTGAATTCCTCAGTAAGGCGATGCCTTCTCATTCCCAAGGAAAATCAGGCTTTAGCGCTATTGTTTGTGATTCATTAATCCAATCATTTTTTGAGTCGATTAAAGAGATAAAATCACAAAGGCGCTGCTCTAAAGGCTTGGTGCGAGTGAAGCTACTAGAATTGCTACATTTACTCGAATTGAGCGAACCAAACCTAGTCTCTTATCTTACTGAGAGCACACAAAATACAAGCGTACCTAAGCGTAATTTATCCCGCTTACTCTCCACGAGCGATATTCTAAAGCTATCAATTAATGATATGGCCCATTTGTCAGGGCGAAGCTTATCGACCTTTTTACGAGACTTTAAAGCCTTGTACGACACTACCCCTAAAAAATGGTTGCAAGAAAAACGTTTGTTAAAGGCAAAAGATCTTTTAAGTGACACTGACTTAAGTGTCACTCACATTGCTAACGAAATTGGCTACGACAATGTTTCCCACTTTATTAGCGCTTTTAAAACCCGCTATGACATCACCCCAAAACAATTAAAAAAACAACTTTGACGCATAAACGTTATTTGTGAGTGTTTTTGGGTAGTTCGATAAAGCCCCTGTGATTGAATAAGGTTTGAAATCAATGACAGGAGTTATGAATCATGAGTGTTAGAGTTACCTTAAACTGTGTATTAAAAACCAATAAAACAGACACCTTAATTTCTTTCCTAGACACTAATTTGCCTAATGTAAGGGGTTTTGATGGTTGCTTAGGCGTTGCTGTCTATTTTGATGTTGAGCGAGGAGAAATGTTATTGGAAGAAGCCTGGATGAGTGAGCAAAAGCATTATGCTTATATCAAACATATTGAAGAAAATGGTGTGTTAGAGCAACTGACCGCCTTTTTTGAAATGCCTCCTAGCATTAAATATTTTACCAAAGCTGATATCTAACCTTTCTAGTAAGGCACTGATTTTAAGGAGCTGATTTTAAGGAGCTGATTTTAAGGAGTAGGCTTTAATACTTGCTCCTTTCTTTCGTTAATGGCTAAATGCAATCCCTTGATGAGTTAATCTTTAACAATATCAGGGAGCCTTATGATAGACCTCAGCGTGTTACCTTTCTTTTTTACCGCTATTTTCTTTTTAGCGATTTCCCTAGGACCAGATTTATTACTGCTATCGAGCTACTCATCAAGTAAGGGATTTATGGCGGGTGCCATGGCGTCTATTGGTGTGCTACTGGCTGGTGTTGTGCAAACGAGTTTGGTTGCTTTTGTCCTGGGTGAACTCATGATGGCCATGCCAATTATCGCTCTAGGGGTCAAATTAGTTGGGGCAGCTTATCTAACTTATATCGGCCTCAAGATGCTCTTCACTTGGTATAAAAGTGTCGCTAATTATGAGCAAAATCAAGACACTCAGACGCGTGTCGAAGGGCATTCTAAAACCATAAAAATATCGAGTTTTAGCCTGATAAATAAAGGGCTACTCAATAACTTATTAAACCCCAAAGCGCTCTTATTCTTTAGTTTATTTTTACCTCAATTCACCCATGATGGCTCCGACCTCACGATACAGATTCTGATACTAGGCCTTATTTTAAGTCTGTTCGTCTTTGTGATTAATCTGGCTTTTTCTTTTACCTTTAGCCAACTAGGGCGCTTTTTGGGGAAAAAGTTAACATTAGGACAGCATATAGACGGGATATTAGGGGTGATCTTTCTTGGTCTCGCAGCGCGTTTGGTAAGTAGCAAATAGAAGTATTGTCGTATTTATTCAATCATTCTTAAGGCTGTTTTTTTATTATTTCTTTATCAATATATATTTAGATAATAGGGAAACAGCATGTTAAAAATTAAACCTATAGACGATCTAAGCAAGCCTGAATTAAAGATCTTAAAACAAGGTTTTTTCGAGCAAGCGAATGGCCCTTTAGATGGCATGTGGCACTTTGGTTTTGTTCCTATGAGCACTCACTTCGGCTTTTACTTTGAGGATGAGCTAGAAGGTTTTTGCTGCGTAAATAGCGAGTCATATCTCATCCAATTTTACCTTTCGCCTAAATCCAATATTCATGGCCCTGATTTATTTAAACTCATTAGCCAAGGTAATAGCTCTGTCATTGGTGAGATAAAAGGTGCCTTTGTCAGTACTGCAGAAATACAATATTTAAACCTATGTTTAGATAACGGGATTGGTTACAAGGTTAATGCCCATATGTATCGTCAAGAATTAAAGGGTGTGCTTGAAACTGAGTTAGAGATGCAGTTAGCTAATAAGTCTGAATTAGCCCGTTTTGTTAGTTTCGCAGCAATGAATATAGGTGCACCAGAAGCTTGGTTAAACGACTATTATGGGAATTTAATTGGGCGTAATGAGCTGTTTGGTTATTGGTCTGAGGATGAGCTTGTTGCAACAGGAGAATGTCGTTTATTTGATGAGATACAAACTGAGTACGCTGACTTAGGCATGATAGTGAGTCAATCACATCGAGGAAAAGGGCTGGCGACTCAAGTACTGAAATGCTTAACTAATATGGCTTCAAAGGAAGGACTTGCCTGTATCTGTTCGACAGAAGCAGGCAATTTGGCGGCACAAAAAGCCATATCAAGAGCGGGACTTTCAGCCTCTCACCGTATTATTCAATTTGAGTTTTAATCTTTTTTAGGTGGAAAATATGATGTCAGTTTGGGGTATTCCCCAGGATAAAAAGTTGAGTATTAACAAGGCATGATTAATTGGATACAAGCCCCTAAATCAGAGCGATTAAGTAACTTGATAGAGTGTTATTGGTTTATCGAAAAAACCAAAGACGCCACAAGTTACCCGTATCCAAAACTCAACCCAGACCCAAGCGCACACTTGATATTATCACCTTCGGATCAGGCCTATTTTTATGGGCTCGATCTCCATGAGGGGGGTGAAACAGAGCATCTTGTATCCAATCAAACGGGGGGCTCATCTGGCCTTGGAAGTCACTGGTTATATCCGCATCAGCAAACTTTACAGCTTGATCACAGGCAGGCATTTGTTCACCTAGGTATTAAATTTCGCCCAGGTGCTTTATATCGTTTAAACCTTAATGAGAATGATGAGTTCGATAGCCAAACGGTACTAAATCAAGCTAAAGCAGCTCAGTTGCAAGTACTCATTAAAGAGAAGCTGTTTACGAAAGAAAATCTATTCGTTGAGGAGCTCATCTCATTAGCTCGTGAAGAAGCTGAGCTTTGTTGTGATCAATTGGATAAGCTTTTACTGCCTTGGCTTAATCAAGTGAAAGAGGATAGACATAGTGAGCTGGTGAGGAGCGTTTTACCGCTTATTTCAACAACGAATATCTCATCCTTAGGAAAAAGCTTAAATTGCTCTCAGCGTACCTTAGAACGCAGTTTTATCAGGGTGACAGGGTTAAGTTTAAAACAATACCAAGCAATGAATAAGCTTGAGGTTTTACTTGAGCATTTATATCAAAAACAGGCTCAAGACATAGATTGGGTTGAGGTCGCCTTTGAATTTGGCTTTAGTGACCAACCTCATCTTATTCGACACCTCAAAAAGCAACTAGGGCAAACACCAAAGCGTTATGCGAAAGAAAGAGGTTTTACCATTGATGTTTATGGTGGTGTGAGTTCTTCATAGCTATCTCTTAGTCTCTTTTTAGTAATAAATCAGTAAAATAATTAATGACTATTTAATAATATTAATTTAACTAATTTTATTTTCTCAGATAACCTTCATTCTTTTTTATTAGATCAGGTTCAGAAAATGATGCTCTGACCATGATGTGTTATTGGAGGACGATGAATGCCATCAATCGAAATTTTATTAGCTTTTACTCTAACCTCATTATTAATGAGCCTCTCTCCTGGTCCATCTAATTTATATGTCATGGCAAGGTCCATTGCGCAAGGTTTACAAGGTGGCTTAGTGGCTGCATTAGGCTTGGGTGTAGGGAGCTTAATTCATGTCACCGCAGCTGTATTAGGTTTGTCGGTTTTATTTAGTCATTCGCCGACCCTGTATATGATGGTGAAGTTAATTGGTGCTTTGTATCTTATTTATCTTGGGGTGAACTACTGGCGTGCACATTCTGGTTCTAGCTCTGAAAATAAGTCTGATGATGAAGCCTTGCCTGTTAAAAAGACAAAAAGCATGCCTCTTAAAAAGGTGTTCATCCAAAGTATTATCGTTGAAGTCACTAACCCAAAAACCGCCTTGTTTTTTATCGCTTTGTTACCACAATTTGTTGTACCTGAATCAGGCCCGATTGCGCTACAGCTTTTTGTGTTAGGTATGATTGCAGCGTTAACAGCCTTGCCTTGTGATATTTTAGTGGCCGTGTCATCCAGCAAGGTGGCTAGTTGGCTGTTAAAGCATAAGAATGCACAAGTAATACAGGATAAGGTCTCTGGCTCGATTTTATTTGGCATGGGGAGCTTTATTGCAGTCGGTGAAGTGGCAGGTGTTGAAGACTGATAAAAGAAAGGAACTTAATTATATGGATAAAAATGGATTCGATGCTGTTTTTGACAAAATTGTTGTGGAGTCTCTTGTAGGGTTAGGCTTTATAAAGAGTGGAAAAAGCATCTACTTTCTTGATGAGGAAATTAATGTAAGTCTTATTCGTTTAGGTGGTCGAAATGCTTGGCCTGGTGGAATTAGCCATGTGTTGTGTTTTAGGCATACATTTCTACCAAATCTCGACATGAAAGTTCCAGGCTCTTTCGAAAGTCAAGCTTTTTCATATCCAATAAAAATTGATCCGGATAGTGTTGGTACCTTTTTGAATAAGGAGGATAAATATTACCCTCAAAATTTGAGATACGAGAAGGGGCGATATGATTATCAAGATAAACCAGATCATCAGATATTCTCAGAATTGAAGAAGTTAAAAAATGATATTATTTCCTTTTGGGAATGGTCTAAGTCTATTACTCCCGTTTATCTTAAGGATGAAATATTATCCAACGGTGAAGCCGCGTGGATAGAAAAGTTTTGGTTACAAGCATATGAATCAAAACTTGTAATCACGAATTAAAATCTATTCAGTCATCAATTAGGCGTTAGAAGGCCCAGAATAAGCCAAGCTAGTTGATACTTATTTTGGGTGTGCGTGTTAGTTTTCTTTTATGCCCATTTAAATCGACGTACTTCATTACCCTCATCTGGTTTGGCTGGAATGTTAAAGGCCAATATTAATGAGGCAGCAGCCATAGCAGCACCTGCTAAAAAGACACTGGCAGGGGACACCAACCAGATTAATCCAAAGGTCACTGGAATCACAACCGCTGCAATATGGCTGATAGTGAAAGACACGCCTGCAGTCGAGGCCATATCCGCTGGGTCTGCTATCTTCTGAAAGTAGGTTTTAATCGCCAGCGCCAAAGCAAAGAACAAGTGATCTATCACATATAAGCTACCTGCCATGATAGCCGAATCCACAAAAGCATAACCTACGAATACCAGTATCAAACCTAGGTACTCAAAAATAAGGGCATTACGTTCGCCAAAGTGTCCGATCAACTTGCCAATTTTTTTCGCAAATAACCAATTAAAGGCATAGTTGATCAAGAACAAAAGCGTTATATCTGACGCAGAATAACCAAATTTTTCTACCATTAAAAAGCCTGCAAACACCACAAAGATTTGGCGTCTCGCACCGCTCATAAAGGTTAAGGCGTAATAGAGCCAGTAGCGTTTGCGCAACACTAGCTTTTTATTTTGTGGCACCTTAGCCTCAAAGTTAGGGAAGGCTAGCCAGATAAATAGCACTATGGCTAGTGAGAGGCTGCCAGCAATAAGGTACACCCACTTAAACTCAAGTTGGAATATCTCTAATAAAACCCAAAGTCCAGAATAGGTAATGAGTGAGGCGAGCGCCCCAACGGAAATAAGCTTGCCTAATACCTCTGGCGCTTCTTCTTTTGTGAGCCATTGCAGGGATAAAGACTGCTTTAAGGTCTCAAAATAATGAAAGCCGATAGACATTAACAAGGTCGTACATAAAAGCCCTGCCACCGAAGGGAAAAAGCCCGTAATCGCCACGCCTAAAGTGAGCATCACGAGTGAGAGCAACATGAACTTTTGTTCTCTTAAAAATAAGAGCACAAAGATGGCGGTAAAGGCTAAAAAGCCTGGGATCTCACGCACACTTTGTAATAAGCCAATTTCGGCGCCGGTAAAGTGTGCTTTTTCAATAACAAAGTTATTCAGTAGTGCCTGCCAGCTAGCAAATGCCATAGGTACGATAATAGATACCAGCATGAGGAGATGCTTGGGAGTTTGCCAAGAATAAGCATTTCTATTGATTAACATTGTCTAATCTCTTCTGAAATAAATTGATATGAGACAGTCTATTCGTTATTTTTTAGTCTTACTTTCTATGTTATGACGATCAATATCGATAAACAGACAATGTTGAAATGAGTGTTAACAATGAAAGTAAATAAAATAAAAAAGCCCACTAAATCACAAAGCGAAAGATTATGGCTAAGTTAACCTCGAACGAAAAAATTGAAAACGCAGGTGATAAATTCGTTCTTACCCATCAGATCGACATGCCAGCAGGGTATAAAGGGCAATTGCATCGACACATCTGGTATCAGCTTATGTATGCCTCAAGTGGGGTATTAAATGTTGAGTACCAGAATCAAATTATGTTTGTGCCACCGCAAAAAGCGATTTGGTTACCACCGAACTGTGATCATAGGGTAAGAGTGCCTGTAGGGGCGCATTTTCATAGTGTGTATTTTAGGCCTGATACGGTTTCAGCCCTTGGAGATACGAGTAAAGTCTTAAGTGTTACCCCATTAGTGCGTGAACTGATTTTAGCTGTGGGCGAAATGACTCATGAAGATAAAGAGCTGGATGATAAGGATAAGCGACTCACGCAAGTTTTGATTGATCAGCTAAGTTTACAGGCGGATAGTGCTTTATCAGTTCTAATCCCTTCAGATAAGCGGTTAGCCGAATTAGTTAGGCAGATAATTCATACCCCAAGTAATGCAATGAGCCTAGAGGAGTGGGCTCAAACGCTTAACCTATCAAGTCGTACTATTACTCGAATTTTTACCAAAGAAGTGGGGATGGGTTTTAAAGAGTGGCGGCAAAAAGTACGTTTATTAGAGGCAATTAACTTGTTAGAGCAAGGTTTGCCAGTTACTCAGGTTGCGTTAGAGGTAGGTTATCAATCTCCCTCTGCATTTACTTATGCCTTCAAGCAGGCGTTTGGGATAAACCCTGCTTCATATTTTGTAGGTTAGTTACTCTCTTGCAGCTTCTTTTCGATTCTTTGATTGATAAGATCTGGAATACCAAATAAGAGAATGAAACCTTGGATAAGCAATAAATAGGCAGTCTCAAAAGGCGAAAGGAAAACTAAAATAATCCCTATTATTATCAATCCCCAAGCTAAAGAAAGTGGTGGAATAAAGCCTTCTTTAAGTGCCTTTTGTAAGAATAAGCCTAACATGATTATCATAACGCCTGATATCAAGAACCAGACGATAGCTAAACGGTCAAATATAGGTTCATCATTGATGAAAATGCTCGAAAACCAATGGTCGTTGTGCATATTAACCAGAGATTGCCAGCCATAATAGGTTCCTATTAGGCAATGAAATATACCTGTTGCAACTAGGTAGTAGCCTGAATATTTCATTAGTTTCATCTTAACTTCCTCTCATTTATACCTGTTAAAGTGAAGTAATAAATTCCCTCACTTTATTTAGAACAACTCGTCTTTAAGCTTAGCGACAAAATACAAAAAATCATGTTTGAACGCTCGAAATAAAGCGCGCATATTTTAGCATGTCAAAGCTGAAGCACATATCTAAAAAACATAGATAAGATATAAATTAGATTCATCTTATGTTGCTGATTAAGATGGATTAAGTTACACCATACCTCCATTAGCCCTTATGATTTGTCCATTGATCCATTGATCCATTGGCTGTCAGGTCCGGTTAGAAAAGCGATAATATTTGCTATGTCTGCAGGGGTGCCTAGCCTTTGCATTGGGTTCATTTGAGATAAATGCTCAATTTGTTGTTGAGATTTATCTCGTAAGAAGAGTTCGGTGTTTGTTGGCCCTGGAGCTATTGCATTTACAGTAATACTTTTTCCTTTTAGCTCTTTGGCTAAAATATTTGTTAGCGCTTCAACTGCTGCTTTTGTGGCGCTATAAATACCATACTCTTCTAGTTTTAACCCCAGTACACTGCTAGACATATTAATAATTCGTCCACCCTGATTTAACCTTTTGGAGGCTTCACGTAAGGTGTTAAAAGTACCTTTTAAATTGGTTTCGATTTGCTTTTCGAATAATTCATCGCTGCTATTTGCTATAGAGGCTAATTTCATGCAACCTGCATTATTAACTAGGATATCGACTTTACCCAAGCGAGTTTCTACTTGCTTAAAAAGGTGTCTGACGGACTCTGGGCTTGCGATATCACACTGGATTGCGATTGCCTGATAGCCAAGCGAAGTGAGTTCTTTGACTAAGTTGATAGCTTGCTCAGAGCTTGAAACATAATTTATTGCAATACTAAAGCCTTCAATCGCAAGTCTTCTGCTAATACTTGCCCCAATACCGCGTGATCCGCCTGTTATGATGGCGACTTTTTGATTAGACATACTTTTACCTCAATTTAGCTGATTAGAATAAGGGTGAGTATGACCTTTATGTTAAAGTGAATAATTGCTTATAAATTGATAATACAATTCCATTTATAATAATAATGTGAGCATTCGTTTTCATCTGGGATAGCTCAATGGCGTAAACTTAACTGCGGCAATTTAATTTTTTCGCTTAACCCATGTTTTTTAATTAAAGGGAAAGAAATGGATAAATTTAAAGAGATGCAGATCTTCTCCCGAGTGGCAGAGCGTAATAGTTTTACTCTGGCGGCAGAAGACTTAGTCGTGCCACGCGCCACAGTGACGAACAGTATTAAACGTTTAGAAAGCCGCCTTGGGGTTAGATTGCTAGAACGGACCACTCGCCAAGTGCGTTTAACTTTGGATGGAGAGCAGTATTATGAAAAATGCATCAAACTGCTTGGGGAGTTGGAAGAAGTTGAGAATAGTTTTTTAAAACACTCTCCTAAAGGTGTGCTAAGGGTCAATTTACAAGGGACACTTGCTAAACATTTTGTCATTCCTCGTCTTCCTGATTTCTTAAAGCGTTATCCAGATATTAAAATCCATATTGCTGAGGATGATCGACTTATTGACCTTGTAAAAGAGGGAATCGATTGTGTATTAAGAGCGGGTGAGTTACAGGATTCCAGTTTAATTGTGAAACCTTTAACTCAACTGGAAATTGTGACAGTGGCGAGTCCTGAATATCTTGATCAATACGGAACGCCCAAAGATTTAAACGCTTTGCAGAACCATAATGGTATTGCCTATTCATTAGATGTAAAAGCCAGACCTTCTGAATTTGATTTTCTTGTCAAAAATAAGCTGGTTTCAGTACATTTGAATTCCCTGGTGGCCGTCTCAGGCGCTGAGGTTTATACCGCTAGCGCCAAAGCTGGATTAGGCCTGATACAAGTCCCTAAATACCGGATTAGGCATGAGTTAGAAACAGGTGAATTAGTGCCTATACTCACTCAATTCTCTGTGCCAAGCATGCCTGTCTCCGCTTTATATCCTCATAAAAAGCATCTTTCTCAGCGCACAGGTGTTTTTGTTGATTGGCTTGCTGAGATTTTTAATAAGGCTTAACTACTCGCTTTCTCAAAGGTGTTAATATTTTTGCTTTTAGGCTACCTCGCATTAAAATAATGCCTTGAATAATAAAGAAATAAGCGCCTGATACAGGCATTATGATGGCGACAATAATACCTATTAGGATAAAGCCCCAAGCTAAGGAAACGGGAGGAATAAAGCCTTCATCTAACGCTTTTTGAAGCATGATGCCAAATAGAATCCAGAAAATTCCTGACAGTAAAAACCAAGAAATTGCCTCACGATCAAACAATATCTGATCGCCAGCCATGGTGCTGGCCAACCAATTATCTTGGTGCATGGCTAAGAGCGTTTCCCAACCTAAAATTAAGCCAATAACACTGTGAAGTATGCCTGTTGCGATTAGGTAATATCCTGAATATTTCATGGTTTTCTATCCTTAAAGTTTCAATTTAAAATCAGTTATCCTTGGGCATTGGCAAAAAAGCTTGAGATGCCATCGCTGTGACTCTTAATACGGTTTCGATAGAGGGTCTTGGATGTATCTGTTGCATGCCTAAAAAATTGGCATAGGCCATTAATGCGATATCTTCTGCTTCTTCTTTAGGAAGGCCAAGTTCGGCATAACATTGGGCTAAATAGCCTTGTCTTTGCTGGTCTATTTTTTCTAAGTGTCCGCTAATACTCGGCTCTTTTAATGCCCAGGCACGTATGTGCATTTCTGCCTCAATGTTTTGTCCTGCGATGACTTGATCCAGTTTATTTAATCTTTCAAGTGGTGAGTCTTCTGTGTTTGCCTGCTTGATAAAATCTAATGTCATCTTTTCATACCAATGTGTCATCAGAGCATCAATAAAAGCGTTTCGATTATCAAAGTGGTGATAAAAGGAGCCTTTGGTTACGCCTTTTAATTCGCATAAAGGAATGATCTTTAGAGACTCAGGGCCTTTTTTGATTAACACTTTTAGTGCAAATTCTAGCCAGTCTAATTGGCTACTTTTACTTTCTTTGTTTTTGCCTGTTTGGGCTTTATTTAAGTCTTTTTTTGTTTTTTTTGTATTCATAATCTTTTAGCTTTTAGCGCGTTATTCATCACAGTACGTGCGATGATGTAATGGAAAGGCAAAATGCTATTGACATAGAGCCTACCTATCAATGTTTTTTGGTTAACTAAGGTAGAAACGATGACTTGATCAGCCTGTTTTAACACAGAGATATAGAAGATCATATGCTTGTCTTCGGCATAAGAAATAATCTCATCTTGAGTCTTCTCAATGACAGTTAAGAAACCTGCTTTATCACCTATTGTTAACTCGTCGCTGCTTGGTGTTAGGTTATCTGCGCCTACTTCAAAACCAAATAATTTAACTATTCGATTACGAATTTTCATTAACTTAGAAACCCAGCTAGGCATGTGCGCAAAAATGGCGTGCTGTAATTGGCTTGGGCTCAAAGATGGCTTGTTTAGAGGCATTGAAAGGGCATCACGAAAATAGTGGCCTTCAACCTTACTTGCAAGCTTATCCTGTTTGGGTTCATCTAAGGTTTGAATATTGGAGAAAAGCCAAGTCATAGTCATTCCTTTGTCTCTCATTGATAGTATGAAGCTAAAAACATTCAATACATACCATACTGTATGGTATGTATTGAATGTTAGATAAAACTTGAATACTTGTAAAGAGAAAAAATGAATCGCTTCTAAAGGCTAATCTTGACGAGTGTTATTACTTTCTAGATGAGAAATGCCCCAAGCCCTTAAGGACTCAATAACTGGCGCTAATGTTTTGCCATAGTCAGTCATGGAATATTCGACTCTAGGTGGCACTTCAGGATGAATTGTGCGTGAAATTAGCTTTGTTTCTTCTAACTCTCTTAGCTGCTTAGTTAGCATTCTTTGGGTAATGTTGGGCATGATACGACGCAGTTCATTAAAGCGAATTGAAGTATCTTGATTACTGCTATCTAACAGGTGATAAAGAATTGCGCCTTTCCATTTCCCTCCTATGATTTCGAGAGCTCTTTCTACTGGGCAACCAAGGTTACAGTCATAATCTGTGTGCGGCATTTTTACGTCCAAGGGTATACAAAAAGGTACTGAGTTCTTAAAAAGTGCCTTCTTATGTCGGCTAAATTTTTTGTTTATTCTGCTCCCTCACTCATGTTCTCGCAAGAGAAATTCATAGTCATATATTGAAGACATCAGATTGAAAAAGTAGATTGGAGAAAATAGATGAAAACCCTCGTTTTAGTTGCCCATAAATACCTAGCGACACGTTCCATTGCTAACCAAGCCATAGTTGAAAGCCTAAATGCGATAGAAGGTTTGGAGATACGAGATCTGTACCAGTTATATCCTGATTTTAAAATTGATGTCGCCAATGAACAGCAGGCATTGCTTGAAGCTGATTTGATTATTTTTCAATTTCCTATCCATTGGTATAGCGTACCTGGGATTTTAAAAGAGTGGATGGATCAGGTGCTGCTTTATGGTTTTGCTTATGGCAGTACTGGGGATAAATTGAAAGATAAGCGTTTGCTTATTTCAACAACATTGGGCGGAGATATCGCCTCTTATCAAGTCGGTGGACATAACAACTTTAGCCTTGAGACTTTATTTACGCCCTTAGAGCAAACCGCTGCCTTATGTGGGATGCACTGGCTATCGCCTATGGCCAGTGGCAATATGTTATACATACCAGATATTGCGAATAAAAAGGAAGATGTCGTCCAAAGAGCAAGTGCCTATGGCGCAAAGCTGAAGGAGCGGATTAGCTCGATTAAAGAGGCAGTTAAACCTATCTCTCCTCTTAAATGCGTTGTGAGTTAAATAACATTATTGGACAAGAAAGAGGGGGTTGTTAGCCCCTCTTTTACTCTTTGAGGGCTTGTTAAAATCGAGTCACTTTAAACGCGTTACAATTAATCTTAGGTGTTTTTTGGGTAACAATAGCGGTTAATAGTTCTGCACTTGTTGCCGCTTGAGTTAATCCAAGGTGCTGATTTCCAAAAGCAAAAAAGATGCTTTCATACTCAGGGTGCTTATCTATTACAGGTAATGAATCTGGCATAGTCGGTCGAAACCCCATCCAATCACTGGTTTTAATTTTTGTGCTTTTAAGTCGAGGGATTAGCTTTTGACTATGATAACGGAGAGATAAAAACCGTCGTTTAAAAGGTTTCAGCTTAAGTCCGCCTAACTCTGTCATTCCCACAGCTCTTAAACCTGAATGGAGTGGGCTCATCACAAACCTTCGTTCAGCAGAACCAATTGGGTGATTGAGTTTAAATGGATTATTTTTAAACGTAAGGTGATAGCCTCGCTCGGCTTCTAAAGGAATATTAAGACCGACTTTTTGTAGTAAACTTTTGCTCCAAGCACCAGTGCAAATAACCAGTTTGTCAAATGAGTAGCTGGCATCTTGTGTGATAAGTTTATTGGACTTATCGCCAGGTTGAATATCCTTGACTGCCTCTTTGATGAAGTTCCCTTGCCTTGATAGAAAAGCAGAAAAAAGTACTTCGCAAAGCAGATGAGGGTCCTGTACGCGATAAGCGTTGGGAAAATATAACGCATGATTTATTGTGCTGGAAAGAGCGGGTTCTAGCTTTTTCAATCTTTCACCTTGAACAAGCTCTGTTTGTATTCCCCATGCTTTTAAATAAAGAGCATGTTGTTTGGCTTGTTCTAGTTTGTTCTGCGACTCCCACACTAAGAGGTAACCGGATTTCACGAGTTGCCCACTAGCACCTATATCCAGTAAGCATTTTTTCCAAGCTGGAATTGATGCTTGGTTTAATGCTGATAAGGCGAGGCGTCCTTTTGCAGATGTGCTTGGGTGAGCGGCCGTAATAAATTTTACCAGCCAAGGTAAAATACGATGAAAGTACCCTAATGGAAGTGACAAGGGTCCATGTGGGTTTAGCCACATGGAAAGTGCACTGCGTAGGGTTTTAGTCGTGGATAAGGGGTCAATTAGCTCAGTCGCTAAGTAGCCCGCGTTACCAAATGACGCCCCTAACCCCGGTTCATTTTTGTCGATTAAGGTCACTTGAAAACCTTCTCGTTGTAACTCTAATGCGGTACAGAGACCGACCACCCCGGCACCAACAACGCCTACTGTGACAGGCTTAATTTTATTCGCGCCGAGGTTCTGCATTAGATGTTTCCTTTTAGTGATTGGGGTTGCGCTGAATTTTCAGAGTTGGGTTGAGTATTCATGGTCTCTTCATCGGACTTTTTCGAGAACCAACCCGTTTGGGCATAAATTATCCCAATCACAGGTGAGAGCCAACAAGCAAAAGCAAGGGGAATATAGAGTAGAGCACTGTAGTCACCTGATACGACAGTTAAACCTAAGGTCCCCATTACAAATGCACCACCGGCATTCCATGGAATCAGTGGGGAGACCAAGGTACCGCCTTCTTCAATGGCGCGAGATAAGTTTAGACGGCTATATCCGTGCTTGCTGTATTCAGGCCCGTACATGCGGCCGGGTAGGGCGATAGATAGATAGACATCACCTGACACAACATTGGTCGCAACAGAGGTTAAAATAGCGCTAGTTTGTAATCCTCTAAAGCCTTTCGTTAATCTTAGTATCGATCTGACCACTGATTCTAAACAGCGGGTTCGTTCTAATGCGCCACCAAAGGCTAACGCAAACATCATCAAGGTAATTACCCAGGTCATAGATGACACGCCACCTCGGTTAAGCAAGCTGTCTAACGATGCTGTATCAGTGTTAATTTTAAAGCCACTATGAGCGAAAGTCAGAACCTGGTTCAAGTTATAGTCATAGTTCACGGCTGCGACTATGGCGCCAAGAATAAAACCTGTAAATAAGGCTGGGATGGGAGAGACTTTAAAAAAGGCTAATGCCATCACGACAATTAAGGGGATTAGCGGTAAAACGCCAAGATCAAAGTGGGTACTTAAGCCTTCTTTAAATTGAGATATTTGAGCAAGTTGAGCAGTATCTGTCGCAGTTTGACCACCGACAATTAGATATATAACAAAGGCAATAGCCATAGCTGGAATGGTGGTTGGCATCATATTGCGAATATGGTCGAACACATTTGTTTCGGTCACCGCTGCGGCTAAGTTGGTGGTATCTGATAAAGGAGATATTTTATCGCCAAAAAAGGCGCCAGAAACCACTGCACCTGCACTCCAATAAATAGGCACGCCAAAAGCTGAGCCTATGCCAATTAGCGCAAGACCCACTGTTCCTACGGTTGTCCAGCTAGAACCTATGGATAGCGAAACAACAGAGCAAAGTAACATAGAAGCCGCTAAGAACCAGCTAGGGTCTATCAGCTCTAAGCCATAATAAATGAGCATAGGCACCGTGCCGCTCGCAATCCATGTACTTACCAGCATGCCTACAACAATTAGAGTTGCGATAGAGGGCATGGCGACATGCAGAACATGAAACGCACCAGACTCGATATCTTTCCAACGATAGCCTTGAGACCAGCCAACTAAAGCTGTAATTGCAAAGCCAATGGCTAGCGCAATATGAGGTGTAAAGTCATCATAATAAAAGATCTGAACACCTAATAAAGCGATGGTGAGAATGATAGGAATTAAAGCTAAACCTAGGCTTGGTATCGCTAGGTTTGGGGCATTATTTTTTTGCATCTGTATTCTCCAGAAAGCGAAATAGCTTCGTCATTGTTTTTATTATCAGAGGTAAAAGCGCTAAGTTTTGGCGCTAGTTTTTTTCTTGTGAATAGGTTTTGTAAGCGAGTATCGCGGCGGCTAAATCTTCCCTTGAATCACCCACAGACTTAAATAAGGTGATGGCTGTTTGTGGATCCGCAAGCGAATGACGGCCTGAATGTTGGCCCGAGCAAAGCTCTGAGAATTCGGCAAGAATGACATCTTGAGTGATAGCACCTTGCTCAATCGGCATAATCAGGTCACCCGTTTCGCTTAATGCACCCGCTCTGGTATCGACAAAGACAGCGCAATGTTGCATGGCATGATTATCTGTTTCGCGCATTGTTGGCGTGAAGCTACCGACTAGGTCTAGATGAGCGCCAGGCTTTAACCATTTACCTTGAATTAAGGGAGTAGTCGACATAGTTGCGCAGCTAATAATATCGGCTTTACCTGCACAGGTTTCAAGTTCATCTTTTGGGCAGAAGTGTGCATTAATATCGGCAGCCTTAAGTTCATCAACTAGAGACTTTGCTGCATCCTCATTGCGATCCCATACACTTACCTTAGTAATGGGTCTAACGCTCATATGTGCAGGAATTAAACGGCGCCCCATTCTTCCCGCACCAACCATTAATAATTCGCTGGCGTCTTCTTTTGATAAGAATTGAGAGGCTAAAGCAGATGCTGCCGCAGTACGACGAGCGGTTAATTCATTGCCTTCTAGTTGGGCTAAAGGTTGGCCTGTTTTTCCACAGCTAAGAAGGTAATGACTGCTTAATCCAGGTAGCTTAAGCGCTGCGTTACCTGGAAATACATTAACCTGTTTTATTCCTAAATATTCATTCTCCAGCCAAGCAGGCATAAGTAATAAAGTTGCGTCTGGGTTTTGCGCGACTTTAATGTTGTGATGGTGGCGTACAGGTGAGTGAACTTTACGCGTAAAGATATCGTTTAGTGTGGAAATTAAAGCACTCCAAGGCAGCGCATTTTGAACTTGAGTGGCGTTTAGTTGCATAACAGAATCTCTTATTGTTAGTCTTAGCTCCATGATAACGACAAGAAAAAACTGATAATTGACTGAGGCTACGGAGTTATTGACTGAAACTCTTGAAACCTAATGTTTCTCTCTTTAGATAGGCGTTTTCGCAATGAATAAAAGTATGGCTCGGCGCAATTTAATTGCACGTCAGAGCGGTGAGCATTGTCACGATTTCCCCCAGCTTCTGTTTGGTTTACATGGTCAAATGGCCTGTGAGTTCGAGGGTGAAACGGGTGAGCTTAGTAGTGGTAACCTTGCGATAGTGCCCTCGGATGAGGCGCATTTATTTAGCGGCTTAAGTGATGATAGTGAATTGTTTGTTATTGACTTAGCCCCTTTTGACCCCTTTATTAATGCCTTAGAAATAGCTTGTCAGACTTCGTTTAAAGAGACTCTGTTTCAGCAAGCTAACATTATTTCTCTCAATGCTGAGATGCTACCTTTACTTGATTTTGCCGCAGGGCAATTAGCTAAAAATCCAGGACAGCTTAATCCTCAAATTAACTGCCAGCTGGTGTCGTTATTTATGACTCAGTTATCGCAGCTTTATAGTGCTGATTCAGTAAGTGCTATGTTATGTCAGCGTCTTGATATGTTGCTATTAAATCGATTTATTGATCGCCGATTATTTGAGCCGCCAACTAATGCGGAGCTTGCGAATATGATGCATGTGAGTGAAAGTCATTTTTATGCGTTATGCCAACAGCAAATCGGTATGACACCACAGCAATATTTGATGAGCAGGCGAATGAAAAAAGCACAATTATTGCTCACCCAATCCAAAATGCCTTTGGTCAGTATCGCAGCAGAAACGGGTTTCTCTGACGCGTCTAGTTTCTCTCGTGCTTACAAAAGTTATTATCAGAAAACTCCTGGCAGTAGCCGTCGCTAACCTTTCAAGTTAAGTCACAGACAGAGTTAAGGTAACTAATTAAGATTGAGTAATAGGAAGATAATAATGGAATATATTAAATCAAAAGATTCTGATGCTAATGACTTAGCGAACCTTAGGGCTCAAGCCATGAAACCCAGCTTAGTCGCCCTCGGCCGATTTGATGAAGACAGGGTGAGGAATCGATTCTTAGAGACTTTTATCCCACAAGATACGATTAAGCTTACCCTTGAGGATGAGCTGATTGGCTTTTATGTCCTACGAACTCGTACAGATCATATCTGGTTGGATCATTTATATATTAAACCTGAGCATCAGAATAAACAGCTTGGTAAAAAGGCTCTCACTAGAGTTATCGAGCTAGCGAAAGAAAAGGGCTTAGTCTTGCGTTTAGGCGCTTTAAAAGGCAGTCGTTCTAATAGGTTTTATCAAAATAATGGCTTTGTACAAACTCATGAAGATGAATTTGATCTTTATTATGAATATGTTGGATAAGGAGAAAGTGTATGGAAATCAGAAAAATCACGAAAGAAAGATCAGATGTTCAGCATCTTTTAAATGAATCTGATTTATACATGCAAACTCTCTATCCAGATGAGAGTAATCATATGGAAACTCAGTCTTCTTTATTAAACGATCGTACGGATTTGATTGGCATTTTTTTAGAGGATGAACTCGCCGCTATAGGGGCGGTAAAGCGTTTTAAGTCAAAGGACAGTTACGGAGAGATTAAGCGTATTTATGTACCTGAGAAACAAAGAGGAAAAGGCCTATCAAAAGCGATTATGTCGCACTTACATCAACTTCTTATTCAAGACGGTATTCCAATAGCAAAATTAGAAACAGGCATTTATCAGCCTGAGGCAATTGGTCTATATAAGTCCTTAGGCTATCGCGAGTGCGAACCTTTTGGCGAGTATCAACTCGATCCATTAAGTATCTTTATGGTCAAAACATTAACCAAGTAATGTGTATTTTAGCGTTTTAATAGGAGAGAGTAGGTGATTAAAGGAAGCTGTCTTTGTGGCAATGTTACTTATGAAATTTCGGGCGAAGTAGGCGATATCGTTCACTGTCATTGTGTTACTTGTCGAAAGGCCCATGGGGCAGCGTTTTCAAGTGTTGCGTCAGTGCCATTAGCTAATTTTCGGTTATCTGGTGCGGGAGAATTAAGTCAGTTTGAATCCTCCCCAGGTAAAGTCAGACATTTTTGTGCAAATTGTGGCACTCAGATTTATGCAAAAAGAGAGGGTGCACAGCATATTATTTTACGACTTGGCTCACTCGATGATGATATCTCTAGTAAAGAGATTGGCCATATTTGGACATCACAAAAAGCGAATTGGTACGAAATTAATAGCCCTTTACCGGAGCATCTCGAATTTGATTAAAAATCGCATTCAGTATGGCTAAAAGGAGTGAAGGGTATTATTTAATTAGAGTGGTTATTGAATCTAGCTGTTTTCTTTCCATGATTTAACAGTAGAAATAGCTATGTTCACATAGCCTTCTGCTGCTGTCCCATCTTCTGCATTTCTATTAATTAAGCCAATAGCTAGAAAGCACCCGACAATAAAATCACCTGCATCTTCTGGATTTATACATGATTTAACTTTACCTAAAGACTGCTCTCTTTTGATTAAATCTATAGTAGCACTCTTCACACCTTGGTAGTGCTCAGCTGGGAATTTATCAATATTAGGATTATGAATAGAAATATTTTCAGCAAGTGTATTTACAAATAAACAGCCATACTTTCTGCTGTCTAAGTTAACGGGAGCTATTGTTCTTATTAACATTTTTTCGAAAACATCAATGCTTTCAGCATTAGCGATTGGAGCAATAATGAAATCTTTAGCGTCGACTTGGTAAGACCTTAACGCTTCTTCAAAAAGCCCTTCTTTACCATCAAATTGAGTTCTAATAGCAAATCTACCAAGGCCAATTTGCTCCTCGATGTTTTTTATTCCGAAATTGAGATAACCATTTCTCCTGAATGCCTCTCGCGCTTTTAGGATAGCTTCTTCTCTTACGTAGTTTTTTTTTCTAGGCATATAAATCAATCATCAAATCATTCTGAAGCATAGTATTTGTTAGCTTTTAAGTAGATGCAAGTGCCTTGCACTTATTTTGATATGGAGATAAGTTTATATCACTACGAGTGTAGTGATATGAACTTTAAAGGTATTATTATGAAAAACAGTAAAGCTTTAGTTCTAATTTTATTTGTTGCTGGTGTGATGTTGAGCTTTTTTGGAGGTTTTGCCGCTTTCTTTCCAGAAGCATATACAGGTCGTCATGATATAAGCATTTTAGGTAATGTTAATCTGTACAACGAATTTAGAGGAACGGGTGGGCTAATGCTTGCGAGTGGTTTGCTCATTTTACTAGGTGCATTTATAAAAGAGCTAGCCTATACCGCTACGATTGTTGCAGCGGTAAATTTTTTACTTTTTGCACTTGCTAGAGTGTTTTCTATCTTTGTGGATGGGGTTCCAGTTGACGGTATTATAAGAGCAACAGCTGTTGAAATGTTAGTGGGCCTTATATGTACGTGGGCATTTTTTAAATATCGAAATGTTATTAAGGCTAAGGAATGAGTACCCATTTTTGAAAACAAGTTTTTCTTTCACCTATACATGAAAAGCTTCGAGTGCAGCCTGATTAAGCTATATTGCATATCAACTAGTATGCTTTGTATTCTTGGGCTCACTCGATGATGATATTTGCAGTAAAAAACAACTGTCTTTGGACATCAAAAAAGCGAATTGGAAAGAGACTAATGATCCTCTGTAGGGATGTCTAGAGCATGAATAGTCACTAATAAAACTATTCACATTTTATTGGATATAAGCCTGTTTTATATTAATTATTATAAGACAAGTTAGAAAACTAAATATTTAAAATAATCCTCCTTATATAAAATGTTTTCAATTACGCTATATTACATATATCTTTTTTGATTAAATTTATATTTTATTAGTCTAATAACTTGACACTTATTGACTGTGTTGCTTACATAATATTTCCATTTAATTGGAAAACAATATAAAAAATATTATGAAGGAATATAGTTATGAACAAAGTAAATGCTAGTCTTGCTAAAAAAGCCTTTTTCCAAACTGCTCAAAAAGGTGATAAGAAAACACAATTTAAAATGAAGCTAGAAAGTGATAAAAAAGCCTTTTGTGGCAAGCTGTGTTTACACACACCTAAGTAGCTTTTAGCATTGATTTAAGCGCCTTATTATTTTATAGGGAAATCAATAAGGTGCTTTCTTCTTATATTCATTATTCTTAATGAAATTGAAATATATTAAGTTGGCAGGTAATAAAATGGAATTTCAAGAATTTGATATTAAAGACTTAAAAGATGATGTGGGTTTACCTCTTGCATTTCCTCATGTACCAAAATTAAAGAATTTAGAGGAGATCAAGGAATATATCTTCAATATGGATATGTCTATGATCTTTTTCAAGATGACAGACGAAGAGTGTGCCGGTGATTTGGGGCTTCTTTGGGATGAAGAAGATGCTGCATTTGCCATTAATCAATACCGTCAATATCTCTATCTTATTCGAAAATACGATACCAACATTTCGCCCACTCTTGCTATAGATGCTGTTTGGCATAACCATATATTAGATACCAGAAAATATGTGCAAGACTGCCAAGCCATATTCGGCCATTATTTACATCACTTCCCTTATTTCGGTTCCCGGGATGAAGAAGACAGAAAACATTTAGAAATGGCTTTTGAAAATACTAAGATGTTATTTAAAAAAGAATTTAACGTTGATATTGCTAAAGATGTTGAGTAAACGTTTTATTTAAATTGATTCTAATTTTTAATATTAATTTTATTGATTTATTTTTCAAGTTTTGTTTTGTAATTTTTCAAAAATAAAATCTATAAGATACCTTGTTTTTAATGGTAGATACCGTCGTGAAGAATAATATATCCACATAGGTATAGGCGGAGGTGAATATTTACTTAATATGGGAATGAGTCTTCCTGAATTTAAACTCTCTTTTGCATGTAAGTAGGGAGAGTTTGTTATACCTAGCTCTTTTTCAGCAGCCTCTATTGCTAATTCTGGATTACTAATAGATAAACTCCCCAAAGGTGCATGTATTCTCTGTATCCCCTCAACTTGGTAGTTCCAATTCATTTTCTGGCCAGAAGTTTTAGAGCGATAAGCAATACAATTATGCTGCCTTAAATCCTCAATACTTTTAGGTTCACCGAATATTTTAAGGTAATTAGGTGCGGCTACTGTGACGAACTCTAAATTATAGATCTTTTTTCCAATCAACTGGCTGTCACGGTTCATGATGTTACCTATGCCGATATCGAAACCGTTATCAACAATATCTATCATTTTATCACTGAAATGAAGGTCAAATTCGATATCAGGATGAAGTATCGCAAAATCGAGTAATAATGGATAAATGACTTTTCTACCAAAGCTATCCGGTAGATTAATACGAATTAACCCACTAATCTGTGTTTGGTTATCCATTGTCATACTGACTTGATCCTCAAGCTGTTTAACCAGAGGCTCAATGCGTTTATAAAAACTTCTCCCTTCATCTGTTAGAACCAGAGAATGTGTCGAACGGTGAAATATTCGAGTATCTAATGTGCTTTCTAAAGCAGCTATGGCTTTGGATACTGCTGCTGCACTTATGCCACTTTCTCTAGCTGCTTTAGAGAAGCTACCCGCTTTCACAACGGATAAAAAAAGAGGTAGATGATTAGGAAGCATTTTAAACCTTTGGTTGAAGCCATTTTAACCTGATGATAACTACCACTATCAAGAATGACTAGCTAAATTAGCCTCCATACTATTTTTATTGAAAGGAGTGTTTATTTTGGAAAGCATGAATAATCAGGTAATCGAGCAACAGTTGAATCGCCGTTCAGTGAGAAACTTCACCGGAGAATCAATAAAAGATGAAGACTTGTCTTTGATTTTAAAGGCTGCACAGCAAGCACCAAATGCGTTTAATGCTCAGTTTGTCTCCCTTATTGTGACCCGTGAAAAAGATAAAATTCAGCAGATAGCAAAGTTAGCTGGCGATCAACCACAAGTTGCTGGTGCTGATGTTTTCATTACAGTGGTTGTGGATTTTAAGCGTGGCGCTTTGGTAGCAGATATGATGAATAAAGAGTCTCAATTAGAAAGTTCAGCAGAGGGTATCATTGGAGGTGCGCTTGATGCTGGCATTATGTTGAGTGCTTTAGAGAGTGCTATAAATTCGCTGGGTTATGGTTCGACTATTATTGGAGGCATTCGAAATGACCCTGAAGGCATGGTATCTCTACTCGAACTACCAGCTAAAACCTTTCCAATTGCAGGAATTACGATAGGTGTTCCAGACGAGTCCAAAGCGAGTCTAGTAAGGCCTAGATTACCTTTAGAAAGTTTTGCGATGGCTGAAAAGTATGATGTCAATGTCGTTAAAGAAGGTATTGTTCAGCACGATAAAGCCTCAAGAGAATGGTGGGATAAGCAGAACTTAAATCAGATGCCAGCTTACATAGAAAGCGTGGGTAACTTCTCTAGCCAAGTCTTTTATAAACAAATAGCTTCTTCTTTTTTAAAGCAAGGATTTGAATTTAAAAACGTAGATTAAACTCTTTAAGAAATAGCAGGCAAGAATCAGATGTTTTTACCCATTGATACTTGCTAACTTGATGTCAGCACAATTCATTTTAGGAGTTTATGGATGACATCAACAATCACTTCGTCAATGAGCCTGACCGTGTGGGGAGCCTTGATATTGCTCTCTGTACTCTGGGGCGGCTCATTTTTCTTTGTAGAGGTTGCACTAGTTGACTTTCCGCCTCTTACTTTAGTGGCATTAAGGGTTGGCATTGCTGCAATTACTCTTTGGTGTATCGCTTTTATTCTAGGGTTAAAGCCTCCTAAGGAACTCAAGGTTTGGTTAGCGTTTCTAGGTATGGGTCTACTGAATAATGTGGTGCCTTTCGTCTTAATTGTGTGGGGGCAAACTCAGTTAGCCTCTGGCTTAGCTTCTATCTTAAATGCGGCTACCCCTATTTTTGCTGTTGCCGTGGCAGGCTTTTTATTACCCGATGAGAAAGCAAGTTTGCTAAAAATTGTGGGCATTCTCATTGGCTTTATGGGGGTTGTCATCATGATAGGCTTGCCTGCGTTAGCTGGTGTGGGTGGTTTAGTTGCTCAATTAGCGATAGTACTAGCAACCGTATCTTATGCTTTTGCTGGGGTCTTTGGTCGACGCTTTAAGCAGATGGAAATTAACCCTATTATCACGGCGACAGGGCAAGTGACAGGCTCTAGTTTAGTTCTCTTTCCCATTGCTCTTTTCTTCGACGGTCCTATTAATTTCGCACTTCCACAAATGACGAGCTGGCTATCAGTTATTTCCTTAGCGGTATTTTCGACCGCAGTTGCTTATGTGCTTTATTTTAGAATATTGGCAGTCGCGGGGGCGACTAACCTAATGCTAGTCACGCTACTAATTCCTGTTTCTGCCATCTTACTAGGTTATTTTTTCTTAGATGAATCCCTTGAGATCATACATTTTGTTGGCATGGGGTTAATTGCTTTAGGCTTATCTGCAATCGATGGCAGATTGTGGCGCCTCTTTTCTAGGTATTCGCCGTTAAAGCTAAAGGTGTGATATGAATTTGAATCAGCAAATTAATCAATTAGGTTGGCAGGAAATTTGCCATAGCTTGCAGGATAAAGGTTATGCCCTCGTTTCTAACTTTTTATCAGATAGCCAATGTCGGAGTCTGATTAAACGTTATGACAATGAAAGTGAGTATCGTAAAACCGTGGATATGAAGCGTTATCGCTTTGGTTTTGGTGAGTATAAATATTGGGATTATCCTTTACCCGATATGGTGAAAAACTTGCGTGAAGGGCTATATCCGCATTTAGCGCCTGTGGCGAATGCTTGGATGCAATGCCTGAATCTTGAAACACGTTTTCCCCAGCATTTGCCAAGCTTAACGTCTCAATGCGAGGCGAATGGCCAGATGAAACCTACGCCCTTGATCTTAAAGTATCCGCAAACAGGCTTTAATACGCTGCATCAGGATTTATATGGTGAGGTCTATTTTCCTATTCAGGCGGCCATTGTGTTAAGCCAAAAGGGTGAAGATTATCAAGGCGGCGAGTTTGTTATGACAAGACAGGTGCCAAGAGCTCAATCTCAAGCCATAGTGCTAACACCAGATCGGGGCGATATGATTATATTTACCACGAATTTTAAACCTGAGCAGGGTGTAAGAGGGTATTATAGGGTGAATATGAAGCATGGTATTAGTGAAGTGTTAAGTGGAGAACGATATGCTGTGGGTATTATTTTCCATGATGCAGCGAGTTAAAAACAAGCTAAAAATAGGCTAAAAGTAAGCTAAGAAATACAGGTTAATTTGTTTAGAGATGAAGGGTTAAGTAATGGATCTGTTTGATCAATTAGAAGAATGGCCAAGAGAGCTACTGCCCCATGATGGCAGTGTTGAATACTATGGCAGCATAATGTCCTTGCCCCAGGCCAATCATTTCTTTGAAGCGCTATTTAATAGGATTGAATGGAGAAATGATGAGGCGGTTATCTTCGGGAAGAAGATTATCACCAAACGTAAAGTCGCTTGGTATGGCGAAAGGCCTTTTACTTATACCTATTCAAATACCACCAAAACAGCTTTGCCTTGGACGAAAGAGTTGATGGAACTCAAAGCGATGGCAGAAGCCGAGAGTGGCGAAACCTATAACTCATGCCTGTTAAACCTTTATCACGACGGTAGTGAAGGCATGGCTTGGCACAGTGATGGCGAAAAGGATCTCAAAACCCATGGTGCCATTGCCTCGATTAGCTTAGGCGCTGAACGTAAATTTGCCTTTAAGCATAAAAACAGCAAAGAAGTGATCTCTCAAGTGTTAGATCATGGCAGCCTACTGGTCATGAAAGGGGTGACACAAACCCACTGGTTACACAGGTTACCCCCTACAAAAATGCATCATGGACCCAGAGTCAATCTGACCTTTCGAACCATACAAGCTTATGATTAGCGCGTCTTTATTCATTGAAAAAAAGAGTTTAATAAAGAGATTTAATGAAAGAGAGCTTAATAAGAAGGGCAAAAACAAGCGCCTGTATCAATAGGCGCTTTTCGTTTGTGCTGGGCTTACTTACATTAGTATCTCGGTAAATAACGTCTGAACTTGGTTAGTAAGAAGGGATAATCATCCGTGACATCAATCGCACAATACCAATGATGGCCAATACTATTTTGCACATTCTGAAAGTCAAAAATCACCTTGGCAATTTTACGCTCGCCACAAATTTCAGTGAGAACTGTTACATTATTGAGCTGGGCAACTTCTCTATCTGAGTGGCTATTAGCATGGTTATAGATAAGCTCATATGCTCCCATATAGACCTCTAAATTGTACTTAAGGGTATAATTTAGCGCTCTATCCTGATCTGTATCGCCATTGTTTCCGGCAAGCGAGATCATGTCCGTAATCACTTTCTTGAGCTTTTTGTCATTAAAACCAGCGTGAATAGCATGGATTTTATTGACGATATCAAGGGGCCTTATTGTGTCTATTTTTAGAATTTTAACCTTAGGTATGGCCTCATGAGTTCCTAATTGATAAGCGCCTATGATATTTATTGGAGTCAAAGCTTCTGTATTACTGTCTCTTCGGCTTAAGCTCTTATCTTCATTAGGTTTAAGAGCACTGATGAGTGCATTTAATTGCTGAGCATTTGGCTCTAACAGATACATTTTATCCCGATAAGCATTGATGATAGACCATTTCATCTCTCTGGCAATATAGCGGTTTTTAGGGTTCGAAAGATGCTTATACAGACAATAAGCTCTGTCGTTTTGCCAGTTCTTCTTGTTAAGCGCATGGGGGATGTCCTCAGGCATAAAAAGGGCGCTATCTTCGTGATCATCACTTGAAGCCAAGTTACGCTCGAACTCTTTTTCTAGCCCCAAATTATCAAACTCAGCCCGAATAAATCCGCCCACATAAATAAAATCTAATGCTGCAGGATTGGCTAACCCTAGCTGGCTAGCATTCATTTTGTTCATCATTTAATTTCTCCTTCTTAAGCGTTATCGCTACATATTTAGGCTTAATTCGTTGGAATGTAAGTCGTTAGGTTGCTGTGTAAGAAGGGATATAGATCAGTCACATCTATGCTGGCGTAATAGCTGGTTTTACGACCACTGATATTTTTTTGGTAGGTTAAAATGATATCAACAATTTTACGTCCCGGTGCCACATTAGAATGCTGTAAGGCAAGATTCTCTAAAAACTGATCGTCATCTGAGCTGTTGTCAGCATAACATGAGCCTTGACTAGATGAGTGGCCAGACGAACTGCTAGAGGAATGATTAGCAGGCTGTCTAATGGCATAGATACTAGGGTAACGAAAGGCGGCAAAGTTTTTTGCGCGATCAAAGTCGCTTTCCCCTGTATTAGGCTGCTTGGTCAAGGCATCTAAAACATTGCTGATCGCAATAGTGGTTGTATTGCCAGCCTTGAGTTCATCCTGTAATTGCGCCGTGGTGAAGTGATAAAGGTGATGGCACATTACCATAGGCAATGGTTTGTCATTACTGAGCTGCTCTGGTGCTAATGGGCCTTTAATGCCAATGGCAACTGAGTAGGTTTCATCTGCTAGGTTACTCTCAGAATCAAAGGTAAGAGAGTCGATAAACTCATCAAGCTCATCATTGCTATTAGGTAATAGTACATACACATCTTGGCCACCGACGCTCAATATCCAACTTACTTGTTCTGCAATATAACGAAATGGGTGATGACCATTCTCTGTATAGGTAAAGATCTTATTAAAATCTCTTGGGTTTAAGCCCAGTGTTTGTGCGGCTGTATCGTACTCTTTCTCCAAACCACGAGATGGAAAGTGAGGTCTGAGTTTACCTGCCACATAAATATAACTTGGATTTTTCGGTTGGCTTTCTATTGCTGATAATTGAGCTGTAGTGCCGGTTTCACTGCCCATATTCGCATGTGGGAGAGCCGAATTTTCTACTCTTTGGGCAGTAGGTGCTACTTGGGCCTGTGTTTCTTCAATGTTTTTTTCTTGGATGTGAGCTTCTTGAGCAGAAGCAAGATGATTTGTCTGAGTATCACTCATTCCATTTCTCCTAAGTTAGTTTCGCTAAAGATGACTGGCCTAACCCTAATTGAATATAAAAAGTGGGGAGCGGCAAAAATGATGCAAACTGCGGTGTTTACCAGTGTGTTCATAAGTGCTGTTTGAGTGTCCGATTTTTGGCCGAATTCTTAAGTGTTTAAGCCCAGTAGCTAGATTTATTTAGCGCTAAATTAGCCAAGCTTTAATGGTTTAAGGAGGTGCTATGTGCGACTTATGGGAGAGCAAGTTTCATCGGCTTTTTAAGAAAGAGGCGGAATGGCCAACACATTATCCTGCCCGTTCTATTGGGGTTAGGTTACCCACGGATTTAAAACTTGGTATGGAAAAGTTAACAGGCTTAAACCTAAATCAAGTGCGGGTGCATTATGCATCGCCATTGCCCGCGTTAGTGCAGGCCCATGGTTATGCTCAAGGTAATCAAATTTATTTAGCGTTAGGGCAAGAGCATCATTTGCCCCATGAATTAGGGCATGTGGTACAGCAAATGTGGGGCATGGTAGAGGCGACAACTGAGGTAAATGGGGTTGCTGTGAACGATGACCCTAAGCTTGAAGAACATGCCACCAAGCTTGGCCAACTTGCTCTTAATGCTGGTGTGAATCATGGCAGGCATTCTCAAAGAAATAGACATGTCTCTTCATTGAAGACACTGCCCTAGTTCGAAGTGTCTATTTAGTTATTGGCTTTTAAAAGATAGGTTGTTATGAGAAGTAGAATCACCTCAGACAGAGTTCAATACCCTAATATTGCATCGATAAATCAGGTGTCTGATTACGCTAATGCAACAGATTTAACCCAAGAGTTCACTTGGTGTGCTGCCATGATACAAGCACGTTTAGCCGCGTATTTTAAAAGGCTAAAACAAGAGGAAGAGGGGAGCCGAAAAGGGGGGCTAGAATCAGATATATATTTGCCAAAACCGCCTGTGTTTAGCCTTACTAATCAGGATCATGATGGCGCTAATTCAGATGTTGAAACAGGCCGTTCCTATGCTCAGCTTATTCATAAGTATCAATTAGATACGCAAGCAAGGCTGGCTCTAATATTGGCCCTAGCCAGTGATATTAAGCCTGATTTATATGATGCCTTGTTAATGCGTAATGAGGTGACGGGTCTGGCTTACTTTGAGTTTGGTGTTCAACTTTATAACGATAGGCCTTATGCAACAGGGGCGACCCTTGCTTTTATTTTATCTGGCGCAGAATTAGAAACATATTTTCATATTCAGGATTGGCTACAAGCCTTGGTGCAAAAAGATAAGTATGCTTTATCTCAAAGACAGGTTTTAGAGATTAGCGGTTTAAATCAGGTACTCGCCTTAGATTTAGAGCAAGCGAATAATGTCATGCAGATGCCTATCAATCTGACTGATTCCGCCTTGTATCGATTTACGACTGGGCGTGCTTTTAGGCCTGAATCTAGTCATGATTTTCCGGCTCAATATCTTTCTACAGATCTTGAGTGGGAGCATCTGATTTTGCCTGAGGCCGTAATGAAACAGGTATCAGATATTCAATATCATATTTTTTATGGTGAACAACTGATGCAAGAGTGGGAGCTAGAAGGCAAGATTCGCCCCGGTTACCGCGCTTTATTTTATGGCCCACCAGGCACGGGTAAAACCTTAACAGCAAGTCTATTAGGTAAGGCAACTCAGCATGATGTCTACCGTATTGATCTGTCTTTAATGGTGTCTAAATATATAGGTGAAACCGAAAAGAACTTATCCAAAGTCTTTAATATGGCAGAAGATAAAAAGTGGATCCTGTTGTTTGATGAAGCGGATGCCTTGTTTGGGAAACGTAATCGTGCCACGAGTGCTAACGATCAGTTTGCGAATCAAAATGTGGCCTATTTGCTACAACGAATAGAGGCATTTAATGGTGTGGCTATCTTGGCGACTAACCTTAAAGATAATCTTGATGAGGCCTTTTTAAGGCGTTTTGAATCCATCATATATTTTCCACTGCCGGGCCCTGAAGAGCGCTTGAGTTTATGGCAAAAAGGTTTCTCTGCTAAAGCTAAATTAGAAGATAAAATCGACCTGTCTTGGCTCGCACACAAGTATCCACTTTCTGGGGCGAGTATTATGAATGTGGTGCGTTATGCCTCAATGCAGTCTATTCGAAGAGCGCATATTAAGCCTCAGCTTGGAGAGCCTTCTCAGTTAGCAACTAAGGCTAAACCCGTTTTTGACATAAAGCTGATGGATTTAGAAACCGGTATAGGTAAAGAGTTAGAAGCCAGTGGTGACTCTCGCATTTTATCTAAAGGCAGAAGCCCTTTTTAATTAGCCTATCTTAATTCTGGAGCAGCTTAACTCTATAAACGTTAACTCTGGAGCAGCTTAACGCTATAAAGCTTAACTCTAAAAAGGTTTAGCTTTTATAGAGGCCTTAAACTAAAACAGTTTACAGCCTGATGCTTTCATTTCATGATGGAATTACTTAACGCTAGAGATTTAAGAGAGTATGAAACAAGCTGAATTAAGCAGTGCTAAAGAGTATGAGGATCAAGGCTATTTTATTTTGCGAAATTTCTTTAATTCGCAGGAAATCGCTCATTTAACCGCTTTGATTGATCCTATTTTTTTACAGTGGCGTGATGGCAAAGAAGCACTCATATTCGAACACAAATTATTGAATATGCACTCTCTTACTCATGCTGGATATTTTGAGCAATCACAGACTAGACGCCTCGCACTTTTCAATGCGATTTTACCTACTAAGCTCACCCAGTATTTGGATGCTTTGTTTGGTGAAGGTTTGTATTTTCATAATACTCAGCTCTTCTTTAATCCCACAAACAAAGCGCGTTTACCTTATTGGCATAGAGATATGCAGTACAGCCCTATTGCCGATGAGCTGCAAGCAAGCGAGCTGTTCAATATGTTAAGCCTGCATATACGTATTCCTTTGTTAGATGAAACTGGGGTAGAGCTTATCCCAGGATCTCATAAACGTTGGGACACAGAATTAGAGCGTAAGGTGAGATTCGAGTTAGACGAGCATGAGAACAGTGAAACCCTAGCTGATTCAAAGTTGATCACGCTTTCTCAGGGAGATCTGCTTATTTTTAATGCTCAAATGCTACATAGGGGGAATTACGCCCTTAATCATGAGCGAAAAGCCTTAGATCTTTGTATTGGTAAACCTCACCCTTTATCGATCGAATTTTTAGATAAAAGTGTGTTGCCAACGAGCCAAGAACTTACTCAATTAGATAACCCATCTTGGTTTCAAGCGGCTTATCAATTGGGAAAAGCCTAGTTGCTGCGAATTTAATTTCTCTGATTAGCCTTAATTCAAAGCTAGATCAATTATTTAAGTGGTTTCTAATGTTTGTGATGATTTACAATATCCGTTTTGCTCAGCGGAACCTTAAATGAAAAGTTTGGCGCTAACACTTTCTTTATTAGGTGCAAATGCTTCTTTATTTGCACATGACCTTATACAAGTGGTGACGGAGGATTTGAGACCGTTTAACTATTTAGAGAATGGGGAAATTGTCGGATCAAGCACAGCTTTGGTTCGCAAAGTGTTGCAAGAAGCAAAGGTAGAGGCCAAGTTTCAGCTTCATCCTTGGGCAAGATCCTATGCAATGGCACAAAGGGATGAAAATACCCTGATTTATACCATCAATAGAACGCCTGCTAGAGAAGCAAAATTTAAATGGATTGGGCTATTAGGAGCGGAAGAGAATGACACTTTTTTCTTTAAGCTTGCTGCAAACAATAAGATTCAAGTCCAGACTTTAGAGCAGGCAAAGCAGTACTCTATAGGTGTCAGTTTGCATGATGTAAACCATGAAATTCTAAAGTCTGAAGGCTTTAATCGTATTCATGCTGTCTCTCAGTTTAATCAAAGTGTGCAAATGTTGTTACGAGATAGGATTGATTTAATTGTTGGCTCTTATCCTGTCTTGTTAGAAGCCTGTAACCATCTAAATATTTCTATTGATGAGATAGAAGCCGTGACATCATTTAGAGCTTCTAGGCCTTATATGGCCATGAGCAAGTCTACTTCAGAGAAAATGGCGAACCGTTTAAAGGCCTCCTATCAAAAGCTTGTCTCTATGGGAGAGATACCAGACTTTGAGGCCCAAATAACAGCGGTAGAGTAAATAGCTTAAGGAACCTTCGATTAAGTCACCTCTTCTCAGTCTTTTCAGAAAAAGTATCAAACAAGGCGTTACTTTGAAGTAATGTAGGTACCTTTCGAGAAGTGACAACACAGGGGGTTACTTTTTCTGAAAGACCCGAAGGGCGTGGTCTAAAAGCCCTATCTTTACGTTGAGAATCTTATCAATAGAATAACTATTAAGTTGCGCTCCTCGCCATAAATCTAGCGGCTTTTATCTACACGCTGAGGCGGGAGGACTTAATCGCAGGTTCCTTAAACGCTAGCTTGATAAGTTTCTTTGTACTGGGTCATCGCTTAAGTATTCCACGAACTCTACTTCAAACCCTGCAGGGTCGATAAAGTAAACGTTTTTACGATAAAGGTCCTGCGCACCATTTTTTGCAATCTCATAGCCTGCAGCAAGCAATCTGTTAATGACAGCATCTAAGTTATTGGTGACAAAGGCAAAATGCGCCAAGCCAACTTGATGCCCATCTAGATCTCTATTTTCACCTTCCCCATGATCACTTAAGGCTATGTATTGGTAATCATCGCCAAAATGTAACCAGTTTCTGGGTTTGCCGCTCCATTCTCCCTTGCCTTCATCACGTACCTTCCAGTGAGGAAAAACGGCTTGATAAAAATTTAGCATGGCAGGGATATCACTCACCACGAGGTTGATATGTTCAAGTTGTATCATAATGTCTTCCTTACAAAAGGGCTGATTGCTTTGAATGACATAAGGTTAAATCCTCAAGTTAACTTGAGGTAAAGTGTTATTTTATTCGTTATAAGAATAGTCACTATTGGATCAATCAATAGTTTTGAATGCTCGAAATCATACTGAGAGGATAATTCGAGACGATAGCTAGAGGAGATAGTTGTAGGAAGTAGCGAGAAGAGAATAGATTAGTACAGAATAGAAAAAGCATATAGGCGAGACATCAGCAAACCTCGTGCATAAGGTTTGCTGATAGACTAGTTAGCTCTTAACGCTGTGAAGGATCTTTATACTCTAGGTACTTATGCTGGGTCGCAATATGGTCTGCTATGTGTTTTGCATCATGCCAAACACCCCAGATAAAGGTCGAGCCGCGGCGAGATAACCAAGGCAGGCCGACAAAATAAACACCTGGCTCAGATGACACACCGCGTTGGTGTTGCGGTTTACCTTTGTCATCCAGTGCATCTACTTGTAACCAGCTATAGTCAGTGGCAAAACCCGTTGCCCAGATGATAGAAGTAACACCTGCTTCAGCTAGGTCTAGCTCAAGCACTGGGTTAGTCACACAGTCTGGCTCTGGGAAGGTAAAACGCGCTTCAGGCTCTTCCGGTAAATCTAGGCCGTTTTGCTTAATATACTCATCAGCTGCATCTAATAGGGCCAAATAGTTCTCATCACCTTTTGCTAGATTAGTCGCTAGGTCGTTTTGAAAACTTACTTTATCACCATCAAAAGCTTTGGTTAGACCAACCAGTGTCATGCCTTTATGAGCCAAACCTCTAAAGTCCACAGTATGGCCACCATTTGCACCACTTACAGCAATAGTGACATGCTCGGTACCAGGCTTCATTGCGGCTGCATCCCATTCACCCAGTACACCTAACCACCAGCAGAAATCGCGGTTACGATAAGCGCGAGGCGGACGGTCATGGGCGCCGACAGAAAGGTAAACCTTCTTACCTGAATTTTGTAGTTCGTCGGCAATCTGTACACCAGAAGAACCAGCACCTACGACTAAAACTGCGCCTTCAGGAAGTTGCTCAGGGTTACGATATTGAGCTGAATGAATCTGCTCTATCTTATCGGTTTTAGGCGCAATAGGTGGAATAACGGGTTTCTGAAATGGACCAGTCGCTGACACAATACGGTTCGCTTCAATGACACCGTCAGATGTTTCAATTGTAAAGCCTGGGCGGTTTGTATTACGGGTTGCCTTGGTAACTTCAATGCCAGTACGAATTGGTGCTTTGAATTTTTTAGCATAATCTACAAAGTAATCAGCAACACGCTCTTTAGGCGCAAATGCATCTTGATCAAGGTCTTCAAACTCTAGCCCAGGAAACCTATCATGCCATGCTGGACCATTGGCAACTAACGAGTCCCAACGCATAGTACGCCAGCATTCGGCGATGCGATTACGCTCAAGTACAAGATGAGGAATATTTAACTTTGTAAGATGTTCGCTGGTGGCTATACCGGCCTGACCGGCACCAATAATAAGCGTATCAATTTTTTCAACTGCCATTTCAGTATCCTTTTTTATTCTTCTGCAGCCGTATGGCTGAGTGGTTAGATCAAACTGTTCCACAATGGGTGGGTCAGTAGAGCCGGATTTGTCTTCAGAATATTTGCTTAGGAGTCCTAGATTATGGGAGTGATATATTTGGTTATTTGTCCTGATGCTTTTTACTGCGTCTAACCAAGTTTTCTGCCGATAACCTGCTCCTCCTATGCCTAAATAGGTTATGAGGAAACACCTTATTGGTAAAACATTATTAACTTTATAAAAGCATCAAAAAAACTGATGCAGGATGGCAAAATTAACACCTAAGTCCCATAGACAAGCGGGAAAGGCTTTATTATTTTGAGATGCTTAAAAAGGCTTATTAGAGGGAAAGTTATGTCGTTAGTACTTGCATTTGATGTGTATGGCACCTTAATCAATACTCAAGGATTGGTCCCAGAACTGGAAGCCATTATAGGGCGCAAGGCCGAAGCATTTTCCCAAAGATGGCGAGAAAAGCAGCTAGAATATGCTTTTAGACGAGGCTTGATGCAGTCTTATCAAGACTTCTCTGTTTGTACCAAAGACGCGCTGGAATATACCTGCCTTGAGATGGAAACTCCCTTAACCCAGTTACAAAAAAACGAACTGCTTCAAGCCTATGCAAGCTTGCCTGCTTTTGATGATGTAAAACCTGCCTTGGCGCAACTTAAAGAAGCTGGCGTACAATTGTATGCTTTCTCGAATGGCACTAAAGCGGCTGTTACTCGGTTACTAAAGCATGCGGGTATTCATGATTATTTTATTGATATTGTCAGTGTTGAAGAGCTTCAAACCTTTAAGCCTAATCCCAGTGTCTACCAGCTTTTCTTAGATAAAACAGGCGCAGAAAAAACCAATACTTGGCTGATCTCAAGTAATAGCTTTGATCTTATTGGGGCACTTTCTTTTGGCTTTAATGCCGCTTGGGTAAAGCGTTCAGATAAGGCCATATTTGACCCTTGGGGAATGACGGCAAGTTTGACCGTAAGTGAGTTGGGAGAATTAGCTGAATTTGTCGTTAGCAAATAAGCCTCTTTTGGGCGCTTTTATCCTCAGCTAAACTTGCTTTAAATCTGTTATATTCTGCTAATAACGGATTAATCTTGAAGTAAATTATGATGCATGACTCCTTGACAAGTCCTTTTTATATTGAACATGGCGTTCGACTGGTTGAAAGCTATAAACGTCTAACAAGCAATGATTTGCTTACCTATAACGGTATGAATAGTGACGCTTCATTAAGTATTATCGAGCAATTAGATAATGCGCCTTTTGTACTACTATCCCATGGTTTAGGCGACGACCCTATTTTCAATTTTGGTAATAAAAGCGCACTCGAATTATTTGAAATAGACTGGCAGGGTCTGACTAAAATGCCTTCTCGCTTATCTGCTGAAACCATTAATCAGGCAGATAGGGAATACCTTTTAGAGACAGTGACTCGTCAAGGCTATATTGACGATTATTCTGGTGTGCGTATTTCAGCTAAAGGAAAACGCTTTATGATAAAACAGGCTATTGTATGGAATATCATAGATGCGAAGGGCGGCTATTTTGGCCAAGCTGCCATCTTTTCACACTGGGGCTTTTTATAACTAGCCCTTCTTATTCAAAGCGCTTTTCAATGAGGGCTTTTCTTACTTAATTTAGCGTGAATACTGCTATGAAAATGAAGGGACAGGAAAATAAGGTGTTAGAACAATGAAAGGATTAGGTCTCGTTTCTCTTATGAGCTTGGTATTGATGTCAGTTGCCTGTTCATCCAATAGTAGTGTGCCTCAAGCCGGGATGAGTCTAGAAGAAAGGCGTCAGCTTAATGATATTGTTGCTAACCATGAATTCTACTCAGGTTGCGTGACAGAAGAGATTGCAGATCTTAAAGCCGAGTTTTGTGACTCCCAAAATCAATGCAGTCAATCACATAGTGATAACAAGGTAAATGAACAGGATTTCACAGATCAGCTAGACTATCAGGCATGGCTCAAGATTTATAAAGCCTGTATTGCTAATACACTTTAGTGAGGAATCAAAGGTATGAAGAATTATAAAATGGACTTGGATAAGGTGAAAAATGCACTGCTTTGGGTTCAATCCATTTTAGAACGAGCTGACGTGCCTTATCAGATAGTGGGCGGTCTAGCGGCATACATTTATGGTGCGCAAAGGCCGATAGCAGATATTGACCTTTATATTCCTAAAGAAGATGTGGCTAAGCTAGAGCAAGAGCTTGCACCTTATATTTCAAAGCCTCTAACCCATTATCTTGAAGGTGAATGGGACCTAGAGTATCTGCAACTGATTTATCAGGATCAGAAAATTGAGATCGGTCTAGTGCCTGGGGTGAAGATAAGGAATAAAGACGGTGATTGGGTCAATCAAAATATCGACTTCACCACCTCTGTGATGTCAGAGTTTGAGGGGGTGAGAGTACCTCTAATGCCTAAAACACAACTTATTCAGTACAAAACTTTGTTAGCAAGAGATGTCGACCTTTTCGATATTCAGGCGATAGACTAGGGAAGCTGCGAATAAGTCTCCTCTTCTCAGTCTGCTCTTTTAGGTACATGGGGAAAGTATCAAACAAGGCGTTATGTTTTCTGAAATGATGAGTAGGTATTATTTAATGACCCGTAGGGCGTGGTCTAAAAGCCCTATCTTTATGTTGAGGACCTTATCAATAGAATAACTATTAAGTTTCGCTCCTCGTCATAAACCTAGAGGCTTTTATCCACACGCTGAGGCGGGAGAATTTATCCGCAGGTTCCCAAGGAGACCAGCCATGAAATACACTCTCTATTGTCATAGGATTTTTTGTTTCAATTTTGAGCAAAGTATCGCTTTTTACGCGGACACTTTAGGCCTTCCTTTAAAGAGTGTGAATGATGAATTTGGTTGGGCTGAGTTTTCATTGCCCGGGGGCACGTTAGCGATTGAGCAACAAGATCCAAATGATGAAGAGGCTCACTCTTTAGTGGGCCGCTTTTTAGGTATCAGTTTACAAGTGGATAATTTGGATGAGGTTTATGCTGAACTAATTTCAAAAGGCGTAAACTTTCAAGGACCACCGGAAAAACAAGAATGGGGAGCGAGCCTTGCTCATTTTAAAGACCCTGATGGTAATATCTTGACCTTATTAGGTTAAGAGCTCAGCGTAAGGCTTAAGAGCGAGTGAGCAGATCATCAAGTATCAGCATGAGCTCATCAAAAACGGGCTCTAAAATGCCACTCATCTTCTTTAATATCATTTCGAATATTTTGGCGAATGCCGCTTTCTATCTCATCAGAATCTAGATCATAAAGACCACATAGTTTAAATGCCTTACGAAAACTCACTTCTTGCCCTAGGTACTCGTATACAACTCGGGTGCAGCAGGGCATACGCTCCCCACTACCAGACACGCCTAATCTAAGACCCGTTAGGCAATCGATACGATTCTTAAATGAAGGGAAGAGTATGGTTTGCGTGATTTCATACTCGGTCAGGGTTTCAAAATCCATCATAAAGATACGGTCAGATAAATATTGCACCATGCCCTTATATTTACCATGAAACACATGGCGCCTACCTTTTTTTTGAATGCGCTCCGTACGCTGAAAATAGGTTTTACCAGCATGTTTTTCAAGACAAACTAGGGTTCTTAAAATCTTGCCCGGATAAGCCATAGAAAGGTAATACTCAAAATAATAACCTAGGTATTTATCTAAACCTTTTTGCCCCATTTGCATGACTCTTTGTTGATACATGAGCGCAGGGTCAGAAGTCGGGGCTGCTGGTGCATTAAAAGGTTCTGGCTTGACTTGAACAAGGCGTTGAAACTGCTGATGAGGTAATTTTATCTCTTCAACTTCGACGCCAAAGAAATCACAAAAGCGTCGTAGCGTATTGGTTGATGGAAAGGTTGTGCCATTAAGGTAACGATTAAATTGGGCACGATTAATTTCAAGCCGACGACAGACTTCAGAAATAGACTTATAGAAGCTGCAAAGTAATTTGAGATTGGCTTGAAAATCTTTATTCATATCATCTACCCAGAAAGTGCTTAGATTGAAGTTATGGTGCTACTTGGTGCTAATTTAGCATCAAGTAGCATCAAAATGATACAGGTTACAAACTACCTAAAGGTATAGTGCTCACGTTACATTAACTCTGCTTGCTTGAAATACAGCGTTTTGCTTTGTCCTGATCGCTATCAGGGCGAGGCTTTTTTTGCTAGTTCGGTATCTTGAATGAAAGGGTTAACAGAGATGACAATGCGTTTAGAGTATGACTTGTTGGGTCAACTGGAAGTGCCAGCTGATGCTTATTATGGAATTCAAACCTTAAGAGCGGCGCGAAACTTCTCTGTTACAGGTGTTCCTATCTCACACTTTCCTGACTTAATTGTGGCGCTCGCCATGGTGAAAGCCGCCTCAGCAAGAACCAATCAAGCTCTAAATCTCATTTCAGAAAAAAAAGCAGAAGCTATAGTGGGCGCTTGCGAAGAGCTCATCATAGGGAATTATCATGACCAATTCATTGTGGATGTGATTCAAGGTGGCGCTGGCACCTCTACCAACATGAACGCCAATGAAGTCATTGCCAATATTGGCCTAGAGTTGATGGGACACCATAAAGGAGAGTATCAGTACCTTCACCCAAATGATGATGTGAACTGCTGCCAATCTACCAATGATGCTTACCCAACAGCAGCCTGCTTAGGCATTCAATATGCGGCAGAAAACTTTATCCCTAGCTTAAGTTCTCTAAAAGCGGCGTTAGAAGATAAAGGCCGTGAGTTTTCTCATATCTTAAAAATGGGCCGTACTCAGTTACAAGATGCAGTACCTATGACACTTGGCCAAGAGTTTGATGCGTTTGCAGTTAACCTAGGTGAAGACATAGACAGAATTCATGAAGCCTGCGCGCTTTTATGTGAAGTGAACCTAGGCGGAACCGCAATAGGCACAGGTATCAATACACCTGCAGGTTACGCCAAGCTTGCTGTCGCAAATCTTGCCGAGTTATCTGCTAAACCATTCATCCCAGCTTCGAACTTAGTTGAGGCAACGTCTGATATGGGAGCCTTTGTTTTCTTCTCCGGCATATTAAAGCGTCTTGCAATCAAGCTAAGTAAGATGAGTAATGACCTTAGACTGCTCTCAAGTGGTCCAAGAACGGGTTTAGGCGAGATCCAATTACCTGCCATGCAACCTGGCTCTTCCATTATGCCGGGTAAAGTAAACCCTGTGATTCCAGAAGCGATGAACCAAACCGCTTATCAGGTGATGGCATCGGACATGGCCGTTTCATTGGCCGCAGAAGCGGGGCAGTTGCAGCTTAATGCGATGGAACCCATGATTATCTACAATCTGCTTAACTCGCTTAAGATGCTTACTCAAGCCTGTGAAATGATGGAGAACCGCTGTATTAAAGGTATCAAGGCTAACGAAGAAGCCTGTGCTGCCCATGTGGATAATAGTATTGGTATCATCACAGCACTTGTGCCTCATATTGGTTATGCCAATGCATCTCGTATTGCTAATACGGCTTTGCATACGGGTAATACAGTGAAAGCCTTGATCATAGAAGAAGCCCTATTAACTGAAGACGAAGTAAACCAGTTATTAAGCCCAGAAAACATGGTTGCTCCCGCCCTTAGCGCCTAGTCAAAAAACTCTTCTTCCTTGCTCGCAACGGTGAGCAAGGAAAGATGAAATTTCATTATACGATTTCTATTTTACTTGCTTCCCCATTACCTGCTTGCTACTTTTTATTTATTATCAAAGGGTTAGCTCTTTCAATTGAAAGGCTACTGAGAAAAAACTGCTGAAAAAGCACTAAGGATGAAAAGAAGGAAGGAGCCTAAATGATTGTATTGCGTGAAATGCAGCTAGAAGATTATGAGTCTGTAATTAAACTCTGGCAGCAAACCGAGAGCATGTCATTACGGGATTGTGATTCAAAAGAAAGTATTGGCTATTACCTAGAACGAAACGCTGGTTTGAGTTTTGTCGCCATAGACCAAGAGGATATAGATAACACTAAGTTAATTGGTGCTGTACTCGTTGGTACAGATGGCCGTCGAGGTTACCTGCAACATCTTGCTGTCTCCCAAGGGTATCGAGGTCAAAAAATTGGTTATCAGCTGGTGGAAAAATCTATCGGCGCACTTGCTGAAATCGGCATACCTAAAACTCACTTGTTTGTGTATCAAGACAACCTCAAAGCCCAAGCTTTTTATGAAAAGTTGGGCTGGTTTGCGCGAGAGGAAATCCGCATGTATTCCTTCAATGCTTCAAATAATGAGAATGTTTAGTTCTTGCCTGTTGGCTCACAGGTAATCTTTTCATGAAAGGCTAGAATTTTACATTTTTGTTCATTCCAAGGTGCTGCAACAATAAAACTGACACTTATTGGCGAAACATAAAGCTTTAATACATAAGATGTTGGATATTCTTTTTCAAGGTTTATCCCTGAGTTACCCATTTCGCAATACCTTTTAGTCTTATTATCATTTAGGTTTATTACTGAAATACATGGATCTTGTTTAGTTATATATGCAATGAGGTCTTCTGACTTTGATTCACTATCATAGTTTGATTGATAGTAAATTATGTCATTTAAATTTAATACATTGTTGCTAAATACAGATCCAGATATGAGAATGCTAATTGAAAATAAAAATCTAATCATTTAAATACTTCACTCTTTTATTTTTTCTATTTTCGTCTACGCCATAAACAGTATTCCATTTACTGTCATCTAAAAGTGCAGCAAAATTTGATTTCTTCCCTGTTTCTCCGCTTTGCTGATCTTTAACGAGTTCTGGCACAAACCACTTACGAGTTGATCCACGCGTATCTTTTATGCCTGTATTATCTCCACGATAAGTTAAGTCGACTAATACTTCTTTTACCTTGTTAGGTAAGGTATCCCAATTAACTACACCATATTCTTCTTGGACATCAGGCTTAGTAATAAGGCCTTTTGCTTTATCTTCATAATAATCATAAATAGCGAGGAAAAGATAATACTGCTGCTTACGAGTCAGTGTGATTTTAGACTTATCTTTAATACTGTCTTTAAAGTCTTTTACGTACTTAATCAGCGCCTTATCATTCTCTTGCGCTTTTTGAATATGGGCAGTTTTAGCATCGCCTTCTAATTTTTCGCCTGTTTTATTACTGGCTCCTTTCATCCCCACTGAGTCTTTCAAAAACGTGATAAGTTCAGGTGCAACAGGTCTACAATGTTCAGCTACTTTATCAAAATAGCCTTGGACCTCTTTAGTCGACCTAGAACCGACATCTAAGCCTCTACCTATGGTAATACCTGATGCACCAGCAACTACTTCTGAGGTGGATGCTTTACCTCGAACAGGAAGGTGGACAGTTCGACTAAAACTTACACTTGAGTCGTTGTCATTCCCTTCCACATCAAAGGTCAATTGTCCCTTTGGTACGATCAGCCATTTTTTGTCCATTTCATCATCTAGGATGCTGTCATCAGGTTTGTCTGTGATGGTTTTTATCTTTTCATTTTCTGTCTTTTTAGCCCAGTCCGATGGTTGGATGTCGGCTTTAGCTAAGGGGATCTCGATGACTTTTTTATGGCTATATTCAGCATCAAAAGGTCTGAGGGTTTTCAGTGGTTTAACCAAGTTGCTAAGGGCTTGAGAAATGTCTTTATACCATTCAGTTTTAGTGTCTGTGGTTGCGGACAATAGCACTTGTCGAGTAATGGCCAAGCTGACTTTACCGGTGAGTATGCCCATTAGGTTTGAAACGCTATTGAGAGTGGCGTCTTCGGTAGTTTTGATCGAGAGGTACACAGCTAAGTCGATAAGCTTTTCAGGTGTCATAGCCTTAACAAAGCGCTGGCAACTGGTTGTGAGTATATTGCGGCTTTGCTGATCATTAATGATAAGAATTTGCTTTTCCATGGCTTTTGATTCTGCTTTCAGCCTGATCTCATCCCTAGGCTTCCAACCAGCTAATGCTGATTCCAGTGCATCAATGTCACCATCGATAACCGCAGTGCAAAGGGCGTCTTGAATTGGACTGAGGGCCGTTTCGTCTAAGTCTGCTGTATCTTGAGGGAGAAACTCTTTAAGGGCGTCAGTGACATCAC
>NZ_JSEO01000030.1 GCF_001624705.1 Marinomonas sp. SBI8L
CCCCCAATAGTTGGACAAACTAATTACTGGGGGTCTTTTATGTCCAAATATAGTCGTGAGTTAAAACTTCTCGTTGCCAAGGCGTGTTTAGATAGCACATCTTCTTGCCAACTTGAAAAACAATATTCAATTCCCGCTAGCCAGATTCGCTACTGGTCTCAAGTCTTTGCAATCCATGGCGTAAATTCATTTCTGCCAACAACACATGCCCAATGCGCTTCCTCTAAATTAAAAGCATTAAGATTGATGTGGTCGAATGATTGGTCTATCGCCCATACAAGCGCTGTTTTAAATCTTTCTTCCCCAGGTACACTATGGGTTTGGCTTAAGCGATATCATGAGCAAGGTATCACAGGACTTAACAATCACCGCATAGGACTTCAATCAATGAAATCACTCTCAAATACAACGCAAAAGCCAGATGAAGAGTTAACAATTGATGAGCTAAAAGAAGAGTTAGCCTATTTACGTGCCGAGAATGCGCTTTTAAAAAAGTTGGAAGAGCTAGAACAACAAAAGCGCAAACGAGCGAAGAAAAAGCGTTAAGTGTTTTAGCTCTCAAAACACATCACACGTTAAAGCATTTACTGCAAGCTGCAGCATTGCCAAAAAGTGTTTTTTATTATCAGGTTAAGGCAAGTCGGCAGCCAGATCCCTATCAACGTGAGCGTGAGATGATCCGGTCGATATACCATGAGCATAAAGGACGCTATGGTTACCGACGTATCTACTTAACCTTGAGAAGAAAAGGCGTCTTACTTAATCATAAAACCGTGCAGCGGTTAATGTCTCAAATGAATTTGAAATCAACAGTGAGACCAAAGAAGTACCGCTCTTATCGTGGTGAAGTCGGTAGTGTTGCTGAAAATATACTGAAGCGTAATTTTAAGACATCAAAACCTAATGAAAAGTGGGTAACAGATGTTACAGAGTTTAGGGTGAAAGACGTCAAAGTTTATCTCTCACCAATAGTCGATCTTTTTAATCAGGAGGTGATTGCCTACAAGGTTGAAAAGAATGCTCGCTTACCACTGGTAACAGAGATGATGAAAGAGGCGATAGAGAAACTAGATGAAAACACGAAACCAATAGTACATAGTGATCAAGGTTGGCAGTATCAACACAAAGCTTATCAAAAAATGTTAAAAGACAAAGGGTTGGCACAGAGCATGTCGAGAAAAGGAAATTGCTTGGACAATGCGGTCGCAGAAAACTTTTTTGGTTTATTGAAAAGTGAGATGTATCACGGAAAAAGCTTCGAAAACGCAGATGAACTTATTATGAAAATAGAAGAGTATATTGAGTATTACAATACTCAAAGAATTAAGGTAAAACTAAAAGGCCTGACACCGATAGAGTATCGATATCAGGCCTTACAAGCAGCTTAACAAAGCGTCCAACTTTATGGGGTCACTTCA
>NZ_JSEO01000031.1 GCF_001624705.1 Marinomonas sp. SBI8L
CATACCGTCCCATAAAGTGTGTCTAAGGGGTATATAAAAGGCGCCCCTCTTTCGTTAAATTAATTCTGTTTCGACCAAAAAACGAACAAATTTAACAAAGAGAGACTATGGACAATTTAAAGCTAAATAAGCAACAGATACAAGCAGCCGTTGATCAACTTACCTCACAACCTGAGGGGGTAAATAAACTAATGGAAATTGCGTTAAACAGTTTGATGAAAGCTGAAAGAAGTACTTATCTTGAGTCTGCAAAAACGGGAAATAAAGCCAATGGTTATCGTGCAGTCAATGGACTCGGTATTGGTGACTCACTATCCCTTCAAGTACCGCGTGATCGACTGGGTCAATTTAAACCCTGGTTGTTGAATGTGATGAAATATCAAAGTGAGTCATTGAATGAACTCTGTTTTGAGCTCTATGCGAAGGGGTTAACAACTCGCGATATCGAATCCATCACCCAAAGTATTTATGGTCAACACTTATCTAAAAGCCAGATATCCCGTGTCACTACTAGCTTGTCTGATGCTATGCAGCAGTTTAGAGAAAGGGAGCTGGCGTCGTATTATCCTATCATCTACCTTGACGCGACCTTCATTAAAACCAAGCGTGAACGAGTATCCAGTGAAGCCTATTACATCGTGTTAGCTGTTTTGCCTGATATGACGAGAGAAGTGATTGGCATCTACAATGCACCAACTGAGTCCTCAAGTAATTGGAAAGAGATCTGTGAAGATTTAAAACAGCGAGGCTTAAAGCAAACAGATCTGTTTGTGACAGATAACCTAACAGGACTTGATGGAGCCCTAGAACAACACTTTTCAGCACCTATTCAAAAGTGTGTTTTACATTTAAAGCGTGAAGTTTTAAGAAAGACCAAAAAGCAGCATAGGAATGAAATGGCAGCGGACTTGGCTTATATTTTCCAGTTAGATAATGAAGTAGATAACAAAGTATTATTGCTGGCAAGAGCGCATGAGTTTTATCAAAAATGGAAAACCAGATATCCTAAATTAACCCTCTTCAAAGATGCTGACGCCTTCTCATATTACGCCACCTATCTAGATTTCGAATATGACATCAGAAATATGATCTATACAACTAATTGGATAGAGAGGTTAAACAAAAGCTTTAAAAGAACAATAAAAATCAGAAATTCAATGCCAACAGTTGAGTCTGTATTGACCTTATTAAGCAAAGTCGCTATTGATATGAACAGCTCAACTTATCGCCATCCGGTGAGCCGATTAATTAAAAGTAACTTGTTTAATTGATGAGATGAAACAGAAGAGTTAACGAGAGGTAGACACACTTATTGGGACGGTACC
>NZ_JSEO01000032.1 GCF_001624705.1 Marinomonas sp. SBI8L
TTAGCTTTAAATTGTCCATAGTCTCTCTTTGTTAAATTTGTTCGTTTTTTGGTCGAAACAGAATTAATTTAACGAAAGAGGGGCGCCTTTTATATACCCCTTAGACACACTTTATGGGACGGTATGGTCTAAATTATCAGCTTCTGACTCTTCATTATCTAATGCATCCAACATAGCGTGGTAGTCTTGGATTTTTTGTTCAACTGCTTTTATTTGCTGCGTTAAGCGATTTTTCGTCAGAATGCTTTGTTTACTTGCATTGCCATGGAAGAAACTCCCATCAATTGCTATCAGCTCACCACCAACTAAATCAAGCTGTTTACAGAGTAAAATAAAATCACGGTTTACTCGAATGAGAAGCTTATGATGATCTTTTCTAAAGTTAGCTATCGTTTTGTAACTAGGACGTTGATGCTTGATTAGCCACATAAGCTCAATATTTCTGCGACACTCTTTTTCAAGTTTGCGTGAACTTCGAATACCGTTTAGGTAACCATATAAATACAAGCGTAACAGGTCAGCTGGGTTGTAAGCGGGCTGCCCTCTTAAGGAGGATGAAGGCTTATACACACCAACAGCCAATTGATCGAAATTCAATGTATCAATATAAGCATCAATTGCTCGCACTGGATTCGTATCAGAGATGTGCTGATCGAGGTGATCAATAAACAAGGAAAATTGTGCTCGATTCTCAGTTTTTCGATAGCTTTTGTTCATAATGACGATAATCAACCTAACTCAGGACTATCGACATACTATAACAAGAATACTTTCACAGCCTGAGGATCATGGGAACGAGAGATAGGTTGCTTATGATGTGTCTTTCGATAAATTTTAGACGAAAAAAAACCAGCTCATTGAGCTGGTTTTTTTATAATTCAATCTTGATAACGACCTACTCTCACATGGGACCTCCCACACTACCATCGGCGATGTCACTTTTCACTTCTGAGTTCGGGATGGGATCAGGTGGTTCAACGACTCTATGATTATCAAGAAAACTGTTTTGAGGTTCATAAGTCTTACTGTCTCTTTAGACGGCTCATTTACACTCGAATACGGTGTCTTTAACAATAACTTTCTGAATAGTTTTCTCTTTATTAGAGAGAAGTTAACGATAACCAAGCCTCAAACCAGCTTGTGATGTCTTACCATCTAAATCGTAATATAACGCTAAACCATTTTGGCGTTATATGGTCAAGCCTCACGAGCAATTAGTACTGGTTAGCTCAACGCCTCACAACGCTTACACACCCAGCCTATCAACGTCGTAGTCTTCAACGGCT
>NZ_JSEO01000033.1 GCF_001624705.1 Marinomonas sp. SBI8L
GCGAATTAACTTATAAACAAGCTCAAGATAAGTACGGCATTCAAGGTTGCTCTACTGTTTTAGTTTGGCTTCGTAAGCATGGCAAGCTAGATTGGTCTTTAGGGACTCCCCCTTTTTTTCTAAAAGGTAGTCATATGAAAGATCAAAAAACAGAACAAACACCCGAGCAACGCATTAAAGAACTCGAACAAAAACTGGCTGAAACACAATTGAAAGCTGAGTTCTTTGAGGCTGTCGTCACCGTTATGAAACGTGATTATGGTGTCAGCTTGCCAAAAAAGCAGCAAGAGATGTTATCCAAGAAAAAAAGATCAAAACATTAACTGTGACTCAGTCATGTGTGTTTTTGAACATAAGCAGACAAGCCTATTATAAACAGTGTCGTTGTGCCTTAGAAAAGGAGCAACGCAATGAAGAGATCATTCGATTTATTCGAGCTAAGCGAATACAACACCCCAGAATGGGTGGGCGTAAGCTTCTTTATTTTATGAGGCAGAACAAAACGTTATCTAATGCGATAGGTCGAGACAAGCTGTTTCAGTTAATGAGAGAGGCACGACTGCTGGTGCCATGTCGTCGGGCATATCATAAAACCACCCAAAGCAATCACCGCTTTTGGTGTCATCCCAACTTAATCAAAGCAAGTAAAGATCAAGTTGTTGTGAATAAGCCAAAGCAAGTATGGGTGGCCGATATTACCTACTTACCTGTACGAGAAGGGCAAGCCTATCTTAGTTTGATTACCGATATGTTCTCACGAAAAATAGTAGGCCATTATGTGCATAGTAGTCTTAAAACATGTGATGTTGTGATTGCCTTAAAGAAAGCAATTAAGTGCGCAGGAGATGTAAGGGGGCTTGTTCATCACTCTGATAGAGGTATCCAATACTGTTCGGCTATGTATCAAGCAATACATAATAAATACGGTATTCGTTGCTCAATGACAGATGGTTATGATTGCTATCAGAATGCGTTAGCAGAAAGAGTTAACGGAATTTTGAAGAATGAATATTTATTAGAAAAGCCGATGAATTTACAGGAGGCGAAGAAAATGGTGAAAGAATCAATCACACTTTATAATGAAAGTAGGCCGCATTTAAGCCTAAAATACAAAACGCCCGATGAGGTACATCGAGCGTTTTAACTGAAATAAGTGTCAACCTATATCAGGACTAGTCAA
>NZ_JSEO01000034.1 GCF_001624705.1 Marinomonas sp. SBI8L
CTTAGATTGCAGCAATAACCGACACACTTGGTATAGATAAGAGAGTCAGTTGCCTATAGGCTTCGAGTTCTCACACAATCCACCAAGGTCGTCCAAAAATGAACAACCAATATAAGCAACTGACATTAAACGAACGATACCAGATTCAAGGTCTAAATGAACTCGGTTTTTCAGCAAGAGCCATCGCAATAAAGATGAAACGCAGCAATAAAACGATTGCCCGTGAACTTAAGCGATGCACCAATAGTCACTATTGTGCTGAGGAGGCCCACACTCATGCCTCTATGATCAGAACGCAGGCCCACAAGTTGACGAAACGTAGTCAGGAACTGATTGATAAAGTGGAAAATTTCCTCAAATTAAGTTTCACCCCAGAGCAAATTGCAGGACGACTAGCACAAGAGATACCAGCTCTAAAAGTCTGCTGCAATACGGTTTACCACATTGTGTTTGAACAGGGATGGCGCGATAAATTGGCAAGGCGAGGAAGGCCTTATAAACCACGTAAGGACGTGATGGCAGGTGCTCATTTAATCCCTAACCGTATCGATATAGATCAGCGACCTAAGGTCGTTGATGACAAGCAAGAAATAGGTCATTGGGAAGGCGATACAGTTTACGGCCAAGATGGTTACTTAGTGACGTTAACGGAGCGGGTTACGAAACTTTTATTGACCTGTCGAGTTAAGAACAAGACAAAAAAGTTGGTCACTAAAGCCATTAAAAAATTGTTAAAGCCTTTTAAGCACATTTGTAAAACGATCACGTTTGATAATGGCGGTGAGTTTGCAGGCCATCAAAGTATAGCGAAGGCGTTGAAGTGTAAAGTCTACTTTGCTAAGCCTTATCACTCATGGCAACGCGGCCTGAATGAAAATACAAATGGGTTATTGAGGCGCTTTTATCCAAAAGGATTCACGATAGGTCAGCTCACAGAGCAGGACATTACAGTCACGCAAATGCTAATCAATTTTAGGCCGAGAAAATCGCTAAATTATCTCACACCAATTGAAGTATTATTAAATAAGCGTGTGTCACTTATTGTTGAGATCTAGG
>NZ_JSEO01000035.1 GCF_001624705.1 Marinomonas sp. SBI8L
AGCCGTTGAAGACTACGACGTTGATAGGCTGGGTGTGTAAGCGTTGTGAGGCGTTGAGCTAACCAGTACTAATTGCTCGTGAGGCTTGACCATATAACGCCAAAATGGTTTAGCGTTATATTACGATTTAGATGGTAAAACATCACAAGCTGGTTTGAGGCTTGGTTATCGTGCTATTCAAAAAGTTATTGTTAAAGACACCGTATTCGAGTGTGAATGAGCCGTCTAAAGAGACAGTAAGACTCATAAGCCTCAAAACAGTTTTCTTGAAAAGAAAAGAGAGATTGAATCACCTGATTCCATCCCACTTCTCTAAAAAAGAGCCAGAAGTGAAAATTGTCATCGCCGATTACTTTTACTTCATAAAAGAATTCATAGTGTTAGATCATCATCTAATCCTATAAAAAGAATTTCTTGATAATCATAGAGTCATTGAACCACCTGATCCCATCCCGAACTCAGAAGTGAAAAGTGACATCGCCGATGGTAGTGTGGGAGGTCCCATGTGAGAGTAGGTCGTTATCAAGATTGAATTATAAAAAAACCAGCTCAATGAGCTGGTTTTTTTTCGTCTAAAATTTATCGAAAGACACATCATAAGCCGCCTACCTCTCGTTCCCATGATCCTTCATGAGAATGCATACTCGCCAGCTCTGCTGGCGTTAGAGCTAAGGTGCTTAATACTAGAGTAGATCTCGTGGTTAGCGTTTCTTGATAACCACTGGGCTGTTAATGATTGCATCCCGCTTCCTATTCCACCCCAAGAAGTACAAAGTGGACATGGTCCACCTCTCGTTCCCATGATCCTTCGTGGGAATGCATACTCGTCAGCTCTGCTGGCTAGGCATTCAATACTACTCAACATACTTGAGCCGAACTTTAAAGTCGGTACCGTCCCAATAAGTGTGTCTACCTCTCGTTAACTCTTCTGTTTCATCTCATCAATTAAACAAGTTACTTTTAATTAATCGGCTCACCGGATGGCGATAAGTTGAGCTGTTCATATCAATAGCG
>NZ_JSEO01000004.1 GCF_001624705.1 Marinomonas sp. SBI8L
AATCTGAGCCATGATCAAACTCTTCAGTTTAAAATCATTGCTCACTCAAATCTTTACTGCTGACTTTAAAACTCGATCCAATCTAATGAATCAAACATAAAGCGTTTTAGTATCGACTCTCGTAAGACTTCAATTTTTTTGTAGTCATTCGAACATCAATTGAATAAACAATTAACAACTCGAACAACTTGCTGAAGTCTCTAGCGAGTGCCCACACAAATTATCTGATTAACTATTTTAAAGAGCGTCTGACTTATCTGTGTAAGATAGTGAGTTACTTGGTAACTTGTCGGTGTAGTCTTGTTTGCTACCCCGTGTCAGTGGAGGCGTATAATACGCACATGATTTTTTAAGGCAAGTACTTTTTTGAATATTTTCTAATTAATTTGAAATTTGTTAGAGAGCCCAGAAAAGCACCAACCTTAAACTTATCACTAACTATGCTTTATATAGAACAAGTAACACCTGTTCCTTTAAGACCACAGTATCCATTTACGTTTTTATGAAGATATTGCTGATGGTACTCTTCAGCAAAATAATAAGTATCTATCATCGCGCATTCAGTTGTGATCTCACCATAACCAGATTCAACCAGTCCTTTTTGATAGGCGTTTAAAGACTTTTCAACAACCTCTTGTTGTGATTCATCAGTTGTGTATATTGCAGAACGATATTGGGTACCTATGTCATTACCCTGCCTCATACCTTCTGCTGGGTTATGATTTTCCCAGAAGACCTTTAATACTGCATCCAAGCTTGTTAAGTCACGATCAAAAATAACATTCACAACTTCAGCATGTCCGGTTGCTCCTGAACATACCTCTTCATATGTCGGATTTAATGTATAGCCACCAGCATATCCAACTGAAGTTACTGTAACGCCAGGTGTATTCCATAACTTTCTCTCAGCTCCCCAGAAGCACCCCATACCTAAAATGATACGTTCTTCATTTGCCTGCAGGCTTTTTTTCATGTCTTGATTATTTACAGCATGGACCGCTGTAATTTTCATTTCTTCATTACGACCTGGCAGCGCTTCATTTTGAGGAACAATCGCAGCTTTAATAGCTTGTAATTTACTCTGATTAAACATTAGGTTACCTTTATAATTTTGTTACATTGCATAATGACAATCGTAATAGTGTTACTAAACTATCAAACTGAGAAAGCTTAATGCAAAGAGTCCTTTTTGTTTGGGACGCTCGAAACGCACCGAAACACCTTTATTTTTTTATTGATCATTTTAAAGAGATTTGTTCTGACTATGAAATTGAGCCAAGGTTCCTCTCTTTTTGTGACCAGGATTTTAACGGTATAGATAGATGCCAATATGGTATGCGAGCTTTGTTAAATGCAGTGCATCATCATAATGCCGACATTATCATAAGTTTTGGTAGTCAATCTAACCTGCTTGCTAAGCTAATAAAGCCAACGCTAAAAGTGCCTCTTATTTGTAATAACCTACCTGATGAGCTCGAACAATCTGCGAATGTAAAAAAGAAAATAGATAGAGTAACAAAAACATTTACAGCTCATTGTAATTGGTCATTAAGCTTTAATAGCAAGAGTAATTATTACTTACCTCCTAACATTATCAAGGACACACTAAATACTTGTATCGGTATCATTAAAGCAGACCCTATTGGACCGGTTTTAGCAAACCTAGTTCTACAGCAGGGTTTGACCTTTAAATATATTAATAGTGAGTCTTCCAATAAAAGATTAAAGAGTCAGTTTTCTGATGTTGATTTTATGATTATCTCAACAGATGTAGATGATATCTATCGTCTCTCTAACTATGCCGCTAGCTATGGCATTCCCAGTTTACATGTAGGCCAAAAGCTGAGGACTAAGGCAAGCAAAGAAAAGCATCCTTTCAAAGAAAAGCATCCTTTATATGAAAATGTTAGTTCTTCAATAGACATAGAGCTTATTAATAAAATTAAAGTTTGGAAGGGGTTCACGAAACCTCAAAAGCAAGAAAGCGCAAATGAAGCAAGACACGTACAGTCAATACATAATGGTATAGACAAGTTTCTAGCTGATTTAGGTTTTCAAAAATCCCTTAAATCAATTTATATTGAACCATTTTCAAATATCTCTTGACTCTCAATTGGCTCTCCCTATAATACGCACCTCGTTGACGCGGGATGGAGCAGTCTGGTAGCTCGTCGGGCTCATAACCCGAAGGCCGTAGGTTCGAATCCTGCTCCCGCAACCAATTATTTTTCTAATTGGATCAACGCCTTAAATTTGTCGCGGGATGGAGCAGTCTGGTAGCTCGTCGGGCTCATAACCCGAAGGCCGTAGGTTCGAATCCTGCTCCCGCAACCAAATTTAAACAATCTGTATTAGTCGCGGGATGGAGCAGTCTGGTAGCTCGTCGGGCTCATAACCCGAAGGCCGTAGGTTCGAATCCTGCTCCCGCAACCATACAGAATACAATATAGATTATTTGTCGCGGGATGGAGCAGTCTGGTAGCTCGTCGGGCTCATAACCCGAAGGCCGTAGGTTCGAATCCTGCTCCCGCAACCATTTAATTCTGTATAGCCTCATTCGTCGCGGGATGGAGCAGTCTGGTAGCTCGTCGGGCTCATAACCCGAAGGCCGTAGGTTCGAATCCTGCTCCCGCAACCAATTCAAGATTCTTCAAATATACACATCCTAATTAAACACATTCGCAGCAATATCTTCTAACGCTAATACATTGTGTACTACTTCTAGCTTTATCGCTTCTCTTGGCATTCCAAACACAACGCAAGTTTCTTCATTCTGAGCGATAGTAAAACCACCGTTTTGGTAGATTTTTTTCATGCCTTGAGCACCATCTTTTCCCATCCCTGTCAGGATTATGGCGATTACATTGTCCATTCCAAATTCAGCTAATGAATTAAACATCAAATCAACCGAAGGTTTATGACCACAAACTTTTTCTGAATCATCAAGTTGAGTCACATAATGGCCACCTCTTTTGATTATAGTTAAATGCTTTCCACCCGGTGCCAAATAGGCAGTACCAGGCTGAATAACCTCACCGCCTTTGGCTTCAAAAACATTTAATTGAGTATGTCTATTTAAACGGTTGGCATAAGATTGAGTAAACCCAGAAGGCAAATGTTGCGTAATCACTATTCCAGGAGAGTCTGCAGGAAACTGCTCTAAGAGCTCACGTATTGCTTCAGTCCCACCAGTAGATGCTCCAATAGCTATAATTTTAGTCGCCTTTTTATTATTAATAATTTTGGGAGGGGCTTTAATTTGCTTTGGTTTACGCCTCACATTTGCTTGATTAGCAGTACGTATTTTTTCTAGTATAAGCCCAGAGTATTGATTGATCCCATTTACAACATCCAAACTTGGTTTAGCGATAAAATCAACTGCGCCAAGCTCTATTGATTTAAAGGTGGCATCCGCACCCTCTTGAGTCAGAGTCGACATCATGACTACAGGCGTAGGCCTTGCTTTCATGAGTCGGCTCAAAAAGGTAAGCCCATCAACTTTAGGCATCTCTATATCTAATGTAATCACATCAGGTGCAAATTTATTGACTAAATCTCTAGCCACAAAAGCATCTTGTGCGGTTCCTACTAGCTCCATATCGCTAGCACTTTTAATAATTTCAGTCATCAAACTTCGTATTAATGCTGAGTCATCTACTACTAGAACTTTAATCTTCATAAAAATCCTTTTACTAAGAGCGAATTAAAATAAATCGATATCTCCAGTTTTAGTATGACTAGAAATGTCCGTTTGATAGACAGACTCCCTATTTACAAGAGGAGCAATGTGGGCAGACTTAAGCTTTTTAATAAGCACCTTGCCTGTATCGGTAAAGAAGAAAACCTTTCGAGGTTGAGCACCTTGAAGGTCACTACTGTAAACTTCTATATGTTCTTTCGATAAATAAAGACGAACAAATTCCGAGTTCTTCTCACCAACGGTTGAATTTGGCATTCCCGGTAGAACATTCGCTCCACCAAAAATTTTTGCCTGTAAATACTCTTTCCTCGCCCCAAGCTTCATTAAGTGGTTTATCAATATTTCCATCGCATAAACACCATAACGTGCTGAGGCTGTTAACATGCCAGAGTCCCCTCTTTCATCAGTCGGCAATAGAAAGTGATTCATTCCTCCAATCCCTGTCATTGGGTCCCTTAAACAAACGGACACACAGGACCCGAGTACTGTAACAATCAGCTTTCTCTCCTTGGTGGCATAATATTCACCAGGTAACACCTTGATCGCATTTTCATTAAAGTTGTTATCATAAAACTGATGAGAGGCAACATGAACATTATCGAAATCAAAAGACATCCAGATGCACTCCTTTAAGCTGGTTTATAAGTCGTTTTGCCAACAGCAGAAACGATGTGTGAAAAATAAGAAAAGTTTTCCGAGTGACCAGCAACATATAAACCATCTTTTGGAAGCAAACGAACCATACGAGTTAACAAAGCTTCCTGCATTTCACGATTAAAATAGATCATGACATTTCGACAAAAAATAATATTTACAGGCAAGTCTATTGGCCACTTACTATCTAAAAGATTTATCTGCCGAAATTTAACCATTCTTCTTAGCTCAGGCACCACCCTTACAAACCCTTTGTTTGAACCTGTCCCTCTATGGAAGAACTGCTTCTTCATGGATAAATTGAGAGACTGAATTCGAGACTCGTGATAAACCCCCTGTTTAGCTGTCTCTAAAACATTACTATCAATGTCCGAAGCGATAATTTCAATGTTTGTATCGAACTTGCCGAGTGCCTCTACAACACTGATGGCAATGGAGTAAGGCTCCTCACCAGTACTTGAAGCAGCACACCAAATCCGTTTAACTCCTGGTGTTTCATTAAGGTAATCTTTCAATACTTTAAAATGATGCTCTTCTCGAAAGAAGGAGGTCAAATTCGTTGTTAATGCATTAATGAAGTTTTGTTCTTCATGGGCATTAGCAGCAACATAGTCAAGATACTCAGCAATACTTGATAGATTAAGAGCTCTTACTCTTCGAACTAACCGGCTATAGACCATAGCGTCCTTGCTATCGGCCAAGTTTATGCCAGTTAGTTTATTGAGAAATACTCTAACTTTTTCAAAGTCCTCATTGGTATATAAGAACTCATGCTTGTCATCATCCTTGATTAAATTTAACAATTAGAATTCTTCCCATTCATCTTCAGATTGTTGAGCTTGAATAGCTTGTGGCGCAGGCCTTCTTACTATCTTCTCACTCGATTTAGAAGGTAACTTTTTAACACTTTTTAGCTCTTCCTTTTCCACATCTTCAGTATCAGTTAATTGAAATGTGGCCACCCTAGAAGTTAGTTGATCAGCTTGATGCTGCATGCTTTCTGCTGACGCAGCTGCCTGTTCAACTAATGCCGCATTTTGCTGTGTCATTGAATCCATTTGAGTAACTGCTTTACCTATTTCATCAATGCCTGCTGATTGTTCAGCAGAAGCCGCAGCAATTTCCGACATAATATCGTTGACACTTTTAATAGATGTCACTATTTCTTTCATCGTATCGCCCGAGCGCCCTACTAAAGCATTACCATCGGTAATTTTATTAACCGAATCAGAAATCAAAGCTTTAATATCTTTCGCAGCATTCGCAGACCTTTGTGCCAGAGTTCTTACTTCTGATGCAACAACAGCAAAGCCTCGACCTTGTTCGCCTGCCCTAGCAGCCTCTACCGCTGCATTTAAAGCTAAGATATTCGTTTGGAAAGCAATGCCATCAATAACACCAATAATGTCAGAAATTTTCTGTGAGGATTCATTTATCGATGCCATAGTTTGAACAACTTGCTGAATGAGATCTCCACCATCAACCGCCACTTCCGAAGCTTTGGAAGCCAAGGAGTTTGCTTGTTTAGCATTATCAGCATTTAACCTAACTGTACCTGTCAGTTCTTCCATACTAGAAGCGGTTTCTTCTAAACTTGCCGCCTGCTGTTCAGTTCTGTTTGAAAGATCAGCATTACCTTGGGCAATTTCAACAGATGCTGTATTTATCGTATCTGCTGCTGTTCGTATTTCCCCTATAATTCGGGCTAAGTTTTCTGTAGTTTGATTTGAGTAATTCTTAAGTTGTTCGAAGGTACCTTTATAATCTGCTTCAACTTTTTCCGTTAAGTCACCTTCAGACAAGGCTAGCAATACTCTGGAAACATCATTCAAACCAACATCGGCAGTTTCCAATAAACGGTTAAGCCCTTCAGCCATAGATAACATAAAATCAGATTTATTTTCTGTACTTGCTCTTTCGGAGAAATTGCCATCTACCGCCGCAGAGACCAACATGGCGATTTCTTCTTCGGCCTCAACTTCTAATGTTCTATCAAGCCATTCAACAACAGAACCAAGACGAACACCGTCTTCAGAAACAATTGGGTTTGCTATCAGGCGATAGTGTCTTCTACCAACCTTGATTTGAGAGGTATAACTTGATTGTAATTTTTCAAGCAAGTTTTGCTGATGAGCAGGGTTTGCATGAAAAATATCAATATTGCTACCAAGTACGGTGGCAGAATTAAAGTGGGGTAAAACAGCTCTCAAGTCAGACTCTGAGTCTTGCAACATGGCCATTACGCTTTCATTCATGTAACAAATATTTCTATCTGCATCAGCGATCATAACGTTTGTTGTCGTACAATTTAGAGAGGCCAGGACTCGCGCTGTCTCTTCTTCAGTTATAAGCTTTTGTGAAATATCATCCCACTCGATGCAAGAACCAATATGAGCCCCCGCTTCATCCAAAACAGGGTTGGCATTAAGGTTAAAAGTCCGTGCACCAATGCTTGTTCTAGATTCAATATTCTCCGTCATTTTACTAAAAGCAGACACAAATTCGACCGATTTCTCTGGGCTCGTCAACTTAGATAAAGGCATGCCAATCAAAGAATTAACATTAAAGTCAGGATCCCACCGACGAATATCATCTTGAGAGTCTTTAAATAAATCTTTGGTAGTTTGATTTACATAAAACAATTTATTTTCTTCATCAGCCATCATAAAAGCAGTAGCACTATTATCAATCGCTTGTTTAATGGAATAATTACTTTTTGCCTCAACTTCAGCCAACTTTAGTTTCTCAGCCATAGTAGCTAAAGAATTAAAGAGTAAGCCAAACTCATCTTTACGCTTTAGATTTAAATTATGTTCAAAGTTATTATTTGAAATACTATTTGCAGTACTCACCCCTTGATTAACACCATTAATCACTGATCGTACTATGGCTAGCCCTAACACCAGACTAACGATGATTAATACTGAAATAAATACAACCGCTTCATATAAAAGCCAGTAAGCTTCTGTGACTTTCTCCTCTAAACGCTTTTCTAAAACTTTATTAGTATGCTCAGCGAAAAGGTCAAAATCATTCATCATTCGATTCGCATCTTCGAAAAATTGATTCGTCGGATAAGTTAAAGCTTGTTTTTGAAAGATCTCTTGATCAATCAAATTGGCAAACTCTTGAAACTCTCTATTCAGTTTTTCAACTTCGCTTTTTAGCGAAAAGACTTCAGGATCACTCGAAGACGCAATGGAAACTTCAATATTGTGGCTTAAGAAGTAAAATGAGCTTACGACACTATCGATAGCAACATGAAGCAAACCAGCTTGCTCAGCACTGATATATCCCTCGGCTAAAACACCAGCACCAATCCCTCTTAAACGGGCAATCCCTTCTAACACTTTGGGTAAGTCATCATTAGATGCAATGACTAAATGATAAGTTTCAGGAGCAGGGTCATACCTGAGATAGAAAAACTCAGATACATTTGGAATCATCTTAGAGCTAATTTCCGTAATCATTTTCGTGTGTTGATCAAATGATTCTTTTTGGGAAATATTATTGTTACGAACTTCAGATTTTAATGTTGCAAAGCTAGATGCAAGAGTACTTAAGCGCTCATTGATTTCCGTGTTAGGCATGACTTCACGGAAGTAAGGTTGAATTTCGGATAAATGCTTAGTAAGGCTTTCAGCTCTTTCATCAATATTTCTTTTGCTTGAATCTTCATTCGTTAAATAAATTGCACTTGTGCCCCTGTGACCTTGAAACAAGCCTTCAAGTTTCATCAACTTTCTAATAGGCTCTATCCCTGCCAACTCTTTTTCTAAAACATCGATGAGCACGACCTCTGTCTTTATAAAGAAGCCTGTTGGTAATGCAATTGCCACTAGAGCGAGTAAACCAAGTGACAACATTTTTGTTGATAACTTAAAATTGTTAAGCCAGCTCATTATTATTCTCCCTAATATCTAAATCACGATTACTCTCGTATAGCCCAAGCTCATCACTTGAAATCAAAGCTTCAATATTAACCAATATAACCATCTGATCTTCTAGCCTTGCTAATCCATGTAAATACTGGCTATCAAAAGCAACCCCAAACTCAGGTGCCGGTTTAATATCATTCATTGACAGGTTAATCACATCAGATACACCATCAACGACTATTCCCACCACACGATTAGCAATGTTCAGCATAATCACTATGGTAAAATCATCATAAGTAACCTGACCGACTTCAAACTTAATTCTAAGGTCGATAATAGGTACAATGTCGCCACGTAAATTTAAAACACCTTTAATAAATGGTGGCGCATTCGCTATTTTGGTTACCGCCTCATACCCTCTAATTTCTTTCACTGTCATAATATCTAAGGCGTAATGCTCCTCCCCCAAAATGAAGGTTAAGAACTCTTGCCCATCCATGATTAAGTTTTCTTTTTCATTTGAAGCTTGATTCATATTGCTTCCGCCTGTTGAACATATTCTTGTGAAGTGACTGAATGAGAGAGAGACTCGACATCTAAGATCATCGCGACACTGCCATCACCCATAATTGTTGCTCCAGCAACCCCAGGAACTCTTTTGTAATGCCTTTCTAAACTTTTAATAACAACTTGCTGTTGCCCAACAAGATCATCCACTAATAAGCCAAAACGCTTTTTAGCACTTTCAACTAACACGACAATGCCTTTAGAAGGGTCCTCAATCGCATTACTGACTGACAAACAACTACCTAAGGGGATGATTGGCCAGTACTCTCCACGCACCCATAACAAAGGTTCGTTTTTAATTAATCTGATTTGAGTTTGATCTGGCTGAATTGACTCAATGATATTAACGAGAGGAACAACGAAGATTTCACCCGCTACATCAACTGTCATACCATCGACAATCGCCAAAGTTAGCGGTAAATGTATGTGAAAAGCGGTACCTTGGCCGGCTGTCGATTCAATTTCAATTCGGCCACCTAAAGATTCGATATTCCGCTTAACCACGTCCATACCAACACCGCGGCCTGATACGTCAGTTACCTCAGCAGCAGTCGAAAAACCTGGTGCAAATATCAGATTCCAAACATCACTATCTTGGAAGTTTTTCTGTAACGGAATATTATTTTCAGCCGCTTTATTTAAGATTCTTTCACGATTAAGGCCCGCACCATCATCGATAATACTAATTAAAATAGATCCGCCCTTCTGCTGAGCTTTAAGCGTGATGGTTCCTTTTGCGGTTTTACCTGCTTTGGCTCTTTCTTCTGGCACTTCAATGCCATGGTCAATACTATTTCGAACTAGGTGAGTTAAAGGGTCAGCCAATTTTTCAATCAAGCTTTTATCAATCTCAGTCGTTGCGCCTTCTAAATTGAGGTCTACTGTTTTATTGAGTTTGCTAGATAAATCCCTCACCAATCTCGGAAAGCGGTTAAACACAAACGAGATAGGAAGCATTCGAATAGACATGACAGCTTCTTGAATTTCTCGGGTATTCCTTTCAAGCTCGACTAAAGCGATGAGCATTTTTTCACTAACACCTTCATCCACTTCTTCTTCAATCATGGCAAGCATAGATTGAGTAATTACAAGCTCGCCGACTAAATTGACTAAGGTGTCCACCTTAGATGTTTCGACTCGAATAGTGGAGGATTCTGGTGTTTTTTCTACAGGTTTAAGAGGCCTTCGAGCCGCTTTAACAGGTGTAGCCGCTGGTTTAGTTGTTGCAGGTACATCATTTGCTTTTGCTTCGACAACTTTAGCGTCATTAGCAACGGGGTTAGGAACACTCTTAACAACAGAGGCAACAGAATTAGAAGGCTCTTTTTCCTGGGAAGTAATTTCTGCAGGTGGCTCACTATTGTTACTTTGCACAACCTCTTTATCATCAGCTTTTGCTTTCTCCTCTAAAGCAGGTTCATCTTGATCAAAGAAGCCAAAACCCTCTTCATCGTCATTAGATTCTTCCTTAACGTCTTTATTCTCAACATCTTCGAAGAACCCGAAGTCTTCGTCATCAGAAGCAGAGACTTTTGATGCCTGTGGATCTTCAAAAAAACCAAATTCTTCGACTTCCTCTTTGATAATGGGACTTTCAAAAAAGCCGAAATCCCCTTCATTATCAGACTCGTCTACTGGCTCATCTTCAGAAGTAACTTTAACGGCATCTTCTAAACGGCGAGTACTGGTACCGACTAGTTCCCAATCAATATCAGAATCATTTCGATAGCAGGCTAAAATCGACTTCAAGACGTCGATCATTTCGAGTAAAAGATCAACAATAGAAACAGATAATTTGATTGTTTGCTTACGGGCTCTATCGAGTAAGTTTTCCATTACATGAGTCAAGCCAGTTAACGCCTTAAAGCCAAAGATATCACTCCCACCTTTTATTGAGTGGGCAGCTCTAAACACGCTATTCAATGCTTCTGGATCTGGATCATTAAGATCTAGCTCCATCAACAAGTGCTCCATTTCATCAAGATGTTCCTGACTTTCTTCAAAGAAAACATCATTGAACTGACTCATATCGATAGTCATAAAACATCCCTGTTTAATTTAAAACTTTTGCAACAACCTGTAGGAGTTTTTTCGGATCAAAAGGTTTAACCATCCAGCCCGTTGCGCCAACAGCCTTGCCTTGTGCTTTCATAGCGTCACCAGCTTCTGTTGTTAGCATAATCAGTGGAGTGCGTTTATAGGCATCCAAGGCACGTAATGATTTAATTAAAGTTAAACCATCCATTCTCGGCATATTCTGATCGGTTAAGACAAAATCGAAACGTTTTGTCTTACAGAGGTCCAGTGCTTCTTTTCCATCTTTAGCAGAAGTCACTGTGTAACTTGCAGATTTTAATGTCGCTTCAATCATTTGCCTAACTGAGGCTGAATCATCAACAATTAATAAATTATTGCTCATATATATCTCACTCCATCGAAATAAAAAACACATATAATCCACAATGAAATTATATAAATAAGGTTAGATTCACATTTTAATTTTTGCCATTAATCATTGATGTTTTTATTAAATTTTCTCGAAATCTATTACACAAATTGAAATATCATCATTTACAGGCATATTTCCTCTAAATGAATTGCTTTTATCCATAACGCTATCGACTAATACTTCAACCGAGGTTTTATTAATCACCTCAAAGACTCTCTGCTCACCAAACTCTTCACCCACTTTATTACACTGCTCTGTTAAACCATCGCTATACATGAATAAAAAGCCTTTTTTAGGCAAAGGCATAGTTAAAAAGTTAGTATCGAACTCCTTCTCACCTAAAATGCCAAGTGCCATATTTTCTGATTCTGCTTCTTTTTCTTTCATATTATTTTCGGCATAGATAAGCACTGTTGGCATACCACCATTCCATACCTTCAATTGCTGGCTATAAAGGTCTAGCTCAATTAAAATCGCCGATATAAATCGGTCTGGAGGGATATAATCACCCAGTTTTGAATTTAACTCCTCAAGTACCATTTCAGCAGAGTGGCCTTTACTTATCATGGACTTAAAGATGGAAGCCAAGGGGAAAACACTGATTGCTGCCGCTAGGCCATGACCAGTAGCATCCGCTAATAAAATATAATGAGAACCTGAGGGTGACTGTGAGTGCAGTTGAATATCACCGCTAAAATTATCTGCGGAAAGAGTATAAGAGTGTAAGAAGTCGGGTTTATCTTCCTCGCCTATCATATGGTTATATACATAATACGCGATACTTTCTTCAACTTTATGTTGATGCATAAGCTCACCTAAGAGCTTTGATTCCTCTTTTGATTTTTTCCTTTGCACATCATCATCAAGTATCTTCTTAACTTTACACCAGAAAAGCTTTAAGTTTAAAGGCTTGATAAAATAATCAGATATTCCAATTTTAAAATATTTATCAATATTTTTTTCTTCTTCCTTGTCAGTAACAATAATGATGGGATACTTTGATGAAAACTCTAAAACAAAAGAAAACAAGGACTCATCACTTAACATGTCATCATTAATAATGATCATAGAATAGTCTTTTGTCTTTTCCTTTAATTTTGCTTCAAAGAATGTATTAAAGACATTTAATTCAAAGTTATTACTTGAAAAAACATCATTCATTATAGAATCGACAGCATAATCATTACTTACAAGTAATAATTTAACGATTAAGTCATTCATACTTAAAATCTCACTCAAAAGCGTATAGTTTTTGAAAATTAGCCATTTTCAATATCTCAGCTGTTTTTCCCGATACGTTTTTTACAGTTACTTTTTTATTGCATGCCTGAGCTTTTCTATATAATAAAACCATCATTCCCAAGGCAGAACTATCAAGGTAGCTTACTCGGCTAAAATCAAGCACTATCTCAGAAACACTGGCATTTATAATTGAATCATCATATTTTTTCGTAAACTCCTTATGAAAACTAAAATCAAATTTATCGGGTAATGAGATTACATTGGTATCACTCATAAAATAATCACCTTTTAATTTAGAATAAATCAATTTCTCCACTTTCGATGTCAGTAGAAGAAACAGGGTTCCTTGCAGTATCTTGCCTTTGTTTAATTTTTTCAGCATAAGAGTGAACATCATTTTTAACAGACTCAAAGTCATTAAAGTTTAATGAACCAAGCTCTTTAGATAAGAAAGCCAAGGTCTCATTGGTAAAAGTAATATTCTGACTATTAATATCATCGAACTGTAGCGCTCTTATGGCGTTATGAATTGAATCTTCAAGCTGAGAAGAAATACCATCTAAGCGATCTGTTACCTCTTCATCCGACTCTGCTTTCTCGATGATTTTCTTCAGAGCATCTTGCATATAACGTTTAGAGTCCATGATATAAGTAACATCTTGAGAGGCTAGAATTTTAACCCCTTCAGACAAGTCTTCTATACGATTACAAATACTACTAATTTTTGATTGTATTGATTCACTGAACCCAGATGAGCGATTTGACAGAGCTCTTACCTCATCAGCTACAACAGCAAAACCTCTTCCAGCTTCTCCCGCTCTAGCGGCTTCAATCGCCGCATTTAGTGCCAATAAGTTTGTCTGGGAAGAGATTTGATCTATGTCTTTTAAAGCGGATACAACCAATGGCAACTCTTCGGCAATGGTATTTACTTTTTGCAGCAATTCCATGGAAGAGGCAGACATTTCAACGGTTGTATTTATAAATTTAGATAGGGTTTTACCTGTATTATCTGCAAATAGCTTCATTGCAGTACTGTATTGCTCATCCTGATTATCCTCACTTTTACCCACCTTAATTAAGGTTTGAATACACTCATTCTCTTCTTCCATAAGTCGATTAAAATCAGCGAAAGATTCAGTTAAAAGCTCAACCGCCCCTTTTTGAGTTTCAAAAATACCATCAAGATTTGTTTGGCATTCTTGCAAAACAGGGTGAATCTCTTGCACTAAGCCAAGCATGCCAGATTCACTTACCTCTTCATTACTCACTTCATTTACAGGGTTTTCTTCAGGCTCAGCTTCATTTTCATCTGACACTTCAGAAGGAGGATTTTTGGTAAGAAAAAATTTCATTGAAACAACAGATATTAAGGTACTGACTACAACGGCTACATAGGTATAGCCAGTTGAAACCAAAGCAATGCCAGCAAGAAGTGCAACAACGACACCAAAAAGCATCTTCGCCCTATCCATGGAACCTCCTTAAAATTTTAAAACTCAATCGGTGAAATTAAATAAACAATTGATTTAATTAAGTTTTAAAACCAGTCCATAACAAATTAAATAGCCCAATTTCTCTTCGAAAATTTAAATATATACAATGAGGCAGTATAGATTGCATTTAAGATATATCCATTATCTCACCCTTAATTTTATTGAATAAATTAACCTCTGCGAGCACACCTCAAAGCCCATTAGGTAAACTCACTATCTAATGAAAGCTCAAAAATAGTCTTAAATTAAGCGTAGCAGTAAAGGCAAAAAGTAAAAGTGAGGAGACCTAAAAAGTGTTAATTTTTGTCATAAAAGACAATGAGATTAAAATGATAATCTCCTAGGAAGGTTTAAATCACTCATCATCTTGTAAGGCGAGAAAATTATTATTCATAAAATGTTAGTAAACTTTTGCTAATAATAATGAAGGCTGAAAATATCGATAAAAAAATGATACTTTTTTTACTAGGTGAGATCACCGCAAAAAGTTTATACCTTGATAGTAAAAAACCTATCAACACACCCGGCATCATTTTCACACTCAGTACAAAGGCTTGCAGGCTAAGCTCTCCAGCTAAAGCTAGCAAAAGAATAGAAATAGGTGTGCCAATTAAAAAAAAGCTGATCAAAGCCTTACGCGTATTAACTGGCGATTCATTTTGATAAATAAGCGCCATAATCGGCCCGCCGATAGACGTAATAGTGCCAGAAAAGCCTGAAAAGAAACCCGCTAAAAACAGGTTTCTAGCGTTTAAAGGAATGGATAATTTTATAAAAGAAAGTAGCGAAGCAAACAAAAGGCTCACCCCGATAGCCATACCAAGTAGCCATTGGGGGAGGTAAATAAGGATGACAACACCGAACCAAGAACCGGGAAAGCGAGCAGCGATAGCAGGTAAAACTATTTTGAGAGATAAGCTTTGTTTTTCGCTAAAGAACAATAAAAGAGACAAGGTAAAGCCCAAAATTAAAATAGGGCCAGGCATGTAGCTTTCATTGATAATGAAAAGTAGAGGCGCACTTAAAAGCGCAAAACCAATCCCTATCCTTGCTTGAACAAGAATGCCCAAGATCACAATCGCTAAGGATAAAAGGTCAATAGTACTATAAGCAAAAACAGAAAAAGGGAGCATTTAACTCCCTTTTCTGTGGTTTATAGACAGACTCAGTTTAACTTGCACCAGCACCCTGTCTTGACTGTTCAGAGTTCTCTACCAAAACAGCCGCACCGATCTGATTGATTTCTTGCCAAAGTTTTTCATCGATTTCGATACCATTATCTATGGTCTTCTCTTTCTCTTTCGCAATCTCTTTCGCACTCATATGGAATCGAGTTTGATGATCATTTGAGTTTTGCAAAGAAGAAGTTAAATCAACTCGAGAACTACAAATAATGGTCAATGCTTGCTTGTCCTGCTCATTGCTCTCAAGATTAGTCACAGCTTGGCTAAAAGAAGGGTAACGCGCACCAGCATTAATAGCAGCCGTATATTCAGTTACCACGTCCGATCCATTGCGCCAGTAAGCCACCACACTGATACCACGACGGCCACAATCAGTCAGTGCTTTTAGTATGAACTTACGGTTATGACAATTGTGTACACTAATAGTCGCAATACCACATTCAAGTGCCTTTGCATGGGCTAGATCAACCGCTGAAGCAATACAGTTCAGCGCACTTCGGCCATGGCTATCAATAGTAGCGGAGGTGCTATCTTCATAGATGACGGTACTCATATCCTTATATCTATCTTCTTTAATATAAGGCAAGGTTCTTTGTAATTCTTGCAGTCCATTTAAGCCATGCTTTTCTAGCCATAGGATCATGTTGGCAGCATCTTCGTAATTACCAACAAAATAGTTAGCCGCTTCAAAGCAACGTCGTAAAGCCGCTTTCAACTCATTCATAGAAACATGCATTAGACATTCTCCTCTGCTTTTGGCGCCAATGGCATAAACCAATCATCATTAAAACTAGTCCCAATATCTTCTAATAAAGGTGCGCCTTGAAACATGGTATTTCGCACCCAAAGTTTGGATCTAGGATCAAATTTACTCACCCCAAAGAAGGCAAGTTTGGCTCTTAGCAAATGCATAGGAAGTACATTTTTATCAAGCAAGTTAGCCTGAATATCACCATAAACACAACGGTTCATACTTTGAATACGTCTAACAATGCCTCTCAATTTAGGCTTAGTAACCATAAAACGAGCGGTTGAATGTTCTGGGAATTCATTAATATATTCGCACAGCTGGTCATAGCATTTACGTACGGCATAACCCACACCTAATGCCATTTGTTTATCTTTCCCTTTTTCGGTCGCCGCTTGACCTAATCTTGGCTCCATCTTCTCTTCTGATCTGTACCAGAAAATATCTCTAGAACCACTTTCACTAAAGTCTATTTTCAGTGCCCATGCATAACGAGTTTCAATCACCTGTTTAAGTGTTTGCAGCGGCATAACTGGGTCTAGATCTAAAAACTCTTCAGAACCATGATAGCCCTCTAAGTCGTCAACCAACTCAGGGTGAAGCTCTAATAACAAAGAGACTAGAAGCTCTTGCCCTTGCAAAGAGCAAGCCTCTTCACTCCAAACAATCAAGCTATTCCAGCTGTCTACACCAAGGTCAAGACGTGCTTTTAGCTGTTCAAGATCTGCCAAAACAGCAATATTATTGTTTGTTTGCCACTCGTCTTCCGTTTCTGTTTCAGCCATATGGCTTTGTACACGGCTGATTAAACGCTCTAGCTTCTCTTTTGCATTTTCATCATAAAGCCCAAGCAACCTCACTCTTGCTAAAGCAAGCTCACGCATCTCAACCCATTGGTTAATTAATAGAGGATGGTTCATGAGATAGGGCGCCATGCCTAAACCTGTTGAGTTACCAATACCAAAGTAGCGCTTAATTTCTGGTTTCATTGGGTTATAAGTCGCTGGCGTACGTTTTTCAGCAATATGCTCAGCTTGGAACAAACTAAAATTTCTCAACATGAAGCACACGAACATTTCTGCCGAGAAAGGTCGCGCAAAATCAGGCCAGCGAGTAGATACCTTCTCCCAATCCGCCATGCCTAATTTACCACTGCCGTAAACAGCCGTTGTACGATATAAATAGCCCACTTTAGCTATCTTATTAATGTCCGGCTGACCGCCGTTCGCTAATTGATCAACAACGTATTCAAAGTTACGTGCACTTCGGTTAGCACGTGATAAGACAAAGACACGGGAATCAACTCGACCCGCTTCTTGTTTAGGGACATTTTGGCGCAAGCTTTCAACGTAAACCTCATCCACTTTACCAGCAACCAGCGCCATTGTGAGATCCCATTTTGAAGCGATTACCCTATCATTTCTCTCATCTGGAGACAGATAATCAGAAAAGATAACAAAGCTAAACAGGTCATGAGGTGTTTGAATTTCATAAATAGCCGTACCATAGCCCTCGTCATTTAAAGACATGGTCGTCATATTTATCTGCCAACGCTCGCGCATCACATGGCGAACCAAGATGCGCATAAAGCTTAATCGGCTTTGATGCATAGCACCTAATCGCTCCAAATCCATTACCTGGTCGATAGGCCGAAGTGGCAACGCATTATTTCCTCTTAACGAGGAGTCAATCGCGGCGGGCGTGGTCATGGCAAACACTCTCTTATTTTAGTAATTGAAAATTGTCTTCCTAGTGAATAGACATTCATGTTTCACTTGATGGTCTCATCATTGATCATGCGCCCTCTCCCATCAAATCAAAAAGCTATATCATTAGATAAGCTTTTCTAATCAAAACACCTCAAACCATTACTTTTCCTAGGTTTTACCCTTTTATAAAAAAATGAGCTCTTTTCAATTCTTTGACCAGTATCAAACAAACACAGCCAATTAGCGCTTTGCCTTGCTCAAAATAAAGTCAACAAGCGCACTCGCAGCAGGTGATAAAGATTTGTTATTAAGCTGCACTAAACCAATTTTGCGCACCACAAAAGGTGTATCCAAAGGGATAAAACACAAAGTTGAGCTCTCTTTAGGGAAGGCATATCGAGGTAAGGTTGTAATTCCTACACCCGCTTCAAGCATGGCAATTAAAGAGATCATATTAGAAATATAGAACTGTGAACGGCCAAGTAAAGGGCTAGCCTCACTGTCTTCTAGCAAGCGCGAAGTACCATTACTAATAAACCTATGTTCTAACAATGTTTTCCAATGAATCCCCTTAAGCTCAGCTAAAGGGTGATCTTTAGGGCAAACAACGCCTATCTGATCTTCCCAGATAGCTTCAAAGGTTTTATCGGGATGTTCCTCTTCATGAAATAAGCTGGCAATACCAAAATCTACCTGCTGATTTTCAACCATTTTAAGAACGGCATCAGAGTTATCATCAAAGAAACTGACATTCAGCTCCGTCGCATCCGCAACAAACTCAAGTAGCAATTCAGGTAAAACCTGACTTGCTATAGAAGGGACAGAAGCTAGTCGGATATGTCCTGCTTTATGATCGGCCATCAACATCATGTCTTGCGCAATACGATCATGATGAGCAATGAGTTCTTTTGCCTTAGGTAAAAACAGTTCACCAAAAGGTGTCAACTCAGCCTTAGCAGACTTAGTTTTACGTTTTTCAAAAACAGACTCACCCAGTTTACTTTCCAAATCTTTTATCGATAAAGAAATCGCAGGCTGAGTTCTATGGGCCCGCTCAGCAGCCACATGAAAGCCTTTAAGCTCAGCAACCCAAACAAAATGGCGTAGTTGAGTAATTTTAAGTTCTGGCATCATAATAAAAAAACCTTATCACTTAATATTAATTATTAATTTTTATTATTAAACCATGGGTACTAGTATGATGCCAATACCACATAGGAGTAGATCATGTCCGATTCAGTTTTTCGTAATTACATCGCCGGTGAATGGGTTGATGGAAACAAAGATAATATAGATAACATTAGTCCAGCTGACACCAAAGATAACATTGGTACTTATGCTCAAGCAGATAAAGCGCAAACACTTGCAGCGATTGAAGCGGCTAAGCAAGGTCAAGCTGAATGGGAAAAAAGCGGTCTAGAGCAAAGATACTCTGTCTTGATGGCTATTGGTGACGAGCTGATCGCACGTAAAGACGAGCTAGGTGAATTGCTAGCCCGAGAAGAAGGTAAAACATTAGCAGAAGGCGCTGGTGAGACTTACCGTTCAGGTCAGTTCTTCCACTATTATGCTGCTGAAGTACTTCGTCAAATGGGCGAAACAGCTGACTCAGTTCGTCCAGGTGTTGAAATCGAAACTCGCCGTGAGCCAGTTGGTGTTGTAGGTATCATCACACCTTGGAACTTCCCAACAGCAACAGGCGCTTGGAAAATTGCCCCAGCACTTGCATACGGTAACTCAGTTGTTTGGAAACCCGCTAACCAAGTACCAGCAAGCGCTTGGGCTTTAACAGAAATCATTTCTCGCCAAGGTCTACCAGCAGGCACAGTAAACCTAGTAATGGGTCCTGGTGCTGAAGTAGGCGATACGCTGATTCACTCAAAAGATATCAATGCACTGACTTTCACAGGTTCTTTAGAAACTGGCCGTAAAGTCGCTGTTGCAACAGCTGCAAACCTAATCAAATGCCAACTAGAAATGGGCAGTAAAAATGCACTGATCGTTCTAGACGATGCAGACATTGATAATGCTGTTGAATGTGCCGTTGGTGGTGCTTACGGTGGTACAGGTCAAAAATGTACAGCCTCTTCACGTTTAATCGTTACTGAAGGTATCCACGACGAATTCGTTGCAAAAATGATTGAGCGCATGAAGAAATTGGTTGTTGGTCACCCTCTTAAAGAAGGTGTTCACATCGGTGCGGTTGCTGATGCACGTCAAATGGAACAAAACCTATCTTACCTTGAGCTTGCTAAGAAAGAAGGCGGCGAATTGGCATATGGTGGTGAAGTACTGACAGAAGAAGCAGATGGTTACTACATGCAACCAGCGCTTTTCACTAACACAACAAACCAGATGACAATCAACCGTGAAGAAGCTTTCGCGCCTATCGCTTGCATCATCAAGGTTGCGGATTACACAGAAGCACTAGACACACTAAATGATACAAACTTTGGTCTAACAGGTGGTATTTGCACAACTTCTCTTAAATACGCTAACGACTTCAAACGCAATGCTAAAACGGGTTGCGCCATGATCAACTTGCCAACAGCAGGTACGGATTACCATGTGCCATTTGGCGGACGTAAAGATTCAAGCTTTGGTCCACGTGAGCAAGGAACTTACGCAAAAGAGTTCTACACCGTGGTTAAAACCACTTATATGCGCGCATAACAAAGGGCTGAATCATGCATCAGGATCTTATCGTCATAGATGGTTTGCAATACTCGAATTGGGACAGAAACATCTTCTTACAGCTTAAAGAAGGTGGTGTCACCATGGTACATGCGACCATTGTTTACCATGAACAAATTCGCGAAACCCTATTGCGTATTGGTGAATGGAATACTCATTTTGAGCGTAACGCTGACCTAATTATGCCGGTTCGCTGTGCTGATGATATTCGGATCGCCAAACAAACAGGCCGTGTCGGCATCATGTTTGGCGCTCAGAATTGCTCACCGATTGAAGACGACATTGCCATGATCGAGATAATGCGTGAGCTGAATCTTATGATCATGCAGCTCACTTATAACAACCAAAGTCTGCTGGCTTGCGGTTGTTATGAGGCAGTCGATAGCGGTGTCACTCGCTTTGGTAAACAAGCAATCAAGGAAATGAACCGTGTTGGCATGATAGTCGATATGAGTCATAGCGGTGAACGCAGCACCCTTGATGCGATAGAAATATCAGAGCGTCCTATTGTGATTTCTCACGCTAATCCGCTGAGTTTCCATGAAGCAAAACGCAACAAGTCAGACCTAGTTCTTAAAAACCTTGCCGAATCAGGTGGTTTATTAGGTTTCAGTTTATATCCATTCCACCTAAAAAATGGGTCTAACTGCCGCCTTGATGAGTTCTGCGACATGATAGCTAACACAGCAGATTTAATGGGCATTGACAATATTGGTATAGGTACAGATTTATGCCAGCAGCAACCACTTTCTATTCTTGAATGGATGCGAAATGGTCGTTGGTCAAAAACAAAGGATTACGGGGAAGGGTCTAAATCCAATGCGGATTGGCCTGAACCACTCACTTGGTTTAGGGATAGCCGAGATTTCCCAAATCTCACCAAAGGCCTGATTGATCGAGGCTTTAATCAAACTGAGGTAGCAAAAATAATGGGCCAAAACTGGTTACGATTCTTCGACGAAGGATTAACACCACAGGGTTCATAAAGGTAACCCAAGTTAACGGGCATACAGGCATGCTCGTTAACGCCGGATAATTCCAATAAATATAAAAAATAAATATCCTTCAGGAGACTACCATGAGTAGAGTTTCTCAAGACGGCGTACAGCCAAATCAAGCTAGCAACGGCACTGGATTATTAGCAGGGGTAGATTTATCCGTGTTTTTCATCAGTGGTGGCGGTTTAGCACTCTTCGTAATTGCCGCTCTGTATGACATCAATATGGTTTCATCTTGGGTAAATAGCGCATTTGCCACATCCACTAAACTCTTTGGTGCTTATTGGCAAGTATTGTTGTTATTAACCTTTATTATCGGCTTATTCCTAGCGATTGGTCGTTCTGGTGCAGTGGTACTTGGCGGCATCAAGACCCCTGAGATTTCTACTTTTAAGTGGATATCAATCATCATGTGTACCCTACTTGCCGGTGGCGGTGTGTTTTGGGCAGCAGCAGAACCTATGGCTCACTTCACTTCTGCACCACCATTGTTTGGTGAAGCAGAAGGTGCACAAGCAGCTTACAATGCATTAGCACAAAGCTTTATGCACTGGGGTTTCCTAGCATGGGCAATCTTGGGTAGCTTAACCGGTATCGTTTTCATGTACCTACATTATGAAAAAGGTCTACCACTTAAGCCAAGAACTTTGCTTTACCCTGTGTTTGGTGACAAGGTAATGACTGGTCCATTCGGTGCTATCGTTGATGCAAGTTGTGTACTTGCTGTTGTAGCCGGAACAGTTGGCCCAATCGGCTTCCTAGGTCTTCAGGTTAGCTTTGGTTTAGAAAAACTATTTGGCATTCCTGATACCTACACAACTCAGCTTGTTATCCTACTTTCTTTAATTGGTATCTATACCCTTTCAGCAGTAAGTGGTGTGACTAAAGGCATCCAGATTCTAAGTCGTGCCAACGTGATTCTTGCTGTTGTTCTGATCGCTTTCATTCTATTGTTTGGACCAACTGCTTTCATCATTGATAGCTACCTACATTCTTTTGGTATCTACCTTGATAAGTTCATCCCAATGGCAACATTCCGTGCTAGCCCAGGCTGGTTGGACTGGTGGACAGTATTCTTCTGGGGCTGGTTCCTAGGTTACGGTCCTCTTATGGCCATGTTTGTCGCACGTATTTCACGTGGTCGTACCATTCGTCAAATGGTGCTATTGATCTCAGTTGTTGCTCCCATCATCACAACATTCTGGTTCACAATCGTTGGTGGTAGTGGTTTAGCGTTTGAAATCGCAAACCCAGGTGTTATCTCTGAACCTTTCACAGGCTTCAACCTACCAGCAGCACTATTGGCTATCACAGAACAATTGCCTATGGGCTTCATGATCTCAGTCTTGTTCCTGATTTTAACGACTATCTTTGTCGCAACAACAGGTGACTCAATGACCTATGCCGTATCTATGGTTATGACAGGCACAGACCAACCACAAAGCTCTATCCGTGTGTTCTGGGGCATCATGATGGGTGTTGTCGCAGCACTGCTTATATCGATTGGCTCTGGCGGTATTTCTGCCTTGCAATCTTTCATCGTGATCACGGCAGTACCGGTTTCTTTAGTACTACTACCGTCACTTTGGACTGCACCACAAATTGCGAAGAAGATGGCAGAAGAGCAAGGCTTATAAACGATTACCTTGCTATGAGAACCTAGCTATTAATGCTTAGCCTTACCCTTTGGGTAGGGCAATAGCAAAAGCAGCAATAAATAGAAGGGAGCCTCGGCTCCCTTTCTAGGTGCAAACTCTGCAGTTTTCAGAGTTCACTATTTATTGAAAACACATAGGACACACCAAGACCATGGCTCAGCCAATCAAAACCCCCGTTAAAACAGACCTTTTCGCATCAAAAGCACCACTTGAATGGGCAGTCATTGCTAACGGGCAACTATCGACAGCTCAAATTCCAATTGATCAAGAAGGTAAAGTCGTTGAAGGCGGTATCGAAGCTCAAGCACGCCAAACAATGGACAACCTAAAGCACACGATAGAAGCAGCTGAATTGACGATGGACCATGTCACTCAAGTACTTATCTATGTTACCGATAGATCTCAACTTCCAGTATTTAACAAGGTTTATGCAGAATACTTTGCAGCACCTTACCCAAACCGCGCAGCTATGATAGTGGCAGGTTTAGCGAGAGAAGAGATGCTATGTGAAGTGGTTGCTTATGCCGTCGTTCCTGCACAAAACTAAGCTATCAAAAGCAAGCTTTCAAATTTAAGCGCTCAAAACTAGATAGCTGAAAACAGTGTTGATAATGTGGTTAATCCATTATCAACACGATTAAATGCGTTCTTTTAATGGGCAGGTTCTCCCCCCGCTTTTCTTACCCGTCACAATTGTTTGTGGCTAAGAATTTGGTAGAGCTTGCTTCTTTTTTCCCCTCCCTCTCTGAAGCAAATAAAAGGCTTCAGGTATAAAGATTCCAAAACGACGACTAAACACATTCCTGCGACAAAATCCTTGTCTTAATCCATAGAGATTGGCATGCTGCACTATTTTTCAATTCGAACTTTATTCGTCATTATGTTTCGCTATTTATAGGGATGTAATTTGCAAGCTAGCCACTCAAACCCACCAAAAAAGCCCTATACCTTAATCATTATCAGCCTGATATTAACGGCTTGTAGTGCTGTAACACATGGCTTTAGCATGTTTTTGTATTCTGCTCTTTTACCCGAAGTAAGAGACTTATTTCAGCTTAGCTATAGCACAGCCTCTTTCATCTCGGCCCTACTTTTTATTGCCTATATGCTGACCTCATTGATAAGTGGTGTTCTTCTAACAAAACTAGGTGGCTATAAGCTCTTTTTACTCACCATAGGGATTAGCCCTGTCTTACTGGCATTAGCCGTACTCTCTCCTTGGGCATTAGGCTTCGCTATTTGCCTTGCTTTTGTATCAGGTTGCGCTGTTGCAAACTGGAATGCCATTGTTGCCTTATCAAGCGATATTATCCCGCTAAAGTTTCGTAATCGTATCCTTGGATTAGCGTCTGCAGGTGCCGCCTTTGCGATTACATTGAATGGTATTTTAATCGCCTTATTTTTACCTGAGTTGAGCCTGCAAGCTTTTTGGTTTGTATGCGCCGCTATCACAGCCGCCATTGCACTTTTATCCTTTATCTACCTGCCTAAACCAAAAGAAGAATCCCAAGAGCAAAACTATCAAAAGCCAAGCATCAATCCTAAAACCATTCTTAAATCTCACCCTGTCGCTTTACAAGCCGTGCTTTTAAGCGCTTTTATTGGCTTTATTTCAGGGCCGTTTTTAACCTTTTTATCACCTTTTATTGTGGATGTACTCAAAGGCGATTCAAATCAGACAGGTTCGATTTGGACCATGATAGGCGTAGCTGGGATAGTGGGCGGCATTATCATAGGCGCACTTGCCGATAAGTTTGGCATTATCCAAGTTATTAAACTCACCTTGTTAAGCTTTGCTGCCTGCATACTTCTATTATTGTGGGACGCCAAACTTTGGGTACTCTGGGCTTGTGCCAGCATTTTTGCTTTCTTGTACTTCCCTGTCTGGGGGCTAATCGCCAGCCATATTAGCGACTTTGTCGATAGTAAACAGAGCGCCCTTATCGTCAGTTTAGGCATGGTTGGCTACGGCTGCGGCAATGCTTTCGCCAGCAGCCTTTGTGGCATATTACTCGATATCAGCACTCAATATAGCCAAGTAGATGGCTTCACACTCGTTTACAGTTGGATACTTGCCGCAGCCTGTCTCGCCGCACTTTGGTGCCAGAGAATGCAGAAAGCTTAGGACAGTATAGCTCTCACTCTAATCAACTTAGCTCTAAAGCATTTTCCTTTTTAAATCTATGAAGCTCGCCATAAACTTTCTAAAAGACACTTAAATTAAACACTTTTTCAACATTTTTGGGTTATTATTAGCCTTATAAAAAATTTGAAGCTTAGTGTTTTATATACATAAAAAACAAATTAGAGTACTGTATATAAAAACAGTATCAGATTGGAAGGAAGTCATGAGTAGAGTCAAAAAAAGTGTAACTGTAAGATTTTTCTCTATAGATGCAAGTAGTGCTTTTTTTGAAAATTTTTCTGCAAACTTCCTCATCAGTAATGAATCTCAAGCTAGTGCTAGAATTATAACTATCAGAAATACTAAAAATTTCATCAAAGCCGCACACAGAACTGATGATCAATTCTTTATTGCCGTAGTCAGAGAAAGAAATGCTTGGCAAACCAAAGCCTCTCGAGATGGCAATATTACTGGCCTTGCAATCAATCAAGGCATTATTGGCGACCCTTATTACTTCTGCGTCATACCTAACAAAAAAGTAGTTCTAGGATTTACTACAGGTCCAATCGGAAGTTTAAAGGCTGTTGCAAGTGTTGCTTTAGAGCAGTTTAAGACTCTGAGGAACGATAAAATAATGCTATCTCTTATACCTAAAGAAAAAGAATTTTCGAAGCTATTAGAGTTGCCTGAATACAACAGCCTCCATTTCAAAATTAACTCTTCATCTTTAGCTGATGTAGCAGAAGATGCTCCGGCTTTAATCAAAAACCTTAGCTCAGCACCTTACATTGAAAACAATGTTCAACTATCTTTAGACTTGGACTGTGGAGATGAACCAGATAGCATAGTTACTAAAGACAATATCATTGAGATTGTAAATTATTTATCAGATAGTGATTCCTGTACTGTTCTTAAGGTCAAAGGGAAAAATGAAGAAGGCCAAAATATAAACTTAGATTTTGGCAATGCATTCATAAACTATAAAAGTGAACTCAATACGAGAAATAAATACATTGACGAAAGTACAGCAATTAAAGTTTTAAGCTCAGCTTGGAATGAAAGTTCACTACTGACTAAGTAAGAATTTTACCTCTTTCTGTGTTACGGGGTGAGTATTGGATAATAAGCCTCGTTCTAGCAAAGAGAGTAAATCATAGATTGACTTAACCTCAATACCTCTGGGAATAGATTCCTGAATTTCCTTTGCCGCCTCTCTTGATAGTCCGAAATTTATAAGGTTTATCATTCTATCTTCACAAGCTCCTAACTCAAGATAGGTATGAAGCTTCACAGAAACTTTATCAATTCCTTTCAACTTCATACTGTTAGTTAAAAGGATATGATAGCAACTGAGTGCATTCCTCAATCTAAACGTAATATCATTATTTATAATTTTAATTACATTACGCACAGATTGGTTTACATTTGCTGTTGCTGGCTCATTCTTATCCCATGCTATTTGCTCTGTGATTATTTCTTTCAGACTTTTTCCCACAACCCACTTTGTAGCGACAACAGAAACATGTTCTATTGAGTAGCCATCACCATTTGTATACACACCAAGTTCAAAGAGTTTTTGAGTAATACGAACTATAGAGGGATATAAATCTTTCGACTTAGGATGTGGCAATACCCAATCATCATAATTATCTAGAGAGTCAAAAAATAGAGACAAATTATTCTGTTGAATGTAACCAATAGTAGGATTAGCTTCTAATATAAACGGCGCTATCCTCAATGCATTACGAGCACTTTCAACATGTTTTATTAGCTGATATTTTTCAGAAGCACTTAACTGAAGCTCTTCTGCATTTAACCGTTCATCCAAACTACCATTTTCAAGTTCTCTAATTAGTTTATTAGCAATAGTATAAAAGCGGTACTGATCCTCTTTGTCATGCGGGTACTTCCCTTGCAGAGCAGAGACAACTAAATGCAGGTCTTCATTTAATGTCTTATAATAAGTAGGAATCTTCTCCTCTTTTACATCACTTTCTTCAAAATAATCTTGGTATTTCCATGAGTCATGATTCAATAAAAAAACGTTTCCAGAAAAGTGCTCAACCATTCGGCCTGCTCTTCCAGTTATATTGTTAATTTTAACTTCTTCTAATTTTTCAGGCTGCTGAGCTCTAATTGGTCTAAAAGGGTTAGTTAGAAATAAGTTCTTCGCTGGAAGATTGACACCTTCTGCAAGAGTACTTGTGCACACAATGTATTTTATATCTCCAGCTTTGACCAAGTTTTCAACCATTACTCTCACGGAGCTAGGTAAAGGCCCATAATGGAATGCAACACCTTTCCTAAGGCTAGAAGCTAGAGTAAAGTTCTTATGAATAAATTGCTCTATATAGTCCGCTGCTTCTTCTAAAGCTGGAGTCGTATCATACTCAAGAATTAGTGCGGCTATATCTCTAGCAGTATTCTCACAATGGTTGGTTTGGTTTCGGTATATAATATTGCTCTGACCTTGACCTAATCGAAGAACAACATCAGCAGTTTTTCTACCTGTAAAGTTTTTTGATATGGTTGCTTTGTCAGAAGTGTTATACCTTTCAACTTCAATGTTTTTACCTTTTAATTCGACAGCTAATAGCAGTTTTGCAACTGGTGAGTGCCTAGTAATTTCTTTCTGGAATTCAACACCATTAAAAACAGCTGAAAAGGCATTTTGGTAACTATCAGAAGGCATACTAACGATAATTTGAGGAGAGCTATCGTCAAGAACCTTTTCTAAAGTTAAATGTAATAAAACACCTCTCCCATCATCAGATATATTGTGAGCTTCATCAATAAATAGGTAGTCAAAGCTCAAATCCCCTCGCTGAATAAGCTCATACAAACGCTCTTGAGTCATAACAAAAACGGTCTTTGCACTGAACTCTTCATCCTTAGGGACTGTACATATCTCTAGCTCATTCTCGACATCTATTCCTTTTGCTATTTCAAAAACCTTACTTGATACTTCAGATATCAATGCACGGGTTGGCACAACGATTGCTGCGAATGCTCCATCCGATTTCACAACTTTGTTTACTAGATACGTAAGAATAATATGTGTTTTTCCCGCGGATGTCGGTGCGATAGTTATGACATCATTATCCGAATCAAGGTTACCCCATAGCATCCTCTGAAAGTCAGTTAAAGGAAAAGAAAGCTCATCTACAGAGTTCATTTCTGCCTTCAATTCAAACTTCGCTGTAGTGTTAAAGCCATAACCCATAATTACATTGGGATGCCTCTTTTCTAGTAATGAGACATTGGGAAAATCTCCAGAGTTAATAAAGATACTCTTTGCAATAGGAATCAAGTCAGGATAGTCATCACCAGCAATATCTAGAATCATAGCAAGCAAAGCGACCGCTTCTTTCTTTAGCTTTTCATCTTCACATTTGTGGAATACTTGAATTGACGTTGAAAGGCGCTTAACTAAACTTCTATCCAAATGTGGCTTATTGCCAGCAAGTTGCTCTACGTACTGTCCGAAGACTACATTTCTATCCTGCTCAAAATCATCATGTAAGAGGATATCTCTCCCAAGCTTTAACGCAATCCTACTCATTTTGTGATTCCCATGTATAAGATAAATTCATCGACTAACTTGTCAACACATCCGAAAGGCAACATCAATAAAGTAACTTCCTCAATTTCGAGCTTCTGCTTTTCAACTTTGCTAAAAAAATCACCAACATATTGGCAGGCAAGCTCTTGGTAGTGTTTCAAAAATGATGCTTCATTCTCAAAAATAATGTCTGGCTGAGTAAAACCAATAAAGCAAGGAGAGTGGATTTTATCTTCTAAATCTGCGCCATATGGGTTTAGATAGGTCAAGATTGTTTCTTCAAGTTCATCTGTCAAATTTGGAAAGTCGAGATAACTGTCTAATAATAAAAACTCGTCTTCAAATTTACCTTTTGCGTTAGCAATTGAGCTTGTAGCATCTGCTGCTGCTGATTTAAAGTTTTTATGCAGCTTGGATTCTCCCAAATAAACTCTAAACCCGTCACCTAAAAACTGCCCATGAACAGCGTCAGCACCAAAAACAGGCATCCTAGGATTAGTTTTCATTGAGATTTTACTCAGCAATTTAGGTGCTTGGATATACACATCTAACAAGGTAAACAAAATCAGCTCCCCAAGCTCACCTTTGGCAGTATGCTTACTTAGTTTTTTAATCGCTTTATCAAAAAGATCCACCATCGCAGTATCAGAGGCTCTCCCTAACTTTTTTTGCATTTCTTTATAGGAAAAAACAAAATTTTGAAGAACTCCTTCTTTGATACACTCAAAAAGAGCATCATGCGAAGTCTTTTTATCCTCAACACTTGGTAAGTAAATCAACAGAGTTTCAACTCTTCTACCATCATTCAGTTTGAACGATATAGGTGCTTTTTTTAGAACATCTTTTATTTTATTTGGATTTTGTAACTGAACTTGAAGTGAACTACTCATCTGAAGCTGATTCCTAGTAACATAGAAAACTTACAGTTAGATTTTTAAACAAGAAAGCTATTCTAAAAGAGATTAATAACAACATCACCTGAACAAGATTCACTTCGTTCTTTTTAAAACTTTATGTTTGAAGGCATAACAGATTTCATTAATTAATGACTAACCGAAAGGCTTTTTTATATTTGAGGCGAAAAAACTAATGCTAGAACTTCTTGAGAATAAGCGAAAACTTAAAGAAAAATGTTTACAAGAATTAATCCAAAACTGACATCCTCAAATAGAATTAAAACTCCTCCAATATTAAATAAATGACATCATAATTTTCACGGTAGGGACTTAAATGGGATAAAAAATGGGTTACTTCCTAAACTACAGCGCTCAATATAGCCAAGTCGACGGCTTCACACTCGTTTACAGTTGGATACTTGCCGCAGCCTGTCTCGCCGCACTTTGGTGCCAGAGAATGCAAAAAGCGAAAGCTTAGAGTAAATAAAAACAGCTTGATCACATCACTTCGCTTAGTCCAACTCACTTAATTCTAAAGCACTCTCCCAACTGCGGATAAAACGGCTTTGTTTAGCATGATCTCGACCAACCAATAGTTGCTGGTCTAGCTCTATGATGCGGGTGGGATGTGATCGTTTTTTACTGAGGTTGATTGCTTGGCTTGCATCGCCGATGGGGAAGAGTAGGTTTTCCGACAACATTAAACTTTGTACTTTTTCAGATAATAAGAAGTCAATGAATTTACCAGCATCTTCGGCATTTGGCGCAAGTTTAGGGATTAACACTGAACGCATCATAAGCAGGGTGTAATCTGTTGGCATTATCATGGTGAGTCTAGGGTCACCCAAAGCACGCTTATGCGCATAAGAGCCCACTAGGTTATAACCAAGCAATAAGTCCCCTGCGGCCACATCATCTATCATGGCACTAGTACAACAGTAGGTTTTCACCTTGTGGCTACCAAAGGCCTCAATCATACGGCCCCATGTGGCGTCAGCTTGGCGAGCATCTTGGCTCGCTAATAAATAACCTACTCCACTTTTACGAATATCATAGGTGCCTATCTTGCCGTGAAAGGCTTGGCTGTGATGACGCATTATTTGTAATAAATCCAACCGATTTTTTGGTAGTTCACCACCTGGAAACAGATTCTGGTTTACCAACATCACCACGGGTTCTAACGAGAAAGCAAAGATTTGATTCCGCCACTTTGCCATTTCTGGTAGGGCTTGAGTCATACTGGATTGATAGGTTTTGGCATAGGCATCATTAACCAGCTTCAATTGTAAATCCATCGCACTGCTAACAATCAAGCTGGCTTTGGGCCTGTCTTTTTCTGCCATCACCTTATGATAGAGTTCGAGGGAATTCACATCATAATAGGCAACTTTAGTCGCTGGATAGGTTTCAACAAAAGCTTTTAAAATAGGTTCAAACGCATCAAGGTCGACTGTGGAGTAGATATTTAAAGTTCTCTGCTCTTGGAAGAAGTTACCTCCTTGGTCCAACGCTGAGTCAGATTCGTACACAACAGGGTTTGCCATTAAGCTTGCCACATAAGCAAATATGAGTGCGACCAACACTTTTTTCAGACTTCTCATAACTCACCTTCTCGATCAAAATATAAAGGGAAATCTACACTGATAGTCGCCCCTTTAGGCTGAGTGTCAGTCACTTTGATTTTTCCTTGATGCCTATCACTAATTTCTTTTACCATGGCAAGCCCTACTCCTGTGCCTGATATTTCATAGTTAGCTCGATAAAAGCGTTCAAACACTCGCTTTTTCTCGTCATCAGCTATCCCATCCCCATAATCGATAATGCTTAATCTTACAGATTGCACATCTTGTTTGATGCGGATTTCAACCAGTTGCTCATTCTGATCATTTAGGCCATTACCTGCACTGTATCTCACCGCATTATCGAGAAGGTTGTTAAGCATTTGTTGTAGAGAAAAAGCCTCCCCAAGTATCATTACTTTACTGGTGTCTGATTCGAAAGATAAGTGAATCCCTTGCCTTAAAGCCGCGACAGCTTGCTCCATACAAGACTGCTTTATAAGAGCAACCAAATCCAGCGGAATGAGACGCTGAGTTTGCAGGCGGTGAGACACCACGGCCTGATTAAGTAAGATGGTCACAGTTTCACTTAAGGTTTCACTTTGCTGCACTATCTGCTCTAGGGCTTCTTCTTGCCTTTCTGGTGTGGTTTGATCTCTGGCATTTTCAGCTAGCGCTTTAAGGCTGGCTAGAGGTGTGCGTAATTGATGCGCTGATTCTGCCGTGTAATTTTCAAGCTGCTCTAAGTTTTTATTTAACCGCGCCATAAAATGATTAAGGGCAATTTTAAGTTGGTAAGTTTCTTTTGGTGTATCCAACTTGATAGGTGTTAAATCACCGGGCTGTCTTTCTTCCAGTAATTCTTCAATACGATGCAATGGGTTAAGTACCAGATGGCTCCCCAACATGATAAGCACTATGGCGACAATTGCGATTAAGAGAATCACTTGTACTGCACGGGTAGTAATAGAAGACGCCATGGTTTCACGGGACAAACGAGTTTGCCCTAATAAAATGGTTACGCTACCTTGGATATTTGCTTCGGTGACATCTCTTTCCAGCCAAACAAGCCTTATCATTTCACCAGAAAAAGTTTGATTATAAAACTGAGGTTTGCCTAATTCAGACGGTGACGGTGGTGTACTTTCGAGACTTTGATTTCCTGTAATATAACCATCAACCGAGCTTTCGACACGATAAAAAATTCTATCTTCGTTAGCCTGTGCCAAGGTAGAAAAAGCAGACCAAGGAATATCAATGGATAAGCGCCCATCCTCTGCGAGTATGTTTTCATCCATTTGCAATAAAGCACTTAGCAATAGTCTATCGTAGGATAAATCCGCCAACCTTTGGCTATAGTTAAACACCAGATTAATCGCGATAAGCGCAATAACACTTATCACGCCAGCACCAGATAAAATAAAGCGCTTTCTTAGAGAAGGCGCTTTTTGTAGCTCTAACGCTTCATTTTCAGCCAGACTAGCTGATTTCTGCCACATAACCCAAACCCCTTAAGGTGCTTATGGTAAGTGAGCTCTTCACCAATTTTTTACGTAATCGACCCACATAAAGCTCAATGGCATTTGGCCCTGGGGTTTCATCGTAATTAAATAAATGCTCGGTAATTTCATCCTTACTTAATACTCGGCCAAGGTGTCCGACAAACACTTCCAGCAAACAAAACTCACGATTTGTCACTGGCTGTATTTCACCATTCACTGTTACTTGGCGAGCATCCCTATCAATGGTCAAATTACCATGCTCTGTAATATTCGCCGCATAACCATGATGCCTTCTTAGCAAAGCACGGCAACGGGCTTCTAATTCTCGAAAATTAAAGGGCTTAGTTAAATAATCATCAGCTCCAGCATCGAGAAGAATCACCCTATCATCCATTTGATCTCTTGCGGTCAAGATCAAAACAGGGGTCTCATTTGCTCTGGCCCTTAATTGTTTGAGAATTTGCAGGCCAGACATGCCCGGCAAATTGAGATCTAAAATAATCAGATCCAATGTTTGGTACTTTAGAATTTCATTTGCTTGTTCGCCATTCGTTACAAGATCTGCCCCATGACCCAAGCTTGTCAGGCGATCACAGATCGCTTGACCTAAAACTTCAGTGTCTTCTACAACCAATACACGCATAAACATCTCTCTTGCTGATCTTATTTTTATAATTAGCTTTTTTATTTAGTCTCTAACGCTTTTTATTGATCCCTTGATATCAATAGATTATAGCCTTTCAAACGTAAAAAATTCGGAGCAGTCTGGCTGCTCCGAATTCCATTTCTTAGACGGTTTCGTCTGTTTAAAAATCTAACTCGATGTTGCTTCTTTAGATTTTGACATTTTTGCTCGAACCATAGGCCCAACAATAACTGGAAGTACCAAACCAAGAATCGCTACGGTCCAAAGACCAATACTTAAACCACTGTTTAGTAGAATACTCCAGTCACCATCAGATAATACCAAGGCATGACGAAGGCTTTTTTCCATTTCAGGCCCAAGTAGCATACCTAAAATAACAGGTACTAAAGGCACATCAACTTTACGTAAAACATAACCAATCACACCAAAACCAACCATGAAATAAAGGTCTAGGGCACTGTGACTTACTGAGTAAATACCAACAGATGCGACCAAGGTAACAATCGGCATTAGGTATTTAGGCGGTACGCTAAGCAACTTAACAAATATACCTATCATTGGAATATTCAGTAATAAGAGTACTAGGTTACCAACAAACAAAGCCGCGATTACACCCCAAACTAAATCTGCATTTTGAGTAAATAACATAGGGCCAGGTGTCACGTTTAGTGAGATCAACATAGCAAGTAACACGGCGGTTGTACCACTACCAGGTACACCTAAAGTCAACATAGGAACAAGCGCCCCTGATGCCGCGCCGTTATTACCCGCTTCTGGTGCTGCAATACCACGAGTATCACCTTTACCAAACTCTCCTTTATCACCAACGACTTTCTTTTCAAGCGTATAACTGATGAAGCTCCCCAAAGAAGCACCTGCTCCTGGCAATACACCTGAAACGAAACCAAGTAAGGCACCACGAAGTGACGTAGGTAAAACCTTAACAATATCGCCCATAGTCAGTTTTAGCTTATTAATAGCCACTTTTTTAAGGCCATCACCCGCATGCTTTTCGATGAAAAAGAGTAATTCACTGATCGCAAACAAACCAACAATAGCGATAATAAAGTCCACCCCTTCAAATAACTCTAGGGTGTTATAGGTATAACGCTGCACACCACTTGAGATATCAATACCAACAGAAGCAATCATCAAACCTAAAGCCGCCGCCATTAGGGTTTTAAATTGGTTTTTACCTGTGATACCACCTAAGGTCGCAAAGGCTAATGCAAATAAAGCAAAGTATTCTGAAGGACCAAACTTAAGCGCAAATTTCGCCAAGATAGGAGCAAGAATCACAAGACCTATGGTGGCAATAAAACTACCAATAAAAGAGGCAATAGCAGAGATAGCCAAAGCTTCAGCCGCCTTACCCTTTAACGCCATAGGATAACCATCAATACAGGTCATCATGGCAGGTTCATCACCTGGGATATTGAGCAAGATGGAGGAAATACGTCCACCATACATGGCACCGGCATAAACAGAGGTTAACAATATCAAAGAAGATGTTGGCGATAACCCTAAACTAAACGCAAGAGGGATAAGAATCGCAACACCATTTGCAGGGCCAAGGCCAGGCAAAGCACCAATTAAAGTACCTAAGATGGCACCTATAATGGCAAACATCAGGCTTTCTGGGATTAAGGCAACAGCAAAACCCTGCATTAAAAAATCTAAGGTTTCCATAGTTATAACTCCAATAAACCAAGAGGTAGTGCAAGTTCCAGCACATTATTAAAGATCAAGAAGATAGCCACCGAACTACTCACGCCTATGATGAGGCTCATCTTCAAGTCAGCCCCCATACGCCAAGCAAGGTAAGTTACGACACCAACAGCTGCTGGGATAAAGCCAAGCGGCTCAATCGCCCAAGCAAACACTAAGATGGCAACGACAACACTAATCAGCTCAAGCAACATAGGTAGAACAGGCCAAGCTTCATCTGGATCTGGTTTAAGCATCATGTAAATGGCGCTGGCACCAAGAAAGAAGGATAAAATGATAGGAAAGGTTTCAGGGCCAACACTTTCTTCGCCGCCAAAGGGTTCAGGAAATTGTGTTGCTTCCCACCCGTAGACTACAGCTAGAATTAGCATCAACATGCCAAATACACGATCGTTTAAGCGCATGATTGTGCTCCAAAAATAAATTGATCAAGGGTAACGAGTTGAATAAGACAAGGCTTATTCAATATTTAAAGCGGATAGCTTTAATCTAATTAAAAAGGGTTGGGCAGTGAGACTAATAACTGCCCAACCAAACACCTCGAGGAGGTTACTTAATTAGACCAATATCCTGAGAAAGAATGCGGATATCCAATGTTTGATTCTTCACAAATTGAGTGAATTCAGCACCGGTTTTATGGAATGGCATCAAACCATTTTTAGCCATAATATCTTTCCATTCTTGAGTTTGATAAAGCTCATCTATGGTATTTACCCACCAATCATAAGAGTCATCACCTGCATTACCAGGTACATAGAATCCACGCCAGTTAGGCGCTACTGAGCTAACCCCTTGCTCCAGTGCTGTTGGGATATTATTAAGTGGCGCAGGAAGACGTTCTTCAGATAAAACGGCAACAACACGAATGTCACCAGAATCTAAAAAGCCTTTAACTTCTGAGATATCACCTGTAAATGCATCAATATGACCACCAACAACCTGAACTAAAGCTTCACTACCACCATTGAATGATAGGTATTTAATTTTTGGCAATTTAGTCACATTAGCTTCTTTTGCTGTGATTAACACTTTTAGGTGATCCCAACCACCAGTGGCACTACCACCTGCAAATTTAACTGAGTTTGGATCTTTACGAAGGGCGTCCATTAATTGAGAAAGGTTCTGATATTCAGAGTCTTTAGAAACAGCAATAATGCCGTAATCAGCACCTAGCGTACCAACCCATTTTACTTGGTCAGAGTTCATTCCTGGGAACTGGCCTTGAGCAAGACGTGTTGTCGTTGCTGTACTTGCGGCAACAATAAGCGCATCATCTTTAGAACGTTTACTAACAGTATGAGCAAAAGCAACACCACCGCCGGCACCACTCATATTCACTGTTTGTACGTTACCCTTGATATAGCTTAAATCGACTAAAGCTTTACCAACACTACGACAAGTAAAATCCCAGCCACCGCCTGGGTTAGCAGGCGCAATACACTCAGCAGAGCGCGCAGGTTCATAAGCTTGAACACTCGTTGATGCAAGGGCAATTACACCAGATGCCATGATAGATTTGAGTGCGAGGGTTTTGAATGTACTTTTGGTTTTCATAATCTAATTCCAATTGTTATTTTTGTATTAATGAATCTTTTTGTGCCTTTCCTTTTGCGCCAAGAAACTCGACTCATTCAATCTAGCACACCAAACTGTCGCCAACCTGTCATCCAACTCGAAAGTCAATTTCGCTCATTTTTAAAAAATCTGAAACTCATCCTGGCGCTATTTTGCTAGCCTTTTGCACTGTAAATAAATAGCGGTATAAAACGACATTGACACTCAAACAAGCCCTGAAAGCGAAAATTTGATTGTTTAGAAGGGGGAAATTCAGAAGAAAAGGGATTAATTTTTAACGAGAAAGCATCTTGTTATCTAATGATTAAAACCAAAAAAGGCGATCTAATTAGCTTAGATCGCCTTTTTTAAATTCTGTGTAATAGTAATTTTGCGTTAGACAGCGTATGCCAAGCTATCCATCATGCGCATTTCATCTTGAGTTTGTTTAACCAAGCGTTTAGCACATTGGCCACAAGACCCACATTCTGACGCTACACCCATAGACTTACGAATATCACGCAGGCTAGCTCCCGCTTCAACCGCGCTCTGAATCTCTTTCTGGGTAATCCCTTTGCAAATACAAACGTACATAAGAAACAATCTCATTACTATTCAACCTGAAATAGAGTTTAGTAGTAATGAGAACGGTTTTCAACAATAATTGATAAATATTCTCATTTATATTTGCAAATTATTTGTAATCATCAGATTAATAGAAAAAAACTATTAGAAAACACATTCTAATTTAAGAAAAGTGTTTAGGTGTTTTCTGCAAATAGACTTCTAATTGCGCCATACCTGTTGGCAAGTCCACTTTTACACCCAAGTCTCTCATACTACTTCCAAACGCATGAAGCGCTCTGAAAAGGTTATGTTCACGACATTGTTCTCCCATCTGGCCGATACGAACAACAGGCTGGCCAAATGAGCCTGCAATTTCTACCCGGTACTTATGAGAAATGTGGTGACAGATATCCATGGCAGTTAAACCTTCTGGAATACAAATGCCGATTACCGAGTTTAAGCGTGAGTGCTCAGGTACAAATAGCTCTAACCCCATAGACTCGATTCCCTGCTGTAATGCTTTCGAGCATTTCAGGTGTCGATTGAATCGTGCTTCTAAGGTTTCTTCGCATACAAGCTTAAGCGCTTCGTGCAAAGCCATAATGCCAGATACAGGTGCGGTATAGTGGTAACCGTCCTTATGCCAAAAGTTAGTGGCTAACTTAGCATCAAGACACCACTGCACTACTTGCGTTTCTCTTTCTTGAATACGTTGCCAAGCCGCCTCAGAAAAAGCTAACAAAGACACACCTGGAATCGAAGATAAGCCTTTTTGGCCGCCTGTGATCACAGCATCAATTTGCCACTCATCCATTTTTAACAGCATGGTACTTAAAGTACAAACCGCATCGACAACCACTAAACAAGCGTACTCTTTCGCAATGCTCGCAATCTCTTTTAAGTGGATATTACACACTGTATTAGAGGTTTCCCCTTGTACCATGGTAAGTACTTTTGGGTTATGTTGCGCCATAGCTTCTCTAATCAAGCTTGGATCAGCAGCGGATTTAACATCGATTTTCAGCTCTATCACATTGGCTCCAACACGTGCCGCCATTTGCGCCATACGATTACTGAAAAAACCATTACTGATACTTAAAACAGTATCACCTGGTTCAATCAAGTTTGCTGCTGCCATTTCCATTGCAGCAGAACCAGGGCCTGCTACACCCATTACCCAAGGTGAACGTGTTTGAAATACATACTGAGCCATGACTTTCACTTGCTCTATTACCTTAGCCATAGCACCACCAAGATGGTTTACCACTAAAGAGTTTGCTCTGGCGACACGGGCGGGAATTGGCACAGGACCAGCCCCCATCATTAACAGAGGTTCTTGGGGTAAAATATCATCAAGGGACATTAAGCTAGGAGGAACAATGTTGAGCGAGTCAAGACTCATAATAAAACCTAAATACAAACAAAAGTGTGAAAATCGAAAAGGAAGTAGTTTAAAATTTTGTTTTTTTTAATTTAACGAAATTTTATTCGGCAATAATAGCGTATTTGACTTTTAAATAAGAGATATCAAGAGCAATACAGTGTTTTATTCTTCACTTAGCATTTTTACAGTACTTTCCCACCCTGTTTTAACTAAATTACCAGTACGACTTACTTCAATATTCGGCATTTAAAACACCTTATAAAACAGTATTTTAATCTCAAATAGAAAAATTGGCTTAGGGTTAGGGCGTGGCTTAGGTTTTATGGGATAATAGCGCCACTAAAACCCGATTAGGATCTTAAAATGTTAACCTGTGGCATTGAAATTAAAGGTAGTGATGCCATCTTGTGCTTACTTTCGAAGCAAGATGGATTATTTCAAATAGCGGATTGTCGTCAAACTCGCGTCTCCTTGGTGAAATCAGAATTAAGCGAGAACTTAAAAAGCTTTCAATTCACATTAAAAAAACTTTTTGAGGACTATAAAGTTGATGAAGTCGTGATCCGCGAGCGCCCGACCAAGGGTAAATTTGCCGGGGGTTCTGTAGGCTTCAAGATGGAGTCAGCGATTCAATTAATTGATACAGTCAATGTTACTTTAATGAATAATGCTGAGATCAAATCTCGTATCAAATACACGCCTATGCCAGTCCCTTTTGCAGCAACTGGCCTTAAAGCGTTTCAAGAAGGCGCTTTTAATACAGCTTATGCTTCTCTTTGCCCAGAAGCGCCAAAAGAGTAAAAGCACCAAAGTTAAACCTGACAACTCATGTCAGGTTTAACTATCTCATTCTTGCACAAGCTACAGAGATAAAGTCGACTAGGCTTTTTTAAGTAAGACAATCATCACACCACCCAAAACCATGACGCTTGATATAACAAAGTGTAATTCTATCCCTTCTCCCAAAAAGCTTATGCCCATAGCCGTTGCAATCACAGGGACAAGTAACTGACTCACTGAGGCGAGCGTACCACTTAGTTGCTTCACTACCTGATACCAAATGGCATAGCCTATACCCGAGGTAAGTGCACCGGATACTATTGCTAAGTAAATCCCATTTGCTTCAATTAATAAGTTATCTCCCCCTACAAAAAGCAAGTTAGCAATAAGCAGAAGCATTACGAAGGGCATAGACCAAATAAAGTTGCGGCTTGTTTTCATTAAAGCGGATTCATTTACATCAGTTTTTTGCTTAGCGAGTAGGCTATACACACCCCAGGCAACCCCAGCGATTGTCATCAAGACAAAACCTTTTAAGCTTGGAGACGATAAAGTTGGCAATAAAAGGTAAATGAAACCACTAAAGCTCAAAAGTATGCCGATCCATTGTACTAAATTAGGCCTTTCTCCTTTTACGACATTAATGCCTATCATGCTAATTTGCACAGCAGCAAAAAGAATAAGTGCGCCTATGCCTGTTTCTAAAGATAGGTAAGCGTAGGAAAAGCCAGCCGCATAGGTAAAAAGTAAAAAGGGGCCGAATATAGGCATTACTCTTTGCTTGAAACTTCTTGGCCTTACATCAGCTTTGTTTAAATTGAGAGCAAACACTTGAGCAACAGGCTTTCTTTCTAAGAGTACAAATAAGAAAACTAAAGTAATCGCGCCGGACAATAACCGAATAAGAGTAAAACTAAGAGCATCTATTTGTTGTCCCGCAAGTGCCCAGCGACATAAAAATGAATTTCCAGCAAAGGCAATTAGCGCTACACTAGTGAGTAAAAACAACCTAGGATCAAATCTCATACAAGCGCCTTAGTAACACACAAACAAAATTGAAATTATCTGACAAGATTATAAGAGACCAGTTCAAACTGAATGGCATTTTTATGCTTTCCCTCTGTATTTTTATCTGGGTCAATCACAATAAGTTTTAAATTTTCTGACAATATCATTCGTAAACTGCCCCAAATTATCCCTAAAAAAGCACTGTCTAAGCCATTATTTAATTTATTAACAATTTAGTAACTTTATAACACAAACAAGTTAAGCCATTGATATTAAATGCTTTTAAAGCATCAATCACTATACGAAATTATGACTATATCCTTAGTTGATATGTCAAATACCCCCTTAACTTTCATTTTTATGTACTATATGTCGGCGAATTTTTCGAACAGATTATTTTAGCGGAGTGACACTCTTACTCGCTAATCAAGGGGGCCAAAAGCCCTCTTACATTCATTTTACAATACTGCTTGTAAACGTTAGGGGAAAACCACATGTCAGATAATCAAACTATTTATTACACTTTGACGGATGAAGCACCCGCTCTTGCGACAGCGTCATTACTTCCAATTCTTCGTTCTTTCACAAAAGAAGCGGGCATTGAAATCGAGCTTACCGATATCTCTTTAGCTGGCCGTATTATTTCTAGCTTTCCAGAAAAACTAGAAGATGGACAAAAAATTGTAGATGGCCTTAAGTTTTTGGGCGAACTTACTCTTAAAGAAGACGCTAACATTGTTAAGCTACCTAATATCAGTGCTTCTCTTCCTCAGCTAACGACTTGTATTGCTGAGCTTCAAAGCCAAGGTTTTAACGTTCCTAACTACCCTGAAGTTGCTAACTCTGATGAAGAGAAAGACGTTCAAGCACGTTATGCAAAAATTCTAGGTAGCGCGGTAAACCCAGTTCTACGTCAAGGTAACTCTGACCGTCGCGCACCTTCTGCTGTTAAAGCATCTGCACGTAAAAACCCACACTCTATGGGTGTTTGGAATAAGTCTTCTCAAACTCACGCTGACTACATGCGTGACGGTGACTTCTTCTCAAGCGAGCAATCAACAACAAGCAAAGAAGCACAAGAAGTACGTCTTGAGTTTGTTTCTGAAGCGGGTGAAGTTAGCGTTAAGAAAGTATTGCCTCTTCAAGCGGGCGAAGTTCTAGACAGCATGAACATGAGCAGCAAAAAACTACGTGCTTTCTTTGAAGAGTCTCTAAACGACGCTAAAGAAAACAACATCATGTGGTCTCTGCACGTTAAAGCAACCATGATGAAGGTGTCTCACCCTATCGTATTCGGTCACGCGGTAACTGTTTTCTATAAAGAGTTATTTGATAAGTACGGTGAACTTTTTGAAGAGCTAGGCGTAAACCCTAACAACGGTCTAGGCAGTGTTACTGATAAGATCAAATCACTTCCTCACTCTCAGCAGGAAGAGATTCTAGAAACTATCCACTCTTGCTACGAGCACAGACCAGAGCTTGCTATGGTTGACTCTGTACGTGGTATTACCAACCTTCACGTACCAAGTGATGTCATCGTTGATGCGTCTATGCCAGCAATGATTCGTAGCTCAGGTATGATGTGGGGCCGTGACGGCAAGTTGAAAGACACTAAAGCTGTTATGCCTGAGTCAACTTATGCACGTATTTACCAAGAAGCAATTAACTTCTGTAAAACAAATGGTGCATTCGATCCAACCACTATGGGTACTGTACCTAACGTTGGTCTTATGGCTCAAAAAGCGGAAGAATACGGTTCTCACGACAAGACATTCGAAATTGCTGAAAGCGGCGTAATGCGCGTTGTTGATGCAAACGGCACTGTGTTGATGCAACACAATGTTGAGAAAGGTGATATCTGGCGTGCATGCCAAACTAAAGATGCGCCTATCCGTGACTGGGTGAAACTAGGTGTTACTCGTGCTCGTCAATCTAATACACCAGCCGTTTTCTGGTTAGACGAAGAACGTCCACATGATAACGAACTTCGTAAGAAGGTTGAGCTATACCTACAAGACCACGATCTTGAAGGTCTAGATATCCGCGTTATGTCTTACAACGAAGCAATTCGTTTCTCTATGGAACGCATCAAGCGTGGCCTAGACACTATCTCGGTAACGGGTAACGTACTACGTGATTACCTAACTGATTTATTCCCAATTCTTGAGCTTGGTACTTCTGCAAAAATGCTTTCTGTTGTACCTATGCTAGCTGGCGGCGGCATGTATGAAACAGGTGCAGGTGGTTCTGCTCCTAAGCACGTACAACAGCTAGTTCAAGAAAACCACTTACGTTGGGACTCTCTAGGTGAGTTCTTGGCTGTGGCAGTTTCTCTAGAAGAGCTTGGCATCAAAAATGACAACGCTAAATCTAAAGTACTTGCAGCAACACTAGACCAAGCGACAGAGCGTTTATTGGATACTAATAAGTCACCATCTCGTAAAGCTGGCGAACTTGATAACCGTGGCAGCCACTTCTACCTAGCTATGTACTGGGCTGAAGCACTTGCAGCACAATCTGATGATGCAGAACTTGCGGCTAAGTTTGCAACACTAGCAAGTACACTAACTTCAAACGAAGCAAAAATTGTCGCTGAATTAAATGAAGTTCAAGGTAAGTCAGCGGGTCTTGAAGGTTATTACCACATGGATCTAGCTGAAGTTGCTAAAGTAATGCGTCCAAGTGCGACACTAAACGAAGCACTAGCAGCACTTTAATCGTAACTCGCAATTAAAGCGTTAGTCCTTGTTATTTGAAAAGCCTTTAAATAAGGTTTTCAAATAACTCAAAAAGCCTAGGCTCTTTATGTGCCTAGGCTTTTTTTGTACTTTAAAAAAGCATCATCCATGGCTTACACTCACATGGTTTTCACTCTCATGATTTAAATGCAGGTAGCAGTATGAGTAATCTTCTTTTTCCGGCACCAGAGCCAACTACAATCACCATTCAAAACAGCGATCAAGTATTCCCTGTTCGTAGGGTATATTGCATTGGTAGAAACTATGCTGATCACGCTATCGAAATGGGCCATGATCCAGATAAAGAACCTCCTTTTTTCTTTCAGAAAAACACAGATAACATTAATACCTCAGGTCAATTCCCCTACCCGAGTATGAGTCAAGACGTTCACTTTGAAATGGAGCTGGTGATTGCACTAGAAAAAGGTGGCAAGAATATCCCGCTAGATGCAGCTCTAAACCATGTCTACGGTTATGCCTTGGGTCTAGATATGACACGCCGTGACTTACAAGCGCAAATGAAAAAAATGGGAAGACCATGGGAAATTGGCAAAGCGTTTGAGCAATCAGCTCCTGTCAGCCCTATCTACCCAGCAAGTAAAATAGGCCATCCACAGCAAGGTAGTATAAGCCTTAGAGTCAATGATGAGGTCCGTCAACAAGGGGACCTGAACCAAATGATTTGGAAAACAGCTGAAATGATCAGCTATCTCTCTAACTATTATGAACTCGCCCCTGGTGACCTCATTATGACAGGTACACCAGCAGGCGTTGGCGCAATACAAGTTGGCGATAAGCTAACGGGGGAAATTGAAAATCTAGGCAAATTCGAAGTAGATGTTGTTTAGACTCAAAGTTTAATCAGTTGCTTAAAAGCTACTTATATAGAGAAAGGTGCATCAAAGTACCTTTTCTATATAAGGCCATCTAGACCAGATTCCATATTCAATACACCTTCTACATCGTCCAGTATTTCTACCTTAAGACCAGCAAGCTGAATAACCTTTTTAGGCATAAAGACAATAACCTCATCTATTTCTCTTTTATCCGTAATAGCGCCATTAATATAATTGGCTAGGTTTAATATTGCACTTAAAGGAGATGGCACTTCATAGGTATAAGGTCGCTTATACTGTTTGATTGCAACACCTAGTTCTTCTGGTAGCCCCCACATATCTAATAGGGCCTTACCTGCATCTTGAGAGGTAAAACCTAAACGCTCAGTTTCTGCAGCAACTCGACTAGCTTTCGTTTCTTTTACCAAAGTTTGTATTGCTTTAGCACGTTTTGGCGCAGCCAAATGAAGTAAAAGTCGTCCTATGTTATAAATTACACCTGTGGTGAAAGCCACATCCGCCCGAACTGTATCAGACCTTTGCGCCAACCATTGAGCAATAGAGGCAACCATAAAACTATCGCTCCAAAACTCTCTCATATCTAGACCGTCAACCTCTGACGCAGAGTTAGCCATACCAGAGGCGATCACTAAGGTGTTAAGTTTATCCATGCCTAAAATAACCACGGCTTCGTCTATAGTGGACACTTTTCTTGTCAAGCCAAAATGTGCAGAGTTCACTAGTCGTAAAATTTTAAGTGATAAGGTTTGGTCCTTCGCGACCTTTTCCGCTATCAAATTATAATCTGCATCTGGATCACCTAAAGCCTGCATTAACTCTCTAACCACTTCGGGAACATTAGGTAACTTGTCGGTCTGTTCTAATAAATCACTGATTTCCATAAAGACACCTTAAAGCAAACAAGATTTATGAAAGAAATAGGTTTCTTGATAAGCACACTTGAAAAGTAAGAGGACCAATAAATTGCTGGTTACTACTTATTGTTTTAACTCACCATTTCCTAGCTTTAAATAACGATTCTTTCAGCCTAGCTTTGCTTTTGGAAAAATTAAAGGTGAAAACAAAATATATATATTCGCTTTAGATTTAGCTGACTCCTAACAATCTCAGTAGTGCCGTAGTAGATGCCGCCAATAGGATAACAATCAGCAAAGGGACTCTTTTATAAGCCAGAATCGCAGCCACAATAAAACCCATCAAACGGGCAAAACCAGCAAACTCATTCGCCTCGAACAATGCCGTTGCAATTGCCAAACTAAAGAGAAGTATTTGGCCTAGCTCATTTGATAATACTTCTATATTAGGAAACCTTGTAAGCTGCTGTCGCAAGTACGGACCAGCTAGTCTTAAGCTGTAGCTGCCAAGGGCAAGCACTAAAATACCTAACAAAATATTTTGATTATCCATTGCTAGTTACCCTCTTCATAAAAATACCCATTAAAGAAAGTAAGGCAGGAAGACCAGCAGGTAAAAAAGGTGTGCTCGCCACACAAAGCACGGCGCCAGTCGAAGCTGTCACTCGCATTGTCGAGCTATTTAGCTTAGGTAATACAAGTGCAATCAAGATAGCAGGAAACATCACATCTAATCCTAAAGCATGGGTGCTCTCAATGATTTCTCCCAATACAGCACCAAAGTAAACGCCCAATGGCCAAGCAACTAATATCCCTAGCCCAGAGAGCCAATAAGCTTTCTTGTTCAATTCAGAGCTTGGTTGGCTAATTCCAAATACAACCGATTCATCATTCATCAAATGGCACCCAAGAAACCTACGCCAGCCTTTTCCTAATTGCGTATTCAAACTAAGACCAAATGCTAATAAGCGTGAGTTAACCAATAAACCCGCTATGGCAGCAGTAACAGCCCCACCACCTGACGCAACAATACCGATAAATAAAAATTCAGAGGCCCCTGCTAGTACTAAAATGGATAAGGAAAGAGGTACCCATAAATCAAATCCAAGGCTTATCGCTAAAGCGCCATAGGACACACCAACAAGGGCATCAGCAAGACAAACAAAAAGTATTTGAAAGCCTAATTGAGAAGAGTTTGAACGAATAAGTTTTTTCATAACACCATTTCCATCATGAACGTTTGATCGATATAATGAACAAAACCTATTACATCGTCAAGACGAACGTTTGTATTTTATATCGAACAGGCAAATATTTATGACTAAAGAAAACCAACTTCCTATTGAAATTGTTGCTAAAGCATTGGTCAGAGAAAGGCGTAAGACGGGCTTATCTATGGCAGAAATTTCCCGTCAGGCTGGCATAGCAAAATCCACTCTATCCCAGTTGGAATCTGGTATTGGGAATCCAAGCCTAGAGACGCTTTGGGCTTTAAGCATTGCGTTAAAAGTACCTTTTTCTAAATTAATTGAGCCGGTACAAAACGAGATCCAATTAATTCGCAAAGGGGATGGCATAAAAATAGAGTCTGAACATGCAAATTATACAAGTTTGCTTTTATCAGCCTGCCCATCAGCTGCGCGCCGAGACATTTATCAGATAATGGTTGAACCAGGGCAAGCAAGGCAATCAGAGCCCCATATGACCGGTGTTGTCGAGCACATTATTGTCACTCAAGGCAGCGCTCTAGTCGGCCCTAATGAGCAAACCCATACCTTATATCCAGGCGATTACATCAGCTACCCTGCAGATCAGGCCCATATTTTCGATGCCCTAGAAGAACACACTCAAGCCATCGTCATTATGGAACAAGCCTAAACTTATTCGGCCAAACCCTACTGACATATCTTGTCAGTAGGGTTTTGTTATACTGCTTCTTTATCGCTAAAAAAGGCCATTTTCCTTACCCAAATTAAAAAGCGATCTTGGCGTGATGAAATGAACTGACTAAATGCTGAAAAAGTTCCTGCCTCAATAAGAATCTCATCCTTATTGAGCATGAGTAAAAGGAGTGAAGGTGTTACCCACAAATCGATTATTTAGCATTATTCAACTGCTTCGAAACGCCAGATACCCTGTCAAAGCACAACAGCTGGCGGATAAATTTGAAGTATCTGTACGTACAATTTATCGAGACATTGCAGAACTTCAGAATCAACTTGTTCCGATTCATGGTGAAGCAGGTGTGGGCTATGTGCTGAAACCGGGTTATGAAATGCCACCTCTAATGCTGACAGCTAATGAATTAGAAGCCGTCGCACTTGGCGCCCATTGGGTGAGCCAAAGGGGAGATAAATACCTAAGTCAGTCAGCTAGCTCTTTATTAGAAAAAATTAAAGAGGTGGTACCTGAGCACTTACAAAGTGTCGTTCTGGATACTAATTTGGTATCTGCAAACTTCGCTCAAGCAGTTGAAGACAGCATTAATATGGACGATGTAAGAGAAGCCATTAGACAACAAAATAAGCTCTTCATTGCCTATAAAGATGTTAAAGAAAATATCAGCCACAGGATTATCTGGCCTATTATGGTTGCCTATTTTCATAGTGTCCGCTTAGTTGTTGCCTGGTGTGAAAGCCGCCAAGATTTTCGTCACTTTCGCACGGATAGGATCAATAAGGTTGAAGTCTTAGCGGAGAATTACCCTAGATCACGTCAAATACTCAAACTTGAATGGCAGCAAAAAGAGAAAATCTCACTGCCTCAAACCAACTCTCAATAAAGGTATTTCTCTAGAGGGCAATCTCGGTACTAAACTTATTACGAGTCATGGATATCAAGGTTCTAAATTTACGCATATTCGTCTCGCCGTAAAGCACTCGATTTGAAAAGTCTTTAAACATCTTCATATTCGCCACATTCACAATCAATACAAAGTCGACTTCTCCCGTTACTTGATAACACTGAGTGACCTCAGGGCTGGCTTGAATACGCTTGATAAAGAGCTCATTCATATCACGCCTATCCCTTTCCATCTCAACCTCAACAATAATCACAATACCTTCGCCGATAAGATGAGGATTAAGAATGGCAACACTCTTCTCGATCACGCCTTTGTCATAAAGTGCTTTTACTCGCTTTAGACAAGCGGGAGCGGATAGGCTAATCATGTCAGCCAAAGCCGCATTGGTGATTTTATTGTCTTTTTGAAGAACCCTTAAAATTCGTTTATCTATTTCGTCTAGCTCGATCATTAATTAATTCACCATCAACATATCTCATAAATGAGAAATAATATTAATTAAATAAGACAATATAAGAAATAATATATTTTTGCATTTATTTAAAATTATGTTCTGTAAATCATCACAAAGTTAATTTGAGCGACACAAAAATGAAAACTTTTTTTAAAGAACTGCTAATCGAAATATGGGATGTTTCCTACACTCTTTTTAAACTTATGATCCCCACCATCATAGTGGTAAAGATTTTAGAAAGTCTTGGCTTTTTAGAGTACTTTGCCTTGGTTCTCGGCCCAATTATGCATTGGGTTGGTTTACCTGAGTCTATGGGGATTGTTTGGGCAACCACTATATTGACCAACATTTATGCTGGTATGCTGGTCTTCTTCTATGCTCAGCAAGCAGAAACACTAACAGTTGCGCAAGTAACGGTTCTTTGTATTCTCATGCTCTTTGCCCATGGACTCCCCGTTGAAGCGCGTATTGCTCAACAGGCAGGTATTCGCCTTAGATTTACGCTTTTACTTAGGGTTGGAGGCGGTTTAGTGCTGGCATGGATACTCAACAAGCTTTACCTTGAATTTGATTACCTACAAGAGGTTAATCAATTGTCATGGCAGCCTGAGCCTGCTGACACGAGTTTACTTGGTTGGGCCAAGGGGCAGATTGAAAGCTTAATCATGATTCAAATTATCATTGCGGGCCTCTTATTTGCGCTAAAAATACTCAAACTATTGGGCATTGAAAAACTGATGGGCTATATGCTGTCACCCTTATTACGAATGCTAGGGATCAGCCGTCAAGCAACAACCATTACTATCGTTGGCTTTACCTTAGGAATTAGTTTTGGTGGTGGTTTGTTGATTAATGAAGCAAGACAAGGACATGTTTCAAGACGAGATATTTTCGCTTCTATGAGCTTACTCGCCCTTTGTCATAGCATGATAGAAGACACAATTCTCATGCTCTTATTAGGCGCTGACTTCGCAGGTGTTTTTTGGGCTAGAATCCTATTCTCATTTATTGTCATTGCCTTTCTAACCAGGGTAATGGATTTACTACCTGCTAGAGTATGGGATAAACACCTAACCAATAAACATATTCAGCCAGGATAATCATAGTAAACACAAAGGGGCTAAAGTCTGACCCCTTTCATTTCATCATCCTTTTATTCGTTATTTAGCTTCTGCTAGTAAAGAATCTAAAGCTTCAAACAACCAAGTCATCACAGGGCCAATGGCTTTATCTCGACGGTTCACCACACCAATCTCCACCATCAAAGGGGAAGGAATGCACTCACTCGAAAGCTCCACCAACTCTTCTAATACCCAATCAGATTTCGCCACATGCTCAGGAATCAAAGCCCAACCAACACCTCTCATCACCATCATAGAAATATAATAGTAGCTGTCTATTTGCCAGTGGTTTGCTGATAAAGGCGGCTCTTGGGTTTGACCTTTTCGATCACAAATAATGATTTGTCTATACTGGGCTAATTGGTGAATTGTCGGTGCTTTAAATTGAGCTAATGGATGTTGAGCGCTTACAACTAGACTATGCCTAAAGTGTCCAATCGACATAAACTCAAGTGAGTCAGCTAAGGTGCTGATGTAAAACATAATACCGATATCGGCAATACCTTGCTCTACCCATTGGGCGATATCTTCTTGAGAACCATTAATGATAGTGAGTTTTAACGAAGGGAATTCATCCGCTAATCGCTGAAACATGACTTCAAAAGCCGTATTAGGAACCGCTTCATCCAAGGCGACTTTGAGAGTCAACTCTTCACCTATGGTTACTGCTTTTGCTCTCGCCTCAAGACGCTGACACTGAGCAAGCACAGCTTGTGCTTCGATAAACATTTGCTCACCATCTTTTGTTAAAACTGGCAACTTGGCACTTCGATCAAACAGCTCAAAGCCTAAGTCTGCCTCAAGGTTTGCTATTGCCGTACTAATACGAGACTGCACTTTTCCCATTTTTCGTGCCGCGGCCGAAAAAGAGCCAAACTTAACTGAATAAACAAACGCAGTTAATTCATCTAATGTCCAATTCATGAGCACTCCTCAGCTTAACACTCTCTTTTTACATCTCTAAAAGAGATAACAACTAACTAACATCAATCTTATTATAAGGTTATCCTGATGTGAATATATTCTCGGACACAGACAGCTATTGCCCATGAACACATCTATGACAAAACAAACGCAAGCTAAATACATTCGCAGTACATTTTGGCGCTATAGCTTACCCGCGATTACCGCCATGTTGGTGAATGGGCTTTATCAGGTTGTCGATGGTATTTTCATTGGTAAGGTAATTGGTTACAGCGGTTTGGCAGCAATTAACATGGCTTGGCCAATTATCTTTTTTTTGGTGGGCTTTGGCATCATGGTGGGAATAGGCGCCGGTAGTCTGTTATCTATCCACCAAGGTGAGTCTGAAATAGCTCAGGGCTCTAACGCTAAATCCAACTATAGCGCTAAGCTTTTAATGACAAGTTTGTATGTCATGATAGCCCTTGGCCTTGTTTCATCTTTTTCATTGAGTTTAATGGGTGAGCTTTTATTAGAGCTCCAATCAGGAACATCAGAAGGAATTATTCTAGCCAAAGCTTATCTAGATTGGTTTAGCATAGGCGGTGTTCTTAGCATTTTTGCCGCAGCCCTTCCCTTACTGATTAGAAATGATAATAGCCCTATGATCGCCACAGGGTTAATGGGCTTTGGCGCCTTACTCAATATTGTATTAGATTACCTATTTATTGATTATTTCAATCTAGGCTTAGCAGGCGCCGCGATTGCGACTCTAATTGCTCAACTTATTGTTTGTATCTTGGGTCTTAGCTATTTCTTCAGCCACTATTCAACAAAGCCTTTTCAATTAGAAAGTGGCACTGAGGATAGAACTCAAAATAAAGCAGAAGATTCCTACCTTACTTTTGACCCTAGTCTAGCTAAAAAGGTGATCGCCTTAGGATCTTCAAGTCTCATCATTTATTTATACACCAGCGTTATGGTGGGCCTGCATAACGCCTTATTTATGGAGTACGGCAATGCACTTACCGTTGGCGCCTATGCCATAGTCGGTTATCTAATGGTCATATATTACTTTGTTGCAGAAGGTATAGCTGATGGGTCTCAACCTCCTATCAGCTACTTTTTTGGAGCCAAAAGACAAAGTGATATTCAGGCTTTAGTCATGCTATCCATTAAAGTCACCTTATTCGCAGGACTTAGTTGGACATTACTGCTAAACCTCTTCCCTAATGAGCTAATTCAACTCTTTAATCATGAAGACGAGGCCTTAGCGCAAGCAACGATTCACGGTATTCAGTTACACCTATTCGCACTGGCTCTTGATGGCTTTATCATGCTGGCATCTATTTATTTTACCAGTGTCAATCAACCAGGAAAGGCACTAAGTATCGCATTCGGAAATATGTTTATTCAGCTACCTTTCTTATATCTTTTACCCAAGTTTTTTGGGCTAGATGGGGTTTGGTTGGCTATGCCTGTATCCAACATTGTGCTCTTCTTAATCGTCGCGCCCATGCTTTTTTTGGATCTCAAACAACCCCAAAATTTATTCCAAAAAAGAGCGGCTGTCAGGTGATATGTTAGTTCGAGTGAAACTAATACCTTAATGAGTTAATAGAGATGTTTTGAATTGAGTTAATTTCGTCTGATTACTTTCAAGTGTAACGCTGATCAGTTTAGCCTTTAGATATGAGGCTATAACTATCTGCTGAAGCTTTCAAAACAAGCTAAGTAACGGCTGTATTTGAAGCTAATGTGACCTTTATTTCTCTTGTTAAGACTATGCTTTCTAATTCAATTAACCGGTTTAGATGCTTTTCATTTAGCTCGATACCAGCACATATCAAACAGGAGCCATTTTTGGTAAAGATGCCCTCCACCAATACCATACCTTCTTTGAGTTGCTTGATATTCGGAATGCTTTGAATACCTTCTAGACTAGGTAATGAGGCATTCTCACAAAAGTCATCAACCTCAGCCAGACTTAAAGTATCGTCACTTAAACTATCAAAAATGGTTTCAACATCTTGATACCTAGCTTCATGATACAAGCTAGATGACTCTAAAACAGCACTGTTTATCTTCTCAGTTAAAGGTTTAACCGCGAGAGGCTTCACTAAGAAACCATCAATATCTAACTCCATACAGGTGGTTATCACCTTTATATTTGAGTAAGAGGTCACCGCGATAATTTTAAGCGCTTTGTTGTTTTTCGTTTTTCCAAGCCTAATCTGCTTTATCAATGTCATACCATTCATACTTGGCATATTGATATCAGTGATCACTAGGTCAATTTTATGCTGATTAAGACGCTCAATTGCAAGATCACCATTTTTAGCCGATAAAACATTTTCAAAGCCAACACGTAGCAGCATTGCTAAGGTTTGTTTTCTAGAAAAGTCATGGTCTTCCACCACTAGAATGGTCATTGAAGCGCTTTTCATAATTAATCCCACCCTGAGTTAAATAATACTTTCCTGTTGCAGATACTGTTTGATTTTTTCCAACTCGTTCACACTTTTAGCATAAAGTTCGCTTAGTTCATCCCACTCTTGTTGTGTTGCCGTATTCTGAATTTTGAGTAGTTGTTCAGCTAATGCATCTGCACCGGCTGAATTCGCAGCCCCTTTCGCAGCATGAGCAAGCTCTTGAAGTTCCTGACTATTATGTAAATCTAATGCCTGTTTTAACTTATCAAAGTCATCGCAAACGGATTCCCAATACCCTTCTAAAAGTGGAATTATCACCTCATCATCTAAAGTACCTAAAATATCATTTAGCTTAGAAAGATTGATCGGACTGTTATCTATGGCTTCAGCAATATCGATAGACTTATGATTTAACTGAGTCTCTTCTTTCCCTTCAACAGCTCTGGTTAAAGAAGCTTGTCTAATCCATTTCTGTAAAGCTTTACCTAGCTCTGATAACTCCACAGGTTTCGATAAGTAATCATCCATACCAGAGGCAATACATTGCTCTGCTGAACCAACTAATGCGTTGGCCGTAATTGCAATAACCGGCGTGTGCCCTAAACTTTTATCTTGGCTTTCCATTAACCTCACTTCTTTGGTTAATTCAAAGCCATCCATAATAGGCATGTGACAATCCGTTAGAATTAAATCAAACTCGCCTTTTTTCCATTTGTTCAACGCCGCTTTACCATCATTTGCCATTTCACAGCGATAGCCTAAGCGCGTTAACTGACGTTGCAGTACATCTCTATTGGTTGGCTGATCTTCAGCGACTAAAATAAAAGCGTCGGTACCAACAGAACTATCATTTGAACTGTCTAACAAAGCCTCTTTTAACGTACTATCACTCTGAATATTTGGACTACAAATGCCAAACAAAGAGGCTATAGCATTAATGAAATTGCTAGGCTTTAGTGGATGAGCGGCCAATATGTAGGAGTTAGGTTTTACTATACCTTTACTTTTAGAAGGGTTATTTGTCATTGAGACAATTTTCAGATCATCGTAGGCATCATAACCAACATGACTTTCTTTTCGCTCTTGAATATCATCAAGACTGTATTCAGGACAAAGTAGCAGCATGTCAAAGGCTTCACCTTCATTTTTAGCATGACACAACACCACTTCTGCTTTGTCTATCGTAGTCACAAAGCTTAAGTCACATTCATAATATTCCAGGTTTTCTTGTACTGCGGACTTTAAGTTCGCATCACTATAAATACATAATATTTTTTTTGAGCTTAGGTCTATTTCATTGCTTTCTTGCTGATTTAAAGAGGCGGTCTCAATAGGAACGTTAATTTTAAAAGTACTCCCCATTCCTATTTCACTTTTAACACTAATAGTGCCTCCCATCATTTCCAGTAAGGTTTTGGTAATTGATAGGCCTAGCCCTGTGCCGCCATACATACGAGTGGTCGAAGTGTCAGCTTGAGTGAATGCGGTAAACAATTTAGATAATTGTTTTTTTGTCATGCCAATACCATTATCTGCAATAATAATATCAACCGAGTCTTTATCACCCTGGCTATTTAAATAGGTTTTAAGCCAAATCTCTCCGAATGAATGCTCATCGCCTCCACAAAACTTCACTGCATTACCCAATACATTGATCAGAATTTGGCTCAGCCTCACACCATCACTCATTATTGTTTGCGGTATTTTGGGGTCGTGGGTTATATAAATAGAAATATTCTTATTATTGGCCTGTAGCCAAAGTACATCTGCGGTTCGCTCTACCACTAATTGAAAATCAACTGGAATAATTTCTAATGACATTTGCCCTGCTTCAATTTTTGAGAAGTCCAAAATATCATTAATAATATTAAGCAAGGTTAGCGCTGAGTCCCGAATGGTTGAGACCATAATTTGCTGATCTTGGTTCATATCCGTTTCATGTAACAAGCTCACCATACCAACAACACCATTCATTGGTGTACGTATTTCGTGGCTCATATTTGCGAGAAACATAGATTTAGCTTCATTGGCTGCTTGAGCTATTTCACTCTCTTGTCTTAAGAATTCTTGAGCATTTTTTTCCTTGGTGATGTCTATGTTCACCCCACCCATACCGACTGCTTCACCTGTATCCTCATCAAAAATGACATCGGCAGCCGCCTTAATCCAATGCACTTCACCAGACTTCAATCGAATTCTAAACTCACTATTAAACTGAGATAAAGTTTCTCTGGCTAATGCGAGTTCATTTTCGGCAGTGTCAACATCTTCAGGTAAGACTCTGCCACGCCACATTTCATAATTATTAAGCGAATCTTCCTTATCAATGTCGTAGAGAGAATACATTCTATCGTCCCACTCTAATTCATTAGTTATGAAGCTCCAGTTCCAGATTCCTATTCCTCCTGCTTCTGTTGCTAGGTTTAACCTATGAAGAATTTTCTGCAAATGCTTTTTACTAAGATTCAGTTCATATTCTGTCACTTTAGCAACACTGATATCCCGTAAAGTACCGAAGTAAAATATTTCATTATTAAAAACGAAACTATTAGCATGAATAGAAAGTGGGAAGATTTCGTTATCACAAGATTTACCCGTTGTTTCTATTGTTTCTCCAGATAATTGTGTTTGGGTAATATAGTTAATACTCACAAGGTTCATATCAGAATCGTCAGAAAACTCTAATAAAGTACTAAAACGTTTTCCTATAATATTTTCTTTTTCGTATCCAAACATTTTCAGCGCTGATTCATTAATATCTAATAACTCTTCATTATCATTAGCGATAAACATACCGTCGATAGCTGATTTAAATACGGCCTTCATTCTATTCTGGGAGCTTTCTAATTTATTATTTGTTGTATGTAATATTTCTTCTAAGGCAAGATTGGCAGACTCTGAGAAGTTTTCTGCGTTACAGATTTCAGTAATATCTATATGTACTGCAAGAAATCGATCTACGCAGTTTTCTTTATTGAAAATGGGCAAAATATGAATATTATTCCAATAGCTTGTACCATTGTTCTTAACATCTTGAATCGTCGTTTCATAAGTATCATAGTTAGAAAGAGATTGAGAAAACTTTTCATATTCAGATGCACTCTCTTTTATTTTTTTAATAAAAAGAGATGACTCCCCTAAAACACTTTCTTTACCTTTTCCGGTGATATTTAAATATTCATCATTCACATAACAAACTGTGCAGCTAAAATCATTATTATAAAATTCAGTTATGCCCACATTAGCAATTTCAATTGCTTTAGACTGAATAAAAACGCGTTCTTTCAAAAAAATATTTTCATTTAAAATATTCTCAAAAACAGAATGATCTTCATCATTTTTCATTTCCAACTTATGAGTAAAGTCATCAAGCTCTTTATCTTTAAAAAAGATAATTTTCTCAACAATGTTAAATATATAAAAACCTAAAACGAACAGAAGAAATGATGTTAGAGCAAACATAATACTCAACATTGGCTCTATATGGTCTTGAAAAAAAGCGCTGATTACATCAACAAGTAAAAACGTGGTTAAGAACGAAAAGAACATAATTTTTGTCTTTTTGATGTCCATACAATCTCCCTGTTTAACCTTTCATATCCTATTGTTATCTGTAAAGAATTATAGGTGAAATTAATTTATGCACAGGGATTTATACGTTTAATTTTATGATTTTTAATGAACGAGACTCACAAATATCAAAGTTTTCTAAAGAAAAAACGAACCTCTGAACGAGATTTAGTGATAGGCAAAAAAAACCAACTAACTATTACTAGCTAGTTGGCTAAAAATACCAATCAAGCTGACAGACTTAACCGGTATATAAGAAGAAGTTAACTATTTAATTTACTTACCTTTAACAAGATTAAAGAAATGAGTATCACTGGCGACAAAATCTGAGATCGCCTTCAGAACTGGCTGAGCTTTTAGAATTTTTCTATGTCCAAAACCTTGAGTTGTCATCAAGTGAGCATTTTGTAGCACACTTTCCAGTCGTTTAGATTCACTGTGCAGTACCTCTTTATCACTCTCATCATGAATCAACAGAGTGGGGATTTGGCATTCTTGTAATAAGTTAGTGGCATCAAGTTGATGAAATGGAACACCCACATATTGAGCAATACGAGCAATGAAATGATCAGAAGTCCGCTTATTAAAACCGATTAAACTAACAAAATGTCTAATTGAATTTTCAATTGAAGAAGGGCCAGATATTAAAACCATTTTCTCTGGCGATACACCCTGACCGACGGCGATAGACGTAGCAGAAGCCCCCATAGAGTGGCCAATAATTACACTAAACTCGCCTAAAGACTGCTCAGCTAATAATATCGTTTGCGCAAAAAGGTTAGCATTAGATGATTTCCCCGGTGATTGGCCGTGACCTGGCATATCTAAGCCTACTACGTTATAACCTTGTTCGAGCAAACCATCGACCAAACCGTACATATGAGTTGCCCTACTTTCCCAACCATGTACTAACAAGATCTGTTTATTATTTGATTTAGCTGCCTCAGCACGCCATTTAATTGCGCTTACTTCATCACCTAAATTGATTCGTTCACCTTTTAATTCAGCTCTTAGCTCCCAATCTTTCACTTCAGAACGCTTAGGTTTTAAGAAAACTTCAGCAAATTTATGAGCAGTATCCGCCGAAGCAATCAAGCTGGTAAGCTGGTTCTTTAAACGGAAAAGTGTAAATGCGATATTCATCATTTAGCCTCGGCTATTCATCTTTTAATAAGGTGTTTTCAATAAAGCCTAAACCTGACGTAAGGTAGGTTTTTAAGGCAAATTTTTTTAATCTGTTCTTTGATCCGGCATTAGATAGCAGTTGATGACTTTCACAGCACTTTCAAAGGCTTGTTTAGAGTCATAGATGCGACACACTAATAGACAACCTTGTATACATGACACTATCCACTGGGTAAGTTCATCAATACTTTGCCCTTGATCTTTAAAGTCACCGTTTTCTATACCAGCGGTTAATACACTCTTGAGCCCTTTAGACTGAGTAATTAGTAGTTTTTTAACCGTTTCTTGAACAGGTGGCGATAACTTATCCCACTCACCAGCAAAAGCGCCAGCTGGACAAAGTTTTTCGCTTGGAATCACGTATAAACGATAGATATTAAAGTAATAATCAAGTCGTTGTTTTGGTGTTTTACCTATACCTCTCTCAAAACTTTCACGTAAATCTATGTTTGCCCTTTCTAATAAAGCCAAGGTCAAATCATCTTTAGATTCAAAATGATAATACATGCTCCCTTTTTTGATGCCCGTGCGTTTAGCTAGCTCTTGAAAACTAACCCCACTGATTGACTGGCGCTGAACCAAGTCTTGCGCTGCATCTAGGATGGCGGTACGTGTGTCTTTATTAATACTCATTCACCTACCTTACGTCAGGTGTGTGATTTGTGTCAACATCGCATTATGAAATATCTGTTTCTTAATCAGAACAATAAATCCAAAACAACTTAATATTTTCTAAATTAGTATTTATAGACAATCACTTAACTAGTCTTGACTCAATTAAACTGCTTGTAAAATTAAACTGAATCCTGATGTAAATAAAATAAGGTAAACAAACTGCTTCATTCGTTTTGAGGAAAAAGGTAACGGAAAATAACCTACTGCAAGGGTCGCTAAAATAACCACAGGAACACCTAATGCACTTAATAAGTAGGCTTGTTCATTCACCTCTTGGCTGGTTATGACGAATGCTAAACGAATCACTGAAGTAAAAGTAAACGCCATTAAAAGCGTCGCTCTTATCGTTTCAAAACTAATGTTTTGACGATACATAATATAAGTCATAGGCGGGCCGAAAGCCGCAAACATTCCCCCCATGACACCAGAAATAAGGCCACTTAGGAGATAGCCAAATTTACTCGTTTTGGATGTTTTTTCACTCACCTTAATTAGCATGGCTAAACTACTAATAAGAATACAACAGCCAAGAATGAGCTTGAGCAAAGCAAGCTGACTCTCACCAAAATAAGCTAATAAGTAAACGCCTAAAAAAGTCGCCGGCACACACGGAATTAAAAGATACCCTAACGCTAATTTATCAACTTTACGCCATAAGCGACCTTGTAAACCAATAGAAGAGTTTACCAAGCTTAAGAAGCTGACAACAAAGGCGGTTACTTCAATAGGCGCTAAATCAAAAGCCGTTACACCACTCATGACAACGAGAGCAAACGCAAAACCCGTACTGGCTTGTATATAACTAGCTAAGATCAAAAAAACCAATAATAAAATATGTGTTACGTCTAACATGGCCACGACCTTTTCATTTTAAAGCGCTTTCTCTAAAATTTAAAAGCAAAAAAAGAGCTGCTATAAAAGCAGCCCAAAAGTGGATATACATTTCAGGAGACTGGTGAGTCTATATATCCAATTCATGTATCTGTTTTAAGCAAACTGATTTATCAAGTCGATAAACAAGTCTCTCAACAGATTAAATAGCGTCAATAAGATGGCATTGGGCTTGATGTCCACTGGTTGAATACCTCATTTCAGGTACTTGAGAACGACAAATATCTTTGGCATGTGGACATCGTGTATGAAACTCACAACCCATAGGTCTCTGTAAAAGGCTCGGAACCTCTCCTTGTAATTCAATCCGCTCTGAATGAGCGTCTGGGTCTGGGTCATGATTAGCAGACAAAAGAGCTTGAGTATAAGGATGCTTAGCCTGCTCAAAAATATCATCTGTATTGCCTTGCTCAATAAATCGGCCTAAGTACATTATCCCCATACGATCACTAATATGGCGTACAACACTTAAGTTATGCGTAATAATCAGCAGACTTAGACCTAACTCACTCTGTAGTGTTGCTAGCAGATTAAGTATTTCCCCTTGAACAGATACATCCAGCCCGGCGGTTGGCTCATCAGCCACAATGAGTTTAGGTGAAAGGGCCAATGCTCTTGCTACCCCAACTCGCCTCGCTTGACCTCCACTTAACTGAAAAGGATAACGACTGGCAAAATGAGCAGGTAATCCAACCATAGATAAGAGCCGCCTTGCTTCTTCTGCATAATCATCAACTTTGACTCCGTGTATTTTAAATGGCTCGGTAATAAGAGATTCGACTGTTAAGCGCGGGCTCAGTGACCCTATTGGGTCTTGAAACATCATGGCAATATCTCGACGCAAAGGTCTGAACTGTGAACTACTTAAACCAATTAACTCTTTATCTAGGTATCTGATACTGCCTTCTTGGGCTTTAACTAACCCTGTGATAGCTCGTGCTAATGTGGTTTTCCCCGAACCACTCTCTCCCACTATTGCAAAGGTCTCACCAGGTTTAACATTTAAAGAAACACCACAAACGGCATCTAAAAAAGGGTCATCATCACGCTCAATTAAAGACTTGATAACGGATTTGCTACGAAAACGTACCCTCACATCACGAGCTTCTAATAAATTAAGCATAAAGAGCTCCTGCTTCATTCAATAAGTGGCAACTAGCCATATGATTATCATTTAACTGACTGACTTTAGGCTTATTCTCATGGCAATTTGCACTTGCAGAATCACAACGTTCGGCAAAAATACACCCTTTAGGCACTTCGATAAGATCGGGTAAACTACCTAGAATGGTCGGCAAGTCTCTGGTTTTTTGTTTGATGGCAGCAGGATCACATTGCAGAAGTTTTTGGGTATAAGGGTGACTAGGGTTATGAAAGATATCCCTAACACTGCCTTTTTCTACCACCTCACCCGAATACATAACCACAACTTCATCACACAGCTCAGCAATGACACCAAGATGGTGTGAGATAAACAAAATAGAGCACCCTTGGCTTGCTTGTAACTCTTTCAAACGATAGATAATTTGCACTTCTAAGGTTGCATCAAGTGCAGTCGTTGGCTCATCAGCAATCAATAGTTCTGGCTCGACTAATAAAGCCATAGCAATGGCAATTCGTTGTAACATGCCGCCGGAGAATTCATGTGGGTATTGAGATAAGCGGCTTTCAGGATCAGGAATACCAACCTTATCTAACATAGCAGCGGCCTTAGCCGCTTTCTCTTTTTTGCTTATTTTGTCTCGGTATTGAATATCTATCATTTGATTACCAATCGAGACAACGGGATTTAAGCTCGTCATTGGATCCTGAAACACCATAGAGAAACGATCTCCTCTTAATGCTTGCATCTGTTTTTTTGACAAGTTAAACAGCTCATCTTCAGCAAGTTTTACACCGCCTTTAGTCACTTCTGCATTGGAAGCGAGTAAGTTAATAATGGCACCAATCAAGGTAGATTTACCGCATCCACTCTCACCAACTATGCCTACAATTTTTCCTTTCGGGATTTGCATATTAATATTGCGTAGAGCTTTCAATTTACCTCTTGGGGTACGGTAATCAATCGATAAGTCATGCACATCTAAAATTAATTCAGTCATGGTATTAGATATCCTTACGCAATTTAGGGTCAAAAATATCCCTCAATGATTCACCTAAAAAGGTGAAACCTAAGGTACATAAAATAAGAGGAATCCCGCCCGCTATAATCATCCAAGGAGTATTACGAATAAATAAGTAACCATCGTTTAAGATAGTGCCCCAACTTGGCGTTGGAGGCTGAATACCTAAACCTAAAAAGCTCAAGCCAGCTTCAATGGTGATCACAATAGGCACATCCATACTGGCAAGAATTAAAAGTTGACCAATAACATTAGGAAGCATATGCACACCTAATATTCTTGGCATGCTGGCACCCAAAGCTCGCTCAGCCAGAATAAACTCTTGTGCACTAAGTGCTTGAGTTTGCGTTCTAACAACACGACCATAAATGGGTATTGAGGTAACCACTATTACTAGAATAATGGTGGTTAAGCTAGGTCCTGTTAATGTCACCACTGCTAGAGCAAAGATGATCGTTGGGAATGATCGAACCGTATCAAATAAGGTCACGATAATATGATCCAACCAAGCTGGACCAAAGCCTGCAATCAGCCCTAACAACAAACCGAAACCAAGTGCTAATGAGATGGCTGAAAAAGCCACTTTTAATGCTACCTGACTCCCCATTAATACTCTGGAAAAAATATCCCTACCAAGTTGGTCTGTGCCAAGCCAATGCTCAGCCGACGGCCCTTTTAAGCGATTCAAAACATCAATAGCAATCGGATCGTGAGGCACTATCCAAGGCGCTAAGATTGCACTCCCTACAATTAAGGTAACAAGAATTAGACCCAGTAAACCCAAAGGCTCTTTACAAAGGCGCTTAATCGCTAATTTAAAACCTGTTAAAAATTCAAAACTAGGCATAACTAACATCTGCTTGAGGCTTGAAACAGTCATACATACTCCTAAGCATGGGCTCTAATACGTGGGTCTAAAAGGGCATTAACAAAGTCTGCTAAGGTGGTCACTATGACAAACAAAATGGTGGTAATCAGGACTGATCCCATGACGATTGGGTAGTTTCTGGTAGATACAGCATCAAAAATCAGCTTACCGATACCAGGTCTTGCAAATACAATTTCTGCAAATAATGCCCCCGAAAGGAGATAACCCACTCCAACACCTAATAATGTGATGGTAGGTAGTATGGCAATACGCAAGCTATAACGATAAATGATTACTCTTTCAGGTAAGCCAAAGGCTCTTGCCGTACGGATATGGTTCGCACCTAAGGTTTCCAACATTGATGAGCGAACTAATCGTGAGATGTAACCGACCCAACCTAGTCCTACTGCTAATGATGGCAAGATAAGATGAGTAAGTTGGTCTGCGATATCACCTGAATCACCTGCCCCTATGGCTGGTAACCAGCGCAAGGTGACAGAAAAAATGAGTAAGCCATAGATAGCCACAACAAAGGAAGGAATCGCGATTGTACCAACTGATAGAATAGCGCTGATTTTATCGAACAAAGAATTCTGATAAATAGCAGAATAACAACCAAGAGGAATACCAATCGCTGCTGCCCACATGATACTGACAAGAATCAAAATCAGGGTATGTGGTAATTGCTCCATTATGATATCAATTACAGGCCTTTGACTAAAAACATCAAAGCCCAAATCCCCTTGAAAGACATCCTTAAAGAAGTTAAATAATTGGATCAAAATGGGTTGATCTAACCCCATTTTAACAGCTAACGCTGCTTTCATTTCTTCCGTTGCCCTTGGCCCTAAAATAATACTGGCCGGGTCTCCTGGAATAGAATGAATCATTAGATATAAAGCCGTTACGGCTAAACATACAATGAGTACACCTAAGCCACAGCGTTTAACTAGAAAGAACCACATAATCATCTCACTTAATAACGGGTGAGCACTTAAACCGGGCCAATTTAGGTCTGGCTTAACACTTGAATAAAGGCAATAACAGATAAAAGAGGCTTAATAAGTTAAGCCTCTCAACTCAACTATTACTGAAAGCTTCTGTACAAAGGCGTGCCGTCAGGGCGTAATGCAGGAACAATAGCATTGCGATAAATAATGGGAGTTGATTCATGTGTGATGAATCGATATGAACCAGATTCTTCCATAATATCTTGCATCTTTTGATACATGATCGAACGTTTTGGTTCAGATGATTCACTCAGCGCCTTTTCATGAAGCTCATCAAACTCTTGATTACGAAAGCGCTCCCAGTTCCAAACACCCACTTGCTTTTCGACAAACCACTGGCTTGCATAATAAGGATCTGGCGTCATAGAGAATCGGTTCATCACCAGCTCAATATTTTTCCAACGATCACCAGAACTTTCAGAACCTAATGCCCAGAAAGAACCTGATTCATGTAGGTTAACTGTTAAACGAATACCCACAGTTGCCATTGTCGCCTGCATAATTTGTGCAGCTGTCACAAAGGTACTCTTGTTCAAAATATCAATGGATAAGTCCAGCCCAGACCCGTAGCCAGCTTCATTTAGAAGTTGCTTAGCTTTTGCATAATCTGCTGCAGGTGCCAGTATGCTTTTCTCTCTATGGCCAGTTAGTCCAGGGGCGATAATCCCTGTGGCGGCATCAGCAGCATCAAAATAGGCAGCAGCGAGAATAGAAGGTACATCAATTGAAAGCTGGATCGCTTGACGAACTTTAGGGTCTAACAGTTTGCTGTTTTCCTGGTTGATTCCCACCCAAACGTAAAATAGAGAAGGGTTTTCACTTAATAGCGAGTCCTTAGGCGGTGTATCACGGTAGTTTTGCAATGAACTCAAGCTGATACGGGTAAAGTCTATATCACCTGCTTCAAAAGCAATTTCAGCCGTTTTTTCATCATCTATCTGGTGAATATGAATTTCATCATAAACTGGCATCTTGCCTGTCCATAATGGATTTCGTTCTAGAATAACAACTTGTTTAGGCTTCCACTCTTTAATTTGAAATGGGCCAGAAATAGCAGGCGGCTTACTACCAAACTTACCACCAACAGATTCAACCGCTTTCTTTGATAAAATATTACCAGCCGCATAAGGCAGCGTAATATTCCAAAGTGGTTGGAAAGCCTCTTTTAATACGATAACCCCTGTATATTTTCCGGTTACCTCAACATGGTCTAAGGTTCCCCAATCTGAGGCTACGGGTGAGGCAAGTTCTGGATCAATAATTCGTTCATAAGAAAATTTCACATCTTCAGCTGTCATTTCTCCAAAGCCATTGGAGAACATGATGCCAGGCTTTAACTCAAACGCGATATGAGTATCATCAATTTGCTCTATACTCTTCGCTGCTTGTAACTCCCATTCCCAATCTTTACCGGCTTTGTAATAGATAAGTTTGTTATAAATCGCTCCCATAACGTCTTCATCTGTTGCTGCGGTATAAAAAGCGGGATCAAGGGATTGAATATCGGTAAAGCTACGTGAATGAAGTATTTTCAGGTCACTATCTGCGGCCTCAACAATAGGTAAGCTAACCACACTCATAACACCGAGTAATGCCGAGCTCATCACAAGCTTTCTGCGACCTGCACTAAAGGTCTTTTTTAGAAATGATAGGTTGAACATTGGTTTACCTCTTATTTTTATTCTAGTTTGAATTTAAAATCGCTTGTCTTTAAAGCATTCGTATTTAAAAACTAAGTGAGTTCAAAATTTCGCTATCTATCAAAATTTATCCAAAGGGAAAATGGGTCTCCTCAAGTTTTTGAATGGGAATAAGCTGTAATCAGATTGGCAAACACCGGGACCTGCGACACTGATAATATGTTTTGCAATAGGTTCAAAGGCGGCTCGAAAGTGCAGCCGAGAATGAATAAGAATGTATTTTTTTTGACTAAGATCGATGCCGGTATGAGACAGGTAAGCTTGGTCGTAAGGTTCACAGCGCTTACTGCTAACGATTAATTCTAGCGAGCCAGTATCCAATACCGCGCTCATGCCTATATCAGCCTGAAAACCAGGCATCATTGGCCCTTTCAATTTAAAGCGGCCATCATGAATCGACTTTACTCGGCCCTTAAGTGTTAATGGCTGACCCTTAAGCTGTAAACTTGGCACATCACTTTTACCACCTATACTCAGATCAACGTTCGCACCGACTCCTGCTTTTGCCATTTTAGCCACTGACGTTGCGTCCCAAATTGGTCCAGCAACCACCTGCTCTAAACCTTGTGAAATGACCTCTTTAATCACAGCCATACTGTCAGCATTGCCTCCAGCACCACAGTTATCACCATGATCAGCCAGAACAACCGGAAACTGATTTAAGCTTTTAGCGAAAGAAATCGTGTCGTAAATTGGGTCTTGCTGATAAACAAAGGCTTCTTTTTGCTGCCAAGCAGCATCCAAAACAGCTTCAATGACAGCATTACCCATGACTTTTTGAGAAGGAATTAAAGCGTCATAGACAACCAAACAACTCACACTTACATGGGATATATCTGCTAGAGGAAAACCCGTAAATAGTGTCACATTTAACACGTCTTCATTTGCTTCCACCTTAGATGCTATGGCAAGCACGTCTTTCATAGGCTGTTCAGATGAGGCTTGCTTTAGCAAATGAGGCATCATGGGGCGCTTCTGCCACAACATTTTAGGCTTAACTTTACCCTCTAATGTCTTAAGTAAAGTATATGCAGTGCGCATACCTGCTTCGTACATATCAATATGGGGATTAGTCCGATAGCCAGTAATAATAGAGGCATTATCAACCATGTCTTGTGTGAGGTTAGTATGCATGTCTAGAGTAACTGCAATTGGTAAATCTGCATTAATTGCTCGAATACGTTTAAGCAGTTCTCCCTCACCGTCCTCAAACTCATGTGTCACCATGGCGCCATGAAGGTCTAATAAAACGGCGTCACAGCCTTGTGATACGGCCTCACAAATTTGTGACGCTATTGACTCAAAGGCAGAGTTATCAACCGCGCCACTTGGATCAGCATTTGCAGCAATAGGTAGTACCACCTCTGCACCTAAACCATCGGCAAAATCTAAAAAGGCATCGATAGGAAAACCTGAATCTTGATATGCCGCTCTTGCATCATCACCTTGAGGAGGCATTGCATAGCCAGTACCACCAGCAAACGCTTCATAAGGTGTCGGCTGTGCCGAAAACGTATTGGTTTCATGTTGCATCATGGCTATTACAAATCGCATTACTCACCTCTGTTTAAGCTGAACTAGATCGCTGTTTAATCGCTAATTTGTTTACATTTCATTGAAAGCGATAATCTTGATTAGCTGTGAATTAACAACGTCTTCTCAATATAAAAGCCTGCTAATTAATATCAATTTCGCTAATACAAGTTTTTTTTATGCTCCCCCTTCGCTAGATAGCGTCACTTTTTTCTTAAAGGCAGGGCCACAAGGTCCAAGGCGAACATTGTTTCTGAGGTTTTGATAAGCAAGGTTAGAAAGACGACATGGATGAGCACCTGGAGAGACAACCTGAAACATTTTGCTAGCGATAGGGGCAAAATCAGCTTGAAAATGCACGGTACTTTTAAGCACCAAAATACGGCATTCATCTAACTTGATATCAAGATGATGAAACACAGAACGATCAACACACTGAAACCGATCACGACTTATCACAACGCGAATGTCAGCGTCATCAGACAGCAAGCGCAAACAAGCTAACCCACCCACATTGGCTTTAGCACCAGAATACATATCACCCGTACAGGTAAAGCAGCCATCGGTGACTTTTTCGACTAACCAACGCCCTATTACAGGCTCAGAATTGAAACTAAAATGGTTTCCCACTTGTGCATCTATATATTGGCCTTCACCAATAACCCGCACTTGTTCTATTAACTTGGCATCACAAATAGCTGCAACCACACCACCTTTAACACCGGCTTTTATCATTTGATCAAGAATGCCTGTGGTATCACTGGTGGCACCTGCTCCAGAGTTATCTTGCACATCAGCTAGGATGACAGTGCCCTGGGAATGTTTAGCAAGATGCTTTAAAGAGAGCTCAATCGCTTCATCAGCTTCTAATAACTTATCTTGATAAATCTGTTCAGCTTCAAGCACTGTGCCATATAGCTTATTAACACTCTGCCTTAAGGTCGCTTTGTCACTGCCATAAGCCACAATCGCAGGACCTGCATCATAGATATCAGCAGGTGGAAAACCTAATGCCAGCTCTAATCCTTGTGCGCTATCTTGATCCCACTGCTCTAAATATTGGTATAGCTGTTTATTGGGTTTATCGTTTGTGCACTGGGCGGATAAAGGGATGAGATAAGGGATTTGGCATAATTGTTTGTAACGTAGTCCACCTTCTAACCAAGATATTAGGTACTCAAAGGCCCTCTCGCCTGTTTCAATCATATCGATATGAGGGTAAGTACGATAAATACTAATAAGGTCGCTTTGCTCTACCATTAAAGGCGATACATTGGCATGAAAATCAAGACTAACGACAATAGGAATATCATCAGAAACAATCGTTTTTACCCGTCTTAACAGCTCACCTTCTGCATCATCATATTTGGCCGTAGCCATAGCGCCATGCAGATCAAGATAAACGGCATCAAAGTCAGATTCAGCCAATATCATTTGGCAAAGTTGTGACATGATGTCTTCAAATGCCTGATCATCGACCAAACCACTTGGCTCAGCTGAACACCAGAGTAAAGGTGAAAGCTCGTGGCCTGCCTGCTTTGCGCTTCTCATGAAGCCAGTGCTTGGCAAGCTCATACCATCAAATACAGATAACATTTCATCGGCAAAAATCATTTTCGGCCAAAGATCTGCTTTTACAAAGTCACTATATAACGCAGGTATAGGAGAAAACGTATTGGTTTCATGCTGAAATCCAGCCATCAATATCTTCATATAAATCTCACCAAATTGGTCCTAAAAGTCTTAAGGCAGGCTTTACTCTCTTTTTGATATCAATAACTAAATCGGCTTAACAGATTGTTATCTAAGGAGCTACGTGCTTAAGTTATAAGGAAAGTTTACTCTCCATATTTAGAGAGCTTCAATTTCGCGAGTAAGGTAAAAATAGAGCAATGTTAGATGCCAATAGCTTAAAAAAGCATAAACTAGCGACAGCAGAAAAGGTCGAAAGTGAACTAGCTAGCAATTTACGCTATCTATGTGATCAGAAGTCATCTATTTCTAAAGTGTGCCGTGACTTAGATATTAACCGACAACAGTTTAATAAATATCTAAGTGGAATATCACGCCCCTCAAATTCAAATTTAATTAAGATTTGCGATTATTTTCAGTGTGATTCAGATGTCATCAATTTACCCCATCAACAATTTGTCGCACTGAGCAAACAAGCCCCTAAACAGTCAATTAGCTCTGACTCACAACACCTATTAAACCTTTTAGAGATCACTTATCCAAAAGCGGACAAGGACCTAACTCGCTACCTTGGTTTCTATAATGTTTATTGCCACTCTATGGGATTCCCAGGCTATATAGCGAAATCTGTGGCACACTTTTATGTTAAAGACGATCGCATTTTTTGTAAGACCATTGAGAAAATGGATAAAGTAGATGAAGAAAAGGGCCCTTGCTTTACCTTTAAATACTTTGGCGTTGTCTCACTGATTTCAGATCGCATTTACATTATTGAAATGGAGTCCCTATTAAAGAAGAACCTATCTATGGCTATTCTTTATCCAACCTATCAACCCAAATTTCAATTTTTAAATGGCATTAATGCTGGTGTCTCTAGTACTCACGGTCGAGACCCTGCCTGTCGTTACATTACCTATGAATTTTTAGGTACAAGCATCAACATTAGGGAAGCATTAAAAGGTAGCGGGCTGTATCGACTGGATAGTCCTAAAATAAGCGAGGATGTAAAAAGCCGCTTGAAAGTGAAAAAGTCAACCATAGACCCTGATGTCTTTTTTGGTTACGACTATATATAAGCAGGGTGTTTAGGAGTAAAAGGGCTAGCTGAATAAAGACAGTCAGCCCAGTGCTAATTTACTCTCTTATCAGAGGTGCGAAATAAGGCTTTCCTTGCCTTGATCGCAATTGCCTAATTCTTTCTAGAATTAAGACTTAAAAGGTGTAACCCATACCTATCATAACCACATAAGGGTCGATCTCGGCATCAAAGGTACCCACTGTTGTTTTTACTTCTGTGTCTATATCCATATACCAAAGTGACGCATTGAAAAACCAGTCTTCATTTACTTCAACATCAATACCAGCTTGTACAGCTAAACCAAATGAATCATCTAATTCTACTTCTGTATTATTTAGCGCTCCGAAACCTTTCTCTTCAAAGAAAGTGGTGTAGTTTAAACCTGCACCTAGGTAAGGACGGTATTTGCTGTCCGCTTCACCAAAGTAGTACTGACCCATCAGAGTCGGTGGTAAATGAGACACTTCTGCAATCTTACCTAAACCATTTGTAGAAACATCATGGGTAAAAGGGGTTGCCGCTAATAACTCGATACCCACATTATCAGTCATCATATAGGTAAAAGTTAAACCCACTTGCATATCATTTGTAAGCTCTAGTTCACCAGTGTTTAAAACGTTATCACTGGATTCATTTGGCATTACTGAGGCTAATCCGCCTCTCATGAAAAAATCCCCTTCTTCATGAGCCATTACCATTGGAGAAGCTAACGCCAACATGACACTCAGAGGTACTATCTTTTTCATATTTCTGTCCTTATTGATTGGTTGGTCTAGTGAGCAGGCAAAATATCAGCTTTTTCAAAATCTCTCTTAACCTAGATCAATAGAATTCGAGCCATAGCTCTGCTAATTCAAATATCCAAAGCTAGATCAAGCTTTCTGCAAGTATCTCGCTCTTTTCTTATTCGCTGCTCATTTACACAAAAAGACAGACAATCCACACCGATTTCAAAGTTGAAAATTACTTCAATTTAATAACCTTATTGTTCAAAACGTTTTTTTAAAATTAAAAGTCAACGGTTAAAAAGATACATACACAAATCACGCATACATTTCACATTTAGTGCCAACTGATGACACTTTTAAGGTCAGAAACGTGAACTTATTAGTAAAAGTTGACATTAGATTGACTATAAAACGCACGAATGGAAGCATAAATGAGCAACACAAAGTGCTTAAAAAGCAAAAAAAACTTATGGCAAAACGATTAATCACAATCGCAAAAACCATAAATAATAAGAGCAAATGGAGATTGTAATGAAATTGAAAAAGTTAGCTTATTTAGTACCTGCTTTGATGTATATGACAACTGCGCAAGCCGCTGACATAGTGCAACTTAAAGCAGACCAGAATCAGTCAATTATTGGCCAGTCCATTGTTGGTCAATCATTAACTAATTTGCCGCAAGCCCTTAATTTAGATAGTAAAAACTCTTTTAAGAGTCATGATGTAAAGGCTGTTAAAAAAGCACGTTTACGTCAACAGTTCAACGGAATTGAGGTGTATGGACACTCCTTGTCTGCTAAACGCGACGCATCTGGCCAAATAAGCGAAGTAGTAGGTAACTATATTGCTAACATTGGCAATGACGTGACTTCAGTAAGCGCTGATTTAAGCGAAAAAGAAGCCATTGCAATCGCGTTACGTAAGGATGGTCTAACTAAACCAGAAAGAAGCAGCGCTGATTTAATTATTTGGCTTGATGAAAGCCAAACTGCTCACCTAGTTTACAAAGTAGATATCTTTACTGGCGGCGACACTCCAGCTCGCCCTATTAGCTTCATCGATGCTAATTCTGGTAAGGTTTACAAATCTTGGAACGCACTAAATCATGGCATAATCGGTCAATCTGCACCGTCACACAATGACAAAATCATTGGACAATCTACTGAAAGCAACGAAATCATCGGTCAATCAGTAGAAGCCATTGCCAGCCAGGATGCGACAGGTATAGGTGGTAACGAAAAAACAGGCGTTTACTACTATGGTACTGATTATGGTCACCTACAAGTTGACTCTGATTGTCGTATGGAAACAGACAATGTTGCAACTTATGACCTGAACAACAGAACATCTGGCGGCAGCATTTATGAGTTCACTTGCCCTGATAACAACGAGAAAGCGGCTAACGGCGCTTACTCTCCACTAAACGATGCTCACTATTTTGGTAATGTTGTTTATGACATGTTCCAAGACTACATGGGCACAGCACCTTTAACATTCCAACTAAAAATGAAAGTGCATTACGGCAATAATTATGAAAATGCATTTTGGGATGGCTCTGCAATGACCTTTGGTGATGGTTATTCAACTTTCTATCCTCTCGTAAGTCTTGATGTCTCTGCGCACGAAGTGTCACACGGCTTCACAGAGCAAAACTCAGGCCTTGAATATGCAAATCAAAGTGGTGGTATTAACGAAGCTTTCTCTGATATGGCAGGTGAAGCCGCTGAGTACTACATGAAAGGCACAAACGATTGGCAGGTAGGTGCTGACATCTTCAAGTCAAACGGCGCGCTTCGCTATATGGATACACCAAGCCGTGATGGTAAATCGATTGATCATGCTGACGATTACTACAATGGTCTAGACGTTCACTATAGCTCTGGTGTTTATAACCGTGCTTTCTATCTATTAGCTAACTCTAATGGCTGGAACACTAAAACAGCTTTCCAAGCATTCGCACTGGCTAACCAACTATATTGGGGTGTTAACACCACATATGATGAAGGCGCTTGTGGTGTCATGAAGGCAGCAGATGACTATGGTTTTGATACAACAGATGTTGAAGCCGCTTTCACAACAGTTGGTGTTGATTCAAGCTGTGGTGTCGTTGTTGAGCCAGAAGAAGGCGTTCTTGAAGATGGCAAAGCCATTTCAGGTTTAAGTGCAAGCACAGGTAGCCAGTTAAACTATGTTTACACTGTACCTGCTAATACTAGCTCTGCAACAATTGCTATCTCTGGTTCTTACTTTAATGGTGATGCTGACCTTTATGTAAATAATGGCAGCGAAGCAACAACTAGCAACTGGGATTGCCGTCCATATAAGTCTGGCAATAACGAGTCTTGCACCATGTCAGTAAGCTCTGGTGATAAGCTATACGTTATGATCAATGCTTACTCTAGCTTCTCAGACGTTACGCTTACAGGTGACAAAAACTAAGCAAGCTTAGTTTTAATTGAAGCTATATCCCCGAGAAAGTCTTCGCCCTAGTGCGGAGGCTTTCTTGGTTTACAACTAAAGATATAATTTCAAAAATTAATAATAGCGTCTCTATCTGCTACAAATCAGGCTTCAAACACTCATTCATAATTTTTAGTATTCAGCTCTTCCAACAAGCTTTAAAATTAACGGATTAAACGTTTGAACGAGAAACATATGACAAGCCATAACACCTTAGACTTAGATGACACTTTTCAACTTGCAGAGCCAGCTGCAATAGAAGCGATTAAAACTTGGACAACGCCATTATTTATTGCCCAACAACCTGATCATGAGTTTTTAAAGGACGAGCTTGTAGACTTTATCTATCAATGTAAGGATCAACAAAAAGAGAAAATTGATAGTCTTGTCGCTCCCATCGCTAAACATAAATTGTTTGAAAGCCCGTTAAACTTCCTTGAAGCAGACACGCCTGAAGTTATGGAGCTTAAACGTATTTTTGAAGAACTTTTAGCTGAAGTCGCTTTTGAAGTAAATAAAGAAGCTTGGCCAGAAGAAGTGGAAGTCGAGGCAAATATTATTGAATCTTGGTACCACGTCACACAAAACGGCGGTTATCACGATGCTCACTCACACCCTAACTGTTCATGGTGTGGCATTTATTATTTAGACCCTGGTGAAAGCACCTTAGGTGAACGTAATGGTGTAAACCGTTTTTATGACCCTAGAGTCAATGCTGAGCACTACTCAGATGCAGGTACTGCCTATTTAAGTGGCCAAGGTGTGTGGGATTTTGAACCTAAAGAAGGCCAAATTATCTTTTTCCCTTCTTACCTAAAACATGCAGCCCTTACTTATTTCGGACAAAAAGACCGCATTGTCATTGCCTTTAATGCTGTTATTGATATTTATTAATTCTCTTCTTTGGCTCTTAACTCAAGTATGTGAGAGCCCGCCCTCCTTCTGTTATGACGAATTAGTGAGTGAACTGTCGCCCACTTTTTCTAACCATCTTATTGAACCTCATCTAATATTTAGTTCTTAGGATTAACTGAACTGAAATAAAAACAGCAAAAAAGTGCCTTAAAACTGCCATTTAATTGCAACAAAGACTCACTACCCTGTGTTCAGGCTTAAAACTAAACACGCGTTTAATAATCTTCTCATAGCAATAAAATAGGTAGGGCAGTACTGATGTATACCATGAGCAAAGAATTACAGAACAAAGAATTAACCTTGTCAGAATCACAAGAGCAAACAATACAAGAAAACGAGATAGCAGCACTAGAACCAACTTTCAATAAGCTAGTTGATACAGCAATCAGTCGTCGCCGTTTCTTTGGTGCAAGTGCAACAGCGGGCCTTGGTGGCTTCTTTGCTTTTTCTAGTGTTGGTAATGCTGTTGCATCTGGCATGGGCAAACACACAATGGCAAAGTCACCACTAATTGGTTTTGACGCAATTGGTACATCGACAGCAGATACGGTTGTTTTACCTGATGGCTACCAGTGGCAGAGTTTGGTTTCTTGGGGAGATCCATTATTTGCTAACGCACCAAAATTTGATCCTAGCGGCAACGCGAATGCAGCCAGTCAAGCGCTACAATTTGGTGACAACACAGACGGCATGAGCTTATTTCCATTAAGCGAAAACCGCGCAATTCTTGCTATCAATAACGAATACACTAACTACAAGTACCTATTCGCAAACGGTGGCGAAAGTCTATCTAAAGATGACGTACTAAAAGCTCAACATGCTCATGGTGTATCTATCATGGAAGTTGAACGTGACCAACACAACTACTGGCGTGTACTAGACAATTCTAACTTCAACCGTCGTATTCACGTTCAAACAGAGATGAAATTGACTGGCCCTGCGGCTGGCCATGATCTAATGAAAACAAAAAAAGACCCAAGTGGTACACAAGTTTTCGGCACCATGAACAACTGTTCAAACGGCTCTACACCTTGGGGGACTTACCTTACTTGTGAAGAGAACTTCAACGGTTACTTCGGTGCTGACGAAAGTGTGACTCGTACAGAAGAGCAAAAAATGTACGGTATCAAAAACAACGAAAAACGCTACCAGTGGTACAAACAAGATGAGCGTTTTGACTTTGGTAAAAACCCAAATGAACCTCATAAGTTTGGTTGGATTGTCGAGATCGACCCTAAAGATCCTAAATCAACACCGCTTAAGCGCACAGCAATGGGCCGCTTCAAACACGAGAACGTTGCAATCCACGTAAACTACGATGGTACTGTTGTCGCTTACATGGGTGATGATGAGCGTGGTGCGCACATCTACAAATTTGTTTCTAAGCATAAGTACAACGCCAACAACCCAGATGCTAACCGTAATCTATTAGTAGAAGGCACACTTTACGTTGCTAAGTTCTCTATGACTCAGGATAAAGGTGCTGGCGAGTGGGTTGAGCTAACTTTCGGTAAGAATGGCCTAACACCAGAAAATGGTTTTGCAGATCAAGCTGAAGTGCTTATTTATACACGTAAAGCCGCTAAACATGCTGGTGCGACTACCATGGACCGCCCTGAGTGGATTGCAGTACACCCAGAAGGTCATCAAGTTTATTGCACTCTAACTAACAACAAAAACCGTGGTAAAGAAGGTCAACCAGTCGGCGGCCCTAACCCAAGAGCCGCAAACCACTATGGTCAGATCGTTCGTTGGACACCACCAAATGGTGATCACAGAGCTGACAAGTTTAACTGGGACCTATATCTAGTGGCAGGTAACCCAAATCAGCATCAAGATGCTTATGCAGGTAGCCACAACATTGGTTCTCACAACATGTTTAACAGCCCAGATGGTATTGGCTTTGACCAAGGTGGCCGTCTATGGATTCAAACAGACGGCAACTACAAAAACAAAGGTGACTTCCTAGGGCAAGGTAACAACCAAATGTTATGCGCTGATCCTGATACAGGTGAAATTCACCGTTTCATGACAGGCCCAGTTGGTTGTGAAATCACAGGTCTAGAATTCAGCACAGATAGCAAGTCTATGTTTGTTGGTATTCAACACCCTGATGCTCACTTCCCTGAAGGCGGTAACAGCAAACCCCGCTCTACTGTGATCGTTATCACACGTAAAGATGGCGGTGTGATTGGCGCTTAATTAAAGCCTAATCCTGTGTAGCAGAGCAAAAGAGCGCCCTTCAACCGAAGGGCGCTCTTTTATCTGAAATAGCCATTATAGATGGTCAAAGCAAAATGCATATTGATGCCTTTTCATTTCTCAGTTTAAGCCCACCTTTTATATTCTATCTTTTAAAGGTAGAACCTCTTCCATGATGAGATTGATCAAACATAGATATAGCGTTTTTATAAGTTAGCAACTAATCTATTTAGGGAATAGATTATTAATTGCAGTGGGCTTAGAAAATGTCTTGTTCGAACACTCACTCTCACACTGGCCATGTTCATGGCCCAAACTGTGGACACACAGCCATTAAACATGGAAACCATATTGATTACCTAGTTGATGGCGAGCTCCATCATCCTCATGGGGATCACTGTGATGGTCATGTTATCGAGCTGAGTAGTACCAATGCTGATTATTGTAACCCAGTGAATACTTGCGGTGGCCATACTCATGGGCCTGATTGTGGCCATGAAGCGATAAAGCATGGGGATCACACAGATTATATTGTTGATGGGCGCTTGCACCACCAGCATGGAGACCACTGTGATGACCACGGACCTGTTGACCTTGCTTAAAAAAGCTTGAGAACAAAACCAGATCAAATTGAAAGTATATAAAGAAAGGTTTATTGAAATGACCCCAATACAGAAAGTATTGGGGTTTATCTTTGTTTTCTAGCTATTCACTAACTTGCTAATAAAATCACGGCGTTCATTAACCGTTGAAAACTGAGCACTCTTTTCACCTTGAGCATCAGTGAAAACGACACGATTTTTGTGAACCGAAATCGAGTGAACCGGTTGTTTAACTTGGATCTGTGTACCATTAAATATAATAGTCATAATAAAACTCACTATAAAGGCGCAGTCTAAACTACGCATCATTTCTAATAAGCCTCATTATCGTATAACGATTTAATTCTGAAGTTCTTCTATTTTATCACCATCACAAATAGTGAACTTAATTGGAATTGAGTACAGGACGCAACATTTTCTGTATTTCGTTGTTCAATAATTTAGCTTTAACGTTTGGATTTTTTAATCTTGCTTACGCATTCTTAGGTAAGACTGAAATCGAGGAATTTAGTTCGAGGATTTGCTTAAATAAATCGCCATTGAGGCTAACAGCTAATTATTTGAGTGGCAAGTATAATTTTCAACCAACATTGTCATGCATCATTAGTTGAAACTCGTTAGAAATTTATTCATAAAGGCGCTAGGCGCTCTTCTCTTATTGAAGAGCGCCATCTGTAGATGCCATACAAGGTCTTTTAATAAGGAGAAGCTACTTAAGGCTGTGATTATATTTTCTGAGTCTAGAAGCAACGAGTAAAAGAAGCAGAATGATAAGAGGAACAAAGCCCAAGGATCCGGCGCCAGCACGATGGCTTACTTTCACTTTCTCAGGGTTTTCTTTAATACGCTCTTGGAAAACCGATAACTGATTTTTTAAGTTAATCACCATATCATCAGCGGCATCTTCAAAGCCCTTAATACTATCAGCTCTCAGCTCTTCGCTTAAATTAACCAAGGTTGATTTACCAAGCACTCTGCTGGTTCCTGGCGCCCTAAAAAGCATGGACTTACTTTCAATATCGTACACAACCGTATCCATTAAAGTGCTTGTATCATTTTTTTCACCTGACACTAGGTAAGCACCTACAATTGTCCAGTAACTTAGTGACAAGGCTCCCTCATCTGTAAATTGCACTTGGTCATAGGAAACTAAAGCAATTACATCAATGCCATACATAGTCTTAATCTGAGAAATATTAGAAAAGCTGCCTCCCGGAGTAAGATAAGCTGAAGGAATCACTTCTATACTACTCACAAACTTTAACTCTCTGAAGTTATCAGAGACTCTCTCTAAAATTTGATTCTTTTTAAATTCGGTAATTTGTCCAGAATAAGATTTACCTGTCCAAATATTATTGGAAGAGTTGTTGTCTGAACTCTCAGGTACAAATGCGACCCCAACACGTAAAGGTAGTTTTAAATGTGGAGTAGAAGTCGTAACCAAATAGTTTTCTGCTGTCGGATAAAGATACTCCATAACACTACTTTTTGTGTTTATTCTTTGACTTGAGCAACCTGATAAGCCTAAAACGACCAACGCAATAAGCACAAACAAAGACTTCAATGAATTAAAAATCGCCATATATTCCTCGTAAAATAATACGTAAGCGCTTCACACTTATTAACTAGTTAAAATCACAGCTAAATTGTTTATAACTTTAAATTGGCATAAAACTCATTGTTTTAAAACTGCTTTCTAACTTATGTGCTTTCTATATAACTATCAAATGAGTTAAAAAGCACGTCAAAAGGTCCTTATGACCTTATCCTCTACCTAAAACTCTTTATAGTGAAATTCAGTTATGTTTTATAGCACCTTAGATAAAAAAACGCCCTTCATGAGAAGGGCATTTTTCACTATTGAGACGCGTATTTACTTTAAACGCATTGCTCTTCTTCAGGCTCTATGTCTTCAGCTAGGAAGCCACCAGTTTGGTGAGCCCAAAGCTGAGAGTAGATACCACCAGATTGGCTGAGTTCATCATGGGTTCCTTGTTCGACTACCTTGCCTTCATCCATGACGATGAGTCTGTCCATGGCTGCAATGGTTGAAAGTCTATGAGCAATGGCAATAACGGTTTTACCTTTCATCAAGCGGTTTAAACTCACTTGAATAGAGGCTTCAACTTCTGAATCCAATGCTGAGGTCGCTTCATCTAACACAAGTAGTGGCGCATCTTTTAACAGTACACGGGCAATGGCAATACGTTGACGCTGCCCACCAGAAAGTTTGACTCCGCGCTCTCCGACCATGGCATCATAACCAACATTTCCATGAGGGTCAGACAGCGTCAGAATAAAGTCATGGGCTTCAGCTCGTTTCGCTGCTGCTATCATTTCTTCTTCTGTCGCATCCGGTCTTCCATACAAAAGGTTCTCTCTCACAGTTCGATGCAGCAAGGAAGTATCCTGAGTTACCATACCAATCTGAGCACGTAAGCTATCTTGCTGTACGTCACTGATATCTTGGCCGTCTATTTTGATCTTACCGCCTTCCACATCATAAAAACGCATGAGTAGATTTACCAAAGTAGACTTACCTGCACCAGAACGCCCTACTAGCCCGACCTTCTCTCCTGCTTTAATGTTCAGATTCAGACCGTCTATGCCACCTTCCTCTTTACCATATTGAAAGCGCGTATTCTGGTAATGTATTTCACCTTTCTCAACATTTAGCTTTGGTGCCCCTTCCTTGTCTAATACGGTTTGAGCTTTAGACAAGGTTTTCATGCCATCTGCCACAGTACCAATATGTTCAAACAGGCCGCCGATTTCCCACATAATCCACTGGGACATACCGTTTAATCTAAGCGCCATAGCAATCGCAATCGCAATCGCACCAACAGATACCGCATTTTGCATCCATAACCAAATCGACAAACAAGCCACACTGAATGACAAGATATAATTAAGCCCTTGAACACTCACATTTAAAAATGTCACTAGGCGCATTTGTTTGTATGTCGTCACCAAAAAGCCATCCATGCTTTCTTGGGCATAGTTAGCTTCACGCTTATCATGAGAGAAAAGCTTAACCGTGTTGATATTGGTATAGCTGTCTACAATTCGACCTGTCATGGTAGACCTTGCATCAGCCTGCAAAGAAGATATCTGCTTCAATTTCGGCACGAAGTAAACCTGCACGCAGGTATAACACACTAGCCAAACCAACATAGGTAACATCAGACGCCAATCCGATTGTGCGACTATCACCAGCATGGAAATGAAATACACCAGAATAAAGACCAGCACATCCAGCAATTTCATCACAGCTTCACGCACAGCTAACGAGGTTTGAAGCACCTTAGTTGCAACACGACCAGCAAAGTCATCCTGATAAAAGGACACGCTTTGTTTTAATAAATATCTGTGAGCCATCCAACGTATCATCATGGGGAAGTTCCCCATTAAGGTTTGATGCACGACACATGAATGGATAAAAACCACGATTGGAAGAGCGACCAATAACATGAGTGACATGTAAATCAGGCTCATACCTTCTTCTTGCAAAAAGGTTTCCGGTGTTTTTGTCGAAAGCCAATCTACTAACCTGCCCATAAAATCAAAAAGAATGACTTCTAATATAGCCAGTAAAGCAGTCAGTAAAGACATTATGATTAAAGGCCGACCAAAGCCTTTAGTGTAATGACGACAGAAAGCAATCAGTCCAGTAGGTGGCTGAGAGGGTTCATCATCAGGAAAAGGTTGAGTCCATTTTTCAAAAAAACCTAACATAAATATCCTTTATATTGCCCAGAGAGGGACAACAGAAAATAGAGAGAACGCTCCTTTGAAAATGCGTATTCAAAATAAGGAGGGAAAGACTTTAGGTTAACACAAGACAAGGCTTATTTAGCACAACAGAAAGTTAAAATTCGTGTGAAACACAGGTGAAAAATGCAAAAAATAAGACAAGTATTCAAAAACTACTAGCCTATGCGCTTTCCTCTTAAAATCCCGTATACTCTCGCCCTTCACTATCATTACTCGATAAGGCTACCAATCACTAATGACACTAAATTTAGGGACTATTTTAATTCTAGGTTTGTTAAGTGCGTTAACGCCGTTAGCAATTGATACTTATTTACCTAGTATTCCTGCCATTGCTGCATCCATTAATACAGATATCAATCTGGTTCAGCTAACAATTAGTATCTATCTTGGTGTTTATGCCTTTTCTCAACTTTTGTACGGGCCTATTTCGGATGCTTACGGACGTCGTAAAGTCCTTTTATTTGGCATGGCTGTTTTTTTCATTGGCACCTTAATTTGTATTTTTAGCACTGATTTTAATAGCCTAATGTTAGGCCGTGCCATACAGGCCTTTGGTGGTGCTGGGGTCGCTGTAGCTAACCAATCTTTAGTGAAGGATGGACTAAGTCCAGATCAGTTCGCCAAAGCCATGTCTTACATTATGTTAGTTATGTCTGTAGCGCCTCTGATTGCTCCTATTGTAGGTGGTGCCATTTTACTTGTTTTAGATTGGCATTATATTTTTGTCTTTCTAGCCTTGATTACGTTAATCAGCGCCAGCTTATTTTATTTTAAAATTCCTGAGACTTTAGCTCCTGAAAAGCGCCACCCACTCGCTCTTAAAAGCGCCCTTCTTAACTATTACAAGCTTTTAAGAAACCCGCTTGTAATGGGGCATATACTGACAGGAGCCTTTCACTTTACTGGCATGATCACTTTTATCACAGGCTCAGCCTATGTCTATATCGAGTTTTACGGTGTGAGTGAACAAATGTTTGGCATCTTATTCGCCCTTAATATGATTGCCATGATGCTAGCAACAACCATCAATGCTCGTCTTATCGACAAAATTGGCGCTAAAAAAGTCACAGAGTATGCATTAAAAGCGGTACTCGCTTGCTCCCTTATCATGCTTGGTTTGATGTTTTTCACCAAACCTAGCTTATCTATTTTGATACTGCCGATTATCATTTTTGTCGGTTGCCTTGGCATTCTAGGTGGCGGCCTTATGGCTGGCGCGATGCAACATGCTGGTAACTTGAATGGCAGTGTGACGGCCTTAGCAGGTACGACACGTTTCTCTATGGGAGCGGTAGGGGGTATTTTGGTTAGCCTCTTACACAATGATAGTTTCACCCCGATGCTTGGTATTATGGCAGCCTGTGGCCTTGCTTCTTTTACTTGTTATCATTTATTTTGTAAGCAAGGCGTTGCAACGAACAAATAGAATTTCAATATCAAGAGGTTAGCAAAACATTTGCTGACCTCTTTTAAATCCCCACAAGATAGGACTTAACATGTTACAAAGCAGTGAATTAATTGAAAAAGTAAAAAGTACACCTGAAGAAATCGCCTTCACTGACACTATGGCAACCATAGACAATGAGTACCAGTTTCAGGCAGCAAGCTTTCAAAATGGTGAGCAAAAAAATGAAGCAGGCCAAAACAATGGCTCTTGCAAGATTTTCACCTTTGCTAAGCTACATAGCTTAGATGCAACTGATACATTACAGCTATTCGGTGATTTTTATCGAGTAGACGTTCTACAAAACCCTGAAGGGGAAGATCATCAAAACATTCGCCAGTTCATGATCCATGGCTGGGACGGCGTAAACTTTGAGTCTATCTCACTGACACCTAAAGCTTAATTAAAACCTCCTTCCCGCTTTATGCTAGGAAGGGGGATTTTGATCTGTTAGATAGCTCGCTCATCATTTATTGTGAGCAAAAAAAACCTAGTGCGAGTAAATCAGCACTAGGTTTTTTTATGGATATCGCGAGGAAGCTTGCGAGCAAGCCCTCCGACTCAGCGGGAAAATAACAACTTCTAGCTAAACTAGCCTAGGTTTGCTGTCGCATTACCTTTCGCTTCATCTTCTTCACGACGGCCTTTTTGTATCTTCATGATTGCAAAGGCAAGTAAGAAGGCAGGAATAAAGAACCACTCTTTAGCAGGCCTTTCTGTTTCTAACTGGAAGCGAGTTACTTGCCAATCAAAATCCAGTTTTTGCGCTTCTGCATAACCACCAAACACTAGGTTATCAATATAGATAGCACCGTTTTCTTCACGTACTTCCATACCAGCACCGTCATACAAACGATCTACTGCATTATCTCCTTTAGCAATTGGGATGTTTACTGTTTTGCTCACCCAACGACCATCAATGTTTTCACCTTCAACAGAAATACGTAACTGCTGTAACTCTGGTGACTCATCAATATAAGCCATCATGCTAGTTGCACCACGCTCCTCGAAAGGTTCGATAATTTGATCCAACCAGAAACCTGGACGGAACAAGGTAAATGCAACCAATAACAATAATGCAGATTCATACCAACGGCTCTTACTGAAGAAGTAGCCTTGAGTCGCTGCGGCAAAGATCAACATAGCAGCGAGGGAAACAATAAATACCATTACCCCTTGTGCAAATGTCACATCAATTAACAGCAAGTCTGTATTAAAGATGAATAGGAAAGGCAGTAGTGCCGTTCTCATCGAATAGAAAAAGGCGGTGAAACCTGTTTTGATGGGATCACCACCAGAAACAGCCGCCGCGGCAAATGAGGCGAGACCAACCGGGGGGGTCACATCTGCCATTATGCCAAAGTAAAACACGAACATATGAATAGCGATTAGCGGTACGATTAGGCCATTTTGAGCCCCAAGTTCCACAACAACGCTAGCCATCAAAGAAGAAACAACAATATAGTTAGCTGTTGTTGGTAAGCCCATACCCAGTACAAGACTGATTAGCGCAACCATCAATAGCATGATGATAAGCACACCACCAGATACTATCTCAACAAACTCAGCCATTACTTGACCAATACCTGTTAGAGTAACTGTACCTACTATGATACCCGCTGTTGCTGTCGCAACACCGATACCTATCATGTTACGAGCACCTGTATTTAGGCCATCAGCAAGATCGACTAAACCATCAAAACATGCATCTTTAATCTCGCCCTGCTTACGCATCCAAGCTTTAAGAGGCTTTTGGGTAAACAGAATAAATGCCATCAACATACATGCCCAGAAAGCAGATAGACCTGGTGACTTACGCTCTACCATCAGGAACCAGATTAACAATACAAGCGGTACTAGATAGTACAAACCAGACTGATAAATATCGGCAAACTTAGGTAGACGTACGATTTCTGCATTCGCATCTTCCATCGCTAAATCTGGCTTTTTGGCAGAAAGGTATAACAAGCCAAAATAACCGAATACAACAAAGGCTAGCAGCGCGATATTGGCAAGATCACCAAATACCCACTTAACTGCAAGTACAAAATAGTAAAGCACGCCAGCGAGTATCAACATACTTGCGGTAATTAAACCAGAGCGTAGTAGTTGAATCTTCCAAGGGCGAGCAGGAGTGCTACGTGGCAAGCCTTGCATATTACTCTTCATCGCTTCTAGGTGAACAATGTAAAGCAAAGCGATATAAGAAATAGTCGCCGGTAAGAAGGCATGCTTAACCACTTCAATATAAGAAATACCTACATATTCAACCATCAAGAAAGCAACCGCACCCATTACTGGCGGCATGATTACCCCATTAACAGAGGAAGATACTTCAACAGCACCCGCTTTCTCAGCACTAAAGCCTACTTTCTTCATAAGCGGAATAGTGAAAGTACCTGTTGTCACTACATTTGCAATAGAAGAACCAGAGATTAGACCTGTCATGGCAGAAGACAAAACCGCTGCTTTCGCAGGGCCGCCGCGCATGTGGCCAAGTAAGGCAAAGGCAACTTGAATAAAGTAGTTACCTGCACCCGCTTGGTTTAATAGTGCACCAAATAGAACAAATAAGAATACAAAGCCAGAAGATACACCAAGGGCAATACCAAACACACCTTCTGTGGTTAGCCACATGTGTGTCATAGCTTTTTCAATTGAAGCCCCTTTCCAACGTAAGATATCCGGTACATATTGACTATCACCGAAGAAAACATACGCAAGGAAGAAAAGTGCTACCACCATAAGTGGTGGCCCTAGAGAGCGACGTGCCGCTTCTAGTGTAAGAGCAATACCAATACCAGCAACAACTAAATCTAATGTGGTTGGTAGGCCAGGACGAAGAGATAAATCTTCGTAGAATAAATAAAGATAGCTAGCACAAAAAGCAGCAACCAAAGCCAGAGCATAATCTAGATAGGGAATACGGTTTTTTGGGCTTTTACTAAAAGCAGGAAAGGCAAGGAAGGCAAGCATGACAGCAAATGCCAAATGGAGGGCTCTTGACTCAGTATCGTTTAAAAAACCGATTCCTATTTGAGAAGGAAGTGGTGAACCAATCCATAATTGATAAAGGGACCAAGTTAAGGGTAATAAAAACAGTAAAGCAACGGCAAAACGACTTTTTGGCTGTCGATTTCCCGTATCTGCCTCAGCGATGAGGTCGTCCAGATGCTCCGAAGTGGGAGATACTTTCGCATCACTAGTCATACTAGGCTCCAGCAGGATTACCTAAAGGGCAATCTATATAGAATTAACAAACGCAAATAAAAAAGAGTGGCCAGACCTATGTCAGGTCAGACTTAGCCCAGCCACCCAAAACTTAAAAAACGGTAGAAACTTACTTAACGCGGGGCGCGAACATCTCGTTCACTTTACAAAAACTTAAAACAGCCTGCTAAAGCGAATTTAGCAGGCTGATATTAACCTTTTGGATACGAGTTACTTGATGTAACCCATTTCACGGTAGTACTTAGCAGCACCAGGGTGAAGAGGTGCAACTAGTGCAGTGTTAGCCATTTCTTCTGGAGATAGGCGTTTGAATGCTGGGTGTAGACGTTTGAAAGAGTTGAAGTTTTCAAATACAGACTTAGTCAACTGATAAACAACTTCTTCAGGAACGTCAGTAGAAGTTACCAAAGTCGCTTTAGGACCAAATGTTTCGATATCTTCTTCGTTACCTGCATACATACCACCTGGGATGATTGCAGAAGAATATTCACCGTGCTCTTTCAAGATTGCTTTAGAAACAAGGTCATTCATTGGAACCATGTTTACGTCACAAGTTGTCGTCGCTTCTTGAGCAGAACCGTTAGGTAGACCAGACAACCAGATAGTTACGTCAAACTTATCATCACATAGCGCTTGTGCTTGCTCAGAAGACTTAAGCTCAGCAGCAATACGGAAAGTTTCTTTAGTCCAGCCACGTTCAGCCATTAGAAGTTCCATCATGGCACGGTTACCAGAACCTGGGTTACCAATGTTTACACGCTTACCTTTAAGATCTTCAAAAGTAGTGATGCCTGAATCAGCACGAGCCATCATATGGATAGGCTCTGGGTGGATAGAGAATACAGAACGTAGCTCTGGGTAAGCGTTATCAGCAAATTGACCAACACCAGCTAGAGCAGCCGCTTGAACGTCAGATTGAGCAACACCAAATTCTAGTTCACCAGAACGAATGCTGTTTACGTTATAAGCAGAACCACCTGTTGATTCAACTGAACAACGGATGCCATGAACTTTACGCTCTTTGTTTAACATACGGCAAATAGAACCACCAGCTGGGTAGTAAACACCTGTAACACCACCAGTACCGATAGAGATAAAGTTATCACCAGCAGCCATAGCTAGTACAGACGCGCCAGCAAGAGCTGGAGCCAGCATAGTTTTCAAAATTGCTTTTTTGATAGTCATAGTATCCTCGTTATTTTTATGTGATTCAGTTTAACAGGGCCTTACATAGCAACCAGAATGCCAACTTTTCAAAAATAGATATAAGATACTGTTTTATAAGGATTTGTTATTTATTTTGACATGTAACTTTAAGTTAATATTATTATAATAAAAGTTATACCCCTTTCTTTTTAATATCTGTAGTTAATAAATTAAGTTCTGCTAAAGCCTTAAAATCATTGATTAACAAGAGATTTATAATAAAAGCTATAGCTATAACTTTTGTTATAGTTTTTTTGATCGAGCATTTTTAGACTTAATAAATGTTCGCTTTTCATATGATTTGCAACTGGTTAACATACTCACATCCTAATCTGCGAATTTACCCATTAATGATGCCGTCAAAAAATATCAATTTATTAAGCATAATTGTTTATCTCCAAGTTTTGCTTTTTGCGGCTTTAGCATCCCCTCTTCAAGCAGATGAAGATGCCAATACAGTGATCAAAATGAAGAAGCCTGTATTTATTATTGGTGCAGATCACAGTTACCCTCCTTATGAATTTGTAAATAAGTACGGTGAACCTGATGGCTATAATGTCGAGCTAACCCTTGCGATTGCTGACTTGATGGGGTTTGAAGTTGAGTTTCGCATGAGTGATTGGAAGACAGCATTAAAAGGCTTGTACCAAGGCGATGTGGATGTTTTGCAAGGCATTGCCTATTCAGTGATTCGGGCCCAAACAATTTTATTCTCGCCACCTCACTCCATTGTTAATCAATCTATTTTTGCTCGAGACGATTCTCCTAAGATTGCTGATATCAGCATGCTTAGTGGCAAAGAAGTCATAGTACAGAATGCCAGCATTATGCATGAGTACTTAGTCAATGAGGACATAGGTGCCATCATAGTACCAGCACCAACACATCTAGAAGCACTTAGGCAGCTAGCAGCAGGAAAAAGTGACTTTGCATTAATTGCCAATTTACCAAGTCTATATCTCACCAAAGAGATGGGGCTAAATAATATTTACCCAATAGGGAGCCCTGTTCAAGGCCAACGCTTAGGCTATGGTGTACTCCCTAAAAATGAAGAACTCATTTCTCGTTTTACCGAAGGTCTTGCCATCTTAAAAAACACAGGACGCCAACAGGAGATTTATGAAAAGTGGCTGGGGTCATTGGAAAAGAAAGGCTTACCTTGGGACATTATTGCTCAAATTGCGGGCATTGCAGTTAGCCTTCTTCTACTAAGTTTAGTCGGCATTGTGGTGTGGAATTCAATGTTACGTAAAGAAGTAGAAAAGCGCTCTTCTCAAATACACCAACAACAGCAACAATTAATTCAAGCCGATAAAATGGCTTCTTTAGGGGTTTTAGTCTCGGGTGTTGCCCATGAGATTAACAACCCAACAGGCTTGTTGATGCTTAACCTACCTCTACTAAAAGAGGCTTGGGTCGACGCGCTTCCTAAATTAGAGGCACATGCAGAAGAGCATGGCGAGTTTAAACTTGCCGGCTTAAGCTTTAACCGAATTAAACAGGAGCTACCTTATCTGTTGGATGAAATGGATCAAGGTACGATACGTATCAGAAATATAGTCAATGACTTAAAAGACTTTGCTCGCTCAGAACCCGATGAGATTAAACAAGAGGTTGATGTTAACAAGGTTATTCAGACTGCGGTGAGATTGGTTGATAAATCCATACGTAGCGCCACAGATGAGTTTGATCTTAAACTACAAAACAATCATCTCTTTATTATGGGCAGCGCTCAGCGTATTGAGCAGGTTATGATAAACCTGATCATTAATGCCTGTGATGCTTTAGAAAACAAAACTCAGAGAATTAGAGTATCTAGCAAACTAAGTGTCGATCAGACTCGTATTATCATCAAGGTTGAAGACCAAGGTAGCGGTATTGACGACGCTTTACTATCTAGATTAACTGACCCCTTCTTCACCACTAAACGTGAAAAAGGTGGTACAGGTTTAGGTTTATCTGTGTCTGCTAGCATAGTGCAAGCCCATGAAGGCAGTATGAAATTTGACTCAGTTAAACAAGTAGGTACGACTGTTACTATCAGCTTGCCTTGTTATATGCCATAAACAATAAATAACTTAAGTTAATAAACAAAGAGACACAAACGGGTGTGATTGCTGCCAAGTTAGGGAATAATGGGCACATTAAATGTTTCACTCTCTTTGGCACCTATTAATTACATCCATTTTGACTTTAAAAGAAGTATTAATGACATGTTAGTTTCAGACTCAGAATCAAGCTTATACCCACAATTCCCTATCTTACTAGTTGATGATGAGACATCTTTTTTACGTAGTATGTCTCTTACATTAGAGCGTAATGATATCACCAACATTCACACCTGTTCTGAGCCAAAAAAAGTGCCAGAGCTGATGAGAAAATTAAATGCAGGTTTGGTTTTATTAGACTTAACCATGCCAGAACTCTCTGGTAGGGATCTACTCACTTGGTTCCAAGAAGAATACCCAGATGTTTGCATTATTATCATCAGCGGTCTTAATCAGGTCGAAGCTGCGGTTGATTGTGTTAAACAAGGGGCTTTTGATTACTTTGTTAAAACCACAGAACAAAGCCAGATCATCGAGGGAATAAAACGAGCAATACGCACTCAGGAACTCAGCATTGAAAATCAGGTTTTAAGACGCCAAATTTTAACCACTGAACTACAAAAACCTGAGCTCTTTGATGCCATTATTACGGCCTCGTCTTCGATGTGGTCTGTGTTTAAGTACCTAGAATCTATTGCAAAAACCAATCAGCCTATTCTGATCTGTGGCGAAAGTGGTGTCGGTAAAGAGCTATTTGCCAATGTGGCCCATTCACTTAGTGCTCGCAAAGGCGAATTGGTCACGGTAAATGTCGCTGGCCTTGATGACGATATTTTTGCAGATACCTTGTTCGGTCACAGCCGTGGAGCATTTACCGGTGCCGATAAAGAAAGGCCAGGCCTAGTCGAAAAAGCAGCTGGAGGCACCCTCTTCTTAGATGAGATTGGAGACTTGAGCCTAGCTTCTCAGGTTAAATTGTTACGTTTACTACAAGAAGGCGAGTACTACCCACTGGGCAGTGATAAACCTAAGCGCATTCAAGCCAGAGTCATAGTTGCAACACATCAAAATTTGGCGCAAAGGCAAGATGAAGGTAAATTCAGAAAAGATTTATTTTTCCGCCTTAAAACCCATCAGGTTAAGATCCCTCCCCTACGTGAAAGGCTTTCTGATTTACCTTTACTGATCGATCATTTTGTCAAACTCGCTTGTGATGACATAGATAAAAAGCATCTCAAAGTCCCTAAAAGCCTGACCTTACTGTTAAGTGGTTATACCTTTCCAGGTAACGCCCGTGAACTGAAAGCATTAGTATATGATGCGGTAAGCAGAAGCCACGGGGAAACATTAGATACCTCAAGCTTTACTCATCTATTTGATAACGACAAACTCAAGCTAGATGACGGTGAAGGGGTCAGCTTTCATCCAAACATGCCTATCCCAACGCTAACTCAAATGGCAGAACAACTCGTACTAGAAGCCATGAGTCGTGCACAAGGCAATCAATCCTTAGCCGCTCGGATGCTTGGAGTCTCTCAACCAGCTTTAAGTAAGCGCCTTAAAAATATGAAAGATTAAGCCATTTAACTGGGCTATTCTATGCTATATCGAAATAGCCCGTAATGGACTCACCCTTGAATAAACGCATACTGACCTTATATAAGTTAACTTAACCCATAGAAAAATTACTTAAAACATAATTTTCTTACTTTACCTATTGAACCTTTTCATCCATGATTCAGTCATAGTAAAAGTAAGTTTAAGAATCTGGAGTACGCCAATATGATCGAATTTATGATGTTTTCAGCAGTTTGCTTGGCTATATTCGTGTTGGCAAAAAACATTAGTAAGCAAGCCCAAACGCAATCTTTAAAGCCTATTCGCATAGAAACCGAAGAAGAGATGCGTCGCAAGCTGCAGGCAAAAAAGCAGCAAAAACAAGACTCTAAACGCTTTAAAGATTAATTTTCCTGTTATTTCTACTTTTTTGTGCTTTAATGAATTTAATGTAATAAAGAAAAAGTAAGTAAATCGTGAAAAGTAATATTGAAGAAAAAAGCAAAAACCGATCAAATTCCCCGTTGATCGGTTTTTTTTATCTTGAGCAAGCAAGCCTAACTATTTAAGTTTAAAGTGCATTGTAAGCTCTAAGCTCCCCTCTAAAAAATCATCCAAAAAAGCTCACGAAAAGGCGACTTTATGTGTATTTCGCTTTTTGGCTTGATACATAGCGACATCTGCCGCACGAATAAGTGCATCCACATCTTTCTCATCACCATCAATCAACCTAATACCAACACTTGCACCAACAGTAAGGGTGACATCTTTATGGCGTACAGGCTGGTTAATTAAACCTACCAATTCTATTCCTATCTGCTGGGCAATCTCCCGATTAACTAAGCTATTGCCATACATCCGCTGCAACAAGATGACAAATTCATCTCCGCCTAACCTAGCGACAACATCTTCTTGCCGAATAAGGCTTTGCAATTTAGAAGCGACCTCGATTAAAAGTGTATCACCCGCTTCATGGCCGAACTCATCATTAACTTTCTTAAAGCCATCTAGGTCTATTAATATGATTGCAGCTTGCTCTTTATAGCGACTGTTACTTGAAATAACTTTTTCCATACAACTAAGGAAGTAGCGCCTATTACCTAACTGTGTCAGAGGGTCAGTTAATGCCAATTTTTCTATCCGTGACATTGCTCCCTGACTCGCGTCCACAAAGGGCTTTATGATCCAGAAGTAAATAGGGAGCAATGACACTAAAGTTAAAATAGATGCATCGAGTGCCGCCTCAGCGAAAGGGCTGAGTTTGTGAGGGATCAGCTGAAGAATAAACATTATTATCAGCTCAACAATAAAGATAATTACCAGTATACGTACTACCTGTTTTGTAGTTAACAAGTTCATTCATTCTCTTCCGCATTTCGACTCATGTCAGTATTTAATGGGGCAAAAAACACAATCCTTGTTATTTTATATATCGATCTAAATTGTGTAGGTAACTGATAAGCATAGTGAAATACACATTATGTTATATATTTAACAAAACAGTATGCACTTAATATAAGCTCCTACTTGATAACGACTAAACAAAATTTCGAACTAAATCGACTTTTATTTATCATAGAGCTTAGTCTTGAATTTAACTTAAGTCACACTAGGGAGGCGACTTAATCATATCCACTTTAGACCTAACGCAGATACTACTATTAGTTATTAATCTCTAAATAGAAGGAAATAAAGATGACCCTAATGCAAATTTGTTATTGGATCATAGCGCTTTTAGGCAACACGATAACCCTTATTTGGTTTAGCTTTTCAGGGTCAGGCATTTCCTTAATAAGTTTAATTTTTACGCTAGCTTATGGAATAGTTGGTGCTTATGATATCTTCTACAGTCCTCACAGTTTAAACCGTCTCTATCCAGTAACAGCTTATATCCGCTACTTTCTAGAAAATTTTCGCAAAGAAATTCATCAGTACTTTGTTGCCAGTGAAACCGAAGAGCTCCCATTTAATAGAGAGCAGCGAAGCCTGGTGTACCAAAGAGCTAAGAATGTTCGAGACACTATTGCCTTTGGTACCCAAAGAGAGCTTTTAGAAGAAAACTACCTTAGCCTTTGGCACTCACTTGCCCCTAAAGAAGTGCAAGAAGCACAACAAAGGGTCCTCATTGGTGGACCTGATTGCTTACAGCCTTATAGCGCAGCTTATTTAAATGTTTCAGCCATGAGTTTTGGTGCCTTAAGCAGTCAAGCAATCGAAGCACTTAATCTAGGTGCCTATAAAGGAAATTTTAGCCACAATACAGGTGAAGGCAGCGTTAGTCCTTATCACTTAAAACATGGTGGAGATTTAGTTTGGCAAATAGGATCCGGATTATTTGGCTGTCGTACTCATGATGGCGATTTTTGCCCAACAAGTTTTGCTAAAACAGCCACACTCAAATCCATAAAAATGATTGAGATAAAGCTATCTCAAGGCGCTAAACCAGGTCATGGCGGAGTGTTGCCTAAAGCAAAAATCACCGATGAAATAGCGCAAGTACGCGGCATCCCGAAAAATAGAGATTGTGTTTCCCCTTCAACCCACCCAGAGTGCCAAAACCCAAAAGCATTATTAACCTTTATTCAAAAGCTTAGGGATTTAAGTGAAGGCAAACCGATAGGCTTTAAACTGTGTCTTGGAAATCCCGCTGAGTTTTTAAGCATATGTAAAGCCATGCTTGAGATGGACTCTTACCCAGATTTTATAACCGTTGATGGGGCAGAAGGCGGAACAGGCGCAGCACCAGTAGAGTTTTCTAACCGCCTAGGCATGACTTGCTTAGATGCTGTTTACCTCACTAATAGCATGCTGATTGGCTGTGGTATTAGACACAAGATAAAAATCATAGCATCAGGCAAAACAGCCTCTAGTTTTGACCTTTTAAGTAAGATTGCAGCAGGTGCAGATACAGTTAATGCCGCTCGTACCATGATGATGGCTTTGGGTTGCATTCAGAGTAAGTCATGTAATACCAATGAATGCCCAACAGGCATTGCGACCCAAGACCCTGTTAGAGGTAAGGCAATCGACATTGAAGCTAAAGCATCAAGAGTCGCTAACTTTCAAAGAAACACCTTACACAGCTTTTTTGAGCTAGTAGGCAGTTTAGGTCTAGAAGACCCAAAGAAATTAACTGCTAACATGATTAAACGACGCACCAGCTATAGCTTAAGTATCTCTTTAGGCGTTATGATACCTACATTAAGTGAAGGCGAACTAATCACTCACCCAAGTCTCCCTTACCCTTGGCAACAATGGTGGCAAGGTGCACAGAGCGATAGTTTCTATGTTGAAGATTCTCATGAATTACCACCACCTGAATTAAAAATTAAAAACATTTAGTTTTTAGACAATTATTGAAACACTCAGTTTCAGTAATCGATGTTTATTAGACCCTTTTTATAAATTAGGATATTTGAATACTGATTTATAAAAAGGGTGAATAATATGAAATTCGCTAACACCAAATCCTCGTGGTTAAGGAACCTGCGAATAAATCCACCCGCCTCAGCATGTAGATAAAAGCGCCTAGATTTATGGCGAGGAGCGCAACTTAATAGTGATTCTATTGATAAGGTTCTCAACATAAAGATAGGGCTTTTAGACCACGCCCTTCGGGTCTTTCAGAAAAAGTAACACCCTGCGTTATCCCTTCTTGAAAGGTACCTACATTACTTCAAAGTGATGCCTTGATTGATACTTTTTCTGAAAAGATTGAGAAGAGGTGACTTAATCGCAGATTCCTTAACTTGCGCTATTTTTAAAAACAGTATTTTAAATACTGTTTTAATTTTTTTACTTGCGCTACTCCCCTCTTTAATCGCGACATATTCACTTTTATATACATATAGGTTTCAACTGTTTTATTAAAAAGCAACTTAAGGTTAAGAATGTTATTTTCTAAGAAAACAAAGCAGAAGGATCTAATAAATAATTTAAATGATAGTAATTCTTATATTCATTCTCTAAAAGAGAACTTAGCAATTGCTGAGTTTAATCTGGAAGGAGAGCTGCTAAGTGCGAATAAAGTTTTTTTAGATTTATTTAACTATGATCTAGAAGAGCTGAGAAATAATAAAGTAAGCACATTATTCACGTATAAGAATGAGCCAAACATCAGAGAAAATGATATTTGGCAATCCTTGAAGGAAGGAAAAAGCCACCAAGGCACCTATCAAAGGCATACAAAATCAGGTGAATTCATCTGGTTAAAAGAGGTTTACATTCCGGTTTTTGACCAAGACACTCCCTGTAAAGTTATTGCTAGTTATACAGATATCTCTACCTACAAAAGCAAAATAAAAAATCAAGACGCTATTTTAGATGCTCTTAATTTATCTATGGCAGTCATTGAGTTCACCCCAGAAGGCAACATTTTAAAAGCCAATCAAAACTTCTTAAACAGCGTTAATTACCAAGAAAAAGACATTATAAACAAACATCATAGAATTTTTTGTCATGATGACTTTTATATTCAAAACCCTAATTTTTGGCGTGAATTAGAAAGCGGTGAATTTAAGTCAGGTCAGTTTGAAAGAAAAGACAGTCAAGGTAATACTCTTTGGCTTGAAGCGACTTACAACCCTGTGTTCAACCATGATGGAAATGTCATAAAAGTTATTAAGTTCGCATCAAATATCAGCAAACAAATAGAAGAACAAAAATCCACTCAGGCAGCAGCTAAAGTAGCTTACGAAACCGCTTTAATTAGTAGCGAAATATCATTAGAGGGAGCACAGATATTATCCAAGTCTGTTGAGATTTCAGGTGAGATTTCGGAGCAAATGGAAGCTGCGACAAAACTTATTGAATTGCTCAATGAGGAATCAGATAAAATTTCCAAGATTGTTACGACTATAAGCAGTATTGCGGAGCAAACAAACCTACTCGCATTAAATGCTGCTATTGAGGCAGCCCGAGCAGGAGAACATGGTAGAGGGTTTGCCGTTGTGGCTGACGAGGTTAGACAACTTGCCTTGCGCACAAGTAGCTCCACAATCGAAATTGACGAGATGGTAAAAAATAATACCAACCTAACTAGGGATACTCGTACAAATATGGAGACAGTAAGCCGGCTCACTCACGATAGCAGCCAGCTGATTCAAACCGCTGAAAGCTTAATAAAAGAAATTAAGCAAGGAGCAGATAAGGTTTCTAACAATGTTGCAAATTTAACTAAAGATAAATAACACCTTCCATTACATGGCACCAGCACGTGATAACTGATGCCGGCCCCTCTTTAGGCAAATACATTCAAACTAATGCAAGCGAATAACATTAACTGAAAGAAATAGGTGAATTTTTCTAACCTAAATAGTGAAAAAGCATCGTTTGTTCTTATGTTGAATGCGTTTTACCATGCACTTGTTGTAATTAAACAACATTTTAAATAATTAAAGAGGAATACATGATGGATTCACAACAAGAGTACGAAGCACTTTTAAAACAATGGGGATTTGAGTCAGACAGCCAAGATACAGCAAATAGTTTTTATGAATTTACTAAAAAAACCCATGCTTTTGTGTCTAAATTAATCAGCAAGAGCAAGGCAGTTTTCCAGGTTAAATCTCAAAACCCGCAGTTAAGCTTAAACACTTAAGCTTAACTGCTCCCCTTGATATAGGCCTCTTCGCCTTAAAGTAAGTCATTTTTTCACAATCAAACCACTGAATCTAGCTCCAGTCATTCTGCTAATATCCAAGATATTCACACTAAGCCGCCCTAGTCGATTCTAAGTACTTAACCCTATTTGATGTATCTAAAGTCATCAAACACTGAACCAGAAAAATATAATGCAAATTCGCTAAGCTTCAACTGATTCCACCGATTATTCTTTCTCATTCTCTTCTACACTTTTCATTGTATTTTGGAAGTTAGTACTTCTGATTATACGACGACACCTTGTAATGAGTTCAACGCTGCTCAGTTTAGGTTTGTTTGATGCAAAGCTTTTTGGTCATGAAGCATTTCAATCAATTTAAGCCAGAGGCTAGTTATCTAGCCTCTTTTTTTCCAAGCAGCAAGCCATGAAAAAGTCTTTCTATTTTTGTTTAATACCATATTCTCTTAACTTATTAGCGACGGCACTATGACTCATCCCCACTTTCTCTGCTAACAAGCGGCTACTCGGGTATTCAGGGTATAAACGGGCTAACAACCTAGCTTCAAACTGTTTCATGGTTTTATCAAGCGAGCCATCAATTAGGTCTACTTCATACTCCACGTCTTGCATCTTGATATGACTCACTAGGCTAATATCATCGATATCAATCATATTTTTATTGGTTAGCAAACAAGCTTGATAACACACATGCCTTAACTCTGTTAGGTTTCCAGGCCAGTTATGCATAGATAACTTACTAAAGGCAGCCCGGCTAATTTTTAACATGGGCTTATTTAGGTCAGCGCAGGCAAGTTGACAGTAATAATGCGTTAATTCAGATAAGTCTTGTTTTCGCATTCTTAAAGGCGGCATATTTAAGGTTAATTGAGCAAGTCGATATAAAAAAGCCTGTTGAGCTGGATATTGCTCAGCCAATTCCGCTAACGATAACTCTGAAACAAAAATAAGTCGATTATAGTCAAAGCCTGTCACATCAAGACAATCAAGGTAATCCAGCACTTGCTGCTGCATCTCAGGGCTTATCCACTGGGGCTCATTTATTATCCACCATTGCCCCTTGTGATTTGGCTCTAAGTGCTTTGCTGCAAGTTTATTACCACTAATGCTTTTTAACTTAGTTTGGGCAAAACCATTTATTTTTTGCCAACTTTGCATCATGGCTTTTACGAGATCTTGCTTACCCACACCAGCTTCACCTGTTAAGAAAATAGGTGCTGCCATAGGAAGAAAAGCCGTTAAATTTTTTGATAAGGTTCGCATCAAGGTACTTTTGGTCACTAACTGATCCAACACTATGTCTTGGGCAGCCGCATGCCTTAATTTTTGCGCCTGTAAGCCTAGTCTAGCCTCAGATTTAATCTGTAACACAGCTCCTGCTCTAACAGACTCACCTTCAATTTCACCTGGCACGTAGATAGGTAGCATTTCAAGTAATAATGTTTTACCTGCCAGTCTCACTCTCTTACTTTGAAACCGCTTTAATTTAGTCAGGTTAGCACTAGAAAAATACTCCTTGGTAAAATGTACTCCTTTTAAATATTGACTAAGCGGCTGCCCTAAAAAGTGCTTATCCAGTTGCAGATCTTCTATCGCAACTTGATTTGCCATCATGATATTACCGGAGAGGTCTAGCGACACAACCCCATCAGATAAGGTTTTTAATAGTGTAAATAATGCATTATGGGCACGATCGGAAGGTGTAAACAAAGCCGTTTTGACATCTATCACACCATCAATTCTCCTAATTTCTGCCATGAGACTTTGCAACTTCTCAAACGCAATATCAGCAAATGCACAATACATTTGCTCATGCTTTCTATCTATCTCAATGCCTTTAAGATCAATATCATAGGGAATAAAGAGATCTAGCACTTGAGTCGCCATGCCGATTCGATCATGACAATGTATTTCTAAAATCATCCGAGGATAGACTCATTAACCGAATTAAGTGCTTGCTTCACCCCATTATCATCTGACACTAACAAGAGCGACTGATAAGGAGAGAAAGTTTGATAAAGAGGTAAAATTGCTGCTCCAGCAATACTGGATGTCATGGCAGTTTCTGCGATTTCAATTTTAGGTAAGCTTAATACCTTAGGAGCCTGTTCCTGCAGAGATTGAGTCAACTCCTGAATGAGCGGCTGTAGCACTGATGCTTCTAAACGCCCGCCTAAGAGAATCCGCTTAGGATCTTGAATTGCAATCACACTGATTAAAGCAGGAGTCACTTCAAGCGCTACTTTTTTACTCCAAGCCTGAACATATTTAAGTGTCGTATCGTCTAAGTACTCAGATTCAAGTTGAGCATAATCTTGATTTTTTCGTGCTAAAAAACGCCTTAAAGAAACACTGGATAGAGCCTCTAAAATCCAATCACCTAACTCTCCTTTCGCCGTTGGAATCAAACCAAAATTACCAGCACCACCAGCAGCACCGCGAACACACTCACCTCTAGAGACAATACCACCGCCACAGGCTGCACCAATAAAGATATAAAAGAAGTCTTGGGCAGAAATCTCCCCTCCACTTAAAAGAAGCTCATTAATTGCCGAAGCATTTGCATCATTTTCGCAAATAACCGTTTTTTCTGTATGGCGAGCTAACCAAAGCTTAAAGTCATCAGATGCCCAATAGGCCATGGCATTTTTTAAATGCATCAGGTCCAGCGCTTCATCAGCCTTGTGTACTAAACTTTCCAGCCATTCGGCCATATAGTCAGGCATAGTTAAACCGACACCTTGCACTTTTTGCCAAGTATCACCTAAGGTTTCACGTACTTCTTCAATTAACCCAAGGGCAATTTGCTTAGCTTCCGTTTCAGTTGGAAAATGCACATCACAATGACGTAATAATAAACACTTACCATTAAAATCTACTAGAGCAGCACTGATGTGGTCTCGATCTATATTAATGCCTAGGCCATAGGCTCCTTGGGCATTAATTTCCAGCTTAATTGAAGGCTGGCCACGCTTCCCTTTCACCTTGCCTGTAATACAAAGTAGTTCCTGCTCAATTAAGTAAGAGGTGATAACCGAAATAGTTTGAGCGCTGAGTCTTGTAAGCTCTGCAATTTGAGCTCGTGATATTCCTGGGGTTTCTCGTACCGCTTGAAGAATAATACGCTCATTGTAAAGACGACTTTGCTCAGATGTACTACCTGAATGCTTCATTTAAGTGATGACCTTGATTTAAAAGCAAAAATGCTTAGCAAAATGAAATTTATAAACAATCTATTGAAACTACTGAAAATTATTAATTAAATCTAATTGATTTAATTAATAATTAGATTACTCTGTGTTTACCCCTATTAATTGCTTAGTGAGTTTCTTTGATATGACAGCTATTCCTGACTTTAAAAGCCCTGATTTTCTCAAGGCACACATAGCAAAAACCATGCACTTCTATCATCCTAGATGCATTGATCCTGACGGTGGTTTTTTTCATTTTTTCAAAGATAACGGCGATATTTACGATACAAAAACACGCCACTTAGTAAGCAGTACTCGCTTTATTTTTAATTATGCAAAAGCATTTCAAGCCAGTCGTAACCCTGACTATTTTGAAGCCATGCTCCATGGTGTGAGCTACTTAAGAGAACGCCATAAAAAAGCAGATGGCGGTTATACCTGGCTACTTGAAGGAGACAAAAACCTAGATAACACCAACCATTGCTATGGCTTAGCCTTTGTTGTTTTAGCTTATGCCCAAGCGCTCGAATCTGGTGTAGAAGAGGCAAGAAGCTGGTTAGATGAAACCTACAACTTGATGGAAACACATTTTTGGGATGAAGAGTTTGGCCTTTACAAAGATGAAATCTCTGATAATTGGCAAACTGCTTCTGACTACCGCGGGCAAAATGCCAATATGCATAGCTGTGAAGCCATGCTAGCTGCCTTTGATGCAACAGGTGAAGACCGTTATCTAGAACGTGCCAAACTACTTGCTAAGAATATCTGTCAGCGTCAAGCAAACTTAGCTGAAGGTCAAATTTGGGAACACTATGATGTAAACTGGCAAATTGATTGGCAATACAATCTAGATGATCCTAAACATTTATTCCGCCCTTGGGGTTTTCAACCAGGCCATCAGACAGAGTGGAGTAAGCTTTTGCTTATGCTTAATCACAGAGCACCTGAAGCTTGGTTAATCACCACGGCTAAAAGTCTATTTGATCAAGCTTGGGATAAAGCATGGGACCAAACTGATAGTGGCCTCATCTATGGTTATGGACCAGATGGCTCAATGTGTGATGGGGATAAATACTTTTGGGTTCAAGCAGAAAGCTTTGCCGCTGCGGCTTGGCTTGCAAAAGCCACTCAAGAGGATAAATACTGGGATATCTATACAAAGCTTTGGCAATACGCTTGGGATCATATGATAGACCATGAATATGGTGCTTGGTTTAGAATTCTAACCAAAGATAATCAAGCTATGGATGATTGTAAAAGCCCAGCGGGGAAAACAGACTATCACACCATGGGCGCCTGCTATGAAGTACTACCTCTAGTTTAGCTTCTATCTATTTACCTCTGAACCCAAGGGCAAGGTTTCGCAAAAAAATGAAACCTTGCCCTTCCAATCGATATAGCCTTTTACGCACTCAAGTGAGTGAGCTCATTTCCACTTGGATCTCAAGCTAAATTAAGCTTGATCTCCCCTTAAATCTAGACCAATGTCTAACCCGTTTAATATCACAAATACACCAGAAACTAGCCCTAGGGATTTTTCATTAGGCCCTAAATACAGTATGATTCGGGTCAAATTTGTGATGAGAGTTTGATATGCAGTTAGATAAAGTGGATTTAAATTTACTTCGTTACTTAGACTCTCTACTTCGAGAACAAAATGTTACTCATGCGGCAAACCAGCTTGGGATTACTCAACCAGCAATGAGTAACGGTCTTCGTCGTTTAAGAGATTTATTTCACGATCCTCTCTTAGTAAGAACCAGTGATGGCATGATGCCAACAGCACTGGCAATTCAACTTCAACCAAGAGTAAGTTTAATTCTTCAATCTGTGGATGAAGTGCTTCATCTAGGGCAAAGCTTTGATGCAGGTTCTAGCTCTCGCGTATTCCGTATTATGGCCAGTGATTACGCCGAAGCTACTCTTATTCCACCTCTCATGGCAAGACTGCAAAAAGAAGCGCCAAACGTTATTTTGGATGTCATGAACCCCAGTGATGTGAGCTTTCATGATGTTGAAAAAGGCAAAGTGGACCTCATTATCAACCGCTTTGAGACCTTACCTCAATCTTTTCATCAAAAGTCAGTCTGGGTTGATAGGTTTGCTTGTATCGCCCATAAAGACAGTGAACTTGCCAAAAGCCCTAGCCTAGACGCTTATATGAACGCTCAGCACGTTTGGGTTAGTAAAACAGGTTTTGGGGTAGGTGTTGGTGTACAGCCAGATGAAGTTCAAAAGCTTGGCTGGGTTGACTCAACACTTGCTGATATGGGATTAAAACGCAGTATTCGTTTATTTACTCGTAACTATAATGTGGCCATGCGAGCGACAGAGCAATTAGGTTTAGTGGCAACACTTCCCTTACTTGCAACTCGTTTATTAGGTGAAAGCACAGAAATTGTTGTACTTCCTACGCCTTTTGAAATTCCACCTGTTGAATTAAAGATGCTGTGGAGTCCTTTACTACAACATGATCCTGGCCATATGTGGATACGTCAGACCATTTCAGCTTGTGCTCAAGTGATTGCAGATAGCAATTAACCACTTAAAAACGGCCAAACATCCAGATACCGATGTTTGGCAAGCTTCCAGATAATCTTTAATCTAGTCCAGTGCTAGGCTTCTAATTAGAGCTAACGGTAACATCTAGGTCTTTAATAAGACCATTATTAATACCGTAAACCCAACCATGTACATGCAGCTCTTGATCATTATTCCAAGCCTTCTGCACTATGCTGGTCTGGCAAACGTTATTCACCTGCTCCATGACATTTAGCTCACATAGAAGATCGAACTTACGCTTTTCATCGGTTTCAGCATCCATTTTTTCCTGATGAAAACGGTGAACGTCTTTAATATGCCTCAGCCAATTATCAATCAATCCATGTTCTTCACTATCTAGCGCTGCCTTAATGCCACCACAACCATAATGACCTACCACCATGATGTGTTTAACCTTTAGCACCTCAACCGCAAATTGAATAACTGATAGACAGTTTAGATCCGTGTGCACAACCACATTTGCGATATTCCTATGTACAAAAACCTCACCAGGCATGAGATTGATAATCTCATTTGCAGGTACACGACTATCAGCACAACCTATCCATAAATACTCTGGCTTTTGTTGTTTTGATAGGGTTTCAAAAAAATCTGGCTGTTCACGTGTAATTGATTCAGCCCATTCTCTGTTATTTGAAAATAGATTATCTAGCTTAGACATTAAATTAAGTCTCCAATATCCCTTCTTGTTTGCGCTTTTGCAAAACAGTAAAAGTGACATCTGCAGTTAAAGATAAGTGAGTGAGTGCTTCGATTGCTTTACGTCCCGCGTATGGAGCCTTATGCATATGAGGTGTCATAGCGAGTAAATTCATCAATTCTTCATTTGAGTTTACCTCAAAAGAAAAACGTAAGGACTGGGTTGAAATGACATCAAGACCTTCTATCCCGTTATAATTAGGCGCTTTATAAGACCTAATTTCTGGATAAAGTACTTCTCTCAATTCAAGTAGATGATCTGCACCTGAATCTGCCACTAGAACAAAACCTTGTTCCGTGAGTACACGTTCAAATTCAGACCAAACAGGAAAACCAAATAAACATAATATGCCATCAAACCTATTTTCAGGCATGGGCAAATGACCATTTGAGGCAACAAGCCAAGACAAGGATTTATTACGCTTACTTGCAGATGTTACTGCCCATTTTGAGATATCCAGGCCTATGCTAGAGACCAGAGAGTAATCCGTTTGCTCTTGCAGATGTGATAGATAGTAACCTTCACCACAACCCGCATCTAATAAGCATATTTGCTTATCTGTATAATTTGCAGCAAAACCTTTAACAATTTCATTTACTTTTTTAGCTATGCCTAGATAAGACTGACTATTTAAGAAAGCCTGTCTTGCCGCTACCATGGCTTTGTTATCACCAGGGTCTTTAGAGCGTTTATTTTGTACAGGCAGTAAATTCGCATAGCCTGTTTTGGCGAGATCAAAAGTATGGCCATTTGGACAAACAAGCGATCGTGCTTCTAAAGTTAATGGCTCGCCATCAAGAGGGCATATTAAGTTGTCTAACACAGTATCAATAGATCCTAAAAAATATTGGGCTAGTCTAGGCAGATACAACTAAGGAAACAAGAAGAATAACCCTAATGCATAGACGCAATTACTATTTGTCTTTAAGTTTATCTCTCATCCAGCATTATCTAATGCAATGCCCGAAAGTTCTTTGATAGGTTTCCCGACTCTTGCTGCATATAAACAGTAAAATCATTACTAGACATAGGCTTAGCAAAGAAGAAACCTTGCACCTCCTGGCACTCATAGGTTTTGAGAACATTAAGTTGAGAGTAATTCTCTACGCCTTCAGCAATCACTTTTAAATTAAGGCTGGAAGCCATGGCAATCGTTGCTTTTACAATCGCATTATCATCTGAATTACTACCAAGATCCCGCACAAATGACCTGTCTATCTTCAATGTCTGTATAGGAAACTTTTTCAGATAAGCCAAAGAAGAGTAACCCGTACCAAAATCATCAATTGAAAGGCTTAAACCCAACTCTCGAAAACCATGTAGTTTTTCTATAGTCTGATCAGCATCGGCCATCAACATACTTTCAGTTAATTCAAGCTCAAGATTTTTCGGATTCACACCCGTTTCTGCTAACACCTCTTTTACCATGTAGACGAGATCAGCCTGCATAAACTGACGACCAGATAAATTTACCGACAAACTAATCTCTGGGTAGCCCTGCTCACGCCATTTCTGCAATTGTTTACAGGCAGTACGAATTACCCATTCACCTAATGGCAAAATAAGGCCTGTCTCTTCAGCAATCGGAATAAATCTATCTGGTGAAATCAAACCAAATTCGGGATGCTGCCAACGAATTAACGCTTCCGCCCCTACCGTATACTGATCTGACAAACGCACTTTTGGCTGATAATAAAGTTCAAACTCTTGATTCTCAATAGCGCGCCTTAAGCCACCGCCTAGTGTCATATAAGCATTCAAAGATTGAGACATCTTACTGTTATAAACTTTATAGGAGTTATGACCGATGGATTTTGCACGATACATTGCCACATCAGCCCGCTGTAACAAGGTATCAACATCCTCACCATGGCTTGGGTAATGGGCAATCCCTATGCTGGCAGTAATCAGCATTTCCATTTCAGCAATTGGATAGGCCGAGCAAGCCGCTTGCATCAAACTTTGTGCCAGCAGCTCAAGCTCATCAATAGATTTAATATCTTCTTGTATCAAAGCAAACTCATCACCCCCAAGGCGAAATAACCTTGCACCTTTAGGCAGAGTAACCAAAAGGCGTTTTGCCACTTGGACAATCAACTCATCTCCAACCCTATGACCAAAGCTGTCATTCACTACTTTAAAGCCATCTAAATCTAAATAAAGCACACCAAATTCTTGTGACCTTAAGTGTGAGTTTTTTAAAGTCAAATCCAACTCTTGGTAAAGTAAGTGACGATTAGGTAAGTCTGTCAAAGGGTCATAGTTTTTCAGTTTGAATAAAGAGTTTTCCTGTTCTCTTAAATTATTAATATCCAGTAATGACAAAAAGTTTTGTGCTTTTTGCGCATCATAATGCATTTCGATTTGATGCCAACGAATACCTTGATTCGTAGTAAGCCTTACCTCCCAAGTTAAAGGGAAACCATGATGATTTAAGGCCTCTTTAGAGGATAAAAATTTAATTGCTTTATTTAAGTCGGAGTTAAGCGCAAAGATATCTTTTAAGTTATCGACATCAGAAAAGGTATCATTGAATAATGCGCTTGCTTCAATTAAACGGTATTTGTCATCGAATACAGCCAAAGAGAGTTGTGAAAACTCGGTAATTGGCATCATAAGTGGCAAGTTACTGACTTCATCAATAGGAGGATTTTTCTCAACAGGAGCATTTAGATGAATCGGTATGTTTTTATATGCTTCTGCTTCTATTGGTGCTATTTTCGGTTTTAGCCGCTTGGTCGTTTGCTCTGTCGATTTATGAGTTTGATCACCTTTTTCATTTGGCGTCACCTCGCTTCTAAACAGGGTTCGCCTTTTGACGGCCTTAGCTTTAATGCCATAGGTATTCGCTCCCAAGGAAATAATACTCCCTTGGCAGTCATAGTAATGACCTTTAACACATTGAAATGCCCAAGTAAGAGGCGTTGTTGGTCCTTTATCACAAGACGTAATAAACCGAGCAAATCGACGCTTCAAATTTGCTGAAATGGCAGGTAATGCCTGCTTACTGTTCGGATTAGACTCGACAAAGAGCTCAGTGGCTGCTTGGTTACACCAAGCAATACTGGCATGATCAACGTCTACCACCCATTCGGGAATTTTGGCTATCTCCTTTAGCCTCGTACTTTTAATAGACATCGACGTAACAACTTAAAAATCAGTCGCTATTTATGCCCTAAACCATGCAATTTTACAAGCGCTACCAATGCTCAGGCACAACAAAAAGGCGAAGATTTTTGCTAGATCCCCCCTCTTTTCTCCAGGTTAACAGGAATAATCTTGGCCTTTCATCATCTTTAAATTTGCCCTCAAGGTCTGCTTGCCAAGTATGAAAATTTTGCCATTTATTTGTTGCAACTTCTTGATCTATTGGCGTTGAAATCCAAAAAGGCTTTAGCATCTCTTGGCTAGAAAAAAAGCCTTTATGTAACCAGTTCAGATTGTTTATTCGCACCCAAAAACCTGATTTAGCATAAGGATTAATCTCCTTATTTTTATTCTTTTCAAAATGTGTTTTATCATTCTCAAACAAAGCTAACGAGTCCAGATCTGCCAGCTGTTTAAACAAAACACCAAACATCAATAAATGTCTTTCAATAGGTAAAGAGAGAGAGTATTGCTTCAATAAAAGCTTAGCTTCAGGCAGATCCAAAATGGTTAACTGATGTGCTTTAGCTCTTTGATATTTCTTTACGAAGCTGTCATTTTTATTAGGCCCTATCCAATGCCCTACCTCTTCATTGGATTCCAAGTAAAATTTAATTGCCACTTCAAGCTGATGAGCCTGTCCATTTGCATCAGTAACAAGCGCATCTATTTCACCTAACGTCCGTTCTGGCGAAATCAATTGAGTATGTTCTAAGATTATCTTTAAAGATGAAAAATGATTGAGTGCAAATGAGAACAAAGTTTCGAAGTAACTGCCCAAGAAATGAGATTTACATGCTTCTACCATTTGAACCAGAGGCTTTGGGTTTTTATCTAATTGAATGAGCTTATCTTGACTATCTGGCAGCCAGTATTTAGCTATATCAAGATCCTGATAGATAAGAGGTGCCTTTAAAACAAAAGCAAGATCATTTACCACTTGGTGCTTAAATACCATGCTTGCTTACTCTTCATTCAAACAGAAATCTAACATTTTTAAGGCGTTAACAACTGCGCTTTTTACCTGCTTATCTTGTGTTTTATAAAAGTCTTCAGCCATAGGAGCGATATTTGAATGATTAGGCAGGGCTTGACCTTGGGCCAACATGGTTTTAAATCTCGCTATCATGACAAACCTTAACCATTGATCAAAACCCATAGTATCAATACAGAAAGGTTGCTGACTGGCTAGAGCTTGGTCACTTGGTTCAGCCATTTGCCAAACATTGACCTCACGCATAACCTTTTCGAGGTTAAGCAAAGAATCTGCTAATTTATGATGTTTATCCAACCTGATTTCTCTCCCAAAAAAAGGTAATATTGCAGCCATACTATAACGCATTGTCATCTGGACCCAATCTCCAATAGACACCACTTAAGAGCATTCGCGTAAATGAATAATATTGAATCCCTTACAGACCTTTTTGAACTCGTTGGCTGTAAAGCAAGTTTTTATGACATTGGCCGTCATGTTAGCAAAATCACACCAGCGCAAGTTATTCAATTTGATAAGAAACAGCAGCCATATCCATATGCTTTTAAACAGCAAGCTTGGTTAGCCATTTTATTACATCCGTTGAAAGCCGAGCAGAATGCAGAGCCAGTTATCTGGTTTATTCGCTTACCAATAGATGAAAAAGGTAGCCTTAATTTAGGCACAAGAGATCATTTAATTAAATCTATTGTTGATAGAATTTTAAATAAAGATGGCAGCACGGACATTAGCGATGCCCTTAAGGACAACCCTTACGCTTTCCAGCCTGACCACGAAAGAATGGCCAGTTTTCATGCTGCATTATCTGTTCAGTTTAAAAAAGATGCGTCTAGTTTTTTCAATCAATTAGTCACTTACTTAGAATCTGATCTAAACGAAGAAGACACATCTTGGCAGGCTCTTGGCCTTCAAGGGATTGCTGACCTTGCTGTGAGAGCAAATCAAGAGAAGTATTTAGCTTTGATCAAAAAAGCGATTGAATTTGCCCCTCAGCCTGTTGCGGTTGCACTCGCTAAAGCACTGGAACATGAACGCCCTGAAGAAGACTACTTAAACTTTGTTGAGGCTATTTACCCAACGAGAGGTAATACGGAATGGAGAGCTGCGTTAATTCGTTCTGTTTCCAAAGCAGCGCCATCTGAGAAACTATTGCAATCAATCAAACTTTCTTTAGTAACGGGTGAAAATCAAGCAACAGATGATGAGTTACAGCTCATTGTGGCTATCGTCGCTAAATGCCCTTCTTGGTTTAACACTGACCCAGAGCTTTTGTCTTTAGCAATGGAGAATCTCGCTAATCGTACTGATGGCTATGTTGCTTTTTCTCAGATCGCTTCTGAATTAAGCCATACACCAGTTGTACGTGGTTCGCTTTGGTCACTCTTTAGAGGAGAAAATCGCAGCCCTAAACTGACTCAAGCCATAGGAAGTCTATTTACAAAAGCGCCGGAACAAGTGCAATAGCTTTTTCTGATGCGAATAAAAAAGCCATTATTTAACAATAATGGCTTTTTCGTATCTATACAGTGTCTGTAATTGAGTTAGTGTCGCGTGTGGTTCATATGAACTGGTGAACGCATCTGCTTTCTATGTTCTATGAAAGCCTCACTTAGTTCATAGTCTCCATTTTCATCATATTGAACCGCACCACGATTCACTAAGGCCTCTAACGTTTTAGGCAATACTTTTTGGCGACGATCTCCCTTCACAAAGAAATACTGGTCATCTACCTGCATCACTTTGAATCCAGACTCTAAAAATCCAACACATAAATTCTGAGTAGGTGTAAGTTTCAGTTTCATGGTGCAACCCCTACGCTGTTACTTTATTTGAATGTCCGTATAAATATAGTCAATATTTATAGAAACAAAACAAAGACAGAATTTTTTCCGGTTAGTTCAGATTAGTCTGCAAATACAACTGTCTTATTTCCGTGCACTAAAACACGATCTTGTAGGTGATATCTTAGGCCACGAGACAAGACAAGCTTTTCAATATCCTTACCTAAACGCACCATGTCTTGTGCACTATGACTATGACGAACTCGGATAACATCCTGCTCAATAATAGGGCCAGCATCAAGGTCAGCAGTCACATAATGGCAAGTGGCACCTATTAACTTCACACCTCGTACAGCGGCTTGGTGATAAGGTTTCGCACCAATAAACGAAGGCAAGAAGCTGTGGTGAATATTAATTACCTGATGCTTGTATTTCTCACATAGGTATTCAGGGAAGATCTGCATATAACGCGCTAGCACTATTGTGTCAGCCTTTGCATCATCAATACATTGCTCGATCTTTTGAAAGGCATCCATCTTGTCTTCCTTTGGTACAGGAATGCAATGGAAAGGAATTTTATACCACTCAACCATGGATCTCAGTTCTTCATGGTTTGCAATTACGCCAACGATGTCACATGCAAGCTCACCCGTATGCCAGCGATGCAAAATATCATTCAGACAATGAGACTCTCGTGTTGCCATCAATACCACTTTAGGTTTGCTAGCAGAGTCATTCACGTACCATTCCATTTGGAAGGCCTCAGCAATAGGCTCGAAACCTTGCTTAAACTCTTCTAGACTAAGCGGCATGCTTTCTGCGTCAAATTCGTGACGCATGAAAAACCACTTTTGCTCTGGGTCTGTGTGGTGGCTGGCTTCCATGATAGAAGCATTATTTTTTTGTAAAAATTGGCTTACGGCTGCCACAATACCCACTTTATCTGGGCAACTAATTACCAATCGGTACGTCTTGTTCATTTTAAACTCTTTAATAGGATGTCAAATATGATATGCCAGACCCTTAATGGTCTGGCATACAAATTACTTTTAGATCAATTATGTGAAGGCAGTGAACCTTAATCAGAAATTTGACCGAATAGTCGAAATTATATCGAGTTCTGCAGCCTTCTTACAGGCTTATCCTTGATTAAACTCAGCCAACTAGAAACTTTCAGAAAATAGATCCAAGTTATCTAACCCAGCTTGTTCTTCTGCACTCTTGTGCTTAATAATCCAACACTGGTGAATTTTACTATTACGCTCAAAGTCTAAATCTAACGACTGCTTAGTGATATTTTCAACATCATAAGTATCAAGAATACTCTGATCCAAAGTAAATCGGCGATAGTTGTTAGAGAAAATCAACTCTCCATCAGCTTCTAATCGCGCCATCGCCAAAGTTAATAAATCGACATGGTCACGCTGGATATCTAATACGTTTTCCATTTTCTTTGAATTTGAAAAAGTAGGTGGGTCCATGAAGATTAAATCAAACATATCTTCACTATTTTTAAGCCACTCAAAGCAGTCAGCTCTCACCACTTTATGATCTCTTTCACTAAACTCATTAAGCTCTATATTACGCCTAGACCAATCTACATAAGTATTTGACATATCAACACTTAAGGTCGACTTAGCGCCGCCTTGACCTGCATGTACAGAAGCAGTCGATGTATAACTAAAAAGATTCAAGAAACGCTTACCGTTAGCTTTAGACTGAATCAATTTACGCACGGGTCTGTGATCTAAGAAAAGCCCTGTATCAAGGTAATCTTTAAGGTTTACGATGAAGTCACAATCATACTCAGTCACTTGCATCTCATGCTTGGATTGATCTAGCTTCTCATACTGCTCACGTCCAGTCTGGCGCTGACGGTACTTCACAATCACCTGTGATTCAGAGATATTCAAGGCATTAGGGATAGCGGCAACCACATCAAATAGTCTTTGCCTGGCTTTTAAAGGATCAATACTTTTTGGCGCTTGATACTCTTGCACATGAGCCCAGTCTTGATATAAATCGATCGCAACAGCATATTCAGGCATATCTGCGTCATAAACGCGATAACACTCAATTTTGTTTTTCTTGGCCCACTTAGCGTACTTCTTAAGGTTTTTCTTCAACCGATTGGTAAACATTTCTGCACCAGCACCATTTACTGCAGGTGCTGCAATGGCATCCTGTTTGATAAAACGCTCAACCACAGGGAAACGATAAGCACGACACTCTAAACCACCATTCAATACTCGGGTTTGTTTCTCTGGACGCAATGGGATTTGTTTCGCTAAACCTTGGTTACTCGTCAACATAAACAAGCGCCAGTTCATGCAATTCTCAACGACCCATTCACCCAACTGGCGATAAAGTGCAACCAAAGCAAGCTCATCACCAATACGCTCACCATAAGGAGGGTTAGTCATGACTAGGCCAGGAGCTGCATCCTCTGCAATCCCAAAGTCATACTCCTGAAAAGGCGCTAAATCGACTTCAACAATACCAGTTAAGCCTGCACGCTTAATATTTTCACGGGAATGAGCAATAGCCTTTTGATTATTATCCGTCCCCATAAAACGTACTTTTAAGTCCGCTGGTGCAATACGCTCATTTTTAGCAAAGTCATTCAGCTGTTGCCACATTCTGTGATCATGCTGTCGCCAGCCTTTAAAACCCCAAAAGCTACGGCGCGAACCTGGTGCAATATTTAATGAGATAAGTGCCGCTTCAACTAAGAAAGTCCCTGAGCCACACATAGGATCAATCAGTTGAGAGAAGTCATCTTGCCCCCAACCGGCTCTTAATAACAAACCTGCTGCTAAGTTTTCTTTCAATGGCGCCATAGCACCATGTTGACGATAGCCTCGACGGTGCATACTGCCACCTGATAAATCCAAGCTAACAGTGACCTTCTCGCGTTTCACTCGAACCGAGATTCTAATATCTGGATCTTGTTTTTCTACTGTTGGCCTTTCGCCGTCTCTTTCAACAAAATAGTCAGCAATCGCATCCTTAGTTTTTACCGCACCAAACTGTGTATTACGGATACTATGGTTAGTACCATGACAATCTATTGCTAGGGTTGAAGTGGCCGTCATATGCTCAGACCAGTCGATCGCTTTCACACCTTCGTATAAATCATCAGCACTGTTTATTTCAAACTGAGCTAATGGCAACATGACGCGAGTCGCAACGCGAGACCAAAGGCAGGCTGTGTACATGCCTTCTAAATCTGTCGATAGCTTAACTTGTCCTTCACCTAAACGAGTTTGGGTTAACCCTCGGCCAGCTAATTCTTGAGCCAGTACATTTTCTAACCCCAGCGGACAGGTAATTTCAAGTTGATAGCTCACATCTGATTTTGAGCCTGATTCGAGTTGCGAATTTTGTCTAGTTGTCATTTTTAATTACTTTTTTATGAAAATTTATACTCTTTTAGAGCAAAGTGTTTTTAGACAATCACTCATTTCTCTACTAGAACTTAAAGTTCGACAAAAGAAAGTTTAGAGGATTAGTCAAATGAAGAAACAGAAACGAGACCTTCAACATCGCGCCTACATACGTGGCTATCGCGCAGGTATGGCAGGACGCTCTAAAGGGCTATCAAATCAATACCATGAGAACTCTCGTTCTGAATGGTTAGCCGGCTGGAGAGAAGGCAGAGTCGATATGTGGGATGGTCTAACACCTGTGGAAGGAACCTTTAAAGCAATCAGCTCTCCCCATTAATTAGACTCCGTTTCTAAAATGAAGCAAAAGCATCGTAGCTTTTGCTTCATTTTCCCATCATACGAATAGACTTCTTATCAAGCTTTTACAATCTAGTGTTTACTGTCTTCAAAATTATTCGTTTACAACAAAGCTAATTATTTAGTTTTGCCCATTTCATTCAGATAACCCGTTGTACTGGTTACTGCAGCACGAACTAGTTCAGGACCCTTATAAATAAAACCACTGTAAATCTGTACTAGACTAGCGCCGGCTTGAAGTTTTTCAATCGCATCATTGCCAGTTAAAATACCACCCACTCCAATAATAGGTAGCTCACCTTGCAAATGATCTGCTAAGGTTTTCACCACAAGTGTTGAAGCATCTTTAACCGGTGCACCACTTAAGCCACCAGCCTCGTCTGCATATTTATGGCCAGCCACAGCATCTCGAGACAAGGTTGTATTAGTTGCGATAATGGCATCAATCTTTTGAGCCTGAAGAGTATCTGCAACCATTTTAATTTCATCACTAGTCATATCTGGCGCTATTTTCACAGCTAAAGGTACGTGCTTACCAGTACTATCAAAGTATCTTTGTTTAGCTTCAACAAGAGGCGAGATAAGCTCGGCAAGACTTTCACCAAACTGAAGGCTTCTTAGACCGGGTGTATTAGGTGAACTAATATTTGCCGTAATATAATCCGCATATGGCATAACACCGTTTAGGCAAGCCAGGTAATCTTGTACCGCATCTTCAACAGATGTTGTCAGATTTTTACCAATATTAACCCCTAAAATACCTTTATAGTTATGGTTTTTAATACGGCTAACCATATGATCCAAGCCTTTATTATTAAACCCCATACGGTTAATAATCGCTTCATGCTCTGGCAATCTAAACAATCGTGGCTTGTCATTACCTGCTTGTCCTTTCGGTGTGACGGTTCCCACTTCAACAAAACCAAAGCCCATTTGTCCAAACGCTTCAAATGCGTCTGCGTTTTTATCAAGACCTGCTGCAAGGCCAACAGCATTAGGAAAAGTTAGCCCCATTACTTCTACGGGTGAGTCAGGTACGCTATCAAGCAAAAGTCGATTAACACCCAGCCTTTGACCTGCTGCCAATAATTCTAAAGACAACTCATGTGTCACCTCTGCATCCATTTTAAACAGTACAGAGCGAGCAAGGTTATACATAATCAAAAACTCCTAATTGATATCAATATTGTTAGTGAACCTTATGATCACTAAATAAATCTTTGTTAGTTTACTTCTTTTTTATATCGACTAACCGATAATTTTGATCAAATTCCACTTCAAAGGTGCCATAAATACCACTATGGGTTAGAAAAGGTCGAAATATGGTTAAAGGTAGTTGGATATTCCTACCATCACGACTTTGCACGACTAAATATTTTGCTCTTCCTTGATACAAGTCCTGAAATTTATGAGCTGCTAAGGCAACATCAACCACTACTAACGCCATCTTATTCCCTATAAAAATTTGAACTAAGCCCTTCTAGGCTTGTCTTCTTGGAATTCAATCATTTAAGATTGTCGTATTATATTGTGTCTCCACTTTTATTGACAGAAGTATGAGGATCATTCACTCGATGGATGCTGTGATAACTCGTTTAAAAAATTACTTAAATCAGGCCATTATTGGTCAGAACACCCTTACCGATAGATTGTTAATTGCATTGATTGCAGATGGACATGTTTTACTTGAAGGACCGCCAGGTATAGCAAAGACAACCGCAGCAAAAGCGTTAGCACAAAGCATAGCGAGTAAGTTCCATAGAATTCAATTTACCCCAGACCTATTACCAGGTGATGTCACAGGTTCTGAGGTATACCAACAAGAAACGGGGCAGTTTCAATTTGTACCCGGCCCAGTAATTAATAATATTGTTCTTGCCGATGAAATAAACCGAGCACCCGCTAAAGTACAATCTGCTTTATTAGAAGCAATGGGTGAAAGACAAGTCACGGTTGGTAATAAAAGCTATCAATTACCTGAATTGTTTTTTGTCATCGCCACACAAAACCCGATTGAGCAAGAAGGTACCTACCCTCTTCCTGAAGCCCAGCTTGACCGCTTTATTATGAAGCTAAAAGTAGACTATCCAAATGCCGAGGACGAGCTAAAAGTCCTAAGACTGGTAAGAAATCAAAGTGCTAATAAGGTTGCAATCGAATCGCCAGATTGTACCGAAGCCGATATTCGCTCTCTTAGAGAGCAGGCATTAGGCCTCTATATGGCTGAACCTATTGAAGAGTACATAGTGCAAATCGTGATGGCTACTCGTCACCCTGAACACTATCTAGGCGATCAAACTAAGCTTATTGATTTTGGCGCCAGCCCAAGGGCAACCATAGCATTAGATAGATGTGCCCGCGCCCACGCATTGTTAAAAGGGGAACAATTTGTCACGCCTGATGACGTTAGAGCGGTTGCCCATGATGTTCTAAGGCATAGAATCATCCCATCTTTTGAAGCTGAGGCAAAAGGCCTAACTTCAGATACTTTACTTGATCAATTACTTGAAAGAGTACCTGTTGCTTAGGTAAAGATTATGGATGCACTAATATCACCAGACTCGCCCGAATTGGATGTTCAAAGCCTGTCTGATCTTGCCGTTTTTGCAAAAAAGTTAGGCAAAGCACCTTTGCAGCCTCATCGCCGCCCTATGCTTGGCTCTCATCTTACAAGGATGAAGGGCCACGGTATGGAAATGCTTGAAGTGAGAGAGTATCAAGCAAGTGATGATATGCGCCATATTGATTGGCGTGTCAGTGCTAAAACCGGGCAAACCCATACGCGTGTCTATGCCGAAGAAAGGGAGCATAGCCGCATTCTTGCTTTAGACTTATCTAGTCAAGCCTACTTCGGAACACAGCATACGTTCGTTTCTACTCGTATGGTCCAATTACTCTGTTTAGTGGGCTGGCGAACCAAGATACAAAATGACAAGGTAGGCGCTTATCTAAGCTTTGCTAATAAAGACATATTTTTGCCACCTAAAAACCAAGCAAGCCACTTTAATGCCTTGTTAACCTCTCTGTCTGACGCTACTCAAATATCCCATAGACTTACCCAAAGCAAAGCAACGAGTCCATGGCAATCCCTTTTAACTCGCAACATAAGACATCAACAAATTATTATTTGCAGTGATAAAAGCTTACTTAGGGAGCAAGACCTTGAAGAGCTTCAAAGACTTTCTAAATACAACCTTATTCACTGGATAAGTATTGAAGATGAACACCTTGATCAACTTCCTGAAGGTCAATATAGACTTCAAGATATGCAAGGTATTCAAACTATACAAATTACTAAAACGAGTATGCAGTCTTACAAAGAAAATAGATTGATCGCTAAACAGAAGATGAACAATCAATTAAGCAGAATAGGCATTCCTTTTCATTATTTTGCCCTGCATGAGTCGCCTGTTCAAATTGCTAGACATTTGATGGCTTTTGGCGCTTTAAGCTAATCAATAGGGATACGAGAAGAATCTAAGTTATGAATGCTACAAACATTCCAGCCTCAGGGCCTAAAATCGAACTTCCCAATACGGCTTATATACTGCCAGACAATATTGCTATGTGGCCTCCTGTTTGGTGGACTTGGTTAGTTGTTGGCGCTTTAGTTATTCTACTTATTAGCCTAATTACGATTAAATTCATAAGTTACAAACGCAACTTATACCGTAGGGATGCCATTAAGCTAATAGATACTTTAGAAGAGCTTGATGACGTTGCATTTCTCACTCAATGCCATCAGATTATCCGACGTTGCTTACTCACCCTTGGGCGTAATGATCTAGCTTCTCTTCCAAGCCAAGACCTTTTTGATCAATTAGATCTTGGCCTTGCACCAAAATATCAGTTTAAACAACTTGGCTCAGTATTCGTAACAGGTGCTTACCAGCCAAATTTATTATTAAAAGAAGAACAGAAGGAAGAAATACTTCGACTTACCAAACACTGGTGTCGGAGGCACAGGAAGTATGCTTGAATTTATATGGCCTTGGTTTTTAATTGTTGCAATAGCCCCCTTTTTTTTAAAATTTGGTCGCCCTGCTGAGCCTGATCAAAAAGCCCTTTGGTGGCCAAATATTACCCAGTTCAACCAAGCTGAAATAAGCATAAAACTTAAGCGTCAAAGCTTTTCAAAGCATTTGATTAAACTTTTTTTATGGATTTCTTGGTTGCTACTTGTTATCGCAATTGCCAGACCTGTTTGGCTTGGTGAGCCTAAGGTTGTCACCCCTTCGGGTCGAGATCTACTTATTGCTTTAGATTTATCTGGCAGTATGCAAACAGCCGATATGAAGATAAATCAGCAAGCAGTTGATAGATTACAAGCCGCCAAACAAGTATTAGATAGGTTTATCAAAGAACGTAAAGGCGATCGCATTGGCATCATTGTTTTTGGCAGCAAGGCATACCTTCAAGCGCCATTAAGTTATGATTTAGACACAATCGCACAACTTGTAAATGAAACTCAAATCGGCTTTGCCGGAGAAAATACCGCCATAGGTGATGCTATTGGCCTAGGAATCAAACGCCTAGCCAACATTGATGCGGATAAACGCGTTATGATTTTGATGACAGATGGCGCTAATACAGCAGGCCGAGTAAAGCCTGATCAGGCAGCACAGTTTGCAGCTAAGCAAGGCGTTAAAATTCACACTATTGGTATTGGTGCAGAACAGATGATAAGCCAAGGTTTTTTTGGGCCAAGAGTGATTAATCCCTCTACCGACCTTGACGAGGAGTTACTTCAAAAAATAGCCGATATGACTGAAGGTCAATACTTTCGAGCAAAAAGCACCCAAGAACTTGAGTCGATTTACGCCACTTTGGATGAGTTAGAGCCCACACCAGGTGAAGATCAATGGCAAAGACCAAAGACCACGCTCTTCAATATGATTGCCCTAGGAAGCTTATTCTTTCTCTTTTTAGCGCTTTATACTCGCTGGAATGCAATTAGAAGAGGTAGTTTCTAATGACATTTTTTGATCTAATTTATTTTTCAGATCCCAATTACTTGATTCTGATTGCTTTTGTTATTTTCCTCTACATAGTGAAGAAAGAAAACAAGGTTGAGCAAAATCAGCTGTCCAGCTTTATCGATGCCAAGTTACTTCGACATCTAGTGAGTGATAAATCAGGAAAACGCCTACCTAGTTGGGTTGGCATTGTGCTAGTTAGCCTGTTGATAGTTGGCATAGCCGGAATCAGCTGGGAGAAGAAGGTAGAAAAGAAATACATTACCCCAATGCAGACCATTCTCATACTTGACCAGTCTCTGTCCATGTACGCGACTGACATTAAGCCCAACCGCTTAACTCGGGTAAAACAAAAAGTACAAGACCTATTAGTTAGCATAAAAGAAGGCTACATTGCACTAACCGCTTATGCTGGCGATGCTTTTGTAATTAGTCCTTTTAGCCAAGATAAGTCGACCCTAAAACACTTTTTATTGGCCCTTGATCCACTTATCATGCCTCTCTATGGCAGCGATATCCAACAAGCCTTTAGCACTTCGCTCGGTCTTATCAGTGACCCAGCACAATATACAAACATCATTCTTTTTACAGATGACGTTAATGAAAGCGACTTTGCAAACATTAAACAGCAACTTTCAGGTTACAACGTAAAATTAAACATAATTGGTGTTGGTAGTAATGAAGGCGCCAGCATACTACTACCAGATGGTAATACTTTACGCACTTCAGCAGGCCAAGTAATCGCGAAACTTCCTGTCAAAGAACTCAACCAGTTAGCCAGAGAGTTAGGGGCAAATTATTATTCTAGTGACCTATTACCAAGTGATATTGAAGCTATTTTATCAACTCCGATTAGCAATCAAGATAAGGCAGTAGAAGCTAAAAGCCAATCTGTTGATTGGGTCGATAAAGGGCATTGGTTTGCTCTACCTTTTCTTATCTGGCTACTCTATCAATTTAGAGCTGGTGTCATGCTAGCACTATTTGTTGCTATTTTACCTTTCTCTCCTAAAGCAGATGCAATTGGTCTTGACTGGTTTTACACCCAAGATCAAAAGGCACAAAAATTGGTTGATCAAGGAGACTGGGAATCTGCACAGGCATTATTTGAGAACCCAAAATGGCAAGCTGCCAGCCAATACGCACTAGGTAATTATGATGCCGCAGCTGAACAGCTAAACCTCTTAAACGAGCAACAAAATTCAGCGAGTCTTGAATACAATAAAGGAAATAGCCTAGCGCTTGCAGGTAACTTAGATGATGCCATTGCCTCCTATAAAAACGCACTCAAAATTAAACCAGAATTCACAGAAGCCCAACAAAATTTAGACTATTTAGAAAAATTAAAACAAAACCAAGAGAAACAGCAAAACGAAAACAATCAACAATCTAAAGATGAAGAGCAAGAAAGCAAGGATCAAGATCAAGATCAAGACTCTCAATCCAATTCTCAATCGGACCCAAGTAAAGAAAAGGATGAGCAAAATAAGCAAGAGGAAGAACAACAGCCTGAAAACTCGCCTGATCAAGATAATAAAGACGCAACAACCCAAGAGCAGCAAGAGCAAACACCACCTAAACAAGAAGACGACCCGCTCACTTCAGAAGAACAAGTCGCTTTAAACCAGTGGATGAGGCAAATTCAAGATGACCCAGGTGGGTTACTAAAAAGAAAGTTATGGTATTTACATCAGGAAAAACGAGCAGAAAATCGCTATAGACAACAGGATGGACTCCCAATATGGTAGTAAATACATTTTTGATTTCACAGACTTTTTATAGCAAGAGTATTATGCTGCCAAAAACAGCCCTTTTAAGGGGATTAAATCTAACACTGTCTTTCATATTTTTACTTGTTAGCAGCAACCTATATGCAGCAAGCGTCACCGCGACCTTAGATAAACAAACAATTTATGAAAACGACGTAGTCCAATTAACCATTAGAACCGACTTCCCTGAAACAGGCCAAGGGCCAGATTTAAGCGTATTAAAACGGGACTTTGAAGTATTAAGCCAGAGTCAGAATAGCCAATTCCGTTTTAATCTAGGTACGAGTCAATCTCTCAGTTTTTGGGTAATTTCGCTCATGCCAAAATCGACGGGAGATTTTGTTATCCCTGCAATTCAAGTCGGTAACCTAGCTTCTGAGCCAATCAAACTGAAGGTAAAAACAGCCCAACAACTTCTGGATGAAAACGGCAACCCACCTGTCATCATTGATTTAGAGGTGTCACAAGAGCAACCTTATTTACAGCAAGAGCTTATTATTAGTTTGAAGCTGTATTCCGCATTTGCTCTGCAAAATGCCAATATTTCAACTCCAAACCACCCAAATCTTTTGATCGAGAGGCTAGCTGACGACCAAATTCATTATGAAGAAGTCAACGGTACTCAATATCAGGTCATTACTCGTGATTATTTAGCTTTCCCTCAGCAAAGTGGTCAGTTAGAAATTCCTCCACAAAAAATCTCCGCAATGATTAACACCAATTTGGGGAGGCGCCTAATAAAAGCCCAGAGTAAAGCGATAAAGCTTGATGTTTTACCTATTCCTGCCAGTTATCCAAGTGATGATTGGTTACCTGCAACCCAAGTTAGCTTATCAAACTCTTTATCTCCAACGGCAGATGTAAAAGTTGGCGATACACTTATTTGGGAAATTGAAGCATTTGCGAAAGGCGCCTTACCAGAGCAAATGCCAGCTTTTGCTTATGCTAGCACACGAGATTATAAGCTTTACCCTCAGCCAGCTAAATTGAGTAGCCATAAATCTGACACAGGTATCACAGGAGAACAATCTATACGCATAGAAGTTGTACCAACCATACCTGGAAAGCTAATATTGCCAGAAATAGAAATTGTTTACTGGAATACAAAAACACGACAACTTGAACGTACTTACGCTGTTCCGCCTAGTGTAGAAGTTACTGGAATATCCCTTGTAGACCCCACAGGCAAAGGCAAAGCCCAGAAACTACTTGCACCTCAAACAGGATCAGTTGCGCCTATATCTTTAGCTAAGCCAGAAGAAAAAACGAAATCTGATGAAACCGATATTTTAGAGGGTGAGGTTCAATTAACAACCCAAGAAACTGGCTCATCTTGGAGTGTAAAAAGCATCATAATAGCAATTCTATTATTCATCGCTGGAACAACCTTGATAAGTGCAACTTTTCTCATGCTGAAAAAGCGCAAAACAATTAATAGCGACAAACAAGAAGAAGTTCCAACATTACAAGTTTTCGCCCCTCTTAATACGCATGATGAAAAGACAGCATATCAAGAGCTAATCAATGCTTGTCAAAATCATGATCTAAAATCATTAAGAGGCAAATGCCTTGAGTGGGCAAGACACAGATGGGGTGAAGATAGAATAAATGGCCTTGATGATATTAAGCATTTAAGTGAATCAAGCAGCCTAAGCCAACTTATCATGGAAGCGGAATTAATTATGTATTCCAACACAGCTGCAACAGACTGGGATGGTAGTGACCTTGCAGATGCTTTAGAAGAGTTTTATAGCGGTGAGGCTAAACCAAGCCAATCGAGTAAACTAAAAACTTTATATCCAAACTTTTAACCTAATCAGCAGCACAAATGCTTTCGTGCTGCCTAGGAGTTTATTTTGTCAAACATTTATCAATCAGGCATTACAGCAGCAGCAAACACTGATGCCCTGTTTATTACGCTTAATGTCTTGCCGCATAAAAAAAACAACATTAAATCTCAGCTTAATAAGGCGCAGTCATTAATCTTTAAATTTCAACAAACCCATGCTGCTAGTAACCCTCATGGTGTTATTGCCATTGGTAGTGAATTTTGGCAAGAAATCTCCCCTAATTCTCAGCCTAAAGAATTAACCTCATTTCCAGACATTCAATCGACTCCAGAAACGCCAGTCACACCTGTCGATCTACTTTTACACATTAGATCAAATCGACGCGATCTAACTTATTTGCTAACCAAAGAAATCATGACACTTCTATCCGGCTATGTTGAGCTGGTTGAAGAAGTTTCGTGCTTTAGATATTTAGACAGCCGAGATCTAACTGGCTTTATTGATGGGACAGAGAACCCTGAAGGCAGCCAAAGAGCGAATGTTGCCTTGGTCAAAAAAGATGAGGATGCAGAATATGCAAACGGCTCCTATATCCATTTACAACGCTTCATTCACAATCTTGAAAACTGGCAAAACCTAGCAGTAAAAGAGCAAGAAGACATAATAGGCAGAACTAAACAGGATAACATTGAGTATAAAAGCGAAGATAAGCCTCTTACAGCTCATGTAAAACGCGCTTCAGCTAAAAGCAAGGATGGGCAAGGCCTAGAGATACTTCGTCACAGCATGCCTTATGCAAACCTTTCTGAAGCAGGCTTATTATTTGCCAGTTATTGCAGTAGCCCTATTAACTTTAGCAAGATGCTAGAAAACATGATGCTAGGGGATGGATCCGGTCACACAGACAAACTCATGCAATATACCAAAGCAGTAACAGGACAAGCCTTCTTTGCCCCAAGCATTAGCTGGTTCGAACAAACTTAAGCCTAAGTACTAGATATAAAAAAACCCATCATACGATGGGTTTTTTTATATCTCTTAATCACTTTTTAGGAAATGATTAAATCGTTAAAAGCATACTTTCTTTTAACTAACTACCTTTCAACTACAGCAGCACTTTCTAACGCTGCTTGGTGAGCAGCAATTGTCTGAGACACACCACTTTGATTCAGATAACGCTCAATATAATCACGTTGAGCTTCATCTTCACCCGCATCACCATCCTGAACTTGCAATAAGCTGATCAATACCAGATCGCCGTCATTTAAAGCTTCAACCTTAGTTGTCGCTTCTTCGCCTTGTGGGCGCGCCATTCTGAAAACAATTTCACTGATATCATCACGACCACGACTCGCAAGCTCTACATGTGTCCAGCTAGACTTATCTTGCGCTGACATAAGAGTATCAGCTTTAAGTCTTAGACTTGCTGTAGCTTTTTCTCTAAGAAGAATTGACTGTACATCCTGCTTAGCTTCATCAAGGTTCATATCAGATTGTGCTTTATGCTCATTGATACGAACGATAGCGACCTGCTCTTCATTAAGCTCAATCAAACCACTATTCAGCTCATCCTCAAGTAATTCAGGACTAAAAGCAGCCGCGATTGCTTGGGCATTAGATGAAATTAGCTCAGCACCACCCTGCCTGCCAAACCAGTCAGAATGCATGATGTTAACATTATACTCTGAAGCCAATGTATTTAGATCGTCGCTAGCATACGCAAGATCTGTAATATCTTCCTGCGCACCAAGCAAAGCATCTTGAGCTTTACGGTCAACAATCTCTTGCTTAAGTTCTGGCTCTAGCTCAGCCAATGTTGGTGTATCAACATTACTGATCTCTCTAAGTTCAATCAAATGGAAGCCGAACTCAGTTTCAACAACGGCAGAAACTTGATCTACAACCATGCTAAATAGCACATTCTCAAACTCAGGAACCATCATACCAGGGCTTACATAACCAAGATCACCACCGTTATTTTTAGAACCTAAATCATCTGAATATTCTTTTGCCAAGACTTCAAATTTAGTACCAGAGTCAATCTTAGCTTTAATCTCTTCCGCTAAAGCTCGTGCTTGATCATCATCACGATCAGCATTAGTTTCAATCAAAATATGAGACGCTAAACGCTCTTCCTGAGGAGCCCCAGATGTAGCCGCTTGATAAGCTTGCTCCAACTCGGTTGCGGATACACTCACTTTGTTTTGAAAATCAACAGATGAAATAATGACGTAATCTAACTTAACCTGCTCTGGGTTCTGAAAAGATTCTGTATTTTCATCGAAGTATTTCTTAATTTCAGCATCTGTTACTTGAGTAGCTTCAACTTCGTTTGCTAAAGAGAAACGAACATAGTCATAGCTACGTTGCTGATTTTGCAGCTTTAAAACCTGATCTACCTGATTCGCCAACACAAAATCAGAGCTGGATAAAGCGATACGACCTTGCTGAAGCAAGATGTCCTGTTTAATTCTTTGTTTAAATGCCAAAGGTGTATAACCTAAGGTTTGAATAAAGTTTAGATACTTATTCTGATCAAACTGACCATCAGTTTGGAACTGCTCAGCCTGAACAAGGTATTGATCAACTTGCGCATCTGACACAGCTAAATTCATTTCATTAGCGTTATTTGTCAAAACAGCTCTTTGAATAAGCTCTTCCAATGCACGACGTTGTAATAGTGTATCTTCCAATAATGCAGGGTCAATTTGACCGCCCATCATTGAAATTAATTGACGTCTTTGTATTTCTGCAGATTGTAACAATTCAGTTCTTGTTATCTCTACGCCATCTACTTCAGCTACCGTATCTGATGTAGTAAAACCTGTTACAAGCGCATCCACCCCAAACAGAGCGAAAGTCACTACGATAAAACCTATGATTATCTTTACGACAATACCTTGTGACTTATCTCTTATATCTTGGAGCATGTTGCCTCCGTGTTAAGTTATGACTATATAAAAAAGGGTGTACCCCTGGTAAGGAGCACACCCTTTCGTTTAATGGCGGAACAGACGAGACTCGAACTCGCGACCCCCTGCGTGACAGGCAGGTATTCTAACCAACTGAACTACTGCTCCTAAAACTCACTTAGTTAACTGAGTCTTTAAGGCCTTTACCCGCTTTAAAACCAGGAACTTTAGCCGCTTTAATAGCAATTTCTTCGCCAGTTTGTGGATTACGACCAGTACGAGCAGCACGATCTTTAACTGCAAATGTACCAAAGCCAACTAGTGTTACTTGGTCGCCTTTAGCTAGTGCGCCAGTGATTGCTTCAAGTGTTGCGTCTAGAGCATTACCTGCAGCCGCTTTTGAAAGATCAGCAGATGCTGCAATTGCATCAATAAGTTCAGATTTATTCACGTTGTACCCCTTCAGTATTCTCGTGGTTCCTTAGTATTATTATCAGCATACTAATGCTGTAAGGTTGAGCATTTATACAAGCCCAACCCACTCCATGTCAATACAGAGTTTGACCTAATGATGACTCACAGCTTCTTGTTCATCAACAGTTTTTTCAGCCTTTGAAGGACTTTCTGCTGTTTTTGGTGAAGGAATATACTCTAAAGCCACATCCAGCACCTCATCGATCCACTTAACTGGCACGATTTCGATATCAGACTTTATATTATCCGGAATCTCTTTTAAATCACGAGTATTTTCGTGAGGAATAATAACGGTCTTAATACCACCTCTATGCGCAGCTAAGAGCTTCTCTTTAAGCCCTCCTATTGGTAAGACCTCACCACGAAGTGTAATCTCACCAGTCATGGCTACAGAGGCCTTCACAGGGACTTTAGCAAGCACTGACACAATCGCTGTACACATTGCTATACCTGCACTTGGGCCATCTTTAGGAGTCGCTCCTTCAGGCACATGCACATGCAAATCGACTTTCTCATGAAAGTCCTCTGCAATCCCTAAACCTAATGCTCGACTACGAACAACAGTTAATGCAGCTTGAATGGATTCTTGCATCACATCACCCAAAGAACCCGTCTTAACATGGCGTCCTTTACCCGCCATTCCAGCAGCCTCAATCGTAAGCAATTCACCACCAACTGAGGTCCAAGCTAAGCCTGTTACTTGGCCAATTTGGTTCTTATCCTCTGCTTTTCCGTAGCTAAAGCGCTTCACGCCAGAAAAGTCTTCTAGGTTGTCTTTAGTCACAGAAATTGCATTTTTATTTTTGTTTAAAGCCTGTTGTTTCACAACACGGCGACAAACTTTGCTTAATTCTCGCTCTAATCCTCGCACACCAGCTTCCTTGGTGTAGTAACGAATTAGGTCCATTAAAGCCTCATCTGAGACCTCAATTTCATGATTTTTTAAGCCTGCCAATTTAATTTGTTTAGGCAGTAAATATCTTAATGCTATGTTTAATTTCTCATCTTCGGTATAACCAGGAATACGAATAACTTCCATACGATCCAACAATGGACCAGGAATATTCATACTGTTAGATGTACAAATAAACATCACATCTGACAAGTCATAATCAACTTCTAAGTAGTGATCATTAAAAGTGTGATTTTGCTCAGGATCTAGCACTTCTAGTAAAGCTGATGCAGGGTCGCCACGTTGATCCATACCCATTTTGTCAATTTCATCTAACAAGAACAGAGGATTTTTCACTTTTACTTTAGCTAACTTCTGCAAAAGTTTACCCGGCATAGAGCCAATATAAGTACGTCTATGACCACGAATTTCAGCTTCATCACGCACACCACCAAGTGACATACGCACATACTTACGGTTAACCGCCTTAGCAATTGACTGCCCTAATGAAGTCTTACCAACACCTGGAGGCCCCACTAGACAAAGCACAGGACCTTTTACCTTTTTAACCCTTTGTTGAACTGCCAAGAACTCTAAAATACGCTCTTTCACGTCCTCAAGGCCATAATGGTCTTGATTCAAAACTTTCTCAGCATAAGCAAGATCATTTCTTACCTTACTTCTCTGTTTCCAAGGTAAAGATAGAAGCCAATCAATATAACCACGAACAACAGTTGCTTCAGCTGACATAGGCGACATCATTCGTAGCTTTTTAAGCTCTGCATCGGCCTTTTCCACAGCCTCTTTACTCATGCCTGATTCTTGAATTTTATCTTGCAGTATATCTAGCTCATTACTACCTTCATCCATGTCACCAAGTTCTTTTTGAATCGCCTTCATCTGCTCATTCAAATAGTACTCACGCTGACTTTTTTCCATCTGTTTTTTCACGCGGCTACGAATACTCTTTTCAAGATGGGCAATATCAAGTTCACCATCCATTAAAGCGATTAGGTATTCACCACGTTCGATTAAAGAGGCAGCCTCAAGTAATTGCTGCTTATCTTCAAGCTTAAGGCTCATATGGCCTGCAATACTGTCAATCAAAGAGCCCAGCTCTTCAATTGCTTTAACAGAGGTAACAACTTCACTTGGTATCTTCTTGCTACCAGAGACATACTCATCAAGCTGCTTTAATAAAGCCGCACGCATAGGACCATAATCAGTGCCAGCCTCCTCAACAGCTTCCTCCATTGGAATGACTTTCGCATTAACAAACTCACCTTCATCTTCAAGGCTGGATAGCTTTGCTCTTACACCACCTTCCACTAATACTTTTACTGTGCCATCAGGAAGACGTAAAAGCTGCATCACCTTCGCTGTGGTGCCTATCTCATACAAATCTTCTTTCTCAGGGTTATCTTTAGAAGCATCTTGCTGAGCAACAAGAAAGACATGCTTGTCATTTTCCATTGCTTTTTCTAAAGCTGCGATAGATTTAGCCCGCCCGACAAACAAAGGCAATACCATGTGTGGATAAACAACCACATCACGTAAAGGCAACATTGGTAAAGTTAACATTTCAGACATAATAGGTTCCAATTAGTGCGCATAAATATAAAGGCGCTTATATCAAGTTATCCAGAAGACATAAGGGCAGGATGTAAAAAAACAAGCTCTTAAGGATGACAAATGTAAAATGCATTAATTTAATATAGTAAAGAATACTAGATTGACTGACATAGCGCTTATTGTAAAGTGCATAACCTCACTCCATAAACAAAAAAAAGGCCATACAATAAAGTATGACCTTTTCTTAAAACTCGAACAAAAACAGTATAATAAAAGCTAAATTAGCTCATTAGTTATTAACCGCTTCGTCTCCTTTCTCTAATACCATAAGCGGCGCAGCTTCTCCTTTCATAGAGTTTGCATCCATAACTACTTTTGCTACGTCACCACGTGACGGCAAGTCATACATACAATCTAATAAAGCAGACTCTAGGATACTTCTCAATCCACGTGCACCCGTTTTACGCTCAAGCGCTAACTCAGCGGCTGCTTGCAAAGATTCAGCTGTAAACTCAAGCTCAACACCCTCTAATTCAAACAAGTGTTGATACTGCTTAGTTAAAGCATTTTTTGGCTCACTCAGAATAGTGATAAGCGCAGCTTCATCCAATTCAGCTAGAGTAGCCACCACAGGCAAACGGCCAACGAATTCAGGAATCAAACCAAACTTAACTAAATCTTCAGTTTCAACATTATGAACAGTTTCAGAGAAGACTTTATCTTCTTCTTTACTCTTCACAACGGCCGAGAAACCAATACTACCTTTTTCTGTTCTATCACTAATAACACGATCAAGACCGGCAAAAGCACCACCACAAATAAACAAGATATTTGAAGTATCTACTTGCAAGAACTCCTGCTGAGGATGTTTACGTCCACCTTGAGGAGGTACAGATGCAACCGTACCTTCAATCAGCTTAAGCAATGCTTGCTGCACACCTTCACCTGACACATCACGCGTTATTGAAGGGTTATCTGATTTACGTGAAATTTTATCTATCTCATCAATGTAAACAATACCACGCTGGGCTTTCTCAACATCGTAATCGCATTTTTGTAATAGCTTCTGAATGATGTTTTCAACATCTTCACCCACATAACCCGCTTCAGTCAGAGTGGTTGCATCAGCAATAGTGAATGGAACATCCAATACGCGAGCTAAAGTTTGTGCCAATAGCGTTTTACCACTACCAGTTGGACCTATAAGCAAAATATTACTCTTACCTAACTCCACTCCATCAGTCTTACCTTGATGCTTTAAGCGCTTATAGTGATTATAAACCGCTACCGCTAAAACACGCTTAGCCTTCTCTTGACCAATTACATATTCATCAAGGGCAAACTTAAGTTTAGCCGGTGCTGGCAACTCATCACTTTCTTCACTCGTCTCTTCACCTTGCAGTAGCTCTTGTGTGATGATGTTATTACATAAATCAACACACTCATTGCAAATATACACTGAAGGACCAGCGATTAACTTTTTAACTTCATCCTGGCTTTTACCACAGAAAGAACAATACAAAAGTCGATCGGAATGCTCTCCTCGACTGAACTTATCGTCTGACATTAAAATTCACCAATTAAACTTCGCGTTTTAACAATATATCGTCAATCAAACCATATTCTTTTGCTGCAGCCGGATCCATAAAGTTATCACGATCTGTATCTTCAGCAACTTCTTCAATAGGTTTACCTGTATGGAATGAAATAATTTCATTCAACCTATGTTTAATACTTAGGATTTCACGAGTATGAATCTCTATATCAGAAGCTTGCCCCTGATAACCACCTAAAGGCTGGTGAATCATAACGCGTGAATTAGGTAAGCAATAACGCTTACCAGCAGCTCCTGCTGTTAACAACAAGGCCCCCATACTTGCAGCTTGACCAATACACATAGTACTGACATCTGGCTTAATAAACTGCATTGTATCGTAAATAGACATTCCTGCTGTCACAGAGCCACCAGGAGAGTTTATGTATAAATGAATGTCCTTATCTGGGTTCTCAGACTCTAAAAATAATAGCTGAGCCACAACTAAATTAGCCATGTGGTCTTCTACTTGACCAACCAGAAATATAACGCGTTCTTTCAGTAAGCGCGAATAAATATCAAAAGAGCGCTCACCACGAGCAGTTTGCTCTATCACCATAGGCACTAGGCCTGAACTTGTAATTGCAACAGGACCAGTAGTTGGGTTCGTCAAATTCATATTCCATTCCTTAAAACAAAAAAGCCGACATAGCATGAGCTATGTCGGCCTTAATTAGAAAGATAAGAGTTATCTTATGCTTCTTCGCCTTCCTCTACTTCAGCAGTAGCAGGAGCGTTTGGCTTAATAGCGTCTTCATAACCCAAAGTAATTTCAGTAACTTGAGCAGATTCTAGCAGTTTATCAACAACTTGCTCTTCAAGTACAGCAGATTGAACTTGAGATAGTTGCTCTTTGTTCTTCAAGTAGAAATCGATAACTTGCTGTGGCTCTTGGTAAGCTTGCGCCATATCTTCCAAGAAAGCACGAACACGGTCGTCTTCAACTTTAATGTCGTTAACTTTAACAACTTCTGAAATTAGTAGACCAAGTTTAGCGCGTTTGCTAGCTTCTTCTTGGAATAACTCACCTGGAAGTTGAGAAGCATCAAAGCCTTCACCACCGAACTGTTGAGCAGCTTGCTTACGCAATACATCGATCTCTTGATCAACAACAGTTTGAGGCACTTCAATTGGGTTTAGTTCAACCAATGAATCAAATAAGCCAGTTTTTAGCTTACCTTTGATCGCTTGGTTCAGTTCGCGTTCCATATTCTTACGTACTTCAGCACGTAGCGCGTCAAGAGTGCCTTCAGCTAAGCCAAATTTCTCAACAAAAGCATCGTCTAGCTCAGGAAGAACTTGCTCTGCAACTTCAGTCACAGTAATTTTGAAGCTAGCTTCCTGACCTTTTAAGTTTTCAGCTTGATAATCTTCTGGGAAGGTAACAGAGATTGTTTTCTCTTCACCCGCTTTAGCACCTAGAATGCCATCTTCAAATCCTGGAATCATAGTACCAGAACCTAGAACTAGTTTATGGCCTTCAGCAGCACCGCCTTCAAATGCCTCATCACCTAGGTAACCAACAAAGTCAATTACAACTTGGTCACCGTCAGCAGCTTCACGCTCAACAGGGTTCCATTCAGAATTCTGCTTACGCAATGTTTCTAGCATAGTATCTAGATCAGCATCAGTCACTTCTGAAAGAACGCGCTCTGCAGATACTTTTGTTAGGTCATTTAATTCGATTGTAGGATAAACTTCTACTTTCGCAACGAATTCAAGGTCAGCACCTTCTTCCATCTTCTTAGGCTCGATTGAAGGCATACCTGCTGGTTGTAATTCTTCTTTTTGAACTGCTTCAACATATGCATCACGCATAATTTGCTCAACAGCTTCTAGACGAATACCTTGACCGTAACGTTTTTTAACAACGCTTACTGGCACTTTACCTTTACGGAAGCCATCGATACGAACAGTTTTCGCAGTTTTAGCAACTTCTGCGCTTACTTTTTCTTCGATACGAGCAGCAGGAACACTAATAGTAAGTACGCGTTCAATTGTCGATGTTGTCTCTACGGAAACTTGCATATAACTCCCCTTGGGAACCTTGCTATCCTTGTCGAATATCAATTAAAGATATCGATATACAAGCAACTTTTGACAGCAAAGCTTAAAAAATTAAGTTGATTATTAACAATGAGATGAATGGCGCGCCTGAAGGGATTCGAACCCCTGGCCCTCCGCTTAGAAGGCGGATGCTCTATCCAACTGAGCTACAGGCGCATTACTCATTGCTTTTTCGTGGTGGGCTATTATAGGGAAGCTAACGCCTGCGTCAACAGGGTCTCTATAAAAAGCTAGACATTTTAAGCCAAAAACACGGATAAGTCCGCTAGGCATGGTTGTTTTTTGTTCAAAACGTGTTTTTGAGTTAAAAACAACCGTAAAAATACCGCTAAAAAGAATGCGAAGGATAATACAAGAAGCTTATACTTGGCGCAACGTTTGCCACCTTAAATACAAATAAAAAAGCAAATAAAATCATAAATATGCAGTTTATTTTTCTGTTTTATATAAGATCAAAGAAAGACTGTTTAAAAGTTAATCACTAGGACGATTTAAATTTATGCTGCACTTTTTACAGAGCACAGTTTTTCCTCAACTAAAACTAAGCTTGCAACTCTATCGACAAGCCAATGCCTCACTAAGGGTATACCAACTAACGCTAGCAAGTTTATTAGCTGCAGTTCCTATTATCACCATAATCCTAGGTATTCTAGGCTTCACACCAACACTTAAAACGATGCAAGCTAACATCATAATTTTTTTACAGTCTCATTTAGCTCCAGGAAGTAGCGATATTTTACTACCTTATCTAATTAGCTTTTCAGAACAGGCAAAAAACCTTCCTATTCTAGGGTTAATTATTCTTATTCTTACCGCGCTTTTTTTATTGAATAGCTGTGAACAAGCAATTCAATCCATATGGCAAATCAAATCAAACAGAAACCTCAAAGAGAGGCTCTTGACCTATTGGGCCATGCTTACATTAGGTCCAATTCTATTAGGATTAGGACTCAGCATTTATGCCGCCCTACTCACATTAAAGTGGCAAGGTGTTCAGATTGCTGACTTCCTTACCCATTTGGCAAGCTTGAGTTCTTTCATTTTATATTTTTTATTACTCTTCACTTTCAACTACCTAACCCCAAACATTAATACTCAAATTAAACCAACTTTAATCGCTACCTTAATAGGAACAGGCTTTCTCTCCTTAAATAACTATATCTTTAGCTCTTTCGCTCAACTCTTTGCTAACTACCAAATTATTTACGGCGCATTTGCAGCCTTACCAACACTCATTATTTGGTTGCAAGTTAGCTGGACCATAATCCTAGTTTCAGCAAGTTTAAATGCGGCGCTACACCAACAAAGCCTTAGCAAAGACTCTCGCATACTGTAAACTTTGCTTAAACCAACAGAGTCAGTTTTAAATGAAGACAAAAATCGAACAATTAAATAAAGTTTTAGATGAAGCAGATTGCCTTGTTTCAGAAGATCAACTTAATGGCATTTTGGATAAAATGGCTGCAAACATAACCAAGGACCTAAACGACAAACTGCCACTTGTTGTTTGCGTCATGAATGGTGCCTTAGTACCAGGCTCAGCACTTTTACAAAGACTACATTTTCCATTAGAAATAGATTTCATTCATGCCACTCGTTACGGTATGGAGACACAAGGCGATGCCCTCAAATGGCTTTGTTATCCTCAGTCAGAACTAGAAGAAAGGGAAATCTTAGTCATTGATGATATTTTTGATCAAGGCCACACCTTAAAATCAATCATCGATTGGTTTAAAAACCATGGAGCAGCAAAAGTATATAGCGCGACTATCATTAACAAATTACATGATAGAAAAGTTGAAATGAGACCTGACTATGTCGGCATTGATGTAGACGATAGATTCTTATTTGGCTATGGCATGGACTACAAAGGCTTCTTCCGTAACCTTCCAGGTATTTATGCGGTAAAAGGCAGCTAAGAGATATTATATTGCCCGCTAAAGGCAGTAATAAAAAAAGCGCCAATAGGCGCTTTTTTTATTACTTAACTAAATTTAACTAAGCTTCTTAAAAAACTCGGTTAAACCCATTCAGTGCAGCAACACGATATGCCTCTGCCATAGTTGGGTAGTTAAATGTCGTATTCAAGAAGTATTTAAGAGAGTTAGCCTCCCCTTTTTGCTTCATAATAGCTTGGCCGATATGCACGATTTCAGATGCTTGGTCACCAAAGCAGTGAATACCCAATAGTTCAAGCGTTTCACGATGGAATAAAATCTTCAACATACCAACACCTTCGTTGGTAATTTGTGCTCGCGCAGTATGCTTAAAGAAAGCCCTACCTACTTCATAAGGTACTTTTTCAGCCGTCAATTCGGCTTCATTTTTACCAATAGAACTAATCTCAGGAATCGTATAAATCCCCGTCGGAACCTCACTAATAAAGTGACCGCCTTCTAAACCATACATATTAGCAGCAACTGAGCGCCCCTGATCATAAGCAGCACTAGCGAGACTTGGCCAACCAATTACATCACCTGCAGCATAAATATGCTCAACAGAAGTCTGATAACTATCTTTTACTGCTAGCTGTCCACGACTGTTAGCTTCAATACCAACATCTTCAAGACCCATTCCATCGGTATTACCTGAGCGACCATTACAGAACAAGAAGGCATCAGCACGCATTTTCTTACCTGAGTTTAGGTGCATAACCACACCGCGCTCAGTACTTTCAATTCTTTCGTAAGACTCATTATGACGAATCAATACACCATTATCACGCAGGTGATAACTTAGCGCATCTGTAATTTCATCATCAAGGAAGCTAAGAAGTTTAGGACCAGGGTTAATTAACTCTACCCTTACACCCAAACCACAAAAGATAGAAGCATATTCACAACCAATTACCCCAGCACCATAAATAATAATGGTTCGCGGAGTATGATTTAGGCTCAAAATTGTATCTGAGCAATAAATTCTTGGGTGGTCAAAATCAATATCAGCAGGACGATAAGGCCTTGAGCCAGTTGCAATAACTATCTTTTCTGCACCTAGAAGCTCAGGCCCTTGCTCAGTTGCAACCTCAATCGTATTTGGTCCCTTAAACTTACCACGACCAAAGTAAATATCGATTCTATTTCGGGCATAATATTCTGTACGGCTTTTTACTTGCTTACCGATTACATTGTTAGCTCGCTTAAGTACTTTTGGAAATGAGAACCAACGAGGCTCACCAATATCACGGAACATGGGGTTAGTATTAAATACAATAATCTCTTTAACCGCATGCCTAAGTGCTTTTGAAGGAATTGTACCTAAATGAGTACAACTACCTCCCACTTGATCGCTTGCTTCAACAACGGCAACTCGCTTACCTGCCTTTGCTGCGTTCATCGCAGCAGCTTCCCCTGCAGGACCAGTACCTAAAACCACGACATCATAATGCCTAGTTGTCATAGTATCCCCTTATCTTTATTTACTTAGACGCATCGTAAAACTGATCATCAGACTGAACAGTTGCAGCTACACTCTTATTTTCTTCGTCACACTTTCCTTTGTCGCCACCGCAAATATCACAGGCAACTTCCATACCCAATGCGCTCATGCCTCCGCATGAACCTGAAATAGGCTTACGCCCCATCAGTACACCAACTGCCATTGCAGTAACAAGTAGCAACATAACGACAAATGCCAACACGATAGTAAGCATAGAATCACCTCACATTTCTTAAATTAATAAACTTATTGGACGCCTAAATAAGGTTCAAACGCCTTTGAATACTGCTCTATAAAACCTAAATCTTCTTTTACCAACATATAAACAGCAAGTCCGTTATCTTCTGCAAACGCCAAGCCTTTCTCAGGCCCTAATACAGTTATCGCTGTTGCAAAACCATCTGCTAATGTGGCATTTTTTTCTATTACTGTAACAGATACCAACCTATGAGTTATTGGTTTACCTGTTTTAGGGTTAATAGTATGCGAATAACGCACACCATTTCTTTCAAAATAATTACGATAATCACCAGAAGTTGCTATTGCAACATCAGCCAGCTCAACGACTTTTTGCGCAACACTATGGCCACCATTAGGACTCTCTACTGCCACACGCCAAGGTTCGCCATCAGGCTTAGCCCCCTTAGCAACAATTTCACCGCCAACTTCAACTAAGTAGGATTCAATTCCAAGCTGTTCAAGTTTTTGTGCAACTGCATCAACACCATACCCTTTAGCAATTGATGATAAATCAATATAAATATCTTTTTCTTTTACTAATGTCTGATCAGACAAGTTAATTGCTGCAAAGTCCACTTGCTGTTTAGCTAGAACAATATCTCTTGCGCTAGGAACTGTATCTGTTTTCTTACCTGGGCCAAACCCCCACAAATTAACTAAAGGCCCTACAGTGACATCATATTCACCCTTAGACATTTTACTAATCATAAGCGCCTGATCGATAACATAAGCCAAATCAGTTGAAACTTTCACTTCTGTATTTACAGCTGTTTGATTTAATCGTGAAAGCTCTGATTGTGAGTCATAAGTAGACATGAGTTCATTAATACGAACTAAAACTGCATCTACATCATCTTTGTATTGCCATGCGGAGTCCAAATTCTCATTGGTATAGAATTTTACCGTATAAGTGGTTCCCATAGTAGGACCAGAAAAACTGACCAATTCAGGCGTAAAGGAAAACAGTCTGATCAAGAAAGCTAAAACTAAGACAGCACCAGCAATTAAGATAATTTTTTTAGGCATAAATTTTATTTTGATATTCGAGTACAACAAAAATAAAGACCCACCAATAGGTGGGTCTTTATCAACTAGGTAGATTAACCACCAAAGTCATCTAGCAAGATATTTTCATTCTCGACACCTAAGTCAAGCAACATCTGCACTACCGCCGAGTTCATCATTGGCGGCCCACACATGTAAAACTCACAATCTTCAGGTGCTGGGTGATCTTTCAAGTAGTTTTCATAAAGTACATTATGAATAAAGCCTTGATAACCTTCCCAGTTATCTTCTGGTTGAGGATCAGAAAGGGCAAGATGCCACTTAAAGTTCTCATTTTCGTCTTGAAGCATATCGTACTCGTCACCATAGAATGCTTCACGCAAACTACGAGCACCGTACCAGAATGACATTTTACGTGTTGATTTTAGGCGTTTAAGCTGGTCGAAGATATGAGAGCGCATTGGCGCCATACCCGCACCACCACCGATAAATACCATTTCAGCATCAGTATCTTTAGCGAAGAACTCACCAAAAGGACCGTATACTTTAATTGTATCACCTGGCTTAAGGCTAAATACGTAAGAAGACATTTGCCCTGGTGGCAATTCATCTTTACCAGGAGGCGGTGAAGCAATACGAATATTAAACTTAACCAAACCTTTCTCTTCTGGGTAGTTAGCCATAGAGTAAGCACGGATTACTGGCTCAGTTACTGTAGAAGTAAACTTCCACAAGTTAAACTTATCCCAATCACCACGATATTCTTCTTCAATATCAAAGTCTTTATAGTGCACAGTATGAGCAGGTGCTTCTAATTGCACATAACCACCGGCACGGAAGTCAACGTTCTCACCTTCAGGAAGCTTCAACGTCAACTCTTTGATGAAGGTTGCTAGGTTAGGGTTAGACTCAACAGTACAATCCCAAGCCTTAACACCAAAGACTTCTTCAGGTACTTCTACTTCCATGTCCTGCTTAACAGCAACCTGACAAGATAAGCGAAGACCCTCTTTTTCTTCACGACGAGTAAAGTGAGATGCTTCAGTCGCTAGCATTGAGCCGCCACCATCAAGAACCTTACATTTACACTGGGCACAAGTACCACCGCCACCACAAGCTGATGACAAGAATACGCCACTCTCAGCTAGTGTTTGCAGCAACTTACCACCTGCCGCTACTTTAATTTCTTTTTCGCCATTTAGTCGTATCGTGATGTCACCAGAACTCACTAATCGTGCGCGAGCTACCAAAATGATAGCTACTAACGCTAAAACGATTGCTGTGAACATCACCACACCTAGAATGATTTCTAAGTTCAGCATCTATTTAAACCTTATTCTTGGTTATTCTTGGCCAGCCGATTAAAGCTGAACACCCGAGAATGACATGAAGCCCAAACTCATTAGCCCTACAGTGATAAAAGTAATACCTAAACCACGAAGACCAACAGGTACGTCAGAGTATTTAAGCTTCTCACGAATCCCAGCTAACGCTGCAATTGCAAGAGCCCAACCAACACCAGCACCTACGCCATAGACAACACTTTCACCAAAGTTGTAGTCACGCTCTACCATGAACAATGATGCACCCATGATGGCACAGTTCACTGTAATCAAAGGTAGGAATACACCCAAGGCGTTATATAACGCAGGCATGTATTTATCGAGCAACATCTCGAGAATCTGTACCGCTGCAGCGATAACCCCGATATAACTCAATAGACCAAGGAAACTTAGATCAACACCAGGAAGACCAGCCCACTCAAGTGCCCCATCTGCTAACAAGTTAGTATAGATAAGGTTGTTAAGAGGAACAGTGATTGCCAATACAACAACTACTGCGATACCAAGGCCGATGGCAGTTTCAACTTTTTTGGACAGCGCCAAGAAAGTACACATACCCAAGAAGAAGGCTAGTGCCATATTCTCAACAAAAACAGCCTTAATAAATAAGCTAATATAATGTTCCATTATAGAGCCTCCTGCGCTTTAGAATTGGCAACAATTTTGAAATCAGCCTCTTCAACTTGATCAGATTTCCAAGCGCGTAGCGCCCAAATAACCAAACCAATCACAAAGAAAGCACTAGGTGGTAGTAACATCAAGCCGTTTGGCTGATACCAACCGCCATTCTGTACTGTGGTAAAGATTTCTACACCAAATAGCTTACCTGCACCAAGTAGCTCACGGAAGAAAGCAACAATGATAAGCATGATACTGTAGCCAAGACCATTACCGATACCATCGATAAAGCTCATAACTGGGCCATTTTTCATAGCGTAAGCTTCAGCACGACCCATTACGATACAGTTTGTGATAATCAAACCAACAAATACAGAAAGTTGCTTAGAAATTTCATAAGCAAAAGCTTTCAATACCTGATCAACCACAATAACCAAAGATGCAATAATAATCATTTGTACAATGATACGAATGCTACTTGGAATATTGCTTCGAATAATCGAGATAAACAGGTTGGAAAACGCTGTTACCATAGTTAAAGCAATCGCCATTACAAAGCTGACACTTAAACTACTTGTTACAGCCAAAGCAGAACAAATACCCAGAATCTGAAGTGCGATTGGGTTGTTGTTAAAAATTGGCGTAAATAAGACCTTTTTAACTTCAGACATAATTAAGCTCCTTCACCACGCAAGTTTGCTAAGAAAGGACCAAAGCCTTCGTTACCTAACCAGTAGTGAACTAGATTAGTTACACCACGACTTGTTAAGGTCGCACCAGATAAACCATCAACTTTGTACTTTGCATTAGGATCTGCTTTATCAACTGAACCTTTTGCCAAGCTCAACACAGCTTCACCTTGGTCATTGTAAACAGTTTTACCTTTCCAAAGCGCCTTCCAGTTAGGGTTATCAACTTCACCACCTAGCCCAGGAGTTTCAGCTTGGTCATAAAAACCAAAACCAACAACTGTTGAGAAGTCGTTCTCAAGCGCCATGAAACCATACATAGTTGACCATAGGCCGTAACCATGAACAGGCAAGATAACCTTATCAATAGCATCGCCTTGCTTAACTAAGTATACAGTTGCAAATTTTGCACGACGCTTGATGCTCGCAATATCCTGTTCTCCATTCAAAGAAACAGATAATGCAGGATCTTTCGCCGCCGCTTTCTGATCGTAACTTGCAACATCGATTCCAGCCGTTGCTAATTCACTTTCAGATGCGAATGCACCAGTATCAAAGTTAATAATACGAGTTTCGATTTGCTCAAAAGACGCATCAATAGACATAGCTGGATCAAGTAGCTCTGCCGCTGCAAGAATATTTTTCTTACGGTCCTGGTCTTTGTTATTTTGCTGAGTTGACTTCAGGCCAACTGCCGCAGCTGCAACAAATACTGAGCACACTAGGCACAAAGATAGCGCAACCAGAACTGTTTTTTTAGTACTGTCGTTACCACTAGACATTGCGTGCTTTCCTCCTGCTGATGTTAGCTTGGACGATGAAATGGTCGATAAATGGTGCAAACAAGTTTGCAAACAAGATCGCCAACATCATACCTTCTGGGTAGGCAGGGTTTACTACACGAATCAGTACAACCATTAGACCGATAAGCGCACCGTAGAACCATTTGCCTTTTTGAGTCATAGACGCAGACACAGGATCTGTTGCCATAAACATCATACCAAAAGCAAAACCACCTATTACTAAGTGCCAATACCAAGGAGTAGCAAACATTGGGTTTGAATCAGAACCGATTAGATTTAGCAAACTTGATGTTGCTATCATACCGACTAAGACACCCGCGACAATTTGCCAAGATGCTATGCGCATAATCAAGAGTGCACTACCACCAATCAAAATAGCAAGTGTCGATGTTTCACCCATAGAGCCTTGTACAAAGCCAAAGAAGGCATCAGACCATGCAATACCGTGTGCAGCTAGATTCTGGAAACCATCAGCAGCAACAACACTCAATGCAGTCGCACCAGAGAAACCGTCAACAGCAGTCCAAACAGCATCACCAGACATAGAAGCAGGATATGCGAAGAACAAGAATGCACGACCAGCAAGCGCAGGGTTCAGGAAGTTTTTACCTGTACCACCGAATACTTCTTTCGCTAACACAACACCAAACGTAATACCTAACGCCACTTGCCATAGCGGCACAGTTGCAGGTAGTGATAACGCAAAAAGAATAGATGTTACGAAGAAACCTTCGTTCACTTCGTGCTTACGAACAGCTGCAAACAAAACTTCCCAGAATCCACCAACCGCAAAGGCAACGAGGTAAATTGGTAAGAAGTGCATCGCACCATATATCATATTGTCCCAAAGGCTGCTGGCATCATAACCAGTCAAAGCGCCAATGATAGCATGCTGCCAACCATCACCACCTGTTACGCCCATAGCGTCCATTGCAGTGTTTGCCTGGAAGCCAATGTTGTACATACCAAAGAACATAGCAGGGAAGGTACACATCCACACCAAGATCATAATACGCTTCATATCAACCGCATCACGAACGTGTGAACCACCTTTCGTTACTGAGCCTGGACGATAGAAGATAGTATCCACTGCTTCATACAGGGCATACCATTTTTCGTATTTTCCACCTGAATGAAATTCAGGTTCCATTTTATCAAGTACTTTTCTAAGCCCCATGAATTAACCCTCTTTTTCGATCAAAGTCAGGCAATCCCTAAGGATCGGGCCATATTCAAATTTACCAGAACAACTATAAGTACAAAGCGACAAATCTTCTTCGTCTAGCTCTAAAGCACCTAGTAGTTGAGCCTGCTCCGTATCTTTTACCACTATGGATCTTAGCAACTGTGTTGGCAAAATATCCATTGGCATCAAACGCTCAAAGTGGCCAAGTGGCAACATTGTACGATCACTACCGTTAGTAGTACTGCTCATTGCAAAGCTCTCTTTGCCAGTCAATTTCGACCAGAAAACATTCAATACTGAGTGTTTTTCAACGCCGGCACGTAAGTAGTGCATCATTTGACGTTCACGGCCTTCAGAAATGACAACAACCTGATTGTGGTAGCGACCTAAGAAAGCATAAGGACCAAACGCTTTACGACCAGATAATACAGAGCCGGAAATGATACGATTATCACCTTCAAGCAATTCACCAGAAGTTAAAGCATCAAGATTTGCACCTAATTGAGTGCGAAGCAAACGAGGCTTAGAAACTTGAGGACCTGCTAAAGAAATAACACGTTCAGCATCAAGTTCGCCTGTTACAAATAACTTACCGATTGCAACAACATCCTGATAGTTAACTGACCATACTGTTTTCTTATCACTTACTGGATCAAGAAAATGGATATGAGTACCAGCAAGACCCGCTGGGTGAACACCAGCAAACTCTTGAACACTAACATCAGTAGTAGAAGGGATTTTAGTATCAGGTGCTTTACATACAAACACCTTACCTTGAGTAAGACGAGATAATACTGTCAATCCATCAGCAAAAGCTTCTGCTTTTTCAGCCAATACAACTTCTGCAGATGCTGACAATGGGTTGGTATCCATTGCAGTTACAAAAATTGAGCTTGGAGCTGCATTAACTTCAGGTACTTTAGAGAATGGACGCGTTCTAAATGCTGTCCAAAGACCTGAGTTAACAAGGTTATCAACGACTACTTGACGATCAAGAGATTTAAGTTCTGAACCAGAAAAAGAGGCAAACACTTCTTTCTCATCGCCTTCAACATTAATCACTACGGATTGAAGCACACGCTTATCACCACGATTAATCGCCGCAACGGTACCTGCTGCAGGTGAAGTATACTTTACACCTTCAGTCTTTTTATCTGTAAAGAGCAATTGCCCTTTTTTTACCTTATCTCCGACCGCAACTGCCATAGTAGGTTTCATACCATGGAAGTCAGGACCGATCACAGCAACGGAACTCGCTGCTGCAGCATTCTCAATCACTTGATTGGGAGCGCCACTAATCGGGAGATCTAGGCCCTTAGTAATTTTAAACATATGTTCTGCCCAACAAAAATTGAACACAAAAGCGCATTACGTGATATCTGTGACCCCCTCCGGGAAAACATTCACAATCCATCGACTGTTACTAAACCAGCCTTTTAACGTAAACTCACTTCACCAAAAAACCGACGCATTATAAAGATCATTATGCTAATTGACTACTGCTAGCTAGCGAGATCGGCCAATTGTTTAACGATTAAAGACATTCTTATAGTGAAAAACGACTCAAAATAGGCGCTTTCATCCTATCTCTAACTAAAATGACTATTTTCGTAACTCAGCATATATTTTTTTGTCATAAGTCATATTCACCTGAAAAAATTACAATTTTCATAGATAACCTTAGCTAGATGGCGTTATCAAACTCTAGAATATATTTTCGTAAACTAAAGATTTTTGTCTTAATTTTTCATTCAAACCACCCACTCTTTATGTGTTTTATTTAAATTGAGCCATTTATCCCCTTCCACCAGTCAAAAATAACTTTCTGGAGCGAGTTATTCAGCACCAATCTCATTGCTCCCTTTTAATTAACTACGTACACTTGAACACCCTAGATCACTTCCAATTGACTCAAGCATTTCATAAGTAACAAGGAAATTTGTTTTAAAGATGTCGCTACTACCTTCGCTCGAGCTTACGTTACGTCCAGGCTATGAAAATTCACTTCATGCCGAGAATGGATCCACATTGGCGTTACAACTTTTAGAAATTTGTCAACAAATGTCCGGGCCTCTGGTCTTACTGCTTGATTCCGTTGCCAAGGTAAACCAGTTAGAAAGTGAACTAGCTTTCTTAAATAGTAAAAGAGTACCTGTATTAAGGTTTGCTGATTGGGAAACTCTGCCCTACGACGCATTCTCACCTCATCAAGATATTATTTCCTCACGACTTGAAACGCTTTCCCAGCTTGCAGACTTACGCCAAGCGATCGTATTGACAACACTTGCCTCTGCCAATTCGCGCTTATGTCCTAAATCTCATATAGATGCGCAACGTTTTGTCGTGAGTGAAGGACAAAACTTATCGTTAGAAAAGCTTGCCTCACAATTAACAAGCGGCGGCTATTTAAATGTAGAGAGTGTGAGGGAGCATGGTGAATTTGCCATACGAGGTGCACTTATGGATGTTTTCCCTATGGGGGCAAACAATCCTATTCGTATTGACTGGTTTGACGACGAAATAGATTCCTTACGCTGGTTTGATGCAGAAACCCAAAGAAGTACAGAAAAACTATCCGCTCTTAAAATGCTACCTGCTCGTGAAATCCCAGCAAGCCAAGAAGGCTGCCAGACTTTTAGACAAAAGTGGCGTGAGCGCTTTAGCTCTAGTCCTTTGCAGCCCCCGATATACCAAGACATATCCAATGGCATTATCCCAGCAGGCATTGAGTACTACCTACCTCTTTTCTTTAGCCAAACTAATAGTTTCTTCGACTATCTGCCAGCTAATAGCGCCATCATTCTTGATGACAAAATCTCAATTCAACTAGACTTTTTAGAAAGTGAGTTCAAGGCAAGGCATGAATCTTTAGGTTATAACATTGAGCGTCCAATCCTTGAGCCCCATGAGATCAATCTAAGAAAAGAAGAGTTTTTTCACCACCTAAAGCAGTTTGCTCAAATTAAAGTGAGCCAAGGTAAGCAGGAAGAGTTTGATTTATTACCAGATTTAATTCTTGAATCTAAAGCTAAGAACCCTATTCAGAAACTGGCTAACTTTCTTAGCACTCAAGGGCAGCGTACACTTATTGTGGCTGAAACAGCAGGCAGGAGGGAAGCGCTACTCGAATTGCTTAATGAATATAAAATAAAACCTGCTCCTTGTGATAACTGGCAATCATTTTTAGCCGCGAAAGACAGCCTACAAATTACGATAGGTACATTAGAAACAGGCTTTATTATTAATCAAAGTATTGCTGTTATTGCGGAACAACAAATTCTAGGCGAAAGAGTCTCTCAACATAGACGACAAAACAGCAGCGACGTAAACCAAGATGCCATTATTAGAAACCTAACCGAGCTGAGACTAAATGCTCCGGTTGTTCATATTGACCATGGTGTTGGCCGCTACCTTGGATTAACTAATCTAGAAATAGATGGACAAGAAACTGAACTATTAACTCTAGGTTACGCCAATGAGGCAAAACTCTACGTACCCGTTTCTTCTTTGCAATTAATATCACGCTACACAGGCGCTGATGAAGACCACGCACCACTACACAAGCTAGGCACAGAAAAATGGAGCATAGCAAAACAAAAGGCGGCAGAAAAAGCCCGTGACACAGCGGCTGAACTACTTGAAATTTATGCTAAACGAGAGTCTCGCGAAGGGCACGCATTCAACAAACCAGATCAAGATTACGCCCTCTTCTCTCAAGGCTTTCCATTTGAAGAAACCCCAGACCAGCAACTAGCGATTAGTGCAGTTGTACAAGACATGGTCAGTAAAAAACCTATGGACAGACTTGTATGTGGCGATGTTGGTTTTGGTAAAACCGAAGTCGCTATGCGAGCCGCTTTCATGGCTGTACAGGGCGGAAAACAAGTTGCAGTACTTGTTCCCACTACGCTACTAGCTCAACAGCACTATGAAAATTTTTGCGATAGGTTCGCAGATTGGCCAATTGAAGTCGAACTCCTCTCCCGCTTTAGAAGTGGCAAACAATCAAGCGCAGCCATTGATAGATTAGAGCAAGGAAAAGCAGATATTGTGGTCGGCACCCACAAACTCATTCAAGGCGACATAAAGTATGCCAATCTAGGTTTGGTTATCATAGATGAGGAGCATAGATTTGGCGTTAAACAGAAAGATCAATTTAAAGCATTACGCTCTGAAGTTGATATTCTAACCTTAACAGCAACACCGATTCCAAGAACATTAAACATGTCTCTTTCTGGCATTCGAGATCTATCCATAATTGCCACACCTCCTGCTAAGCGTCTATCTGTAAACACTTTCGTTAAGCAAAAAGACAATCACACGGTGAAAGAGGCTATTTTACGTGAACTTCATCGTGGTGGTCAGGTCTATTTCCTACATAATGACGTGCAAACAATTGCCAAAGCTGCTGAGGAGCTAGCCGAACTCATCCCTGAAGGGCGCATTCTAATTGGCCATGGGCAAATGCGTGAAAGAGAACTTGAGCAAGTCATGTCTGACTTTTATCACAAAAGGGCAAACATACTTGTCTGCTCAACCATAATAGAAACAGGCATAGATATCCCTAACGCGAACACCATCATTATTAATAGAGCTGACAAGTTCGGCTTAGCACAATTACACCAATTAAGAGGACGCGTTGGCCGTTCTCATCATCAGGCTTATGCATATTTGCTAACCCCTGAAGATAGAAACATTACCAAAGATGCTGAGAAGCGATTAGAAGCCATACAACTAGCAGACACTCTTGGGGCAGGATTTACACTTGCCACCCATGATTTAGAAATACGCGGAACAGGCGAACTACTTGGCGAAGGGCAAAGTGGACATATTGAACACGTTGGTTTTTCACTCTTCATGGAAATGCTTGATCGCGCTGTAAAATCACTTCAGCAAGGTGAAGCACCAGATGTCGACATCAGCACACCATCACAAACCGACATTAACTTGAGAGTGCCAGCCCTCATCCCTGATGACTATTTGGGAGATGTTCATAGCCGCCTCATTTTATACAAACGCATTGCAAGCGCATCAAGCGAAAAAGAGCTGAAAGACCTTCAAGTTGAGATGATAGATCGTTTTGGTTTACTTCCAAACCCGACCAAAAATTTATTTCAGCAAACTCAAATCAAGCTAAAAGCTGAGAAGCTAGGTATCACCAAAATTGAAGCAGGGCCACAAGAAGCCAAAATATCCTTCAAAGAAAAGACACCGATTGACCCAATGAAGTTAATCACCTTAATTCAAACCAAACCAGACACATATAAATTAGCTGGACCAACTGCACTCAAGGTCCAAGCAAAAATGCTCACTGCCGAGCAAAGGTTTGAAAACATCCACAAACTATTGGAATTATTGCATTAATGTTTATTAAGTCCTTATCTCTCTCAATACTAGGCTTATGCTTGGCTCAAATCGCCCTTGCTGCCGACGATGCAAGCGTTGACGAGCCAGAGAAATCAAACGCTAGAGCCTATAGAGCCCATCTATTAAGCTTTATTTGGTCTGACAAGATGAGCAGCGAGCAGGTTAATTATCAAAACATTTATCAGTTAGATAATATTCAGCGTTTCACCAATGAAGAAGACGCTATCCAAAGCGCAAGCATCATTGATTCAGTAGAACAGGAATTAGATGAAACTAGTGAACCAAATCCATTTTTACAATATCAAGCTAAGATGGGTAAAAGGGTCACCATTTTATCCAATCAAACTTGGCCCATGATTTTTGAAGAACAAGGCAGCGTAGTCTTCGAAGATTTTCATAGCAAGCAGCTTTTTGATGGATACCCTGAACTTGTGGGGAAAGTGCAAGTTAAGCTAGGTCGCTATTTAGAAACAAACGTTCAATATCAACACTTTCTATTTGATAGCTTTACAGCGCCTGTGGCACAAACAAATCAGACCCAAAGCATAATTTTTGATGAACTTGACCCACTTGAGCAAGTTGAGCCTTTTAATCCAATACAGCCAGAAGAAAAGATTATTAAGCTATACGAGCCAGCACTAGTGCTCTCATTCAACCTTGAAAGAAAAACTGCCAGTAAGAAATTGAATTACCTTGACCACCCAATCATTGGCAGCTTACTGTATTTCGAACCTATTTCAGTTGATGATGCAGAACATGAACTCATGCTCCAAGCATTAACAGAAGAGGAAATGGTGAGAGATGCAGAAGCAAGCATCAACCTTGAACCGCTAGAAAGTTTAGACAATCTACTAAACCAGTCAGAGCTCAATAATCCCCTAGAAAAAAACCAATAGATATTTCATTGGCTAGGACTTAAAACTCATCTAAACTCAAAATGAGTATTAACTATATTTAAAACAAACAAATAGACACTCATAAAGACAGGACGAAATTATGGCGAATATTGTTAAGTTGTTAGCAACACTTTGTGTTTTAGGTGTGTTTAGTTCAGTTCAAGCCCAAACATTAACCTTGGGCATAGTGCCTCAGCAGTCGGCAAAAAAACTGGCTAGGCTCTGGACCCCCATATGTACGTATTTGAGTGAAAAAGTTGGCCACGAAATACGCTTCAGCACAGCAAATGACATACCTACTTTTGAAAAACGCGTTCTTGAAGGCCAATACGATATTGCCTATATGAACCCATACCACTATACGGTATTTCATGAACGACCTGGGTATAACGCCATAGCCAAACAAAAAGATAAAAAAATCAAAGGCATTCTTGTTGTCCCTAAAGATAGCAATTTAACCAAGCTTGAAGAGCTTGATGGCCGCACACTGGCTTTTCCAGCGCCAGCGGCCTTTGCTGCTAGCGTTTTACCGAGAGCCAAAATGGCCCAAGATGGTATCAAGATTACCCCCAAATATGTCTCCTCTCACGACTCAGTTTACCTAACCGTTTCAAGAAGCATTTTTCCTGCAGGCGGTGGTGTTCAAAGAACTTTGAACAACACAGCCTCAGATGTTAGCGATAAACTAAAAGTGCTATGGACAACACCGGGTTACACACCTCATGCTATTGCAACTCACCCAGAATTAAGTGATAACATCAAAAACAAGCTCCAAAAAGCTCTAATTGAAATGAATACAGACCCTGAAGGCCAAGCATTACTGAAAAGCATTAATTTCAAAGGAATGGAGCTTGCCAAAGACAAAGATTGGGACGATGTTAGGGATTTAAATATCACCCTTTTAGAACACTTACTAAAATAAGAAGCTGGCCTTAAGTAGGAGACAAGCGTGTCATTAAGAGTTAAAACTATTTTTGGCGTTGCTCTAATTGAGGCCTTATTACTCATTTTACTCGTCAGCATGACGCTTAATTACCTGAAAACAACCAACTATTCCAGCTTAGCAAAACGTGCCACAACCACTGCAGAACTCTTTTCAACTACAACCAAAGATGCCATCTTATCTTATGATCTCGCATCACTTGAATCCTTTGTAAGTGAAGTTTTAAAAAATCCAGATCTAAGCTATGCCAGAGTGTTAGGGCCAAACGGCGAAATTTTTGCAAGTGGTGGAGACCCTAAAGGGCTTAATAAAACCTTTAAGGACGACAAGAATGTTGAAATGATAGATGACGGTATTTTCGACACACACTCTGTCATAGAAGAAGGTGGCGTTGTTTATGGCCAAGTAGAAATTGGTATAGATATTACTGGCATCCTAAATACAATTGAAGAAGCCGAACAGCGAAGTATTTTTATCGCTGGCATAGAAATGTTACTCGTAGCTCTCTTCTCATTTGCACTTGGCACTTATCTCACTAAGCAATTAAAAGTGCTTATGAAAGCCACAAAAAGCATTGCCGACGGCACGCTAGATATTAATATTCCAGTTTCAGGCAAAGATGAACTAGCAGCAGTTTCCAGCGCCTTCAACTTAATGGCTAAAAACCTACACGAAGCAAGTGAAAAGCGAGATCTAATCGAAGCTGAATTAAAAGACTTCAACCAGAAATTAGAAGAAATTGTACAAAAGCGAACCAAGATTATTATCGATAAAAACCAACAACTTGAAACGGCTAATAAAAACATAAAAGATACTCAAACCAAGTTAATGCAATCCGAGAAAATGGCATCTGTAGGTTTACTCGCAGCTGGTGTGGCACATGAAATAAACAACCCAATGAGCTTTATCATTAGTAATGTCGATATTCTGGAAGAGTACTCTGAGCAGTTTCTATCACTCATAATGCTATACAAACAAATTTCACTTGATTCAACTAATAAGGAAGCACTGTTAAAACAAATTGAGGCGTTTGAAAATGAGATTGATCTAGACTTCATTGAGCAGGATTTACCCAGCCTTATTAAAGACACAAAAGAAGGCACAAGCAGAGTAAAAGAAATTGTTCAGGGTTTAAAAGATTTCTCCCATGCAGATCAAGAGAGCAGTCATAGCTATTCTGACCTTAATGATTGCATCAATAGCACATTAAAAGTGGCTAACAACGAGCTAAAATACCATTGTGATATACAAACAAACCTAGAAGAACTACCTAAAACTTACTGCGCTCCAGGCCAGATTAAACAAGTAATTTTGAATCTACTGATAAATGCAGGCCATGCCATTAAAGAAAAAGGCACAATTGAAATTAATAGCCAATTTTCAAATGGCCAAATCACAGTCAGTATAAAAGATGATGGCTGCGGCATTCCAGAAGACAAAATAGATAAGCTATTTGACCCATTTTATACAACTAAACCTCTTGGTAAAGGGACTGGCCTAGGCTTAGCCATCTCTTATGGGATAATCCAAGATCATAAAGGAAAAATTGACATAGAAAGCAAACAAGGAGTCGGCAGCACATTTACTATCTCTCTCCCTGTTATCAAAGAAAAAAGTCAGGTGTCAGCTAACTCAGAAGCTTAGCAGACACTGATTAATTCAAACAGCAAACTCAAGGAAAGCTGCGATTAAGTCACCTTTTCTCAGTCTACTCTTTTAAGGCACATAGGGAAAAGTATCACACAAGGCGTTATATTGAATTAATGGAGACACCTTTCGAGAAGTAACAAGACAGGGTGTTACTTTTTCTGAAATGCCATTTAGGAATTCTTTAAAGATCCGAAGGACGTGATCTAAAAGCCCTATCTTTATGTTGAGGGCCTAATCAATAGAATAACTATTAAGTTTAGCCCTCACCATAAATTTTAAGACTTTAATCCACCCGCTGAGGCGGGAGGACTTATGCGTAAGCCCTCTAGTTTAATAACCTTTGTATTGACTAATTTTGCTAAACCACTTAACTGCCTTGGCCTCAAAAGCACCTAGAACAGATAAGCCTAGTTTTTCAGCCAGCTTTTTAGGCTCTTGATATTTAATAGACACCACATCACTAGACTCAAGCTGAGAAACCAAATAAGCATCACTAGTACTAACTTGATCGATTAGATTATTTTGCAGAGCTTGCGAACCATACCAAACATCACCTGTAGCAATTGCTTCAATATCAATCACAGGTCGTGCACTGGAAACAAACTCTTTAAATAGAACATGCGTATCTTCAAGGTCTTGCTTGAACTTAGCACGGCCTTCGTCTGTGTTTTCACCCAACATAGTTAAAGTACGCTTGTATTTACCCGCAGTATGAAGCTCAACATCAACGAGGCTTTTATCAAGTAAACGGTGGATATTAGGCACTTGAGCCACAACGCCAATTGAGCCCAAAATAGCAAAAGGAGCAGCGACAATTTTGTCAGCTACACAAGCCATCATGTAACCACCACTCGCAGCGACCTTATCAACACAAATAGTCAAAGAAAGATTAGCATCTTTAATACGTTGTAATTGAGAAGCAGCTAAACCATAACCATGAACAACACCACCACCGCTTTCTAAACGAACCACCACCTCATCTTTAGGTGTCGCAATTGATAAGATTGCCGTAATTTCACGTCGTAAAGCTTGCGTCGCACTTGCCTGAATATCACCATCAAAATCAATTACGAATAACCGCTTTTTAGCATCCTCTGCTTTTACATCCTGCTTTTTAGATTTCTTATCCGCTTTGGCAGCTAACTTATCCTGCTTCTTCTTTTCTTTTTGCTGCTGTTTAAGCAACTTTTTATCAAGCAACTCATTTTCTAACTGAGACTTGGCTGCATCATAGCTGTCATTCAATTTCGTTACTTTCAGACCACCTGGCTTTTCTTTACTTTTACTTGCAAAGATACCAGCGAAAGTAAGCACTATGATCAATGCAACAGTCACCAGTTTTAGCAGGAAGCCTGCATATTCAATTAAAAATTCCAATTTTCTCGCCTTTTTTGCCAATTTTCAAACAGATTTTAAGTAAAACTCTCTACCTAGGTATATAAGGTAAAATTTGTTAAAAACAATGTCTTATATTAAAAACTCCAGACTTCCTCTCACTAACAATATCTCTTATCATTCACGTAATTAATATTTATCATTCCAAACTAGGAGCAAATCCATGACTGCGACCCTATTTCAGGCTCTCAGCAAGAACTTTTTAGGAAGTTCTCCTTTATGGTTTAAACAAACCATTATTGCATTTCTCATACTAAATCCAATTATTTTAATGACAGCAGGGCCCTTTGTTGCAGGCTGGTTATTAATTGTTGAATTCATTTTCACTCTTGCTATGGCATTAAAATGCTACCCATTACAACCAGGCGGATTACTTGCTATCGAAGCTGTTGCCATTGGTCTAACTGATACTCATGGGGTTTATAAAGAAGTAGTAAATAACTTTCCTGTTATCTTACTTCTAATGTTTATGGTAGCCGGCATTTACTTTATGAAAGACATGCTGCTATTCATCTTCAACAAACTATTAATTCGCGTTCGCTCGAAAGTCGCTATATCTCTACTTTTCAGCCTTTCAGCAGCGATTTTATCTGCCTTCCTTGATGCTTTGACAGTAACCGCGGTGCTTATTAGTGTCGGCGTTGGCTTCTTCTCTGTATATCATAAAGTCGCTTCTGGTAAAAAACCTCATCACGATCACGACCATGGCTCAGATGATCATGTTTTAGAAACCAACCGTGATGATCTTGAAAAGTTTCGTGCTTTTCTTCGTAGCTTATTAATGCATGGTGCCGTTGGTACCGCACTTGGTGGTGTTGCAACCTTGGTTGGTGAGCCTCAAAACCTTCTGATTGCTGAAGTTGCTGGTTGGGATTTTGCGGAGTTCTTCACTTATGTTGCTCCGGTTTCTATGCCTGTTTTGGTTGCTGGCTTAATCACAGTAGTACTTTTAGAGAAAACAAAAAACTTTGGTTATGGCGCTCATCTACCTGACAACATCCGTCAGATTCTTAAGAATTATGATGAAGAAGAAGACAAACGCAGCACACCAGCTCATAAAGCTAAGCTTTTAGTTCAAGCTGTCGTCGCCGTTATTCTTGTTTTATCCTTAGCTTTTCACGTTGCTGAAGTTGGCCTTGTTGGTCTAATGATTATCGTACTTTTGACTGCTTTTAATGGCATTACAGAAGAACATAGAATCGGACATGCATTCGAAGAAGCACTGCCTTTCACAGCACTTTTAGTCGTCTTCTTTACCATTGTTTCTGTTATTCACCACCAACACCTATTCCAGCCAGTTATCACCTATGTACTTTCACTACCATTACAACAGCAACCTATTATGTTCTTTGCTGCTAACGGTATCCTGTCTGCTATTAGTGATAACGTCTTTGTTGCAACGGTTTACATTAATGAAATTAAAGCCGCTCTAGATGCTGGTACAATTTCACGCGAACACTTTGACAAGCTAGCCATTGCCGTTAACACGGGTACAAATTTACCTAGTGTTGCAACACCAAATGGTCAAGCGGCCTTCCTATTCCTACTAACATCTGCAATTGCGCCATTGTTACGCCTATCTTATGGTCGCATGGTGTGGATGGCCCTTCCTTATACAATCGTATTAAGTGCTGTAGGCGGTATGTGTGTCAGCATATTTTTATAATTAGCTGAAACAAGCGAAAATAAAAAACCCAGCTTATGCTGGGTTTTTTATTAGCGAAAAGAAACTTGAAAGACCAAGCAGATAAAGTCAGCCAAGCCTCTACTATCACTCACTTCAATACAAACAAGTGATGTTTCTTTTTACCTAGTTTAACGAGGAAGTACTTATTGTAATAACCTTTATCAGCTGCAAATATTTTGCTTGCTAACATGTTATCTTGCATCCCTTTCGCTTCCCCATTTACAAAAACAGAGTTGCGCTGCAACGCATCTTTAACTTGCTTACCATTTGATGCAAGACCAGATTCAGTAAAGAAACTTGTTAAAGGCGTATCAGCTAGTTCAGATAACTCAAACTCAGTTGATGGCAGACCATCTAATTGTATCTGAGCCAAATCTTGTTCACTTAAATCAGCTGCTTCGCCACTAAATAAAGCTTGAGTAATACGTTCAGCTGCTGCAAGCCCTTCATCACCGTGAACAAGGCGTGTTACTTCTTTTGCTAAAATACCTTGAGCTCGAGGCTTACCTTCTGCTTCTTGATCAGCTTTTTCAATACCATCTATTTCTTCGACAGATAAGAAAGTGAAGTACTTCAAGAATTTATAAACATCAGCATCAGCTGTGTTTAACCAGAATTGGAAGAAAGCATATTGGCTTGTCTTTTTAGCATCTAACCAAATTGTGCCGGACTCAGTCTTACCAAACTTAGTACCGTCAGATTTGGTAACAAGCGGCATGGTCAAACCAAATACCTGATTACCATTTTGGCGACGAGTTAACTCTGTACCGCCTGTGATATTACCCCATTGGTCACTACCACCAATCTGAAGGCTACAACCATTCAAACGATTAAGTTCTGCAAAATCAAATGATTGCAAAATCATATAAGTAAATTCAGTGAATGAAATACCTTCACCTTCACGATTAATACGCTGTTTTACTGACTCTTTTTGTATCATGGCATTAATAGAAAAATGTTTACCCACATCACGTAAGAAATCGAGAATATTTAGATCTTTCGTCCAGTCATAGTTATTAACTACTTCAGCACTGTTTGCTTTATCGTTAAATTCAATAAATTGGCTCACTTGCGTCTTAAGCTTACCAACCCATTCATTCACTACTTCAGGGCCGTTTAACTTACGTTCAGCAGCTTTAAAACTAGGATCACCGATCAAGCCTGTCGCACCGCCAACAAGTGCTAAAGGTTTATGACCAGCTTGTTGAAAACGCTTAAGCATAAGTAATGGCACCAAACTACCTATGTGCAAACTATCTGCTGTCGGGTCAAAGCCACAATAAAGAGTACGACTTGTCTCATTCAAGTGATTAGCCAGCTCTTCTTCAGCTGTTGTTTGAGCAATTAGCCCACGATTTTGTAGGTCTTTTAAAAGGTCGTTACTACCTATTGTCATAGCGAAATCATTTCCCAATTCTAAAATTCGTATAAGTTAGTTAATTAAAAATCTTGTTTCAGTAAAAGCATTCAATTATAAAGGCATTATTGGTAACATTATAAGGCTTTATTTCAGATTTTTAGGTATTCTCTTGGCTAGAACAAATCTCTCAAAACATCTTTTTTTACTTGCAGCTACCACTTCCATCGTGGCATTACTTGTTGGCTTTGCACCTTCCGAAGTTGAAGAAACAACAATCAAGCTTGAAGTTCCATTGCAAATTATCTCTATTGACGAAGAAATCGTTAAAACTAAGATAACAGACACAGAAGCCCCAGCTGTCATTAACAACCCAGCTGAGCTACCAACACCTTCTGGTTTGGTAAAACACGATCCTAGCTATATTACACAGCAAGCTTCGGTTAAATCTGGCGACTCACTTTCTAAGATTCTATCTTCCCATGGCATTTCTAATCAGGATATATACCGTGTCTCTAGTGCGGATAAAAAGCCTAAAGAACTAACAAGAATGAGGCCAGGACAGGAACTAGAGTTTGTCAAAGACAAAAACACCAATGAGCTAATTAGCCTAAAACTCATAAAATCCCAACTTGAAACCATTGCATTTGAAAAGAAAGAAGGGATATTTGTTAGTAATAAGCTAGTAAGAGAGCCCGAGATTGTTAACGTCTACAAGGAAGCGACGATAAGTAACTCTCTTTTTCTTGACGGCTTAAAAGCAGGCATAAGCCAATCCATGCTAATTGAAATGGCAAATATTTTTGGCTGGGATATCGACTTTGCATTAGACCTAAGAGATGGCGATACCTTTAGTCTTCTATTTGAAGAAAAATATTTAGACGGCCAATCAATTGGGTTTGGCAACATACTCGCGGCACAGTTTGTAAATAATGGCCGTGTTTACCAAGCGATTCGTTACGAGACTGACAAAGGTGCTCATTACTACACACCAGATGGTCTCTCTATGCGTAAGACCTTTCTGCGTACACCAGTTGATTTCACCCGTATCTCATCAAAATTCAACCCAAATCGCTTACACCCGATTTTCAAAACAACTCGCCCACACCGTGGCGTAGATTACGCAGCATCTAAGGGCACGCCAGTTAAAGCTTCAGGTGATGGTAAAGTCATTTTTAAAGGTAAGCAAAATGGTTATGGTAATGTTGTGATTCTTGATCACGGTCGTGGCTATACAACCCTTTATGCTCATTTGAATGGCTTCTCTCGTAAGATCAAACGTGGTGGTAGAGTGAAACAAGGCCAAACAATTGCTTTTGTTGGTCAAACTGGTTACGCAACTGGCCCTCACCTGCATTATGAGTTCCGTATCAATGGTACTCATAAGAACCCTGTAACAGTGAAGCTACCTAATGACGAGCCTATGGCAAAGAAAGAGCTCAAGAGTTACTTACCTTATGCACAAACAATGGCAAGTGCATTAGAAAGCTACCACTCACCAGACTATATACAGAAACTAGCTAGCATCAAAAAGTAATGCACTAAACAAAACATGAGCACAAAAAAAGCAGCCTATTGGCTGCTTTTTTATTACCCAAATCAAAAGATGATTTAGATAGCAGTATCAATAAAGTCAACAAGCTGACTTTTTGAAACAGCACCAACTTTAGTTGCTACTACTTCACCACCTTTAACAACCAATAAGGTTGGGATACCGCGAACATTGTACTTAGGCGCTGTATCAGGGTTTTCGTCAACGTTAATTTTAACAACTTTGATCTTGCCTTCCATTTCACCAGCAACATCTTCAAGTACTGGACCAATCATTTTACAAGGACCACACCAAGGAGCCCAAAAATCAACTACTACAGGTAGTTCAGAATTCAGCACTTCGTCTTGAAATTGTGCATCGGTAATTTGGATAGTATTGTCACCCATTTGAAATTCCTTAAATCATATTATCTTTGAATATGTGCTAGTTTAGCACTTTTTTATAGGTGTAAAAATGAGTTCCTACTACTAACTCAATAGTAAAAAACTATTTTCTTATTCCTTAAGCTTTCGCTGACTTAATTTTGCGCAATCATATCAGCAATTACTTCTGGTAACTCTTCTAAAGCATGCACTTCAGCATCTGGGCGGCTTGGCCATTTATCTTGCCAACGCCTTGCACCATGACGATTAAACCAGATACTTCGTCCACCAACCTGATTAATACCGTTCACATCATCATGCACATTGTCACCAACATGGATCAGATTACTAACATCAACACCTGCTAGCTCGGCCGTTTTTAGAAAAATATCCGCATTAGGTTTTGCGATCCCTTCTTTGTCTGCCCTTACAGCAAATTCAAAAGAGTCAGATAAACCAACATCAGGGTGAAATACATCAGCATTGCCATTAGTAATCACAGCTAGGCGATAATGATTAGCTAATTGCCACAGTACTTTTTTAGTACCCGGATACAAATCAACTTTTTGACGCCACTCATGAAAGTAATCAAAGGCAGATTGAGCAACTAAAGCAGCCTCTTCCTTTGGTAAACCAAAATCCTGCAATGCCACTCGATACACTTCCACTCGCAAACGCGAGATATCAGCTCTTAGAGCAGATGAATCTTCCAGTAACTGTTGCTTAAGCTTAAATAAAGCCGCTTGATCAAATGCCTGATTAAAACCAGGAAACCTGTCTTCAAACCAATGAAACATTGCCTGGTCAGCTCTTACTATCACAGGCTCTACATCCCAAAGGGTATTATCAAGATCAAAGGTAATTAAACGTGTCACGGTAGCAACCTTATTAAAATAGCACTTAGAATTTCAGACAAATACTCAAGAAACATCACGCCTTTTTCACGTTTAAATTTCTCTAGCTCCTCACTACCTAAAGCTAACACACCAATATACCTATCCGCGCCTTGATAATGGGACACCAGAGGCAATACAGCAGAAGACATAACTTGATCAGCTTTATCTTGAAACAGATATTGAGCTTCATCAACCGACAAAGCACCACAATAGCAACCAGTTTTTAGCAGAACCTCTTTAAGCACTGGACCTGCCTGATGCATTGGTGTCACTCTAATATTAGTATCTAACTCTTTCTCTGAGAAAAGCACCAAAGAGTGAAGCTGAATATGAAAATCATCACGCATGACGTCATCAAGCATGATGGCAAACTCATCTAAGTTAGTGCAAACCATGCCAGCTAACACAAGGCGACGGCTCTTGTGCATAATCGACTCATTTTCACGGGCAACATCAACTAAGCGCTCAAACTGGCTTTTATAGTCTTCAGCAGATTTACGTAATAAAAACACCTGACGTTCAATCAAAGAAACCGTGTTATTTGGCTCCAAAGCATGGGGCACATCCAAGGTTTCTAGCAAATCCAAATGATCATGAAAAAACTTTGGATTTGCTTTTAAGAATTCAATTACGCTAGCTTCTTCGGTCATACTGCCTCTTTATAGATATATCTGGCCTTCAAACACCTTGGCGGTAGGTCCCGTCATTAAAATTGGGTGACCTTCACCTTGCCATTCGATAGTTAACTCACCACCTAATAAGTTCGCTTTTACTTTACTTGCAAGCCAACCTTGTTTAATACCAGCCACAACTGCAGCACAGGTTCCTGTTCCACATGCTTGGGTTTCCCCAACGCCTCGCTCATAAACCCTTAAGTTTATTTCAGACTCAGAAACAAGCTGCATAAAACCAACATTAACATTGTTAGGGAATAATTCATGGCTTTCAATCGCTGCACCGACCTGCTCCACATAATCATCATCTAGCTTATCAACCTTATGAACAGCATGCGGATTACCCACAGACACAGGAGTTATTTGATAAAGTGAGCCCGCAACGGGAATATCGTAAAAATCCCCATTAGCACTACCTATGAATGGTAAGTCAGCAGGCTCAAAGCTTGGAACCCCCATATCAACCGTAACTAAACCACCCGCTAAAACTCGTAACTGAATAGGCCCATTTTTGGTTTCAACATTGATAATGTCTTTATCAATCAGTTCCTTATCTTGAACAAAAGTTGCGAAGCAACGAGCACCATTTCCACAATGCTCAACTTCACTACCGTCACAGTTAAAGATACGATATCTAAAATCCATATCAGGGTTAGTTGGCGGTTCAACCAAAAGTAGTTGATCAAAACCAATACCCGTATGACGATCACCCAGGCGAGCTATCATATCTTTATTAAAATAAACTTTACGACTTACCGCATCAACCACTACAAAGTCGTTCCCTAGACCATGCATTTTGGTAAATTTAAGCAACAAAACTAGGCTCCTTCTTTTATTCTGGCAAAATTTGCTCACCAGCTAGCTGATGATCAATTGTTTCACGAGAACGAATAAGATGAGCTTTATCACCATCAACCATTACTTCAGCAGCACGATTACGGCTGTTATAGTTAGACGACATGGTAAAACCATAGGCTCCTGCAGATCTAACTGCGAGTAGGTCACCCGCCTCTAAATCAAGCTCTCTATCTTTACCTAAGAAGTCTCCTGTTTCACAAACAGGCCCAACTAGGTCATAAACCTTTTTATTTTCTGTCGCTTTAGCTTTCAACTTCACAGGCACAATATCCATCCAAGCACTGTAAAGTGACGGACGAATAAGATCATTCATAGCGCCATCGATAATGGCAAAGTTTTTATGCTCTGAACACTTTAAGAACTCGACCTGAGTAACAAGCACGCCAGCATTTGCCGCAATAGATCTACCTGGTTCAAACGCAAGAGAGAAGTTTCTATCCGCCACTTTAGGTAAAACAAGTGCGGCATAGTCAGCAGGGACGGGTGGTACTTCATCACGATAACGAACACCTAAACCACCACCTAAATCAACATGCTTAATTTCGATACCAGATAAGGCTAGCTCATCAATCAACTTCAATAGACGATCAAATGCATCGATAAAAGGTGTTAACTCAGTTAACTGAGAACCAATATGACAATCAACCCCCATTACATTCAGATGCGGAAGCTCATGAGCTATCGTGTAGATTCGTACCGCGTCATTAATATCAATGCCAAATTTATTTTCTTTCAGACCCGTTGAGATATAAGGATGTGTTTTAGCATCAACGTCTGGGTTTACCCTTAATGAAACAGGTGCTTTTTTACCCAATTTTTCTGCAACTTCATTTAAACGGTACAGCTCATACTCGGACTCAATATTAAAACAATGAATCCCCACTTCGAGAGCTCGCTCCATCTCATGCGCTTGCTTTCCGAGACCAGAAAACATTACTTTGCTAGCATCACCACCAGCACGTAGAACACGCTCTAGCTCGCCAACAGAAACAATATCAAAACCAGCTCCCATTTTTGCTAGCACATTCAAAATAGCGATATTTGAGCAAGCTTTAACGGCATAACAGATTAAAGAGGGGTGAGAAGAAAATGCATCTGCATAGGCCTTGTAATGGCGCTCTAGAGTTTCTTTTGAGTAAACATAACAAGGTGTTCCATGCTGCTCCGCAATACTTGCGATAGAAACGTTTTCTGCCATTAACGCTTGATCTTTATAATTAAAAAAGTCCACTAAACTTTATCCTTATTGATTGGTCTGGCTAGGTTGAGCTGGCCCATTATCGGCCGTAGGTAAATACAATGCCCCCTTATTACCGCATGCAATCAAGAGGGAAGTGACAAATACAAGAGCAATCAACCTAGACATATTTTTTTCTCATAATTTATATGCCAACAGTATACGTGTGGAGCGTTCAAAGCCCAACCCCGAAGCTTAAAAAGCCACTGCTTTCACATCATTTTTTTGCTATAGCCTTATACCCTTTTCAAAATCCCAAAAAGTACTTTTATCAAGTAGACTCAGAGTGTCAAAAAACATCGATTCTCTGCGCTATAAGAGGTAAAATTTACTTAATTTAATCACATAAGAAATCATGAACAAGCCTCTTCCTACACCCAAAACAAGTAAGCGTACTTTTTTAGTTATTCTACTCATCGCTATCGGCTTGCACCTTATTATTCTTTCACCCTGGATAACCCCGTTTATTGGCTTTGATCAGCCAAAAGACGCTCCCTCTTTACCACAAGTAAAACCTAAATTAAGTTTAAGCTTGATTGACAGCGCCCCAAAAGAAGCCAATGTAAAAACAGATAATCAAGTACAAGCTCCTGTTTCACAAACCTCAACTGAAATAGAGGGCTACATAGACTTAACCTCATCAAGTTCGAGCCAAAGCAACCTATTAGATCCATTAGAAGGCGCCCCCCCTACTGAGTTTGAGACAGACAATAAATTGATTGACGACACGGCACCATTTCACATTGAAGGGCAAACGCTAGAAGCACCAGTACAAACCTTGTCTCAAAGCTTAGAAAGTACCCAAGCAGATCACTTTGATAGCAATTACGAATTAGAAGCGACTGGTGAAGAATTAGAAAATGTCTTTTCGGAGCAAACTAAAACCCAGTTAATGCTAGCCAAAGAAGCTCAAGCAGAATATGAAAATGCACAAGTAGAAGAGGAAGTATACGCCATAACAGAGGACTCGGATGGCACACGTTACGTCAATATCAAAGGCGTTTGCTGGCGCATACCTCCTCCAGGAAGTGAAGAGGCATGGACAATTGTTTATGCAGGCTGCTCTGGGCAAACAAAAACATTCAACCTAGAAATAAACATTGGCATGGATATCCTAGGCCCTGATTCACCGTTCGCAACAGATTAAGGATCGAATTTTTCGAGGCGTATAGTCACCCTACGGTTTCTCTCACGATTAGATCGTGTTTTGTTATCTATTGTTGGATAACGCTCACCATGGTATCGAGAAATAATTTTTTCTACTGCGACGCCTTGCTCTAACAAGTAAGCAGTCACCGCTTCCGCCCTCTTTTTAGAAAGCTCACGGTTATCCCTTCGAGAACCTAATGAATCTGTATGGCCATCAATATAGATGTATTCAACACTCGGGTCATTCGCCACATACAAGGCAACCAGATCCAATCTGTCTTGCATCCTAGTTGAAAGCAATACGCCATTTTCAGGAAATAGCACAGCCGATCTTGCGATCTGATCGTAATTAACAGGCAGCAAGCTCGCCATACAGCGTCTAAATTCATTATAGGCAGGTGCAAAATTAATATTTGTGAGTGCAACTTCTATGGTTTCGCGACCACTTTCCCAAGCACTGCCAGCTAATACAGGATGTAACCCCTTATTCAGGCTGGTAAGCATGCGTTCTGCAACCTTTCCACCAACCTCTACCGTCATTCCGTAGCCAGGATAAGCCAAAACCTCTAATGTCTCAGGCTTTAACCCAGGAGACCAATTTGGTGCCTGAGAAATAATATAGACATTTCCTGGGCCTAACTTTTCATTACCTGGGTTAAGAATAAACTTCATGGGTTCACCGGCATTTTTAATAAAATGTCCTTCCCCATAATACATAATGGGATGACTTAAACTGCAGGAGAAAATATCACCAGAAAGAAGCCATTGAGCTTCAGTCAAGTCAGATTGATAACGAGTTATTGCCTGTGACGAAGCACTAAATCCAATACCGAGCGCACAAACCGCTGGTATTAGTATATTTTTCATTTTTTTTAGTACCGCATTTCCCATTAGATATCTCGTTCAAGCTAACAAATGTGTTATGCTGCAATCCTATCCAGCAATAACATTACGAGCAAGTGGCACATTAAGGATTAGTCTTGTCAAACCACCAAAATTCCACCATGCACGAAATTAAAGACCGCTTCCGTGGTTTCTTACCTGTTGTTATCGACGTTGAGACCGCAGGCTTTAATAATAAAACTGACGCATTATTAGAAATTGCTGCCAGCATCCTGAGAATGGATGAAAATGGCGAGCTTTATATCCATGAAACTATTGAGTTCAATGTTAGACCATTTGAAGGTGCAAACCTTGAAAAGTCTGCCTTAGAGTTCACAGGTATTGATCCTTTTGACCCTGAACGTAAAGATGTTGTTGAAGCAGAAGTGCTTGGCCAAATTTTTAGTAAGGTAAGAAAAGAGCTTAAGTCGGTTGGATGTAAACGCGCCATCCTTGTGGGTCACAATGCAGCATTTGATCATGGCTTCCTAAATGCAGCTATCGAACGTTGTGATATCAAACGTAATCCATTTCACCCTTTCTCTAGCTTTGACACAGCAAGTCTTGCTGGTCTTGCATTTGGCCAAACAGTATTAGCTAAAGCGTGTGAAGCAGCTGCCATTCCATTTAGTAATGCAGAAGCACACTCAGCAAAATATGATACAGAGAAAACCGCTGAGCTTTTCTGTGAGATTGTAAATAGATGGAAACGTCTAGGTGGTTGGAGCTTAGCAGCACCTGAATCAATGGATGACATGTCATCTTTTGTTTAATCAAATTTTTAAGGGGTTGTTAGCAACAAGCAAATAGCTCCTTAAAGCTTCCCCTATACAATTAGTTTGTACTCTCTCAATTGATACGATAGGGTTTATTGTAAAAGCACTTGCTTTGCCAATAGGACACTCAATACACATGGCCAAACCAGCTAAGCATAAACAAAGCCCTTTTAAACGCTTACTTTATTTAGCAACAGGATGGGTCTCATTAGTCCTTGGCATTATCGGTGTAGTTCTTCCCCTTCTTCCAACTACGCCTTTTATTTTATTAAGTGCTTGGTGCTTTTCTCAATCATCTACACGCTTTCATAACTGGCTCACAGCCCACAAATATTTTGGACCTATTATTCAGGATTGGCAGTCTGACAAAGGCATACCTAAAAAGAGTCGCAATCGAGCCATTATTTTTATGTGGTGTGGTATGGGGCTATCTATATTTCTTGTTGGAAAGTTTTGGGCGACTTTATCACTCATCTGCATAGGTATCTGTGTCAGTATCTATTTGCTTCGCCTTCCCCTAAGAGCTGAATCAAGCTAATCACAGACCTGTTTTACCCCTCATTAAATAAGCATTTCTTCTCACAAAATAAGATATTGAGTTTCGATAAAGTGTCATAAACAAGCGTTAACTTGATACATATCAGGACGAAGAAAAGCTTTTAAATTAGTCTATTTTTTAATCAAAAAAGTAAACTAAGCTGATAACCATAAAACTAACACTGAGTAAGGAGATTCAGATGGCCAATAACCTTTCATATCTCATGCTTGAACACCCGCACTATCTTGATGAGATCAGACTATTAAACTTGTATAACGCTGAATTTCAAACCATGGCGATTGAATACCAGCAACTAACAACACAGATCCAAGCGCTAGACGAGTCACACCCAAGCAACAAGTTACGTCAATATCAAAAACGACACCAAGTGCTAAATCAAACCATTCAATCAATGTTAGTCAAACATGCCCTAGCCGCAAAACTTTAAAGGAGCATCTTATGTCTTATTTCCCTGTTAGTCAGAGCCTTACCCGAAATATTAAAATTGCCTCCTTTGACCACTCGATAAGTCGAGCTGAAGCAAGACTTTTAGATAGTTACAAAGAAAGGCTAGAAAGGATTAAGCAAATCAAACAACAGCAGAATGCTTCACCCATGATTAATGAAGTGCTAGATGAGTGTCAAAAATCTGAACGTTTGGCTTTAGAAGCATTACAAGCTTCAATACAAAAAACACAAGAACATAATTATGGTCTTTGCCAATCCTGTCACAAACCCATTGATGAAAATCGATTAACAATACTGCCAGACATTAAGCATTGCTTTGATTGCAGTCATTGACCTTATGACATGAGTATTCTTCAGCAAAGCTTGTGGGTTTACGCTTTTCTTAACCTAGATCAAGATAATTTTCTGATACCGCCTTATGCTCTAAACAGGATCAAATAATTATCAACATAAAAATTAAGGAAGACACTATGCCTGTAGAACACCACACTCTTGCTAATGATTTACCTGAGTTTAAGCATGAAATTCACCAGCTTAAAATGGAGAATGCTCACTTTAAAAAATTGTTTGATGAATACCATGAGCTAACTCGTAGTATTGAAAATATGGAAAACGAGGTGACATTAGCAACCACTGCAGAAGAAGAGAAAGCTAAACACCGCCGCGTTTATTTAAAAGATGAACTTGTTAGCATGCTAAGAAAAGCACAAACAACAACGGCATAAAACCTATTTTACTAAAGCCCTTATCAAGTGTTTGATTAGGGCTTTTATTTAAAGTTCGATCGCTAAAATGGCTGACGCTGTTTCTAACCCCATCTGAGCCAACTCACCGTTTTCAAACTTATAACCAGCCATGCTTCCTTCCAACCATAAACCATCAATAACGGCATTAATCTTAACCGCTGATCGAGCAGACTCTTGATCTGTAATTAATTGCTCATGATCTTCCAACGTGGCTTTTATCAATGGCTGTAAAATATTAGTTGTTTCCACATAACCATCACTTCTAATAGCAGCCATTTGCTCGTCAATATAAGTAAGAGGCAAAAAGTTAGCCCATAGCAAGACTGTTCTTGGCGACACAATAGGGAAAGATAAGGTCGCTTCTATAAAACGGCGCAAGCGCTCTTTCGCTGGTAATTGAGAGTCCTCAATATTTACCCTAGCACTTGCATAAATTTTCTCCAAAAGGGCAGCATAAGCCGCCCTTATCAACTCATCTTTACTAGAGAAGTAAAATCGAATCAAACCATTGGTTACTCCAGCATAGTCAGCCACTTTTCTGACTGTTGCTCCTTGCAAGCCTTCATTTTCAATACAGTCTAAAGCGGCTTCAATCAGCTCCTGACGTCGATTATTTCCTTCTCTTCTTTTAGTAGACATACTGGGTATGCTTTAGCCTCGTAATATTGGGTTAGTTAAACAGGTTGGCCCTCCTTCGCATGCAATGCAAAGAGCATCTCCTTCAAACACATGAACCTTGCATCCCGCATCTTGCATCATAGCTTTAGTCAAAGGGAATCCATCTATCATAATGCATTCTTTAGGCTTAACTGGCAGAACATTTAAGTTCAAGCCACCGCTTGCAAGATACTCTTCCGCTGGCGCATCTATCAATGTGTAGCCCTCCTCCAACAGTAAATTATAAAAAGCCGTTGGCATGAGAGGCGAATATATTAACGCTAACTTTTCATCAAGAGGAGAAATCATTGACATTAAATGTAAACAAGCTTCAGCCCCATGCCATACCGGCAAATCAAAACCTATCACATTAATATTACACGGATTTAAAATTTCATTAAGCTGATCAATGCCTTCACGGTTTGAACGGAAGCCACAACCTACCACTATAGTATTTTCATTCAACCAAATGAAGTCACCGCCCTCTATCATTGCACTACCTGTTAACTCCCCCAAGATAGGAACACCAGCAGCTTGATAAGCCTGTCTATGAAGGTTAGGTTCAGGCACTCTTAACACCTTCCCCATGTTTAGTAAAACAGCACCATGATCAGTGACTAAAGAAGCATCTTGAGTAAACATTGCATCACAAAGTCCATCATTATCATCTTCTATCCAGCTAATTTCTGCTCCAGACTGCGCAACAAGATCAGCGAAAGCGGCATATTGCTCAATCGCCTTTGGGGCATCAAACATAGTGCCGTAATGCCACTTTTTTGCATCTGCAGCAAGTAAGCTTGCTCCTGGGCGCCTCATAAGAACACGCTGAATCGGCGCAACCATTGACTGACTACCAAATAGTTTCATTTTTTCATTCTCCTAAATTGCACTTTTATTTGTTCACTTATTGCTCAAAGTGATTCTGTTGACATCATTATTATGCAAGTGTATAAATTTATGCAAGCGCATAATTTAATTATTTTCGAAATCATTTAGAGACTCCTAACATGGCCATAAATGAGATAGATACAAACAACACCATTCTTGAAATTACCAATCTAAGGAAAAGCTTTGGCGAATTGGAGGTTCTAAAAGGAATAGATCTAAGTGCAAACAAAGGAGATGTCATTGCGCTTATTGGTGGCAGTGGATCAGGTAAGTCCACCACGCTTCGCTGCATAAATATGCTTGAAACACCCAGTGCTGGTGACATTCATATTTTCGGTAAAAAGATTGAACTCATTCGCAATAAACAAGGTGACATGGTTGCAAAAGACCAAAAGCAGCTTCGCCTTATCCGTCAGAAACTTGGCATGGTTTTTCAAGGCTTTCATCTTTGGCAGCATATGAATATAGAGCAAAACATTATCGAAGTGCCGACTCAGGTATTTGGCATTTCCAAAGATGAAGCCTTAATCAATGCCCACCAGCTACTAAAACGCGTTGGGCTTTACGATAAGAAGCACCAATACCCTTGCAACCTATCCGGCGGCCAACAGCAAAGAGCAGCCATAGCCAGAGCTCTCGCAATCAACCCTGAGCTAATGCTTTTTGATGAGCCAACCTCGGCCTTAGACCCAGAACTTGTCAGTGAAGTTTTAGCTGTTATGCATGATTTAGCAACTGAAGGCAGAAGCATGATCATAGTGACGCATGAAATGAAGTTTGCGGCGGATGTCGCCAATAAAGTCATGTTCTTGAATGCAGGCAAAGTTGAAGAGTTTGGCTCTGCAGCAGAGATATTCAATGCGCCAAAATCAGAAAGGCTAAAACAATTCATCCAGTCAGTTTGCTAACAAAAAGAAAAATAGAAATACCAAACATAAAACAATCTATTTAGAGGAAGTAAATCATGAAACTAAAAGCATCTATTGCGTTAATTAGCGCCTCTGTTATTGGCTTTTTCTCAACAACACTAGCAGCCCAAACGATTAAAGTAGGTATTGCCACCGAACCTTACCCACCCTTTTCTGTGCCAGATGCATCTGGTAATTATTCAGGTTGGGAAATAGACATAGCTAAGGCAATTTGCGCACAAGCCAAACTAGATTGTGAAATTGTGGCTACCGCTTGGGATGGCATTATTCCAGCATTACTCGCCAAAAAAGTAGATGTGGTTGCAGCCTCACTCTCTATAACATCTGACCGTAAGCGTGTAATCGATTTCTCAGATAAATATTATCAATCAGGCGCCTCCGTCATAGGTTCAAAAAAAGCAAGTTTCGGCAGTACACCAGCTGAACTCGATAATAAAATAATCGGCTTGCAAGCCGCCAGCATTCACGTGAAGTTTGCAAAAAAGTATTACCCTAATGCCACGATTAAAGAGTATCAGAGCCAAGACGAAGCTAACCAAGACCTTTACTCTGGCCGCATAGATGCAACCCAAGCAGATGCTCTCACCCTTGAAAGTTTCCTTAATTCAGAGCAAGGAAAGAATTGTTGCGATCTAAAGGGGATGGCGGTTAATGATGAATCCTTATTAGGAGAAGGTATTGGTTTTGGCCTACGTAAAGGTAACCCAGAACTAAAAGAGCAGCTTAACAATGCCATTGACGCCATTCGAAAAAATGGCACTTACGAGCAAATATCCCAAGCTTACTTCTCCTTCAATATTTACGGCGAATAAGATAAACAAAAACTAAGCAAGTTAACTTGCTTAGTTTTTGCTTGTTAACGTTAGGGTGACTTATGTTTATTGATTATCAATCTATGTCTGTTTGGCAGTTATTAGCTTTTGAAGCGCCAGGATGGGGTGGCACCTTATTATCTGGGCTTCTTCTCTCATTAGAGATAGCTATTCTAGGCTTCTTATTTGGACTTGTTATTGGCTTTTTGGGCGCGCTTGGCAAACTAGGTAACAGTATTGTCTGTCGTGATTTATGGGCGTGCTACACAACGGCGGTACGAGCCATCCCAGAACTCGTTCTAATCTTATTAATTTATTTTGCTTTACCAAACTTGCTAAATAGTCTGCTCAGCCTATTAGGGATAAGCAACATTGAAATTAATGGATTTATCGCAGGTGTACTGGTCATATCGTTTGTTCAAGGCGCTTATGCAACTGAAGTGATACGCTCAGCGATGCTTGCGATACCAGCAGGTCAAATAGAAGCAGCCCACGCATTTGCTATGCCTAAATACAAAATTCTATACCGTATCAGCTTGCCAGCTATGCTCCCTCACGCTTTACCTGGTCTCTCCAATCTCTGGCTAATTGCAACTAAAGATACCGCACTACTCGCTGTCGTGGGCTTTACTGAATTAACATTAGCGGCAAGACAAGCGGCAGGGGCAACAAAAGAGCAGCTATTATTTCTGACCGTGGCAGGAGGGCTTTACTTATGTATCTCATTAGTTTCGGATGCTTTATTTAAGTACTTCATTCGTCGCTCAAATAAAGGACAAATGCATGGATAATCAGCCTTTAATTCAACCTAACTTATCTCAAGAAAAAAAAGCGGCATCCATACTTGATCTATCGGCAATAAAAGCTTGGTTTATGCCTCATAGAATACTACTGATTGTTATTACATTAGGCTCGATAGCTGGGCTAGTTAACAACCTTAGCTGGTACTGGATTCCGGAATATCAAGACGCTATTTTAGAAGGCCTTTGGCGAACCCTCATTTTGTTAGTAACAAGCTTTATCACGGGCTTCTTACTCGCGATTCCAATTGGTCTAGTTCAAGTAACAGGCCCTAGTTTTCTAGCAAAATTAGCCCAGAGCTTTTGTACTCTTATAAGAGGAACACCTCTATTACTACAAATATGGCTCCTTTATTATGGTGTTGGTTCTATCTTTCCAGAAATAGACTGGTTGCGGGAATCATTTCTTTGGCCTTATTTAACCGATGCTTGGCCTTATGCCTTTATTGCTTTAACACTATCTGTTGCCGCTTATGAAGGAGAAATCATGCGTGGGGCTTTTGCTGGTGTTCCTAATGGAGAATTAGAAGCGGCCAAGGCATTTGGTATGCCACCATTTAAAATCTTATCGCGTATTTGGCTACCCAGAGCCATACAGCGCACATTGCCAGTCATCGGAGGAGAGGTCATTTTACAACTCAAGGCAACACCTTTAGTGGCAACTATTACTCTCATTGACACCTATGCAGTATTTTCAAAAATACGACAGGAGACTTATATCGTCTATGAACCATTACTCTTAATGACAGGGATATACTTGTTTTTAGCAGGTATTATTGCCCTGTTATTTCACTATTTAGAAAAGAGAAATGGGGCTAGATAGCCCTATTTCAAAACTGTCTATATAGGCTAATCAGACCTAGTCCCAGTTCTTTTTACGCAACGCCTTAATCTGGCCCTTTTGCTTTTTATGATCAACGCGTTTACGTTGCGAAGATTTAGTTGGTTTGGTTGCCCGTCTCACCTTCTCTACCTTAATTGCATCTAGAATCAAGGCTTTCAGTCTAGCGAGCGCATCCTCTCTATTTAACTCTTGAGTTCTATGCTGCTGTGCTTTAATAATCACAACACCCTCTTTGGTAATACGTGAGTCCTTAAGCGCTAACAATCGACTTTTATAAAACTCAGGTAGCGAAGATGCTTTAATATCAAACCTTAAATGAATTGCAGAAGAAACCTTATTAACGTTTTGCCCACCCGCACCTTGAGAGCGAATTGCAGTCAACTCCATTTCATGATCCGCAATAGAAACTGCAATTGATATTTTTAACATGGACATTTTCCGTACAAAATAGACAGGCATTAGACTAAAGTTGTGTGATTTACCTAGTCTAGATTTGATAAAAGCGGCATATTGTAACAGTTATCCTAAACATAAAGACATTTAGAGGAAGCAGAGGTTTGAATAAGGTACAATCAGGCCATATTTATTCAGCTTATTTTATGCATTTTTTTGACATTGTTTGGAGCAATTAGATTGACTAAATTTCGACCCTGTATCGACCTTCATCAAGGTAAAGTGAAGCAAATCGTTGGCGGCAGTTTGAATGATCATGGCGCTAAAGAGAACTTTATCAGTGAACATGATGCAGCTTATTATGCGGCTCTCTACAAGGAACATGAGTTAACTGGTGGTCATGTCATCGCCTTAGGGCCAGGTAATATAGAAGAAGCCATTAAAGCATTAAAAGCCTATCCAAATGGCTTGCAGTTCGGTGGTGGTGTCAATCATAAAAATGCAAGCGAGTTCTTAAAAGCCGGCGCATCTCACCTTATCGTTACCTCTTACATATTTGAAAATGGCGAATTTTCCTGGGACAGATTAGATAGAATTAAACGCGAAACAGGAACAGAAAAACTTATTTTAGACCTGAGCTGCCGTCGTACAGAAACCGGTTGGAATATCGCAACAGACCGCTGGCAAACAGTCACTTCTACTCAGATCAATTTAGAAAACCTTCAAGAGCTAGCCGATCATTGTGATGAGTTTTTAATTCACGCTGCTGATGTTGAAGGCTTACAGGCAGGCATAGATAAAGAATTAGTTGAGTTGCTTGGTAAGCATTCCTCGATACCAACGACCTATGCCGGTGGCGCCAGAACACTTGAAGACCTCGCCTTAGTTCAAACACTTTCAAAAGGAAAAGTCGATCTAACCATTGGTAGTGCCTTAGATATTTTTGGTGGTGAAGGCGTTACATTAGAAGAATGTATTGAGTGGAATAATAAAGTCTAGAATATTGTGCTATCACCTAGTCAAAGACTTACTTTGCTCAATATTAGGTTTAAATAAAAACCAAGAAATTCAAACAACACTCAGATAAGGTTTAATCCTCCTTATCTGAGTGTTGTTTTATTAAATCTAGGTGGTTAGTTTTTTCTTCAACAAGGTCAAACCTAAACATAACCAGAATAAAAAGCTGCAATACAATGGCAGCATAGATAATCAATGGCCAAGCTGAGTGCATTAATAAGGCTGCCAATAAAGTACACATACCTGAGAAATAACACAAAGCCTGAACAGCCCATCTGACTTTCGTTGTCACACTAAAGTCGTTACCGCAAAGATGACAGGTCGCTTTACCAAAAGATCCCATAAAGATATTAAATACATGCCTTAAATCGTGTCCTTGGCAATGGGGACAAGTTAACATCCTAGCCTCCTTTACGTCAGTTAAAACCCGATAGCAGATTTCTTAACTATCACTGTTATTTATCCTTTTAGAAATAACAGCCTATTACTGAAACAGAGAACAAGCTTAAAGATACTTGTTACTTGTTACTTGTCCTTCATTGAAGAAAACTCACGGTCTAAATCATACTTTTTAGAAGTGACATATTTTTCCATTTCTTCAATACGACGACTCGCTTGATTCATTCTATCTCTTGCTCGCTTTAATCGAATTGAAGACGAGTCCGAATACTTAAACATCTTTTTTGGACCATACTGGTGGCGCCTTTCATCATACTCATACTTTAGCTCTCCACCCCCTGGCTTTAAAATATGCCAAAGCACAATGTAAGCAAACAAAGTAAAGCCGCCAAGAAAGAGAAAGCCTGCAAAAAAGCTAATACGCACAACCCAAGGTTCAATATCAAAGTGGTCTGCAAGACCTGCACAAACACCACCGATATAGCCTTTATCAGGGTTACGATAAAGATTCATATTCCAGCCCTTTTGTTTATTCTCATTGAACATTTTCTGACATAAGTTCTTTAGTTTATGCTTATTCATACTATTCTCTCCCCGAAGAAGACTCTCTCTGTTCACCTTCTTGATTGCGATATGCCCCTTGAGCTTCTTTGTCTCGCCAGTTAGGGCTATCTACATCTAAAATCCTTTCCAGTATTTCGATTCGATCCGTCAATTGATCTGCGGTTTTTAAAAGATCATCTAATTCCACCCTATCTTCCTCCGCTAACCCTTTTGCTGAACGCCTTTTGCTAAAGTAGTGCAAGATAAGCCAAAGCGGGGCAACAAGCCCCATAAAAATGATGACTGGCACAAAGAAGAAAACAGCCATATTCATAGGTACATCCTTAATAATTTAATCGTTAAAAAGCGTGAATTAATTAGCTTATTACTTACTTGCCATCTTGGCTTTAAGTTGTGCTAACTCATCATTAATTTCATCATTTTCTTTTAAAGCATCAATCTCAGATTTAAGATTCGTTTTTGCATTCGCTCCAATATCCATAGACTCTAGCTCACCTTCTAAGGTATCCATACGACGCTCAAAACGTTCGAATTTATCAAAAGCATCATCTAGATTAGAACGCTGATTCTGTCTTCTCACTTTCAAGCGATTCTCAACACTGGTTTGGCGCATTAGCATGGCTTTTTGTTTCGCTTTGGCATCATCTAGTTTAGTTTGAAGTTGGGAAATTTCGTCGTTCAAACTGGCTAAGTGTTCATCTAATTCACTTAACTCTTGCTCAATTACATCCACTTCTTTTGCTGTGGCCTGTTTTTCAGATAAAGCAGCACGTGCCAAATCTTCACGACCCTTATCAATTGCCAACATAGCTTTATCTGTCCATTCAGCAATTTCTTCTTTAATTCTAGCAAGGCGGCGAGCTGCCGTTTTACGATCAGCAATGACTCTAGCTGAACTCGATCTCACTTCAACTAGGGTTTCTTCCATTTCTTGAATGATCATACGAATCATTTTTTGTGGATCTTCAGCCTTATCCAGCAAAGAGGTGATATTGCTGTTAATAATGTCTGTCATTCTTGAAAATATGCCCATTGTATTACTCCTTTTAAAATTAACTTTTAACATTAAGTTTTTTTGAATTTGTTACAGCTATATCAGGATACGTGCCAAGTTTTAAAAAACATTAAAAATCAATAAGATAAGATTTATCTGATATTTTTCTGTGAAAAAACAAAATTAAAACGGTCAATAAAACCACTTAAAGTGGCTTTAAAAACCTCCACAAAAGGCTATATTAACCACTCAATCACATTAATTTTATGAAAAGCTAAATATGACCTCGAACCCACAAAGAGCAATAGGCAGCTCAGCCGCACTTGCCCAAGCATTAGAGCAAGCATCTGCCCTTGCCAACATTAATCGCCCTGTACTTGTCCTAGGTGAAAGAGGGACAGGTAAAGAGCTAATCGCTGAGAGGCTGCACTATCTATCGCCCCGTTGGGATCAGGCATTTGTATCCCTTAACTGCGCTACTATTAGTGAAGACTTGATGGAGAGCGAATTATTCGGCCATGAACCTGGGGCCTTTACTGGCGCCCAAAAAATACATCATGGCCGCTTTGAACGCGCCGATGGGGGCTCTCTCTTTTTAGATGAACTAGGCGCCATGTCTACTAGACTGCAAGAGAAGCTATTAAGAGTCATAGAGTACGGAGAATTTGAACGACTTGGTGGCCACAAAACCTTAAAGGTAGATGTACGTTTGATTGCCGCAACCAATGCTGATTTAAAAAACATGGCTGCAAAAGGGGAATTTAGAGCGGATTTACTTGATAGGCTTGCCTTTGATGTTATCCCTACCCCACCTCTTAGAGAGCGCAAAGAGGACATAGCAGAACTGGCTGATTACTTTGCTATGCGAATGAGCATAGAGCTAGGTTGGGAGAGCTTTGCAGGCTTTAGTGATAAAGCCATGGAGGCATTAAAACAACATAATTGGCCTGGCAATATTCGTGAGCTAAAAAACTGTATTGAGCGCTCTGTTTTTAGACAAGGGGAAACTAACGAGCCGCTTGAGAACATCATCATAGACCCTTTTCCTCAGCATTTTAATAGCACTAATACCGAAGAAAAAGTCGCAGAAGAAACAGACAAGCAATCAGCCTTAGACACTCAACATACCGAGCTAGTTAAAACATCAAACCAGCAAATTGATTTTAAACAAAGACTAAATCAATTAGAAAAAGCGCTACTTATTCAAGCATTAGAACAAAACCAACAAAGCCAGAAACAAGCCGCGAAAGCTCTAAACCTAAGTTATGACCAAATCCGCGGCTTGATAAAGAAACATTTGAGGTAATCAAACTCAACTCTAACTTGGACTAGAGCATTTATTTATCTCAGCTAATGCTTGCTCTAATATATGCTCGACACCTTGATCAACCTCTATGAAAATTGCTTCATCAGGAGAGGGCTCCACTAAGGTATCAAATTGGTTTCTCAACATTTTTTCACCATTAAAAAAATGTCCTTGCCGCTTCTTATGTCGGCTTAAAATAATGTCGAAGGAGCCTTTGAGGTAAACAATTATTAGATCTTGATTATTTTCCCTGAGCATATTCCGATATTCAGGTTTTAAAGCAGAACAAGCAAGAATAAGATTAGAGTGGCGTACAAATTCATTGTTAAGTGTTTTTAACCACCCCTCTCTATCATTATCATCTAGAGGAATACCACTGTTCATTTTATTTAAATTATTTTCCGTGTGAAAATCATCGCCATCAATAAACAGGACCCCTAAAGCATCAGCGATAAGACGACCAATAAGACTTTTACCTGTTCCAGACACCCCCATAAGAAGTATTTTCTTATCTTCCCTATTCATTACCTTCTACTCGCTATTTCAAATTAAATACGGAAGCCTGTTTCAGTATCAAAAACAGAACATTTTGTTACCTCTATCTGAACTTGAACAGAATCACCTTTTGTAAAAATTTGATCCGAGTTAACACAATGAGACAAAGTCTGATTAGCACTAAATTTAGACCATATCAGAGTTTCTGACCCCATAGGCTCAACTAATTCAATCATTCCACTAAAAACATTTTTAGCCTGCTCACAACCACCCCGAACAACAATATTCTCTGGGCGAACACCCAAAGTAACTTTCTGCCCTTCCATAGGTGAATTGATAAATTGATAGTCACTTACATCTATCAAAATATCTGAAGAGATAAAGGTTATCCCTCCTCCTTTTTTACTCAACCTCCCCTCAAGACAGTTCATCCCAGGCGACCCTAAAAATGTCGCAACAAACAAGTTTGCAGGTTTATTGTATACATTGTAAGGCGTATCTAACTGCTGAATAATGCCATCTTTCATAACTGCGATACGGTCAGCAAGAGTCAAGGCTTCAATTTGATCATGAGTTACATAAATCATTGTCGATTTAAGTTTCTGATGTAACTTTTTAATTTCTAACCTCAGCTCAGCTCTTAATTTTGCATCTAGATTTGATAAAGGCTCATCAAAAAGATAGATACTTGCGTCCCTGACTAAGGCGCGGCCAATAGCAACCCTTTGACGCTGCCCTCCCGAAAGAGCAGAAGGTTTTCGTTTAAGTAAAGGCTCCAACTGTAATAGCTTTGCCGCCCAATTCACTTTTTCTTGGATAATCTTTTTTTCAACTCCAGCAATTCTTAATCCAAATGACATATTCTTCTCAACTGTCATGGTTGGATAAAGAGCATAAGATTGAAACACCATACCAATACCGCGGTCTTTAGGGTCTGTCCAAGTTACATCTTTACCATCAAAATGAATGGACCCTCCACTCGTATCAATAAGACCACCAATAGCATTTAACAAAGTAGATTTGCCACACCCTGAGGGTCCAAGCAATACAATAAATTCACCGTCCTCTATTGATAAATCCAGTTGATTAAGAATAAATGTTGTGTCATAGCTAATGTCTAGCTTATTAATATTTACGTTTCCCATGAGACTATCCTTTAACTGATCCAGAGGCGATACCGCGAACAAACCAACGTCCTGAAGCGACGTAGATAATTAGAGGTACAAGTGAAGTGAGAATTGTGGCAGCCATATTTACGTTATAGGCTCGCTCACCAGTGGTGGTATTAACTATATTATTCAGTTGTACAGTCATAGGGAGATTATCATTGCCAGCAAAGACCAAGCCGATCAAAAAGTCATTCCAAATGTTTGTCACCTGCATAATGACAGCCACAATGATGATAGGAGTCGACATAGGTAGCATGATAATAAAAAATACCTTGAAGAATCCTGCACCATCAATTCTTGCTGCATTAAAGAGCTCTATTGGCAAGGTACTGTAATAATTACGGAATAAGAGAGTCATGATGGGCATACCAAAAATAACATGCGAAACAACAACCCCTGTTAAAGTCCCATAAATCCCAATTTCCGCGTACACCCTTATAAGTGGATAAATAAAGACCTGATAAGGAATGAAAGCTCCTAGCAATAGGCAAGCAAACAAAATATTTGCACCCTTTATCTTCCAAAACGATAAAGCATAGCCATTAATAGCTCCAAACATCACTGAAATAATCACACTTGGAATAAGAATTTGAACTGAATTCCAGAATCCTACCTGTAAACCATTACACTCTAGCCCAGTACAAGCACTACTCCATGCCACTTTCCAATAGTCCCAACTAACATCTTGAGGCAAAGCAAAAATGGATGACAAACGAATTTCATCAAGCTCTTTAAAAGAAGTAACTAACATGACATACAGGGGAAGCAGAAAGAACAGCGCAGTAACGAGCAAAAAGCCATAAATACCTATTCGTCCCCATTGCATCTGAATGGAGGAAGCCCGCTTTGAGGCAAACTTCAAATTTGTAGGTGAAATTGATAACATAAATTACCTACCTTGTTTCTTGATGTAATTTGAATATATAAAAGGAGCAATCAAACATAGAATGGTAGTTAACATGACAGTAGACGCGGCAGTAGCAATACCAATATTGGCACGCTCAAACAAGTTATCCATAATGAACTTTGCAGGCACTTCACTTGCAACTCCTGGTCCGCCTCCTGTCATAGCAACCACAACATCATACATTTTGATAATGCTGATAGATAACAGAACCACTGTAGTAATAATCATAGGACGCAGCATTGGAAGAATAATACTGATATACACTCGCCACGCAGGAATACCATCGATTTTTGTCGCCTTCCACAAATCTTCATCGATACCGCGAAGTCCAGCTAATAGCAGCGCCATGACTAAACCAGCTCCCTGCCAAACAGCTGCAATGACAACTGTATAAAGCACCATGTCAGGGTTAACTATCCAGTCAAATTGGAAAGAGTCCCACCCTAATGCTTGAACCGTTTTTTGAACACCTAACTGAGGATTAAAAATCCATTGCCACACTAAACCAGTCACAATAAACGACATAGCATAAGGAAATAAAAAAACAGTACGAAAGAAGCTTTCTGCTTTAATTTTTTGATCGATAAAAATAGATAAAAGAAATCCCAGAACAAAACAAATTACTAAAAACAAGAAGGCAATAAGTAATAAATTCTCTAATGATGATATCCAGCGGGAAGTGTTAAAAAGTCGCTCATACTGAACAAAACCAACAAAATCATTTTTTGGTAGCATACGTGAGCTACTAAATGATAAACGAACAGACCAGAACATGGTTCCCATGTAAGCAACAAACACAGTTAATGCCATAGGCAATGCCGCTATATAAGCCAATAAGTTACGCTTAAAATGCATTTGAATAGCGATTACATTCATTTTTCACCCCTTTAAAGTGGCTAGTAAATAAAACAATAGATAAGAATGGAGACACAAACAATGTGTCTCCCCCCCCCTAAACTACTAGCCTTGTAAAGCCTGTGAAAGAATCTTTACAGCTTTTTTAGAAGACATATCCCTACTATTCCATACTTCTGTAATCGCATCTTTCACAGAACCATAACGATAGGACTCCATAAGCATTGAGCCATCAGGAACTTGACGAGATTCATCCCTTAAGATTCTTGAACCTAATTGAGCACATCGCCCCATACTGGAAACATCAATATCAGTTCGAACAGGAATTGAGCCTTTCAATCGGTTAAACCTAATCTGCGTTAAAGGTTTAAGCATAGTTTCGACCAGCTTCTCTTGAGCGAGTATTTGCTGCTTATCCTCTGTTTTAGGGAAAACAAAAACATCTCCACCCACTATATATAATGAGTCATCACCTAATCCTGCAAAGCAGCCATAATCCCTATTTGGTCTTTTCTTAGCTTGGGTAAACTCTCCTTTAGCCCAATCCCCCATCACTTGTATACCTGCTTTATCATTAATCACTAGACTGGTTGTATCATTCCAGTTTCTGCCTGGAGAGCCAGAATCCACATAAGGTTTAAGTTTCAAAAAAGTATCTACAACCTTATGAAATTCAGGAGAGTTAAGCGTTTTAGCATCTCGTTTTTTTAATACATCAAGATAAAGCTGTTTGCCGCCCACATTGCTTAAAACAGCCATAAAGAGCAGATTCTCCTGCCACTTTTGCCCACCTAAAGCTAACGGAATATAACCAGATGCTTTCAATTTATCTAAAGCTGCAAAGAGCTCATCAATAGTCTGTGGCTCTGTAGCAATCCCAGAATCATTAAAGGCTTTTTTTGAATACCAAAACCAAGTAGGCATGTGGATATTGACTGGAGCCGCATAATAATGTCCATTCACTTTGATGGCATCTAAGGTCGGCTTTGGTAGGATTTCATCCCAGTCATTTGAGATAGCGATGGAATCTAAATTATTCAGCATTCCTTCAGCAATCATTTCATGATATTGCTGTGATGTATTAAAGAGTGCAGCCGTAGTAGGAGATCCGCCTATCATACGATTTATTGCCGCACTTCGTGCATTTGAACCACCAGCAACAGCACTATCTTTCCAACTTCCGCCTTCTGCTTCATAGGCGTCTGCCAATACTTTTATTGCGGCAGACTCACCACCGGATGTCCACCAATGCATAACCTCGGCTTCTTCCTTAGCGACTAGAGGGGTTGCGGCTAAAGAGATAGCTGCAGAAAGCATCATTATCTTAATCATAGCGGTACCTTTATTTCTCATTTTTGTTCTTATGGAGTATTTAAGTTAGCACTCTTTTTTAATTTATGGAACCGGTTCCATAAATTATTTTAAACTCTACTTTTTTAAAGATTATTTATGTACTTTATCTTATTGTTTTCTATTAATTTAATGAGTAATAAATTTTTTATAAAAATTAAAACCTGTAAAAAACACTATAAAACTAGCATTTTAGATCTTATAATGGAGAAAAATTGTAGATTAAAACATCAAAGGCTTTGAAATATGGCAACAATTAAAGATGTAGCAAAACTAGCAGGAGTTGGTGTTGGAACTGTTTCCAGATATCTATCAGGAAAAAGCTCAATCTCCAGTAAATCAGGTGATAAAGTTGCTGCAGCTATGGCTGAACTAAACTACCGACCAAACAGCATGGCAAGATCCTTATCATCAAAAAAATCAAACATCATCGGTTTATGGGTCCCTTCTTTCTCTGGGTCTTTTCATCGAAAAATGCTGCAAACTATTGAGCGAGAATTACGTAAGCGAGATAAACACATCATTTTAGCAAATGCAGAAGATAGCAGCTCAGACAAGGAACGTATTGATTGCCTAAACTACCTAATTGAGCGAGATTGTGACGGCATACTGATGTCTTGTCCGGAATTATCCGTATTTGAATTAGCTAAAATTGAAGCTCGCTACCCCAAAGTCGTTTTTATTAATCGCGACATAGAAGATTTGGCCGAAAAAGCATTTAGCACCAACCATTATCAAGGAGGTCGTTTAGCCGCAAAGCATTTAGTTGAACTCGGCCATAAAAATATAGCCATAGTTACTGGCCGAATGAACGCACAGGACGCCCAAAGCAGACATAAGGGTTTCATAGATGAGCTGCTAGCTTCTGACATTGAAGTCGACCCAAACCTAATAGAGTCAGGAGGCTATAGTTTCCAACAAAGTATGGAAGCAACTGAGCTGCTAATAAGTAAAAAGAAGCCATTCACAGCGTTATTTTGTTCAAATGACAATAGTGGCATGGCTGCTATTTCCAGCCTAACCAAACATGGATTTAAAGTAGGAAAAGACGTTTCTGTTATTGGCTATGATGACATAGACCTAGCAGAGTTCACATCCCCCCCTATGACAAGTATTAACATTCCACTTGAAGCAATCTCACGTAATGCTTGCCATCAAATTTTGAATCTATGTTATGGGGAGACTCACGCCATACAAAACAAGTTTGAGCCAACCCTATCCATTCGTGAATCAACTCATTCAATTCTGTAATCAAATAGTGCTGACAAAAGAGAGTCATAAAACTTAATTTTACATTTAAACCCAGAGGGTATTTAGATGACAATGTACATTGAAGGCGGTAAACGTTTTTTATTAAATGATCCCAAATTAGTCCCAAACTCTGCAGGCTACTTATGGAACAAACACATGATGATTCATATGAACTGTCAAGGTTATGCCGTTGCGCAGTATATGAACCCAGAACCTAAAAAATACGCCCATGCCCCAAATTTAACTGCCAAAAGCTTTATGCAACCAGAGCAACCTTACTTTGCCAACCACCCGGGTAGATTCTTTTATATACGAGATGATGAAACTGGAGACATGTTTTCAGCGCCTTACGCTCCTATGAAAACACCTTTGCAAAGCTTTGAGTTTCTCCCAGGGCTAAACGATATTTGTTGGAGAGTTAAAAACCAAGACATTTCTCTCGAGATAACACTCACTCTCGGAGAACAATCTCAAGCTGAGCTTTGGCATGTTAAGGTGATCAATTCAAGTAATTCAAAGCGTAAGTTGTCATTAGTCCCCTATTTTCCTGTAGGTTATATGTCATGGATGAATATGGGAGCACATTATGACCACAAGCTTAAAGCTGTTGTTTGCACCTCAATAACTCCCTATCAAAAACTCGAAGACTATGAAAAAAACAAACACCTTAAAGACATAACTTACTTTGCTAGTGACTGCACACCAAATCACTTTGAAACAAGCGGTGTTCGATTTGAAGGACTAGGAGGTCTCCATAACCCAGATGCTTTAAGTGACCTAGCTACACTATCAGATCAAGACTGCCACTATGAGATGCCAGCATGTGCAATGCAATTTCAAGTTAACCTAAAAAAAGATGAATCCAAGGAGTTTAACTTTGTCTTTGGGCCAGCTTTAGACAAAGAAGAAATTCAATCGGTTATATCTCAAACTCTAGGTGAGCAGAAGCAAGAGCAAATTCTTAACTACACAAACTACATTCAGTCTGGCCGTGGTGTAATAAAAATAAACACACCAGATGACTCCTTAAATCATTTCATTAACCATTGGCTTCCGAGACAAGTCTTTTATCACGGCGATACCAACCGTCTCACCACAGACCCTCAAACACGAAATTACCTCCAAGACGGCATGGGAATGGCATATATTGATAGCTCAATTACTAAGAAAGTTATCCTTACTTCTCTATCACAACAAAAACACGATGGAGAAATGCCAGACGGAATACTACTAACTCCTGAGGCAAAATTTAATTATATAAACCAAATTCCTCATACAGATCATTCTGTCTGGTTAGCGCTTATTGTCGAAGCTTATCTTAATGAAACAAACGACTGGGATATACTCAATGAGCAGGTTTCATGGGTAGACTCTCAAACAAGAGACACAGTGTTAGAACATATTAACAGGGCCATGGATACAATGTGTCAAGCGCGTGATAGCAGAGGCTTGCCCTATATAGATCAAGGTGACTGGTGTGATCCCATGAATATGGTAGGTCATAAAGGAAAAGGGGTTTCTGGCTGGCTAGCACAAGCGTTAAGTGTTGCACTACAAACATGGATTAGAGTTTCCAAAGAAGGTAACAATCCAAACAAGATTCGCCATTACCAATCAATAATTGATCAGCTAGCAAGCATTACAGAAACCTTCTTATGGCAAGGTGACTGGTATGCACGAGGAATTACCGATGACGGCATAACTTTTGGCATTCCACAGGACAAAGAAGGCCGTATCTTCCTCAACACACAAAGTTGGGCATTTTTAGCCAACATGCCAAATAACGAACAAAAAGAGCGCATGCTAAAAGCCATTGACGAACAACTTGATACGCCTTTTGGTGTAATGTTATGCGCTCCAGCTTTTACAGGTATGCGAGAAGATATAGGTAGAGTAACTCAAAAATGGCCTGGGTCAGGAGAAAATGGCTCAGTATATAACCATGCCGTTGCTTTCTATGCCGCCAGTTTGTACAAAATTGGAGAGCCTGATAGAGCGTTTAATACATTACGTAAAATGATTGCAGACCCAAACTGTGAAACCTTTACCCAAAGAGGTCAGTTGCCTATATATGTTCCAAACTACTACCGTGGTGCGTACTATCAATATCCAAGTACTGCAGGGCGCTCAAGCAATCTCTTTAATACTGGTACAGGAGCTTGGTTCTATCAAATGATCATTGAAGAGATGTTTGGCCTCAAGGGCTGTAATGATGGCTTAGAAATCACACCCAAATTGCCAAAAGCTTGGCCAGAAGCAAGCGCTAAACGCCTGTTTCGAGGTGCTAGCTTAAGCATTCACTATATTAGAGTAAAAGAAAGCTCTGAATGCAGTATTAGGCTTGATGGGAGAGCGCTAGATTCTAATGTGGTTAAAAACATTGAATCTGGAAAACAATATTTTGTAGAAGTAAGGTTTAAATAAACTCTTACCTAGAAACACATTTAAACATCTATCTAACTCCCTACCTATAAACATTAATGAATAGGTAGGGAGAAATGAGAAATACAGAAGATTACCTTCCATAAAACACTAAAAATACTTCCCAGTAATTACCCTAGCTGGCTCTCTTTGCATTATGGTTTTGCCATCTTTCACTGAGAGCAGCACTTCACCTTGTTTGCGAATTACGCTATAGTCATCTTCACCATCCAATAAAATAAAGCTTGCAGGCTTACCTACTTCAATGCCGTAAATATCTTCTATGCAGAGGGTTTTAGCACTGTTGTCCGTTATGAGACTCAAGGAGGTGCTGAAGTCTTGATAACCCATCATTTGACAAATATGTAAGGCAAAATCCAAGGTGCGAAGCAGCTTGCCATTCCCAAGGGAATACCAAGGATCAAAAATAGAGTCTTCACCAAGGCATACGTTGATACCTGCGGCATTAAGCTCTTTAACTCGCGTCACGCCACGGCGTTTAGGGTAGGTATCAAACCGACCTTGCAGGTGAATACTTTCTGTTGGACAAGAAACAAAGTTAATGCCTGAATTTTTCAATAAACGAAAGAGTTTAGAGCAGTAGGCATTATCATATGAATGCATGGCTGTGGTGTGGCTTGCCGTTACCCTGTGCCCCATCTTATTAAACAGGGCTTCACAGGCAAGCAGTTCTAAAAAGCGTGAATTAGCATCGTCGGTTTCATCACAATGCACATCGATTAACCTGTCGTATTTCTGGGCTAATTCAATGATTTTTTTGACCGAGGCCTCACCTAATTCACGAGTATATTCAAAGTGTGGAATGCCACCTACCACATCTGCGCCAATTTCTAGCGCTTCTATCATGAGGTCTAAACCACCTTCATAAGAGAGCAATCCATCTTGTGGAAAAGCCACCACCTGAATATTGATTTTATCTTTTAATTCATCACGAATTGCACAAAGTGTTTTCACACCAATCAAGCTTGGATCTGTGGTATCTGCATGGGTTCTGACATGTTGCACGCCATTTTCAACAAGTAGCTCTAGGGTTTGATAAACTCGGCTGCGAATATCTTCTTCATTGAGCATGGGCTTGCGCTCACCCCAACGCTCTATTCCCTCAAACAAGGTACCTGAGTTATTCCAATTGGGCTCACCAGCAGTTAATGCTGCATCAAGATGAATATGAGGCTCTACAAAAGGCGCGCAGGCAAGCTTGCCTTTTGCATCAAATACGCCGTCATGCTGGGGCAAGTCAAGGTAGTCATGTTGAACATCAATTGAGGTAAATTTTCCATTTATTATTTTAATTCTGTGAAGTTCTATTTTACCACGTAAACGGGCGTTAATCAGTTCCTTCATATTTTCCCTCATGACTTCTTTGTATTAATTAAATAGCTAGTTTGATCGCTTCGCCAGCCATTTAGTAATGATAGGTAGAGCAGATGTAGGTACTTGGATCGCACCAGCAAGCGGCAAAAACATAGGCCCTAACAATGATCCTGCGATGGTATGAGTTAGCAGCACATTACGGTTTCCCGCTGTCACAGCTGCCATAAATGCCTGCTCTTTCCCCAGTTTTTTATACAAAAAGAATGCGGCGATAAAAAACAAGGTCACCAAAAAGGTTGAAATACCAATAAGCTGATACGCCAATATAGGGTCTTGATCCCATTGCAGTCTGAAATTACTAATCAAACCAAATGGAAAGGCAAACACAACCAAAATGGTATAAGGAGAGATTTTTACCAATGCGCGCCCTAGCTTATCCTCCGGTACATATTTATGTATAACAAAAGAGAGCAACATAGGGCCAAAGATAAAAATAACCAAGCGCATAATATAGGCTTGCATATCCAAGCTAACTTCACCGGATTGCAGCAAAAACAAAGAAACATAAATAGCAACTGGCAATAAAATGGTAGAGCCAATCGTCATGGCCATGGAGGTCATTACATCAAAACCTAAAGCACGGATAATAGCTGGGGTAGCAAACAATGAGCCTGTCGCAGCAACGGCAACAATAGCCAAGGTCAGCGCCTCATCAGCCCCGATCAACTTAGCAAATACAAAGCTAAGCAACATCAAAAAAAAGGAGTGAAAACAAGCATACCACCAGACATAAAGCTGTTTTAGCTTAATCACTAACTCGTTTTGCTTCATACCAATTAAGGTTAGTGTCATTAAAACAAAAAGGCAGTAAGGCAATATAGGAAAAACTTTTAAGGAATATTCAGGTAGCAAAAAGCCAAGAATGGCCGCCGCAAAAATAAATACCAAAGAATGGCGTATTAAAAAAGAAAACATACTATCTGTTGCCGAAGAGGAAAGTTAAATGTTGAAGGTTTATAGCTTTACGGCATTTTAGCATCAAGCTTTGCTAAATAATCATAATGAGTGAATCTATTGTTTTTACAATCCAGATTCATCAAGAAATAAAGGTGTTCATTACAAAATAGAGTGGAGTTTATTTTTCTCTGGCAATTCTGCTTCTTCTTCTGGCCAGTCTAATCTTGCCTTATCAAAAGCTTCACGTAATCGCATCAAGTCTAAATCATTCATTTGATCTATTAGGTTAAACGACTCTTCAAGACGCTCATCCCAAGCTTTAGACTCAGACGATTCAAGCTTGTTTTTCTCATCTCTCTGAGCGGTTAATTCTTTAGGAAAACGTAGCACATTGCTCTTCATAAATTCTCTCTATTGAACTTCACTATAGATATCTATCGTTACTCTATGGATAATCTGTAACAAACGCAATATATCTTGCCCTTTATGTTACAGGATTCCCAATGAAGTTTTTAATTTCTCCCGCAAAAACATTAGATTTAGACAGCAAGTTACCAACTAATGAGTCAAGCCAACCTATTGCTCTAACTCAAGCGCAGGCGCTGATTGACACCATTAAACCTTATACACCAGCTGATGTTGCCTCTTTAATGAAGCTGAGTGATAAACTTGCAACCCTGAATGTAAACCGTTATCACGAGTGGGATAAAAACCACACCCAAGCAAACAGTCGCCCTGCGCTATTCACTTTTAAAGGTGATGTGTATACCGGTCTTGACGCTCATTCTCTTAGCCAAGATGACATAGCATATGCACAAGAACACCTTCGCATGCTTAGCGGCCTGTACGGCCTATTAAAACCATTAGACTTGATGCAAGCTTACCGCCTTGAAATGGGAACACGCTTAGGTAATAACAAAGGCACTAACCTTTATCAGTTCTGGGGGGATGATATTGCCAATATGATTATTAGCGAACTCGCTGATGATGAGCTTTTAGTGAACTTAGCCTCTAACGAATACTTTAAAGCGGTAAATACAAAAGTTATTTCACAGCGTATCGTATCGCCTATTTTCTTGGATGAGAAAAATGGTAAATTTAAGGTGATTAGCTTTTACGCGAAAAAAGCACGTGGTTTGATGGCCCGTTACTTGATTCAAGAGCAATGTGAAACATACGAAGACATGCTCAACTTTAATCTGGCAGGCTACCGTTATGATCCTGACCAGTCTAAAGCTGACGAGCCCGTTTTTATTCGCCCTGAGAGCATGCAACCTGCTAAGTAATAAGCAGGTTTATCTTATAAAGCTAGGGATTCGTACCTAGCTTTTACTTTTTAGAGAGTAAAAAAATATCCCTTTAGCAATCCGAATACTGGCCTAAGGTCACTCTATCGTTACCACCATAATCTTTGCGTGTTTCTATCTTATGATAGCCATTTTTCTCTAGTATCTTTCTCGCACCTTCACCTTGATCATAGCCATGCTCAAAAGCTAACCAGCCATTTATAGCTAAATGCGCTTTCGCATCTCGGGCAATAATTTCAATATCTGAATACCCTTTGAGATCCGCAATCAAAGCGGTTTTCGGCTCAAACCTAACATCTCCCTCATCAAGATGATGATCTTCAGGATCAATATAGGGAGGATTAGATACAATCAGAGCAAAACCAGTAGTAGCAACATTATCAAACCAGCTACTTTGCTGAATATCCACATTAAGACTTAGCTTTTGGTTATTCTGCTTAGCAAGTTCAACAGCCTCTGGAATAAGGTCGACTGCACTCACATTTGCATCAGACCTTTCACTGGCTAACGCTAACGCCACCGCACCTGTGCCTGTACCCAAGTCCAAAATACTCGGAGATTTAACATCAGCAATTAGCTCAAGACCAATTTCTACCAAAGATTCAGTGTCTGATCTGGGAATTAAAGTAAATTCTGATACAGCTAACTCAAAGGTCCAAAATGCTTGATAGCCTAATATATAAGCAATCGGCCTACCTTTAAGGCGCTGCGCTAACAAAGCATCAAACCTTACCCTATCTTCTTCTGATACCTGCTTTTCTGGCCAAGTATAAAAATAGGACGTATTTACGCCCAACACTTCAGCTAGTAATAACTGAACATCTAACTCAGGTGTCTCAGTAAGCTTATTAGAACTAGAAAGGGCCGCTAATTGCGCGACCCCTTGCTGGATAACTTGATCAATTCTCATGTTATTTCATCATGCCAATTGTCATTTATCGATTCTCTTCACTCAATGCAGCAAGCTGACCCGCTTGATGCTCATTGATAAGAGGCTGAACCAGATTATCTAGATCACCTGTGATGATCTCGTCTAGTTTATAAAGCGTTAGGTTGATTCTGTGGTCAGTGACACGACCTTGAGGATAGTTATAAGTACGAATACGCTCAGACCTATCACCACTACCAACCAAAGATTTACGTGTTTCAGATTGCTCAGCGGCATGCTTTTCTTCTTCAGCTGCCTGCAAGCGAGAAGCAAGTAAGGCCATCGCTTTAGCACGGTTCTTATGCTGAGAACGCTCATCCTGACACTCAACCACGACACCTGTAGGAATGTGCGTTAAACGTATTGCAGAGTCAGTTTTGTTGACGTGCTGACCACCGGCACCAGATGCTCTGAAAGTATCAACACGTAAATCTGCTTTGTTGATTTCAATAGCATCCTGCTCATCCATTTCTGGCATGATAGCCACAGTACAAGCAGAAGTATGAATACGACCCTGAGATTCTGTCGCAGGCACTCGCTGAACCCTATGAACACCAGATTCAAACTTAAGCAAAGAGTAAGCCCCTTCACCCACAATACGAGCGATTACTTCTTTATAGCCCCCATGCTCACCTTCATTACAACTAATCATCTCAACTTTCCAACGTTGAGTTTCAGCATAACGAGAATACATACGGAATAAGTCACCAGCGAAAATAGAAGCTTCGTCACCACCCGTTCCTGCGCGAACTTCCACAAAAACGTTGCGACCATCATTAGGGTCTTTCGGCAAAAGCAGTTTTTGTAAATCTAGCAACAGCTCTTCTTTCTTAAGCTGGCATGCTTTCATTTCTTCCACACCCATTTCTTTAATATCCGGGTCGGAATCTGTCATCATCAATTGCGCTTCTTCAAGGTTTTCATCATTCTCTTGAAACTCTTCAAAGCATTTTACAACAGGCTCAAGCTCTGCGTATTCTTTTGAATAAGCACGAAACAAGTCTTGGTTCATGATGATTTCAGCATCGCTTAATAAAGCCGCTAGCTCTTCATAACGATCTGCTAAATTTTCTAATTTTAATTTAATCGATTCTTTCATGGTTAAGGTCTTTTTATTAAATTCTTTAAAGTGAGCACTTACGCTAGATTGTTACACGAAATAAGCTGGCTAATTTTTATCGTCTTTCAATTCTGTCATGCCCAACACCTTAAGTGCGACTTCTAGGCTTGCTTGATCATCATCAGCACCCGCTTCACGCAAGAACTGAGTAGGTGTATGAATGAGTTTATTCATAAGATTGTGCGCCATTTTCTGTAAAACTTGCTCTGGCTCTTGACCAGCACTTAAGTTTTTTAGCGCTCTTTCATACTCAAAAGACTTAATGTCTTCTGCTTTTTTACGGTAAGAGACAATAACATTAGATACCTTACGAGAATCTAGGTTACGCCTAAACTCAACAACTCCCGCATCAATAATGGCTTCTGCTGCGGTAGCGGCGTCTTGTCTTGATTTAACGTTTTGCTCGATAACTGAATGCAAGTCATCAACTGTATAGAGGTAAACGTCATTAATATCTTCGACTTCTGGTTCGATATCTCTAGGAACCGCAATATCAACTAATAAAATAGGTTTGTGTCGACGTTTTGATACTGCTTTCTCAACCATACCTTTACCAATAATAGGTAATTGGCTTGCGGTTGAAGAAATCACTAAATCTGCTTGAGATAGATATTCGCCTATATCAGCCAACAATATGGCTTCTGCCCCCATTTCAGAGGCAAGAATCTGAGCTCTTTCTAAGGTTCTGTTAGCAACGATTATACGCTTTACACCACTTTCTTTTAGATGACGAGCAACTAGCTCTATTGTTTGGCCAGCACCAATCAAAAGCGCCGTACTGCGTTTTACATCCGCAAAGATACGCTGTGCTAAACTAACAGCGGCAAAAGCAATAGAAACTGGATTTTCACCAATAGCCGTATCTGTGCGTACCTTTTTCGCAATAGAAAAAGTACGCTGAAATAAAGCCTGTAATGATTGGCCTATATATTTGCCTTCTTGAGACACAGCATAAGCTGATTTAACTTGTCCTAATATTTGAGGTTCGCCCAAGACAAGAGAGTCCAACCCTGACGCCACACGCATAATATGCCTTACACTCTCATCATCTTGATGGGCGTAACAATATTGCTCTAATTCAGCTGCTGGAATTTGATGATATTCACCTAACCATTGAATAATTTGCTTGATACTCGCGCCTTCTGGCACGGCACAATAAAGCTCAGTTCTATTGCAGGTAGAAACAATAACGGCCTCGTCAGCTCGATCACGGGTGATCAAGGAAGACAAAGCGTCGAACATCTTCTCCGGCGCAAACGCAACTTTTTCTCGTATCGCAACGGGTGCTGTTTTGTGGTTGATACCAACCGTAATTAGCGGCATTAAGGGAACTCTTCACAGGTAATGAGATCTTAGCATCTAAGCTAAATAAGGCTTTTTAAACCAGGCCTCAAAAATTAAGGCCTAGCATTATACGTGTAAACATCACATTTTCGCACCCCATGTGATCAATAAAAACAAGAAAGCTTGTCGTAATGTGATGGATACACTACTGACATTACTATTACTAAGGGATAGTATAAGGAAATAACTTGAACAATTGTTTTAATCTATTTCTGTTAAACCTTAGGTTTTTAGCGCCTTTTAAGATCAAATCAATATTAAACAGGGTTTTATAACTCATGACATCGCCTATTTTTAAAAAAGGATTTGCTGTCTTAACAGGATTAAGCCCTAGCTTTAACAAGTTAAGACAAAAGCCTTTCTTAGCATGCATAAAACCCAAACAAGCTTTATTAGCTGCCGCTTCATTTGGCCTAATTGCCTGCTCTTCTGCTTCAATACCACTCAATACAGCAAGTTCTAGCAAACAATTAAACATTATTGATGAAGCGCCTATCGCAACAACAAAAATCGAAAGCAAACAAAACCCTATGCTTAAACAAATGCTCGTCGCTGAGTTTAGTTTACATAGGGGAAACTTGAATGCCGCTTACAAAACTTATTTAGCATTAGCACAAGAAGAGCAAAACTTAACAGCCATTAGTCGTGCGACTGATATTGCTGTCGCTATGAACAATTTATTTCTCATTGAGCAGGCAAGTACACTCTGGCTAACTTTAGAAAATAATAAAGCGAGACCTTATAAGCTGAATTACGCGATTCAAATTAATTATCTAAAAAGTGAAACCGGGCGAGATGTTTTACAAAAAGCACTAGAGAATCAAGTTGATATAAGCTTTATTCACGAAGAAATTAATAAGAATGCAAGAAAGCCTGAGCAAATTGATAGCATCAAAGAGAGCCTAAAACAATTGAAGCTTGACCATCCAGCGAATGTTGAGCTGGATGTCGCGATTGCTAGGATTGATTTTTTACAAGGGGATTTTGATTCTGCTTTAGCCAATAGCAAACGTTTAAAAAAGGCATTAGGTGATGATAAGTTTGGCATTGAAAGCTATCTCATTTTAGCCTTTAGCCAAAACCAAAATGACCAACTTAAAGATGCGATTGAAAGCTTAGAGCAAGCCTCTCTATACCATAAAGACAAGCTAAGAATTCTGACGCCTTTACTAAACTTCTTACTTCAAGATGATCAAATAGAGCTATCCAAGCAATACTATCGAGAGCATTCATTGGCAGAGCAAGAATCTATTCAACTATCACTAAACTATATTGGCCAACTTCTTGAATACCAACATAGTGAGCTGGCTCTCTCACTATTAAAAGAACTTGATTACCCATCAACAGGCCTAGCTGATCAATTCTATTATCTAGAGGCAAATGCACTTTCTCAATTAGATAAAAAAGAAGATGGTATCGCACTTTTATTAAAAACCACTGGTCCACTTAAATTAAACGCAACTGAACAAGCCGCATCTTGGCTTTATGAGCTAAAACAAGAAAGCCGTATCAACCCCATGGTCATGTCGCGCATTAATGAGCAGCAGAATTTAGACATGGTACTAAGCATATGCTTTCTACATGAAGATGAAGGGCGTCTTGATCTTGCCGATCAGCTGTTAACCTCAGCATTAGACATTTATAAAAATGCTAATTCACTGCGTTATAAAAGAGCCTTACTTGCTGACCAAAGAGGTTTTTGGCTAGAAACCGAAAAAGAGCTCTCTTATTTAATATCTCTCGAACCTGAGAATCCCCAGTATCTCAATGCGCTAGGCTACACACTTTTGCAATATACAAAACGCCTAGATGAAGCCATGCAATTGATTGAAAAAGCGTACCAAATTAATGCGGATGACCCCGCTATTATTGATAGCCTTGGTTGGGGACACTTTTTATTAGGTAATAATGAGCAATCTATTTTCTACCTAAAGAAAGCTTGGGACTTATTAAAAGACCCAGAAATTGGCGCTCACTTCGGTGAAGCTTTATGGCAAAAGAATCCAGAACAAGCCAACCTTATTTGGCGTCAAGCATTGGATAACGAACAAAATCACGACACTTTAATGGACACAATCAAACGTCTAAATCCAGACTTTGAATTCCCAGATAACGAGTTACAACAAACATCTCCCTATACGGACATAGCACAGGATCAAACTCCATGATAAGAGCGTTTTTTCTCTTATGTATTACCCTTTTAATTAGCGCCTGCTCCACTAACTCCAAAGTCGTCGTACCAGCACCAGACAGTGTAGATGCCATTACACAATGGCAAACAAGCGGTCGAGTTGGTATTAGAACCAACGAAGATGCCATTTCAGGAAACTTTAATTGGCAGCATAGCCCAACTGGATTTAACTTAGTTATCAGTGGGCCTTTTGGACAAGGCACTACCAAAATTTATCAAGATGAAAGTCAGTTAGTTACCCTTGAGTACAAAGATACCAAAGCAACAGGGCCTGATTCACAAGCACTATTAGAACAACACTTTGGTTGGCAGTTTCCTGTAAAACAAATTGCCTACTGGGCAAGAGGCCTTGCAGAACCAAACTCCGCTGCAGCCTTTAGCTATAACGTTGATACACAACTACTTGAGGAAATATCTCAAGATGGATGGCTAGTGAAATATAAAGAGTTCACTAAAGTTGAAGGCTTAGACCTACCGAGAAAATTACAAGCCATTAAGGCGCCTTTTAGAGTAAACCTCATCATTAATGATTGGTCGATTCAATAATAGTCGACCAATCAAACCAACATATCCTAAGATTTTTATCACAATGAACACACGAACTATCACACTTCCTTCACCCGCTAAATTAAACCTCTTTTTGCATATCACTGGCCGCAGAGAAAATGGCTACCATGAACTTGAAACGATTTTTCAATTTATCGATGTCTGTGATGAGCTTACCTTTCATTTGGATGAAAAGGATGAGATTCAGCTCCTAAACGAGATTCCTGGCGTTTTAAAAGAGCAAAACCTCATTTATAAAGCGGCAAAATTGTTACTCCCTTATAGAAACGAAAGCATCTTAGATGGCATTAAAATAAGCATTAAAAAGCAACTTCCAATGGGGGGGGGGATTGGTGGAGGCAGCTCCAATGCAGCAACAACTTTATTAGCACTAAACCAACTTTGGCAATGTCAGTTAGGGCTAGAAAAACTGGCTGAACTAGGGCTTGAATTAGGCGCTGACGTTCCCATTTTTGTCTATGGTAAAAGTGCCTTCGCACAAGGGATAGGTGAAGAATTTACGCCAGTTGAACCAAACACACCTTATTACCTGCTATTGAAACCCGATTGCGAAGTGGAAACTGTTCAAATTTTTACCGATAAATATTTGACAAGAGACACCCCTCCCATCAAAATACCGCACGCCTTGAAGCTGGGTGGACATAACGATTGTCTTGAGGTTGTAAGAAAGCATAATCCTGAAGTAAATGAAGCGTATCTTTGGCTTAAAAATCAAGGAGATGCAAAACTTACAGGTACAGGGTCATGTCTTTTTGCGGCGTTCGATAGTCGAGACGATGTTTTGAGAGTTTTAGCACAAGTGCCTGACAAATGGCTAGCATGGCAATGTCAGGGTCATAATGTGTCTCCAACACATCAAGTTCTTGACCAGTGGATTGAGCATAATTGGGGTATCGCCAAGCGGTAAGGCAACAGGTTTTGATCCTGTCATGCGTTGGTTCGAATCCAGCTACCCCAGCCAAACTCTATTCACCATGAAAATACAAAGGGTATTCACAGTGTCCAAGTTAATGGTTTTTACCGGTAATGCCAATCCTGAACTCGCTCGCAGGGTTGTGCGCCGACTAGGTCTTCCTATTGGCAATGCAACAGTAGGAAAATTCAGTGACGGAGAGATTACGGTTGAGATCAATGAAAACGTTCGCGGTAAAGACGTTTTTATTATTCAATCTACCTGCGCACCTAGTAACGATAACTTGATGGAACTCATCGTTATGGCTGACGCTTTGCGTCGTGCTTCTGCCTCACGCGTAACGGCTGTTATCCCTTACTTTGGCTATGCAAGACAAGATCGTCGTGTACGTTCTGCTCGCGTGCCAATTACAGCAAAAGTTGTTGCTGATATGATCTCAGCAGTAGGTATTAATCGCGTATTAACAGTTGATCTGCACGCAGATCAGATTCAGGGCTTCTTCGACATCCCTGTTGATAACGTTTATGCCACACCACTATTACTTGACGATCTACAACGCCAAGGCCATGACAACATTACTGTTGTTTCTCCTGATGTTGGCGGTGTTGTTCGTGCACGTGCTTTCGCTAAACTGCTTGATGATGCGGACCTTGCTATCATAGACAAACGTCGTCCTCGTGCGAACGAAGCACAAATCATGCACTTGATTGGTGATGTTGCAGGTAAAACATGTGTCCTAATTGACGACATGTGCGATACTGGCGGCACTTTATGTGCAGCCGCAAAAGCACTGAAAGATCACGGTGCAGAAAGAGTGTTAGCTTATGCTACTCACCCTATTCTTTCTGGCAAAGCGATCGACAATATTACTAACTCTGTACTTGATGAGTTAGTTGTTTCAGACACGATTCCGCTAAGTAAAGCGGCTCAAGAGTGTCCACAGATTCGCCAGTTGTCTATGTCAGACATCATGGCAGAAGCTGTTCGTCGCGTATGCAACGAAGAGTCTATTAGTGCCATGTTTGGGGCCTAATTAAAAAATAAAACCAAATAATACGTTCGGATTTGGTCGCACTTCTGGACATTTAACTTTTAAAATTTAGGAAATAATCAAATGACATTATCTATTAATGCCGTAGCACGTTCTGAAGAAGGTAAAGGTGCGAGCCGCCGCCTTCGTCTAGCAAACAAAGTACCAGCTGTAATCTACGGTGGCGATGCTGCACCTCAGTCTATTACTTTCGCTGAGAACGAGCTGAAAAAAATCACTGAAAACCAAGACTTCTTCACAACTGTTGTTGAAGTAGTTACTGATGGTAAAGCTGAAAAAGTTATCGTTAAAGCACTACAACGTCACCCTGCTAGCCCAGCGGTTATGCACGTTGACTTCCTACGTGTTGACGAAGCTCGCGTAATCACAACTCGCATCCCTCTAAACTTCGTTGGCGCTGCAACATCTGAAGGTGTTAAGAGCCAAGGTGGTCGTCTGAGTGTTGAAGCTAAACTAGCTGAAGTTCGTTGCCTACCTGGTAACCTACCTGCTTCTCTAGAAGTTGACTGTGCTAACGCTCAACTAGGTGACATTTTCCACCTATCTGACGCTCAACTACCTGAAGGCGTAGAGCTAGTTGCTCTTCTTAAAGGTAACGATCACAACCAACCTATTGGTCGTATCGGTAAAGCTAAGAAATAAGATCTGATTGAAAAGGCGGTATTGTGGCAAGTTTCAAGTTATTAGTTGGTTTAGGTAATCCTGGAACCGAATATGAGAACACTCGCCATAATGCCGGCGCTCAATTGATCGAAGCACTGGCTCGCCAGAGTCAGTGCTCTCTTAAAAACGATAGAAAATTCTTTGGCCAATTTGGCAAAGTTTATATAGGTGGGCAGGAATGCTATCTACTTATTCCCTCCACCTATATGAATTTAAGCGGTAAAGCAGTTCAAGCTGTTTGCCAGTTTTATAAAATCCTTCCTCAAGAAGTACTCGTCATTCATGACGAACTAGATATCCCTCCTGGTACAGTTAAAATCAAACGCGGTGGTGGTCATGGCGGTCATAATGGTCTAAAAGACATTATTTCCAAATTGGCAAATAACCGTGAATTTGGCCGTTTACGACTTGGCATAGGCCATCCAGGACATGCTAGTAAAGTTGCAGGTTATGTATTAACCAAAGCACCTCAGGACGAGTATCAACAAATTGAAGCAACAATTGATGAATCACTTCGTCATATTGATAGCATAATTACAGGGGATCTAAATCCTGTAATGAACCAACTACACAGCTTTAAAGCTTAATTACTAGGCTTAGCGTTAACACTATTTAAGATAACAATTCAGGACTTATTATGGGCTTTAATTGCGGCATCGTTGGCCTACCCAACGTCGGTAAATCAACTCTATTCAACGCACTAACCAAAGCAGGTATTGGCGCGGAGAATTTCCCTTTTTGCACGATTGAGCCAAACGCAGGTGTTGTTCCTATGCCTGACCCACGCTTAGATGCTTTAGCAAAAATCGTTAACCCAGAACGCGTTTTAGCGACAACAATGGAATTTGTTGATATTGCTGGTTTAGTAGAAGGTGCATCTAAAGGTGAAGGTCTAGGCAATAAGTTCCTAGCCAACATTCGCGAAACTGATGCGATTGCCCATGTTGTTCGCTGCTTTGAAGATGAAAATGTGATTCACGTGTCTAACCATGTTAATCCAAAAGCTGATATTGAAGTTATCAACCTAGAACTTATTTTTGCTGACCTTGAGTCTATCGATAAGCAAATCTTACGTACGGCTAAAAATGCAAAAAGTGGAAACAAAGACGCCATTGCCCACAAAGCCTTTTTAGAAAGCATTAAAGCTCACCTTGAAGACGGCTTGCCTGTTCGTTCTATGGATTTAACCGACGATCAGAAAAAAGAAGTGAAATTACTTCACCTTTTAACAACCAAACCAACCATGTATATCGCAAACGTGGCTGAAGATGGCTTTGAAAATAACCCATACCTTGACCAAGTCATTGAAATTGCCAAATCAGAGAATGCAGTTGTTGTTCCTATCTGCAACCAGTTGGAAGCAGAAATTTCTGAACTTGATGCAGAAGAGATGCAAGAGTTTCTAGATGAAATGGGCATGACAGAGCCAGGCCTTGATCGCGTTATCAGAGCGGGTTATGAATTACTTGGCCTACAAACTTATTTCACGGCTGGCGTTAAAGAAGTACGTGCTTGGACTGTTAAGCAAGGTGCGACTGGCCCACAAGCTGCTGGCGTTATCCACACTGATTTCGAGAAAGGTTTCATTCGTGCTGAAGTTGTTGCCTATGATGCCTTCATTGAATATCAAGGTGAAAGTGGTGCAAAAGAAGCCGGTAAGTGGCGTCTAGAAGGTAAAGATTACATCGTAAAAGACGGTGATGTGATGCATTTCCGTTTTAATGTATAAAAAAATTAAATTGTTTAGATATTTTCAGAAAAAAGCTTGACCCGATAAGGGCTTATATGAATAATATCGCACCCAGAGACAGGGGATCGAGTAAAAGATAATTTGTTTCTGGTTTGCAATTGGGGTATCGCCAAGCGGTAAGGCAACAGGTTTTGATCCTGTCATGCGTTGGTTCGAATCCAGCTACCCCAGCCATTGCAAGCAAAGTTAGGAAAGTAATTATGGCTATGTAGCTCAGTTGGTTAGAGCACATCACTCATAATGATGGGGTCACTAGTTCGAATCTAGTCATAGCCACCATTAATTACTTAGAGATTGGGGTATCGCCAAGCGGTAAGGCAACAGGTTTTGATCCTGTCATGCGTTGGTTCGAATCCAGCTACCCCAGCCATTTCTACCTAACATAGTAAAGGCTATGTAGCTCAGTTGGTTAGAGCACATCACTCATAATGATGGGGTCACTAGTTCGAATCTAGTCATAGCCACCACTAAACAGTTTTTGATTGGGGTATCGCCAAGCGGTAAGGCAACAGGTTTTGATCCTGTCATGCGTTGGTTCGAATCCAGCTACCCCAGCCATAACACTCTTCTTCTGATTTCATTTCCTTACACTAAACTCTTATCCTGCTTAATCTTTTCTGATACTAAATTGTATTCTTACTTTATTTAACTTTAGTTCTTACGTCATATCATCTTATAATTAGCCAAAGTTCACACTCTTACAATTCGTAACTTATATCCAACAAAAGGGAAGATATATTATGAGACCTGCACTTATTCTTGGCTCACTATTAGTGGCTGCAAATGCAAATGCTGACTTTCTTGGTTTAACTGCAGAAGTGGGTAGTTTTTCTCCCGATGCAGACACAACAGCTGCAACTACTGGCACATCTGTATCAAGCAACAATATGGATGCAGATTCAGGCACTTATTACGGTATTGCCTTTGAACACCCAATCCCACTTATTCCAAATGTACGTATTCAAGGTACAGAGCTAGAAGCTGATGGCACAAGTGGTGGTAACGCAACTATTGTTGATATGTCTCACACTGATTATACAGCTTACTATGAGCTACTAGACGGTCTACTATGGCTAAGCCTTGATGCTGGTGTGAGTTTCCGTCAATACGACGGTAGCGTTTCTATCTCTGGTTCTGAAACTGATCTAGATGAAACGGTCCCTATGTTTTACGCCGCTCCTGCTTTCTCTATTCCAGGCACAGGTCTATCAGTTGTCGGTGAATTCAAAGTTGGCTCTTTCGACGATAAAGATGTCACAGATACAACACTTAAAGTTAAATGGGAATCACCATTCCTAGTAGGCATCGAAGCAGGTTACCGCACACATGATATCGATTTTGAAAATGTTTCAGGTCGTGATGTTGTGAGTGAGAACTCTGGTGTTTTCCTAGGTGTTAACATCGACATCTAATAAATAAACACAAAACAAAGTTATTCTAAAAAGCCCAGTATTTACTGGGCTTTTTTATGCCTAAGTAAAGCTAACACAGCCCCAACCCTCAAGAGACGCCAAGTATCACCGATAAACTTATATAGGTTATTAAAAATGAATATGCTGATGCTTTAAATGAAGCCCTAAAGCATCACCCAACATAAGGAAGAAAACAATGAAACACGCACTGATTCTTGGCACACTCCTTATTGCCGCTAACGCAAATGCAGATGTTTTAGGCTTAACCGCTGAAGTAGGTTCATACTCACCTGACGCGGATTTATGGGCCGCTGATACAAATACAACAGGTACCAGTGACATGGATGCGGATAGTGGCATCTATTATGGTATTGCCCTTGAGCACCCTATTCCTGTCATTCCTAATTTACGTATCCAAGGTACAGAAATAACCGCTGACGGTACTGCTACAGCCACTTACAATGGCACCTCTTATAGCAATGCAGCAGCCTCTATCGATTTATCACACACAGACTTCACCTTGTACTATGAGCTATTAGATGGCCTATTTTGGCTCAACCTAGATTTAGGTATTACCCTAAGACAATATGATGGTTATGTAGAAATTTCGAATGATAGAACAGACTTATCAGAAACATTACCCATGCTATACGCCTCTCCATTTATCGATATTCCAGGAACAGGACTATCAATTGGTGGCGAAATAAAATATCTGTCTTACGATGATTCAAGCATTACTGATACCAGCATTAAAGTTAAGTGGGAGTCTCCTTTCTTAGTCGGAATCGAGGCGGGTTATCGTCAACATGAAATAGATTTAGTCGATGTATCAGACCTAGATGTATACAGCGACAACTCGGGTATCTTTATTGGTATTAACATAGATATTTAATTGCACTAGCTTAGTATACGATCTAGCGTTTTAAATATTTTCAACAGATACAAAAAAGCCCAGTCAAAAACTGGGCTTTTTTGTATCTCATACTGCGTACTTATTAGCTATTCAAGAATTCTGCACGTGTCTTATCACTTTGCTTAAACAAACCACCTAATGCCGTTGTTTGTGTTGATGAGCTTGCATCCATCACACCACGCGCTTTGACACAATAGTGAGTAGCATCAATGGTCACAGCCACATTATCCGTCTCTAATAATACCTGCAAAGTCACTAAGATTTGCTGAGTTAACCTTTCTTGTACCTGAGGTCTTTGAGCAAAAAATCTCACAATACGATTAATTTTAGACAAACCAATAATTTTCTTTTTCGGCAAATAAGCAACTTTTGCCAACCCATCGATTGTGACAAAGTGGTGCTCACAAGTACTGGTAAAGCTAATATCTTTCACCTTTACCATTTCATCTACTTTCATTTTATTATCAATGACAGTAATTTTTGGAAAGGCGTGATAATTAAGGCCAGAGAAAATCTCTTTTACGTACATTTTAGCAATACGGTGAGGCGTTTCAGCCAGACTATCATCTGTAAGATCAAGACCAAGGGTTGTTACTATATCCACGAATGAAGCTTGAATACGTTGGTATTTTTCTTCTGTGCTCAAACCGTTATCTATCATAGGCGTTTCTAGCCCATGCTTAATCAAAGCGTCACGAACACGAATAGCCTCAGAACTTAAAGGTAATTCATTAATAACAGGCTGAGTGGCTAATACTGTTGTCATACTTGTGTCCTAATGTGCTGTCGCATCAAGGGTGTCATAAATTTCCGCTATTCTACACCAATTTTTATGCAAGTTAATACCATCAAAACGACAGGAAGAGAACAAGCCGAATAACTGAAACAAACACAAATTATTCGCCTCAAATTAAGCTAACCAATAAATACAACAAACTAAGTACTTTAATCACCTCATTAGATTAGAGCCAATAAACAGTAAGCCCGTCTAAGACATTAATCAAAAAGGTAAATCATAGCCAGTTTGTTAGCATAACCCCTATTCCTATACTGCGAACATGATCGTCATATTCTGCTAACGATTGTCCGTAACCATCGAAGTACTGGATATAACCTCGTGTTTTACCCCACATAGGAAATGTAAAACCAAGTTGAATAGCACCTTTATTTTCCGATCTTAAGTTATTTCTTAACATAAGATCTATACTATAGTCGTCCAACACATATACTGCATTTAACTCACCATATCCTAAGTACTTTTCTATATTAGGATTATCGTCATCTTCACTTCCCTCTGGTATTCGGTACCAGGGCTTCAAAGAAATAACAGCATTCTCACTTTCAAAGAAAAACTCCGCAAAAATACGGTTCCAAGAACGCGATAAAGGCTCGGTCCTACCATTGGATTGATGGTTAAAGCCGACAGAAATATATTTTGCTTTTAAACTTGAAGTAATCTGCCTTTCAAAATCAAATAGCACAAAGCTCTCTGGCTCATAATTTGTTTCTCTAAATGGAGAGGATATCTTTGTGTTATAGGATTGCCATAAAGCTTGCTGAGTATAGGCTCCCCATAAACTTGCCTTAGTGCCGAATAAATTATGAGCTAAGGGAAATTTAACACTCAGCTGAAACTTAAATTCAATATCCTCAAGTTCTCCACTAAAGGCAGAAGCATCACTGGCATCTGTATCATCTTGAAATTTAACAGGTAAGAAGTAATTTGGTTTATGAGGGGTAATAACAAAAGGGTTTTGTAAGGAAGCAGATTCTTTTTCCACCCTTTGCTCAATAAGACCATCTGCCTCATCTGCCCTTTGAGAAATAGAAGCAGGCTGCTCAGGCTCAATCAAGATTGGTGTTTCTTCAATAACTGATTCCTCTTCAACATCAAGGTCTGGTGAGTCAGCAAACACAGTAAAGCAAGACAAGCCTAAAAGACATATAAAAAGTTTCAACACAATATAGAATCCAGCATGACTAAAAAGCACTCACGCATAAATGCGAGTGCCTACAAAATTTAATTAGGGAAGTTAAAGCTAATAACCCTTACCCATATCAACACCATCAGGAATAATACCTTGCTGGCGATATTTATCGATATTCTTTGCTACGATTTTACTCGCAGAAACAGGGTTAGTTTGAGCAGAAATATGAGGCAAAACAGTAACTTTCTCATGCTGCCAATACTTACTATCACAGGTTAGTGGCTCTTGCTCAAATACATCTAAAACAGCATGATCAAGCTTCCCAGCATCAAGCGCTGCAAACAAGTCGGTCGAATTAACAATACCACCTCTGGCAAAGTTGATAAGCTGAGCACCATCCGGTAAATGAGCGATAAACTCGCGATTTATCAAACCACTAGTCATATCAGTTAAAGGCAACAAGCAGATTAAAATGTGAGTATTGGTCAACATGGTTTGCAAACCTTCTTCACCATGATAACAATCCACCCCTTCCAAGGTTTTTGGCGAGTAACTCCAGCCTGATACCTTAAAGCCTTGGGCACTTAAAACCTTTGCAGCCTCTTGGCCTAAAGCTCCTAGGCCTAGGATAGAAATATGACGATCTTTTGGCTCTGTGTACTCTATCTGATGCCATATTTTTTGGGACTGCTGCTTGGCATATTTAGGCATATCGCGATGAAGATACAAGGTCCAAGCCAATGCCGCCTCAGCCATTGTCTGGCTCAGCATAGGGTCAATCAAGCGAACCAAGGTTAACTTCATTTTCTCTACTGCTTTCACTAAGGATTCAACACCAGCCCACAGACTATGGACCCAAACTAGATTTGGCAGGCTTTCTAGATGTTCAAGAAGTGGATTAGCAATAATAGCAATGTCACAAGCCAGCCTTTGCTCACTATTCATCTGGCTAAATTTCACGATTTCTTCTGCAGGCATTTGTTCTTTAAATAATGCCAACCAAGCTTGATTTTCAGCATCACTGAGTTGAGTAACCAGTGCAATCATACAAGTAGAATCTCGTTAAAGTCAGATTAGGTAATAGAGTCATTCTGAAATGACACAGCCAGTAGATGATTAAACGTAAACTGAGTTGCAGAAACTGGGCGGCCAAATAAATAACCTTGATAATTTAAACAGCCCATATCTTCAAGCCTTAGCAAGTGCTCTTGAGTTTCAACCCCTTCAGCTAATACCTCAATATCAAGTGCTCCTGACATAGCAATTACAGCACCTACGATAGCTGCATCACCACTATCAACTAACAAATCACGTACAAAAGACTGATCAATTTTAAGCCTTTCTATTGGCAGTGTTTTCAAATATTGCAAAGACGAATAGCCAGTTCCAAAGTCATCAATTGATAACTTCATCCCTAAAGATCTAATATGCTCCATCTTTAAACGACTGGCTTGTAAATCAGTTAGCAGCATATTTTCCGTGATTTCTATATCAATCAAACTAGCTGGAATATTGTACTTTAATAACAATTTTTCCAAAATAATTAGGAACTCAGGATGCTGGAACTGAATTGGGCTTACGTTAATAGATAAGGTCCATTCAGGCTTCCACAAATCCCGTTTCAGCCATTGTGACAGCTGATAGAAAGCATTCTCCATTACCCACTCACCTAGCTCGATAATCAAACCAATTTCTTCTGCAAGCGGAATAAACTGAGCAGGAGGGATAAATCCATTATCACCATCATGCCAACGTATTAAAGCTTCAGCACCTAACAGCTCACCTTTAACATTATTTTGAGGTTGATAATAAAGCTCGAACTCATTATGAGTCATGGCTCTATGTAAGGCTTTTTCCAGTTTGAGCCTATCATCGGTTAGCACCTGCATTTCTGCTTTGTAGAAACGATAGGTATTACGACCTGCATCTTTCGCCTTATACAAGGCTGTATCAGCTTGTTTTAACAAAACACCAACATTATCTTCAAAGCCATCAAATAATGTAATACCGACACTGACAGAAATATGCATTTCGTGAGCGCCAACAAACTTAGCTCTGTTAAAAGTCTGTATTATCTGCTGCGCAAAAATAGACACCTTCTCAGTGATAAGCTCAAGGTCTCCCTCTAGGAATGGGAAAAGAAATACAAATTCATCTCCCCCAAGTCGAGCTACACAAATATCACCCTCAGCCAAAACCTTAAAGTCATTCGCTACAACTTGTAATAACTGATCACCAACATCATGACCTAAAGAGTCATTAATGTTTTTAAACCTATCTAGGTCTAAAAACAAAACGGCCCCTTTTACTTTTCGTTCACGACTAATCGACATGGAAGACTCTAGTGTTTCCATGATCCAATGGCGATTAGGTAAATGGGTGAGAGAATCGAAATAAGCCAGATGATTAATCTTATCTTCCGCTTCTTTACGAGCCGAAATATCACGTGCAAGAATTAAAACTTCAATTGAATCTTGTAATACATATTTGATTAAACGAATTTCAGTCGGTGTAATCGCCCCAGATGAATGTTTATATTGGGTTTCAATGGTTAATGGTGTATCGAGAGGCTGTTTAACTAAATCTTGATAGAATTTTGTCCAGCTATCTTCAGCATGTAGACTACGTAAATGAGAGTGAGTCAACTGATACTCATCAACACCGACCATTTTAACCGCCGCTTTATTCACCAAAGAGATTTGGCCTTCTATATCAGAGAGGAAAATGGCATCGCCTGCTTGAGAGATAATAGCTTTTGAATGAGCATCACTTCTTTCCAGTGCTTTCAAGGTGCTTTCTAACTTCCACCAAATCTCACTAAAAGCATCACTTAAAGCGCCAAGTTCATTATTCACGAACTCAGTGTCATCAAGTTTCGGCAAAGGCTGAGATAAGTCTTCACTATGCGCAAGTAGTATCGTAGTCAGTTTTTTAAGCGGTCTTGTCACAATGACAAAGAAAACGAGGGAAATTAATGATGCTAAAAAGATATCTTTTAGTAAGCTCAAAAACAGCCCATCTAGGCTTTCATTGATAAAGTTTTGAACAACTAATTCCTGATCAACCCATATACTTAACTTACCAACAAATAAGGCACTGCCCTCATAAGTTAACGGAATACTATAATGAGCCACATCCGGTAATAAGAAATCTGCAAGAATTTTATAGAAACGACTTTTAAAGTCATCCCGCCGGGCCACCCCCAAAAGTGAACCATCCTCACTTGCGAGTTCTGCACGATAGACTAAGGTTTTTTTAGTAAGACCATTAACCAGTTGATTGGCAAAGACGGTATCGAAGCGAAAAGCAGCCTGCTCCGCTGGCTTTTCAATTAATTCCAGTAGCTGAGTAAACTCTTTGTCTACTTCACTTCTAACTTCAATGATGTCCGTATAAAACTTAATTAAGCTGGCAACAAGACTCAAGCCTACAGCAAACAACAGCGTATATAGGGCTTGCTTAAGAAAAAGTGGTTTAGTTAATGCTGATCTCACTCAAAACGCCTTTTCATCATGATATACAAACTAATATTATAGTCAGTTCCAGCTTAGACACATGAAATGCTCAATATGAAAATGCAAAAAATCATGGTTCACTAAATTTGCTTCATATTCACCATAATTTTAAACAAAATCAATATAATTTTTTAAGGATATTGGTAAGTGAAGGTCCTAATAGAAGCTATTGATAATTATAGTTTAATTCCCCCTATACTCCAGAAGAAACCTAGCCAAGCTCACTTGGTTAAACCAACAACCCTATTTCGGCCTGATTTTTTTGCCTGATATAGCTCTTTATCTGCTCGGTCAATTAATTGATCCACATTCGTATCTGTTGGGAGTAAACACGAAATACCAGCGCTAATAGTAATACTAAATTGGCCTAACTTAGTTTCTAAAGCCTCACTTGCACAGATTAATCGAATTTCTTCAGCCAGTTGCATAGCCGCCTGCACTTTTGACCCAGGCATCATGATTAAGAACTCTTCACCACCATATCGACCAAAGTAATTTGGCTCCTTAATCACACTCTGACAACGTGTTGAAAAAGCTTTTAGCACTTCATCACCGGCACTGTGACCAAAATTATCATTTATTTGTTTAAACCTATCTAGGTCAATAAGAACACAAGCAATAGTGGATGTTAAATTTCTTTCAGTAGCGAAAAATTCTGCCGCCTTATCCATCAGAAAACGACGATTAAATAAGCCAGTTAACGAGTCTGTCATCGCCATCATGGTCAACTTTTGTTCCATTCTGACTTGTTCACTCACATCAACCAAAGTGGTCTGTATGGCATCCTCATCATTCCAAGTGACTTTTCGTTCGACTAACTCAACCCACAAAACTGAGCCGTCCTTTCGACGGTTCTTAAATCTCAATTTCGGGTCAGGTGTTTGATTGGCTAAAATTTGAGATGCACGAATTAAAGGTGTTTCAACATTATTATCAGAAAAGAAAGAGCTAATATCATCTAGCGCCATGATTTCTTGAGGCGAATCATAACCATGCATATTGGCATAAGCTTGATTAACCATAAGAGGCTTAAAGTCTCTGTGTATTACCATACCTTGAATAGAGCCTTCGATAAGGTCTCTAAATTTCTGTTCGCTTTCTCGTATTTTAGTTTCAGCTTGGGTTAAGGCTGAAATATCAATAAAGGTTATTTGTAAAGCAGGCTCTCCTTGCCAATCCACTATGTGCTCAATCGCAAGGATAAAAAATTCAATATTATTTTGATCTAGATGCCTAAAAGATCGAACCTGAGGCTTTACCTCTCCATTCATTAGGGCTCTATAATTTTCTAAACTTACCTCTCTTTGTCCTTCATTTACCAAAGGAAAAATACTTGGCAGCTTAAGAATATCTTGGCCCTCATTAAAGCCAAAGAACTTAGCATAGTTATCATCAGCGTAGAGAGGAACAAAATCTCGATGAATAACCATGCCATAATTTGGATCGATTAAATCCCTTCTTTGTTTATTCATATAAAACACAGCCAAAAATTAGTACTTTAGAAGAACTTGAATAAATATATTTGGTCTCTTATGTAAGCTATCATTGTAATCTAGATAAATTAAAATGCTTAAAACAACTATACTCTCAAATCAGGGCTGGCGGAAAGAGGCCTAGTCAAATAGTTAATTTTTAAATCTGGCAGCAAGTAAATTTTTCTTTTACTTAATTGAAAATGGACTTCACTATACATAAGACACAGTTAGAGCATCAATTGTGTCAATTTTAAAACCAACATAAGTAAGCCTATTTCCAATATGATATCGTTAAGACTACTTATTTTTTGTGTAATGACTTCAATTACCTTAATTCCGATTTTTGGTTTATCCCTGTGGACAAACAAGATCATTAAGGAACAAATATATGAAGCAGTAAATGAAAAGCACCTATTAATAGCGAACAATATAACATTTGCCTTGAATCGCTATACAAAAGATTTAAGTAGCGCACTCAAAACATCCGTTATTTCTCGTAATACTAATGATAATAAAGAAATAACAAACGCATTATTACAGCAGCTTAATATCCATACCTTGGGCAAATACAATCATAAAGGCCGCCGAATAATGACTTACTTTGGCGAAGCCATTTATACGCCAAACTCTCTATTTAGTCTTAGAATAGACAGCCAATCAATTACTAAAAACAAAGTCTATTTCTCCGATTTAAAACATGGTTTCCTACCTGAACCAAGTCTTTTTTTATACCTAAAAGATGATAATAACCAACTTTGGTTAGCCGCACTAAATCGAAAGTATATTAAAGAAATTCAATCACTTATTAGCTTTGGTGAAAAAGGGCACGCGGCCATAGTTGATAAAAAAGGGCGTATACTTGCTCATCCAAATAGTGACTGGGAAAGCTCTGGAAAAAACCTTTCTAAGGTATCCATTGTTAAAAAAATGATGGCAGGCGAAACAGGAGTAAGTCAGTTTTTTTCCCCTGCTCTGATGCAAGACATGATCGCAGGCTTTAATGTTATTGATCAAACTGGTTGGGGTGTCATGGTGCCACAGCCACTTAGCGAATTGGACGTGAGTATTAAAAGGGTTAAGCAATTAACCTTAATCATTGCATTAATCTCATTTTCAACAGCGGCACTACTGAGTTGGTGGATATCAGGCATTATTACAGCACCGATAAAAACCTTAGCCAAAAGAACAAATCGTATCGCTGGCAGCTTTGACAGTAAGTCAAAAACTAAAAAGAGCAGAATGCCACCCACAAAAGAGTTTTCTGCTCTCATGTTAAGTTTCAATCACATGGCTCAGCAGATTGAAAAGGATAAATTAGAGCTATCACAAAAAGTTAATGAAAGGACGATTGAATTAAAAGAAGCGGAAGAAAAGAGCCGCAATCTAGCCAATCTAGATTTTATTACTGGGCTTGCAAACCGCATGTCAGCCATTAACACTTTGGAAAAGCTAACTGACAAACAAGAAGATTTTGCCTTACTATTTATCGATTTAGATAACTTTAAACCTATTAATGACAAGTATGGTCATATTACAGGAGATAGGTTACTTCAGGCTGTTGCTAGGCGAATTCGCTCTGAAAATACGCGAAAGAACAATTTAGCTGCGCGTTATGGTGGGGATGAATTCTTAATTATTATTCACCGTCCTGGAGACCTAGATAATCTGATGTCTGAGGTTAATCAAATCTTAGATTTACTGACGACACCTTACATTATAGATGGATTAGAACTGCATATTGGTGCTTGTATTGGTATCACGAGAAACATCCCAACGAAGAAGACGACAGCAGATCAGCTGATTCACCAGGCAGATCAGGCAATGTACCACGCGAAAGAAAGAGGAAAAAATAAAGCCATCCTTTATTCTTCTACTCTTAAAAGCTAAAAAAGCGCAACAGGCTACACTATTGCGCTTTTGAAGAACACAGCCTTACTTATGAGCAAAAGCCGCTTTGCTACAATCACCTTCGATTCTTGCCTTTTCTTCTTCCAATAACTCGTCTGGGAATTGGCTCATAAAGCAACAACACACGCCTTCACCTATCATGGTTCTTGGACCTAATGGGTGCGAGATATGCTGATACACACCATGGCTATGCTGATGGCCGTCGCCATGACTATGGGAATGTCCATGACTGTGAGAGTGGCTATGATCATGTGAATGACTGTGATCATGTGAATGACTGTGATCATGAGAGTGGCTATGATCATGTGAATGACTGTGATCATGTGAATGATCAGCCTGAGAGGCGCCTTGTGTATCGTCTTCAGGGTCAACAAATTCAGCATGGTGGTGATGCACATCCACTTCACCCGCCGCTAAACGTCGTTTAAAGGAGGCCATTAGACTTTCTTCGCCTAACTCATCACCGTTAACAATTTCCATCACACGGTTTTCAAAAGCATCAATCACTTTTGGGTGATCATTTAGATAAGGCGTTTGTACAAATTCAATACCAGGGTTTTCAGCGGCCACTTTATCAACATAACCTTGAATACGCTTAATAAGACGGCCAGTGAACAAGAAGTAAGGTGCAACAACAATACGCTTAAACCCTAGCTTCATTAGCTTCTCAAGACCCACACCCACAGAAGGGTAAGTTACGCCAGAATAAACCGTATCCGCCCAACCAAACCCCATATTTTCATTCACTATGCGGGTCAGTTTTGCTGCTTCTGCATTTGCACCAGTATCAGAGGTACCACGACCAACGACCACCAGCATGGTGTCATATAAATTTTCTGGTGGGTTTTCAGCATCTAAGCCAAGAGATTCATAGATACGAGCCTGAAAAGCATCAATCATATCGTCTTGTAAACCAAGCTCACGGCCGTAGGTCATTTCGACATTGCCTTGCTTTTCAGCAAAGGTAGTCAATACAGATGGAATATCATTTTTAGCATGTGTTGCTGCAAACAACATACCAGGAACAGCATAAATATGTTCAACACCTTGCTTGATTAAACGATTTAGCCCCATATGAATGTTGGGAGCAGAAAACTCTAAAAAGCCATACTCAACCGGCACATCAGGAAAGCGTTCCTTTAAACCTTTTGCAACCAAACCAAATTCACGTTCCGCATCTTTATCGCGACTACCGTGCCCGCAAATCATGATGCCGGCATTCGCGGCTAATTTATTTGTCATCTTTACTCTACCGTCTTAAATATAATTGTTTTAGTACTAGCACTTGTGGCACTAGCTAAGTTAATTCGCCTGCTCTTGCCTCATATCTAGCTCAAGTAGCAGGTCTTGTAATTTCGTTTCATAGCCATTGGGCTCTTGCCACATACCACGTTGGCAAGCTTCTAATAAGCGCTCAGCCATTTCTTCTAAGGCATTAATATTATTTTGCTCTAGAAACGCTCGATTGGCCCCATCAAATACTAAGGCATCAGTGACTTTTTCATACTGATAATCCGCAACCAAATCGGTTGTCGCATCATAAGCAAACAAATAATCAATACTCGCTGCCATTTCAAAGGCGCCTTTATACCCGTGTTCTTGCATGGCTTCAATCCATTTAGGATTAAGTACGCGAGAACGCACCACTCTATTTAGCTCTTCTTTAAGGGTTCGTACTTTAGGCGCGCTTGGATTCGAATGATCATTGAGATAAACCTCTGGGGACTTTTTTGCGAATTGAGTCACCGCATTCGTCATCCCACCTTGAAACTGATAATAATCATCAGAATCTAAAATATCGTGTTCGCGATTATCCTGATTTTGCACCACGACTTCTAACTGAGAAAGTCGATGCTCGAAGGCCCCTTTCGCCTCTATGCCCTCACCTTTAAGATGTTTAGCCCCATAGGCATAACCGCCCCAGTTAACATAAGCTTCTGCTAAATCTACTTGAGTATCCCAGCAGCGCTCATCAATAAGCCCCTGCAAACCCGCACCATAGGCACCGGGTTTACTGCCAAACACGCGATAACTAGCTTCTTGCCTCGCTTCTTCTTTTGTTAGGCCTTGCGCTTCCAAGGCTTGCTGGCGAGCAAGCACATTATTACGTATCAAATTACCTGTGCCCGGCTCTTCAAAATCCACTATCGCTTGCACAGCGGCATCATAAAGCTGCATAACGCTAGCAAAAGCATCTCTAAAAAAGCCGGAAACTCTTAGAGTGACATCGACTCTAGGCCGACCTAATCGCATACAAGATAAAACCTCAAAGTCAGTCACGCGATTAGAGCCCGCCGCCCAAACAGGCCTAACTCCCATCAGCGCAAACGCTTGAGCAATATCATCCCCGCCTGTACGCATAGTGGCGGTTCCCCAAACAGATAGCCCTAACTCTTTAGGATAGTCACCATGCTCTTGAAGATGCCTTAAAATAAGCGCCTCAGCGGACTTTTCTCCCAAGACCCAAGCCGCCTTTGAAGGAATAGCCCGATTATCAACGGAGAAAAAGTTACGACCTGTTGGTAAGGTATCTAAACGACCTCTGGTTGGTGCCCCACTTGGCCCTGGCGCGACAAATTTACCTGCTAAGCCTTTGATGATGGCATTTATTTCTTCTCTTTCGCTCTCTTTAAGCGCGACTAATAGTGTCTGTTTCGCATGACTTAATAGCGTCTGAGTGTTGGGTAAATTAGCAAGATCATAGTTGTAACCACTGGCGTTATCAGTTGGCCTATTATCCAACTGATCATTTAACTGGCCATCTAACTTTTCACTCAATAAGTGCTCAAGAATCAACTTTTGCGCAAACACTTCTAGACGCTCTTTGGTATCAGCGTGGGTGCGCCAATGGTTTTCTAGCAAACTATCAAGTATCGCAGGTTTATCATTTAACCAAGGCGCTGAACTTGCTTGGCTAGGGTCAAATGCAAGATCATCTTTAGCTGAGCCGATCTCACCAGAACCCCATATAAAGCCAAAGTCGCGAGCCAAACTGTGAATAATGCCTTGTGACTCGATACTTGTCCCTCTAGGCAGCCTTAATAAAGCAACCAAGGTATCTGCAAGCTTTTCACTATCGGGTAATTGCCCGAGTCGATGCAAACCATGACGAATTTGAGACTCTTTGATTTCACATAAATAGGTATCAAGTTCTGCAAGTACAGCTTCATCTTCACCTGAGTTTGGCGCTAATTCATCTAATACATGTGTTTCTTTTACCAGCTTTAATATCTGCTCTTTCAGCCAGTTTTCACGTCGCTCATCCATTCCCATGGCTTGATAAAATTCGTCGACCAAGTTTTCAAGTTCAGCCAATTCACCATAGCTTTCAGCCCGCGTCATAGGTGGCATTAAATGGTCGATGATAACGGCTTGAGTACGACGTTTTGCTTGTGACCCTTCTCCTGGATCATTCACAATAAAAGGATAGAAATGAGGCATAGGCCCCATCGCAATATCAGGCCAACACTCATCAGATAAAGCAGACCCCTTCCCCGGCAACCATTCCAAATTGCCATGTTTCCCCACATGAATAATGGCATCAACTTTGTAAACATGTCTTAGCCAAAAGTAATAGGCTAAATAACTATGGGGCGGTATCAAATCTGGATCATGATAATTCGCCGCCAAATCAAGGTTGAACCCCCGCGCAGGCTGGATACCAACAAAGGTTTGACCTAAACGAATCCCTGCCAGCATGATACGAGCTTGGCCATTTTGAACTCGACATTTATGGTCTGCTTCGGGCTCCCCCCAGCGAGATAAAACGGCTTCTTGAGATGCTTTAGGCAGCAAGGCAAAGTGTTTATTATATTCATCAAGACTAAGGCTTTGCCAGCACCCTAAGTGATGCAAGGTATTAGGATTGTTTGTCACACTACCAAGCAAACTTTCTATCAGCGCATTGCCATCTTCTGGTATCTCATTAATAGGATAACCTGACTCAGCTAACGCATTTAAAATAGTCACTGTCGAGGCTGGTGTATCCAGCCCAACGCCGTTACCAATGCGTCCATCCTTGGTTGGATAGTTAGCCAAAATTAAAGCGATACGTTTTTCGCTATTAGGTTTCACAGCAAGATTGGCAAACTTTTTTGCTAATGCTGCAACAAAATGCGCTCTCTCTTGATGAATGGCATAACGGATCAAATCAATCTCGCAAGCCTGATCATAATAGCTTTGTTGCTTAAAACTCACCGCTCGGCTAATGATACGGCCATCCATTTCAGGCAAGACCACTTGCATAGCAAGGTCGCGATTTCGTAGGCCTTGGTTTTGTTCCTGCCAATCCTCTTCAGTACTACTAGAGAGAACCAGCTGTAAGACAGGTAAAGGTCGTTCGAAGCTCGACTGAAAATCAGTTGGAGATGGCGCTAGATCAGGACTAGGGGCACGATTACTAGCAAAACCAGTAGTATTGAGCACCAGTTTAGCATCCGTACTCTCGATCAAACCATTAAGCATTTGCAAAGATTCAGCATCTTTAAGAGACGTCACAGCAACCGCTAAGGGCACTAAACCATGCGCCTCTAAAATGCGAATTAATTGATCAAACATTTGCGTATTAGCACTTTGCAAATGATTGCGATAAAACACCAATAAACAAACTGGCCTTGAGTTTTCACCCTGTTGCAACTGGTCTACATAATGAGAACGCCACTCAACAAGACTAGAGGCGCCCCCCTTTAAGTAAACCAGGCAAGAAGCCAGTGCTTTAGGCTCTTGCCAAGTGTATTGGCTAAGTGCAAACACCTGATCAAACAAAAAATGCCAAAAGGAAGCCAGGTTCTCTGTGCCACTTTCACGTAAAAAACGCCAAACCTTATGGCTTTCAAAATCCCCTAGATTAGAGGTTGCAGCAAGCTCTGGATCTGGCACATCATCCCCAGGCACCATAACCAAAGTACGGCCAGGTTTCGCTCTAGACCAAGCAACCAACCTTTCATAGCCATAGGGCCAGTAATGTTTGCCCCCTAAAAAAGACACAACGACTAACTTGGCCTTTTCAAGCACCTTATCTTCATAAAGATCATAGGCAGCTGGCTTTAACAATTGCATCCAATTAGCGAGGCGTATACTGGGCCTTGGGGCTTGGCTATCAAGCGTGTGATCAATGGCTGTTACACCTTGAGCTAAAGCAGACAGCAAGGAGTCAGCTGCAGCTAAACACACAATATCAGCAGGGCTTTGATCAAGGTCGATAATACCTTCATCATCGACAAAGCCACCCGGTTTCGCTGCTAAAAGATGCACTTGTTATTTCCTATTTCGTTTATTCAATCAGGCTTAAAACTGATCTAATCAAAACCAAAGTTAAGCCAAGGCTTTATTTAATTCAGCTTCAACAGCGTCTTTAGAAATGCCTTTACCGATAAAGACTAATTGAGTTTGGCGTGCTTCTTCTGCATTCCACAAACGGTCAAAGTATTTATCAAGACGTTTACCTACCGCTTGGAACACCTGACGCATTGGTTTACCTGCTACCGCTGCAAAGCCTTTGGCACGATAGATATTGTGGGACGCAATTAAACCATTTAGAACCTGCTCTAAGCGATCAGAGTCCACTTCGCCGATACTAATCACGAAAGAGTCAAAATGGTCGTGGGCATGATCATGATGCTCACCATGTGCATGGTGATGGTCATGGTGATTATGTACATGATCAATACGCGTTTCAGACGCCGCATCCATGCCTAGTAGCATGTCTAATGCTGCTACACCATTGTCGATATACGCCGTTTTCACTGTGTCAGGCACTTTATTAGCAACCACTTTTTTAACTTGCTCACGTTCAGCTTCGGCGAGTAAATCATTTTTACTGACGACCACTAAATCTGCTGCACTTAACTGATCATCCAATAACTCTTGTAAACTTGGGTCATGATCTAAACTCTCATCTGCTAAGCGTTGCTTTTGCACTAACGCTTCATCATGAGCAAATCGGCCTGCAGCAACCGCCGGACCATCGACAACAGTAATCACAGCATCAACCGTGCAATACTCTTGAATGCCAGGCCAGTTAAAGGCTTGTACTAATGGCTTAGGTAACGCCAAACCACTGGTTTCAATCAAAATGTGGTCTATATCATCACGACGCGCGACTAACTGCTGCATAACAGGCAAAAACTCTTCTTCAACGGTGCAACAAATACAACCATTGGCGAGTTCATAAAAACCATCTTCACCGTTTTGTGTTGTACTCGCCTCTTCATCATCACAGTCTAGTGGGCATGAACGTAGTAAATCAGAGTCAATGTCCAGTTCACCAAACTCATTCACAATCACAGCAATACGCTTGCCTTGGGCTTGCTTTAATACATTAGAAAGTAAAGTGGTTTTACCGCTGCCCAAAAAGCCAGTAACAATAGTTGTTGGAATTTTATTAAGTTGCATTATCTAGTCCTTGTTCTCGTTAAGCATCTTATCTGCCTTTGGGGCACGCTGCTTTTTACGGAATAAATTAGGTTGGTTTTTATCGTATAAATAAGAGTCGTTAAAGTCGTCAGTATCCAGCACATGGCCAACCAAAATAAGGCTAGTTAGGGTGAATTTTTTCTCACGTACTTTTTGTACTATGTCAGCCAAAGTGCCAGTCACATAGTCTTGATCAGGCCAACTTGAGCGATAACAAACAGCTACCGGGCAATCAGCGCCATAGTGAGGTATTAGCTCTTCAACTATTTTATGTATCTTGGTAACACCCAAATGGATCGCGAGCGTTGCACCACTTTTAGCAAGCGCCGGTAAACGCTCTCTTTCAGGGAAAGGCGTTTTACCTTCATAGCGTGTCATTATGATGGTCTGGGACACACCCGATAAGGTTAGCTCTTTACGTAATAGAGCAGCAGAAGCCGCAACAGCACTGACACCTGGAATCACTTCATAATCAATGTCTAATGCTTCAATACGGCGAATTTGCTCGCCAATTGCACCATACAAAGACGGATCACCACACTGCAAACGAGCCACATCCTTACCTTCTAGATGCGCCTTTTCAATCACTGATGTGGTTTCATCTAAGTTCATTTCTGCCGTGTTATAAATTGCTTCAGCGCTTTCTTCTACACTGGCAATCACTTCTCTTGGAATAAGGGAACCTGCATAAAGTACAACAGGACAAGCACTCAAGGTTTTCATGCCCTTAATTGTCATTAAATCAGGGTCACCAGGACCTGCACCAATAAAGTAGACTTTCATTTTCTCTGCCTTAATGCCTCAGTATTAGAGTTTTTTAGAATAGCCCCTAGGCGTATAAATCCAATCTTTCTCACCATTTTGAATATGACGAGATTCACTGTTACCCACACTCACCATGGTAAACATATCTACATCTTTAGCATCTAACTCCGCTAAGGTTGTGAAGGTAATCTCTTCATCAGGACGCGTTAATTGTCGCCCAATCATGACGGGAGTCGTCGCTGGACGATACTTCAATAAAACATCACGGGCATGGTTTAGTTGCCAATCACGTTTTCTTGATACTGGGTTATAAAAAGAAACAACAAAGTCACCCGCGCCCGCAGCGTGAATACGTTTATCAATGCTTTCCCATGGGGTTAATAAATCGGACAAAGAAATGGTACAGAAGTCATGCCCTAGCATAGCACCGACTTTGCTCGCACCCGCCTGCATCGCAGAAATACCTGGCACCACTTCAATCTCGATATCTAACCATTCAGGGTGAGACTCTTTACCTTGTAACTGCTGATCTAGCAATTCAAACACCAAGGTCGCCATAGCATAAATACCAATATCCCCACTCGAAATTAGAGCGGTTGTTTTACCTGATGCAGCCAGATCCAAAGCTAATCGCGCTCTGGCAATTTCTTCACCTAAAGGTAAATCATGGTGGGTTTTGTTGTGACAAATATCCCCTAACAGATCCAAATAATAACCGTAGGCCACCATGTCTGTGCTGGCCTTTAATGCAGCAAGGGCTTTAGGTGCGACCAGATCCAGATCTCCTGGCCCCATTCCAATTACAAATAACTTACTCATGACAAACCTGTACTCAAATAATAACTTAGCGATTCTTCGCGAATGGAGCGCATTGTACAGGACTTCTTTATAAGACGGCATGAAAAGCCTTGATGAAAGTGTGAAGGCTTTTCAGGTCAAGCTGAATACCTCTCCAAAATGAGTCTCAATATTTAATACTTTTTCAGGGAAACCCACTCAAACATGAAGTTATCTGCATATTGGTATTATTCGGGTCAGCATTTTGATTAGACTTGACTCAAAGAAATGAAAAAAACATGCCGAGCATCTCAAAAGAAACTAGGCTTATGGCTTGAAAAGTCGAGTTAAGCGCACCTTATTAACAAGCTGTATTTAGACTTGCGTTAAGGTGCTAATAATTACTTAAACATGGAAAACAAATGGAAGTCTCTATGAAAAATACCTTTGTAATAGGTCTTGTTACCAGTTCAATTTTTTCCGTTGCAGCCCATGCTGCTAGCACCTCTTCAAACGCTGTTGCTGATAGCGTCATTGCAAACCAGAGAGCCATGCTAGAAAGCAATACCGCTGGTAAGGGTTATGGCCCCCAATCACCTAGAGACATAGATTCGCTGGAAGGAAAAAATGACATTATTTTTGGCTTATCACCTGCTTCCACTCAAATGAATTTATGTAACATACATTTTCATAAAAATGCCGAGCATAAAGGGGGTGAGTTTACCCATTTCGCAGGCAATGGCGATGGACACGGTTATCAAACAGGCTTTGAGTACACAGGCAAGTTTAATAAGAGCGAACTCATGCCCTATGAGCATACAGTGGGAGAAAGTGAACATGGAGGTTTATATCCAGGCGATACCATCGAAGTTCACTATGTTTATTCAACCGCTAAAGTTACTCCAGGCCCAACACTTGGATCTTGCCTAACCAAAGAAAATGGCAACCCACAATTAAGAGTTGAAACGCAAGTCTATGTACTTGTGAATGATAAAAAAGCACAAAACTTTTTATATTTAACCGCTGTAGACACTGTTAATGACAGGCCTCAAGCGCCAAACATCCCATCCAATACAGGTAAAGCCGTTGAATATATTGGCTCAACCACCGGCCCTGGCTACAACGAAAAATCGTCTCCTTATCAAGTAACCTGGAATGTTAGACCGCAAGTGGTCAAGGTAAACATAGCCACAGTCGATGAGTGGCTAAAAGACAATGTGTTTGAAGAAGATCATGCCCATGGGGTTAGGAATCTCGTCACTAACCTGAGTTTGCTTTCCAAAATAGAGAGATAAGTACACTTATAGGAAGGTGAGCAACTCTACTCACCTTCCTTTATCTATTGCTAATATTTAATTTTTCCATCTTTTGAATCTATTTCCTCAAATCTAAATTATCGTCTGATACATAATTTTAAGCAAAAAATTAAAACGTTAAATAAATAAGTCTTGCATGACTCCTTGTTTATTTGTGCGAATTTCGTTCAAAAACACATTAGAACAGGCATGCTTCATGCTTATAAAAAAGAACATATAACTTTCGTTATAATTAAAGTGAATATAGTTATAATTATTTAGAATAAATCTCTTAACATAAGTTTCAACGTGTGATTATATTTATAACCTCTTCAAAATAACTTTAATTATAAAATAGGGAAATAGAGATGACATTTACACAAAAGAAACTTAGCAGTCATATAGCTGCTGGTATTTTAGGCTTCAGTTTAAGCGGTATGGCAGTGGGAGCAGGACAGGTTGCAGACACGATCGCCCCTGAACTATCCAATGCTTGGCTAAATAAAGAGTTAGTTAAATCTAACCATTTTATGGTGGCTGCCGCCAACCCAATCGCCACTCAAGCGGGCTATAAAGTTTTAAGTGAAGGTGGTTCTGCCATCGATGCTCTGGTTGCCGTACAAATGATGCTAGGCCTTGTGGAGCCTCAGTCTTCTGGTTTAGGTGGCGGTGCTTTTGTTGTTTATTATGATGCAAAACTTAAAAAGCTAACTACTTTTGATGGTCGCGAAACGGCTCCGCAAGAAGCAACACCAGAACTTTTCCAAGATGAGAATGGCAAACCACTCAAGTTCTATGATGCCGTTGTCGGAGGCCGTTCTGTAGGTACACCAGGTACAGTGAAACTCATGGGTGACTTACATGAAAAGTATGGCCGTTTATCTTGGAGTCGATTACTTCAGCCTGCTCAAGAAACAGCTGAAGATGGCTTTGAAGTTTCAGCTCGCCTAGCAAGTTCTATTGAGGGTGGCAAAGAAAGATTAGCAAGGTACCCTGCCACTAAAGCTTACTTTTTTGATGCTGATGGCGAACCATTAAAAGAAGGTACCTTACTTAAAAACTCAGCTTATGCACAAACCTTAGACACCCTTGCTAACAATGGTGCAAATGCATTTTATACAGGCCATATCGCCAAAGATATCGTCAAGAAAGTCCGCGGTATTGAAGATAACCCAGGTGTCTTAAACGAAATCGACTTTGCCAGTTATCAGATTAAAGAAAGAGCGACAACCTGCCTTGCTTACAAGCAATATGATATTTGTGGCATGGGTCCACCAAGCTCTGGCGCCCTTACGGTTGGACAAATTATGGGAATAACAGGCGAATTTGATCTTGCTTCTATGGGGCCAGACTCGACAAAAGCTTGGCAAATTATTGGTGATGCATCACGTTTAGCCTTCGCAGACCGTGGTCGTTATATGGCAGATACAGACTTCGTCCCTATGCCACAAGGTTTGCTAGATGCTTCCTATCTGAAAGAAAGAGCCGCACTGATCACACCAGGAGAAGCACTTAAAGAGGTAAAACCAGGTAACCCAAGTTGGAATCACCCTATTGCGCAAGCGGATGATATTTCGATCGAACTACCATCCACCAGCCATATTTCGATTGTCGATGCTGAAGGTAATGCTGTCTCTGTTACAACTACAATTGAGAATGGTTTTGGCTCACGTGTCATGAGTAATGGTTTCTTATTGAATAATGAATTAACCGACTTCTCATTTAGAGCTCATAAGGATGGTTTTCCAATTGCTAACCGTTTAGAACCGGGCAAGCGCCCTCGCTCGTCTATGTCTCCAACTATCGTACTTAAAGACGGTAAGCCTTATCTAGTACTAGGCTCACCGGGTGGCTCTCGTATTATTGGCTATGTAGCTAAAACGTTAATTGCTCACCTTGAGTGGGGCATGGATATTCAGTCAGCAATTAGCTTACCGAACATGCTTAACCGTTTTGGTACTTATGATGTTGAAAAAGGCACAAGCGCAGAAAAGCTAGGCTCTCAGCTAGCTGAAATGGGCTTTAAAGTGAATGTGCGTGATTTGAACTCTGGTTTACAGGGCATCATTATTGATGGAGATGGTTTCCAAGGTGGAGCAGACCCAAGACGTGAAGGGATTGCCTTAGGGGATTAATCACTTCTGAACCATTTTAATTAAGCTAAAAAAACGGGCTTCACTTAATATGAAGCCCGTTTTTTTGAATGTATCGCGATGAGTCTAGTTAGCCCCAGTCTTGAATAGCATCTACAAATACTTGTAGAAAACGATTAGTTTGATGGGCATCTAAAGCTCTGTGATCCATAGAAAGAGAAACGTAACACATAGGCTTGATTACCATAGTATCCACCCCGTCCACTTCTTTTACCACTACTCGTTTATCCAGTTTACCTATACCTAAAATCGCCACTTGAGGTTGATTAATGATGATAGGTGCTGCGAGCAAACTACCACTGACACCGTGATTAGAAATGGTAAAGGTGCCATTTTTCATATCGCTAGGCTGAAGTTTTCCGGTACGGGCTTTTTCTGTTTGCTGATTCAGCCCATAGGCAATCTCAAACAGATTCATTTCTTGAACTTGTTGCACAACAGGCACGACCAAACCATCATTCGCTAACGCCGTCCCGACACCGATATTAATGTCTTTAAATAATTCTAAACCTTCTTCATGAAAGCGAGCATTAACCTCTGGCACAGCTTGTAATGCTTTAACACAAGCAGACAAAAAGTAAGCGGTATAAGTGAGATTAACCCCAAGCTCTGCAAACTCTTTCTTATGCCATTTTCTATGTTCAATAATATTTGTCATGTCCATTTCAAATACGCTAGTTACATGGGGAGAGGTATGCAACAAGCTATCTGTCATGTGTTTTGCAATGCTCTTACGCATACTTGTGTGGGGCTTCATCTCGCCAACTAGCGGTCTAGCATCATGATCATGACGAGTTAAAGGCGATTTAGTCACACGCTTTTGACTAACACTTTGAGGAACAGTTTCACCCATTTGAGCCAGATGAGCTTTGACATCACAAAGTGTCACTCGACCATATCGACCCGTACCTTGTATCTGAGATAAATCAAGGCTGTGCTGTCTCAATAAACGCCTAACAGCTGGCCCAACTAATTTACTAGCGGACTGTTGATAGGTCTCTTCGTCCAAGTGAAAGGCTTCACTTTCTTTTACTTGTGGTACAACTTGAGTAATTTCAGAATCTTGTGCTAATACACCTGATTCCGAAAGACGCCCTAAAATGCCTTCAACTGGGACATTATCCCCTTCGTGCATCATTATTTCAGCTAACACTCCATCCTGATTAGCACATATCTCCATAGCCACCTTATCGGTTTCTAATTCAATAATAGGGTCGCCTTGCTTAACTTCTTCACCCACATTAATGAGCCATTTACTTAATACCGCCGAGGTACCTTCTAACTGATCTGCGGGTAATACAATATCTATAAGTGCTTGCATGCTAATCTCCTTAAATCTCAATCAGATCTTGCATGGCAAGTTCAATACGTTCAGTGGTAGGGACAACAGCATTTAACAAATTAATGTTATGCGGCACAGGGGTATTTGGCATGGCTAAACGCTCAATCGGTGCATCCAAATCGAAGAAGGCCTCTTTGGCGAGTATGGCAGCTATCTCAGCCCCAAAGCCTGCTGTCATATTATCTTCATGTACGATCAAACAACGGCTAGTTTTCTTAACGGAAGCAAGGACAGCCTCTTTATCCCAAGGCTGAATAGTTCGTAAATCGATGACTTCGATGCCAAGATCTAACTCAATTGCGGCTTGTTCACAACGCTCTACCATGGCCCCCCAACACACCACGGTTAGCTTGTCTCCTTGGGTTAAGGTTTTCGCCTTACCAAAAGGAATCACATAGTCATCACCAGGGTAAGGTCTACGGGCCCAACGGTTATCAAGCAAGGTTCTGTGCTCAAAAAAGATAGTCGGGTTATTATCTCTTAAGGCATAACGTAATAGGCCAGCAGCGTCTTCTGCATTAGAAGGCATTACCACTTGCCAACCGGTTTTGTGCGCCCACTCCACTTCATCCGACATAGAATGCCAAGGATCACCACGACCAGCAAAGCCCCCTGGAATACGTATTACCATAGGTGCTGCAAATTGGTTATTGGTACGCCAGCGCATAATGCCAGTATCGGTAATCTGCTCACTAGCAGGTTCGGCATATTTTCTAAATTGAATTTCAGGTACAGGCATCAAGCCTGCTAACGCCATCCCTACGGCACGACCAATAATACCCTCTTCCGATAAGCTAGTATCAAAAACTCTTAAATCACCATAAGCTTCATTAAGCCCTAAGGTCGCTGCATGCACACCTCCTTTAGGTCCAACGTCTTCACCAAACACCAATACCTTAGGGTTAGTTTCTAATTCATGAGCAAGTACCTTACGAATCGATGCCAACATATTTAAACGAGCACCTTCTGGTTTGGCTTGCTCACTTACTGGTGGAAACACATGGTGATCCGCATGTAAGCCGCCCCTTAACTGCAGTTCAGCTTGCCCTTGCTCATCTTTTTCGGCATATACATAACGGGTAATATTTTCGATTTTAGGCTCAGGTCTCAGCTTCACTCTTGCCACAGCGGCTAATACTTCTGCATGAGTTTGCTCTTCAAGTGCTAGCCATTGCTGCTCATCCATAATGCCTTTGTCTTGTAAAAATTCGCGCAGTTTAGGCAATGGATCTTGCGTTTTTTCTTGGGCAAGTAAATCAGCAGGTTTATAGGTTTGGGTATCTTGGAAAGTGTGACCACACAAGCGTGGCACTTTAAGTCTTAAAAGACAGGTCCCTTTGCCGCTTCTCACATATTCAACTGCTTCTTCGATAAGCGCTGGTGCTGTGTAGGGGTCAGTACCATCACCATCAATAATTTTTAAGTTTTTATAAGCCGCTAAGTTAGCAACCTGATCCCCCCCTGGTGTTTGCACTGTTTGCGGAACAGAAATGCCATAACCATTATCTTCAATATAAAAAAGGTGAGGTAAATTATTCGTTGTAGAGATATTTAATGCCGCCCAAAAACCACTGGTAGACATGGAAGAATCCCCCCCCATGGATAAGCCAATAGCGCCTTTATATGCTTCATCTTTAAGTTGATCTCTATGATAAACAATAGACTGAGCCCAACCCGAGATAGGTGAATACTGAGAGCCAACGCCACCACACATAGGAAATAACATGGCACCATTACGCTCTTGGTTAGCATAGTTACACACCACACCAATATCACGTCCATCACTATAGCCACCAGATTTAGCCATCCCAGAAGCAAGCGCATCGTCCATAGATAAGCCCAAAGATAAAACAAAAGGACGAGAACGGTAGTAACCCGTTGCACCATCATGAGGGTGAGTTAAAAGAGAACCTAATAGAATTTGTGCGAAGTCATGTCCACGAGCAGAGAATTGATTAAAGACAAGTTTTGCAGGTACTAAATCTTGTTCTTCAACATCGTCCATATAGCGAGAAGTAAGTAAGGTATGTACTAATTGGAACCAGTCAATTTTCGGCTTCAGCCAAGTTACTTTATCCAATTCGTTAAGGGGTACATCGTTATTCTTTTCGATCTTAGCTGCCGAAAGATTTGCTGCCAAAGATTGCATTATCCTGTCCTCTCTATCCCTTCATACCACAGCATGCTGCCTCATAACCTGGCTAACCATACCTAGTTAACCACAGCAACAAAAACGCAGGCAGATACTAATCAGGGAGGTAATTTTATTCTTATTTGCAAGCATCAATGGGAAAGTTAATTTTCACTAAATGCCCTACCTGATTAAATTCTAATCTATGTTTTGAGAAACTTGATTGCTTTTTGTTTGGTGTTTTTGCCACAATAAGAAACATATGTATCTCAAAACAACAATAAATAGAGAATAAATTGCCATGCCATTAGATAGAGTCGATTCTGAAATATTAGGGGCCTTACAAGAAGACGGTCGTTTGTCCAATCGAGACCTAGCTGAAAAGGTGTCCTTATCCAATGCGCCTTGTTGGCGAAGAGTGAAACGTTTGGAAGAAGACGGCTACATAAAAGGTTATGCCGCCATCATAAATTCAGACAAAATTGGCCTTAAGATTTGTGCCTTTGCTGAGGTCACTTTAGATAACCACCACCCTGACACAGTGGCTGACTTTTTGGCCATGGTGAACCGCTGCCCTGAGATTTTAGAATGCCATGCCGTATCTGGTGGTTGTGATTATTTATTGAAAATGTTGGCCAAGGACATGGAAGCCTATCAAGAGTTTTTAACCCAGAATATTTTGAATCACAAAGGGGTACATAACGCCAATACCCTCTTTTCAATGAAACAGCAAAAAGTCTCGGTTGAAATTCCATTAGATTTATAGAAAAGCATTAGATTTAGCAAAGACGTTAGACTTATTAAAAGACATTAGACTTATTGAAATCCGTGAGACTTATTGAGAGTCGTGAGATTTAGATAATAAAAAAGGCGTGCAACTGAGTTATCACACGCCCTTTTAAGATCTACTTTTAGCCTAGCCTACACAATGTACTTCAACCGTACGAGGTGTATAAATACCAAATGTCACAACACCCAATAAACCATTTAGAAATGTCTGCTTAGTCAGCACTTGTGCAACTTTATCCGCACTGCCACACACTTCTGCTGCATTCACTTCAGTCTTTTGTCCAATGCCACTGATATAGAATGATTGAGACGTTGAAAGGCTTGCTTCAGAAGTCAGATCAGCTCCTGGATTTACATTGAATTTTTGAGTAGAACAACCCGCCAGAATAAGCGTGCTAAGAGCAGCAACAGCCAAAGTTTTTTTCATTTGAAAGACACCTATTTAATATATTGAAAAAGCCAAATTGTTAACGCCATACTGACAAAAATGACGAATAATAAAGACCTATAAGTAAGCAATAGAATGGGCTTATTTTCAAATTAACTATTTGTAATCTTTCGGCAAGAATCAAAGGTAAGCGAGCTTTATTTATACCCTAGCAATAAGTACAAAAAAGGCGTGCTGTTAAGTTAAGGAACCTGCGAATAAGTTCTCCCGCCTCAGCGTGTGGATAAAAGCCGCTAGATTTATGGCGAGGAGCGCAACTTAATAGTGATTCTATTAATAAGATTCTCAACGTAAAGATAGGGCTTTTAGACCACGCCCTTCGGGTCTTTCAGAAAAAGTAACACCCTGTGTTGTCACTTCTCGAAAGGTACCTACATTACGTCAAAGTAACGCCTTGTGTGATACTTTTTCTGATAAGACTGAGAAGAGGTGACTTAATCGCAGGTTCCTTAACAGCACGCCTTTTCCAAATCTGTTTTTAGGCTTAGCCTACACAACGAACTTCGACAGTACGAGGTGTGTAAATACCAAAAGTCACAGCGCCCAACAAACCATTAATGAAAGTTTGTTTAGTCAGTACTTGAGCTACTTTATCAGCACTACCACATACTTCTGCCGCATTCACTTCAGTCTCTTGACCAATACCACTTACAAAGAAAGTTTGAGATGTTGTAAGACTCGCATCAGAGGTTAAATCAGCACCTGGATTCAAGTTGAATTTCTGAGTAGAACAACCTGCTAAAAGAAGAGTACTAAGTGCTGCAACAGCTAATGTTTTTTTCATGTTTAAATTACCTATATTTCCATTTTAAAGTAAAAAGTCCCTATAAAATTAAGCCCTGTTCAAATGGCCTAGTTTTATCACGGCGTAGTAAGCCCCAAGAGCCCCTATATTGCAAATTATTTATGAGTAATTTGTAAAGAAATATACCGATTAAGTATGTGGTAAATCCAAATTAAATAAATGGCGTTTAGAATCAATAATTCTATCCAATACCCCTATCAACCATTTCAATGCTTGCGAGTGATTATTACGGCTATGCCAAGCTAAACTAATCTTGATACTAGAGAGCTCTAATGGAACGGGTTTTAACACAAGGTCACTCGTTTCAAGGTGTTCCGCTATCACGGCATAGGGCATGGTAATAATTAAACGTGTTTGCTTGATAAGGTTAATTGCACTGGCAAAGCTATTTACTGTCATAGCGGTTCGCCGCTTACTATCAAGCTCAGCAAGCTTATCATCCACTATCCCGCATATATCGCCAGATAAAGATACCAGTAAGTGCTCAGCTTCTAGATAACGCTCAAGGGTTAACTCTTTATCTGCTAGCACATGATCTGCGCGCATCACAGTCACAAAATGATTTTCGTACATCACTTTAGAGCTAATTTCGTTACTACTGCCATCATAATAATCAAACACCAGATCAACATCGGCATTATTTAATAAAAGCTCCCCATCCACCTTATAAGGCACAGCATATATATTAATATTTGGCGCTTCTTGCTCAATAATATGCCTAAGTTCAGGCCAGACAATGGAGGCAGAACCATCCGTAATACCAATGCGAAAACTGGCTTTAGAGGTTAATGGATCAAAATAATCAGGAGCAATCGCATGGTTAATTTGAGCAAGAGGTTCGGCCACACTTTTCCAAAGTTTACTGGCATAAGGCGTCGGTCTTATGCCTCTGCCATCCTTTACAAATAAAGGGTCTTTCCAAGCATGGCGCATGCGAGAAACAGCATTTGATACAGATGGCTGAGTCATAGCAAGACTATCTGCCGCTGCAGTGATAGATTTCTCCTTCATGATGGCATCAAAAATCACAACGAGATTGAGATCCGTCTTCGCCATTTCCACTCTCCTTTTAATAAAACGACGTCATTAAAAACCATTAAGTTAGACAAACCTTATATAAACACATCATTTTTATCAATGCTTTTTATACCAATCATTAATTTGAAGATATGTATTTAATCTTCAATACTGGCATTAACTCGAATACAGCCTAAAAGGCAAAATACACAGGGAATAAGACAATGAATGAAAGCATTAAAACTCAAATGAAAGCCGCCTTTATCAATCAATATGGAAGCCATGAAAACTTACAAGTTGGCACACTCGATACACCTCAAATTAATGCCGACCAAGTCTTAATCAAGGTCGCAGCAGCCGGTGTAAACCCAGTTGATTTTCACATTCGTAACGGGATGCTAGCAGGAACTGACACCCACCAGCTTCCCCTTGTATTAGGCTGGGATTTAGCCGGTGAAGTGGTTCAAATAGGCAATGATGTCAGTGGCATCAACCTTAACGATCAGGTATTTGCTTTCACTGATATCGGCAAACAAGGCACTTATTCTGAGTATGTGGCAGTTGATGCCGAATTAGTAAGGTCAAAGCCGAATAAGCTTAATATGCAGCAAGCCGCAGCCGTCCCTTTAGCAGCAGTAACAGCTTGGCAAGCTCTTACCCGAGACGCAGGGCTCAACTTAGAAAATGCCAAAGACAAAAAAGTCTTTATTCAAAACGCATCAGGGGGTGTGGGTGGCTTTGCTGTACAAATTGCTCACTATCTTGGAGCTCATGTCATCGCTAGTGCATCAGGCGCAAAAGAAGCCTATGTTAAAAGTTTAGGAGCCGATGAGTTTATTGATTATAAAACACAAGATTTTAGCGAACTTGTTGAAGAAGTAGACATAGTATTAGCAGCCATTGGCGGTCAAGAAAATCTCGTCAAATCATTAGATGTGATAAAACCTAACGGCCAACTTATTTCAACCTTAGATGAGCTCCCAGAAGGTACTCAAGTTACCAATAATATCCAGTTTACGCGTATGTGGGTAAAAACTAACGGAAATGATCTTGGCAAAATTGCAGAGCTAATCGATGCAGAAAAAATCACAGTGCATCTGGACTCTGTTTATCCACTAGAAGAAGTGAAAGCAGCCCATCAGCGCAGTGAGGCAGGTAAAGCGACAGGAAAGATAGTACTCAATATTGCAGCATATGAATATGCTGATTAGAAGTTAAAGCTGAACCAAAGCCAGCGATTATTATTCAACCAGTCGCTGGCTTTATCGTACCAAAAGATCACAACCCAATCAGTGTCTGATCACAAATACAGAGCACTTAGCATGACGCACAACTCTATCTGCATTTGAACCAATAAAGTAACTTGAGAAACCAGGTTTTTTGGACATTAAAATAATAGCATCAACATCGAGTGCTTTGGCCTGTTTTAATATCTGTTCATGAACACTACCTTGTTGGGTATGACATTTAATTGCAGACACTTCTTTCTCAGAAAAAGTATTTTGAATGAAAGCCATTAAAGACGCTATTGCAAATTTCACTTCTTCTTTATGGTGCCTGATATTTTGCTCCTCCAGTTGCTGGGTACTAATACCTTGCTCTAAGTTAGGGTCAGCATAAAACAAACAAATCTGACCGCCCTCTTGATCTAACACTTCAAAGGCTGCTTTCAGCAAGTAAGGCACTTGCTCATTGTGGGCAATATCAAAAGCGACGAGTATTTTTTTAAACATAACTCACCCCATGACCTTATTAGGTAACCAAAGAATAATATCTGGAAACACCATACATAAAATAAGTACAGTCAAATTGAGCAAAATAAACGGCGTGACAGATTTATAGATCTCCCCCATGCCCACATTAGCTGGAGCAATACCTTTTAGGTAAAACAAAGCAAACCCATAGGGAGGTGTTTGTACTGCAATTAAGATATTGATGATCATCAGGATGCCAAACCATATAGGGTCATATCCTAATCCTACGGCTATTGGAGTAAATAATGGTGCGCACATTAAAACAATAATGAATTCATCTATGATAAAACCTAAGAGCAGCATAATAATTTGAAACATTATGATGATCATAATCGGTGGAAGGTTTAAGCCATCGGTAAAATTAGCAACCATGGACTGAACCCCCATCAATAGATGGAAATTACTAAATACCGATGCCCCAAAGATAACCCACATTGCGACACTGACTAAAATTGCCGTTTGAATCCCAGCAGATCGAAACATATCTAGCTTAAATCGCTTAAAAACAATCGCTAACAAGATAGCTCCAACAACACCGATTGCTCCTGATTCGGTAGGGGTAGCAATACCAGTAATAATACTGCCAAGTACAGTGACGATCAGCAAAATTGAAAATAATCCATCTCGTAAAATGCGAAACTTCTGCTTAGGGGTTTGCTCTTCATAATCATTTTGTTCTAAATCTAGAGGCGCTTTATCCGGGTTGATTTTACAACTGATCACGACATAGCAAATTAGCAACAGAATCATCAATAATGCAGGTACCATGGCCCCTAAGAACATACGGCCAATGGAGTTTTGAGTTGCAGCAGCAAACATAATCATTGGAATACTTGGAGGTATTAATATCCCTAAACCACCACCAGCCATGATAACCCCCAAAGCCATGCGTCTATCATAACCACGCTCTAGCATAGGTCTTAAGGCGATACTGCCTGAGGTCATAATGCCTGCCCCAATAATGCCGACCATGGCACCTATCATGGAACAAACACCTATTACGCTAATGGCTAACGAGCCTCGTACTTTGCCAATCACTAATTGACTGGCATTAAACATGGCATCACCAATGCCGGACTTAGTAAGTAGCTGCCCCATATAAATATAAAGAGGAATGGCAAGTAGGATAAAGCTAAAGTAAGTTGCCTCTAAAGTAGTGGGAATGACATTAAAGATACCTTCTCCCCATGTCATATAGCCTATTCCCATGGCAATACCGCCCAAAGCTAATCCCACAGGCGCACCTAGTGCAAAAAACACTAAAATGCATAAAAGCAGAATGCCGGTTAACATCTCAATAGCCATCTGTTTCTGCCTCTTTTAATTCGATTAATATATTTCCAGTAATTAACTCATAAAGATTTAGCAAGATATCTCTTATGAACTGCACAATAAAAAGGCCACAGGCAAGCATGACCATAAGCCAAAAATGATACATAGGCGGAGCCCACTCACTTTGACGACGGTAATCAAATTCAATGGCTTCTAGATATTTTTCATAACCCGTATCTAGCATCACAAGTAAAAAGAAAATACCTAGTGAAAATGAGCAAATGTTAAAAATGCATTTTGTTTTTTGTGATACCTGTATATACAAGATATCGACATTAATATGTGACTTTTGTTGTTGAGCATAGGCTCCACCAAGTGCAGCCATATAACCAAACATAAAAAGAGATAAATCGTAGGCCCAAATAGTAGGCGCACCAAGGAAGTAACGAGAAAACACTTCAAATGCCACAATGGCAGCAATCAAAGGCATAAGAAAAGACGCTGTTTTACCAAATAGCATGACAATAAGATCGATACTAAGACACAGCCTTTTTATTAGAATAATAAACATTGGCATTACCCAAGGATTTTAAGACATAAAAAAAGTCAGAGATGCCTATAACACCTCTGACTAAATACCCTGCTAAAGATCTTGTTTAAGAATATCGATTAACTGCTTACTATATTTATCTTTCGCAGCATACTCATCCCATAAACCAGAGCCAGCTTGCGCCCACGCTTGTTTATCTTGATCACTAGCAGCAGGGCTCCATTTTAGCCCTTGAGAAATCATCATCTCTAAGGCTTCTGATTCCCATTGTCTTGATTTTTCTAGTTGTTTTTGTGCATGAATCTCAGTCGCTTTTCTAACCGCTGCTTTTAAATCATCAGGTAACTTTCTCCATGCGCCACGGTTCACCACAATGGGTAGAACTTGTGCTCCAGCAAGCGGCAATGGGTACATATACTTTGCAACTTCCACATGATTACCATCTCTATGATCAATCAAGTTACTGCCAATCGAGCCATCAATTACCCCTGTTGCCAAACTGGTATAGATCTCGCTCCATGCCAAAGAAACAGGTGAAGCCCCAAGGTTTCTCAAAAATTTACCGTAAGCACCTGGCGCCCTAATCTTCATACCTTTAAAATCTTCTACAGACTGAATTGGTTCTTTCGTAATGATATAAACAGGTGGCTGAATATAAGGCTCTAACCACACCATACCCTGTGATCCATAAGCTTTTTCAAGCACTTCACCCCAACCTTTTTTATGGAATAAAGCATACAGTTCACCAGCATCCTCAGTACCACCAGGCAAACCTATTTCAACAACGCCAGCAGGTAGCTCTCCTGCATGCATAGACTGAAAAGGGGCTCCCATCGTAATTAATCCTGATTTTACTGCCCCCAATAAACCCGAGGTTCCCACGCCTTCACCAGAATAAAGTGTTTGTACCTTAATCTTTCCTTCAGATAAGCGCTCGATATCTTTGCCTAATCCTTCATAAAGCTCACCAAAAGCGGTACCACGGCTATATAAATTACTAAAGCGCCAATTATGATCGGCAGCGGCAAGGTCAGTAGCAATAACGCTCAACCCCAAAGTAAGGGCTAAAGTGGAAGTCGCTAGTTTTGATTTGATTTTTTTCACATTGTCTAACATTTGTTTTTATCCTCATGTGATGCATTTGTCATGATCTGTTTCAAGAGGATGATCCCATAAGAAATTTCAAGGATAAATTTGACCAAATACACGTAAAGGTTTAGTTTTCAATACCTATAAGGGGGTATAAATTATTTCTAATTCACTTATTCTTTCCCCTTAAAAAGACTAACTATCAGGCTGGTATCAAAAGCTATTATCCAATCGACCCAATGACTTTCTGTGCAATCTAATAGGTATAAATATATCTATCCAAGAGACATAAAAAATGACAGCAAACAACACTGCCCTTGGCCAAATCAGTGATATAGAACTCAAGCAACTTAGAGTGTTTAAAGCCGTAGTTGATTGCGGTGGCTTTGCGGCAGCAGAAACGACACTCAACATCAGTCGGCCTAACATCAGTAATCATATTGCTAACCTTGAGACTCGAATCAACTTGGTGCTTTGCAAAAGAGGACGTGCAGGATTTGCTTTGACGGAAGAAGGGGCTGTAGTTTATCAACAAACCAAAAAGCTGTTGGAGTCATTTGAAGACTTACGTAACACCATCAATAACTTAAGCCAAACGCCTTCTGGGCAATTAAATATTGCACTAAGTGATACCTTAAGCCTTGATAGTCGCTGCAAATTACCACAAATTATCGATCAATTTTGCTTAAACGCCCCTAGCGTTGAGCTATCGACTTTTGTAGAGAGCATGAATGAAATTGAGCGCAAAGTACTGAATGATGAAATGGATATCGGCTTTATTCCTTACCATAGACACCTTGAGGGCTTAGCTTATACCCATCTTTTTACAGATTATAATTACTTATACTGTGGTAGAACTCACCCTTTATATTCAGTCAAAGACGAAGACTTGACCGAATCTATGATAAATGAAGCTAGAGCCATACATGCTGGTCTCAAGCCGCATCAAGAAGTCTATAAGAATCTTAGTAAGATGAGCCTTGCTGGCACCTCATATAACTACGAATCCCGCATAGCTATGGTTTTATCAGGACACTATATTTGCTTTTTACCAGAAGCGGTTGCCGAACCACACATTGCTCTAGGTGAATTAAGAGCCTTAAGAAAAGATATAAAAAACTTCCCACTTGGCATTGCTGTCATTTGTAAGAAGGAAGTAAATAAAAACCGAGCTAAAGAGCTCTTTTTAAAAGCTATTTCAGAGGTTTTTGAAGGCATAGATCTTCAAAAACCATACTAAAAGTACCTATCAAGTCACCTTCCCCATGATGAGAAAAAGGGGCATTTTTTAACCTAATGAGACGATGAAACAGATAATACCAATTTACCTATGTAGGTTTTATTTAAGAAATCGGTTTGCGCTTCTTTAATCTGCTTTAATTCATACACCTTGGAAACCAGAGGTTTGATCTCACCATCGTTGATATAACGGACCAAGTTTTCAAACACTGAGGACGGCTGAAAAGTACAACCATAATAGGTTAAATCTTTTAAGTAGAGTGTACGCACATCCATCTCGACGATAGGCCCAGCAATGGCACCTGCTACCGTATAACGACCGCGCACCTTAAGCACATCAATCAGTTCAGACCAGCTATCTCCAGCAACAAGGTCTATCACTACATCAACAGATTCATGGGCTTGGTGCAATAAAATGCTTTCTTCTCTTGCTAGCACTTTATCTGCCCCCACGGCTAACACGCTTTCTGCTTTGGACTTAGCACAAACGGCAATCACCTTAGCACCACGACGTTTTGCTAATTGAATCGCTGCTGAACCGACACCACCAGACGCCCCGGTTATTAAGACGGTATCTGTTTCATTTACTTGTACCCTATCTATCATGTTTTCGGCAGTTGAATAAGCACAAGGGAAAGAAGCCAACTCAGTACTACTAAGGCTTGAATTAACTGGGTAACACTCATGTGCTAAAGCTTTAGTATATTGAGCAAAGCTACCGTTGCATTCAGAGCCCATGGTAATGCTTTTAAGTTCACCATTCTGATTTAGATTTTGCTGCATAGGTCTAATAAGAATGCGCTCACCAATACGGCTTGTATCAACCCCGGAGCCCACTGCAATAATTTCACCACAGCAATCTGCCCCTTGTATAAGAGGAAATTTTAAAGGCTCTCCAGACCAACTGCCATCATCCGCGTTATCCGTTAAGCCGTCTTCCGCTACCTGATTCGTATCGCCTGTCACCGTTTTTGAATACCAACCAATGCGAGTATTTATGTCTGTATTGTTAATTCCTGCGGCATGCACTTTAACTAAGACTTCATTTTCAGCAGGCACAGGCAAAGGGAGCTTGTCTCTATATTCCAATTTTTCTAGCCCACCATGGCTAGTCAAAACAACCCCTTCCATAAACCCTTTTGCTAAATCAGACATACATCACCTCAAAATTTAATTGCTTTATTAATAGAGAATATAAAGGCAGAATAATTAAGACAAACTAATATTTTTAATTAACTAGTTCAGAAATATTGAACTAGGTTTATTTTGATAAAACTAGAGAAACCTATGTCCCCTATTTTAGATTTAGACCTACTTAGAACCTTTGTGGCCATAGTCAAAACAGGCCAGTTAAAGTTAGCAGCCGAAACCGTTTCTCGCTCTCAAGGTGCTGTGAGTATGCAGCTTAAACGTTTGGAAGAAGTCACTGGCAAACAATTATTAATTCGTAACAACCAAGACTTAAAGCTCACCCAAGCAGGCATAAAACTATTAAGTTACAGCGAGCAACTGCTTAGCCTTAATCATCAAGCTGTGCAGGCGCTTACCGTAAAAGAGGAAAAAAGCCATCTCACCTTTGGCATCCCAAGTGATTATGCTCAAGATTTTATTCGTCATTTCATGCCCCTGCTAAAAAGCGAACTCCCCTTGTTAGATGCCAAGGTAATCTGTGATTCAAGCCGCAATTTGCGTAAACGAATAAAAAATGAAGAAATTGATATTGCGATAGTGACAGGGGAAGGCGCCAAAACAAGCGCAAGCTCCCTTTGGATTGAACCCTTGATTTGGGCAGCACCCCACGGCTTTGATTTAAAGGCTTATGAAGAGATACCTTTAGCAAGTTTCGAGCAAGACTGCATGATTAAAGACATTGCCAAGCAAAGCATGAAAGAAAGCAAACGAGTCTTTAAAACCAGTTTTGAAAGCCCTGTATTAGAAAACCTCGTGGCTGCGGCTGAAGCAGGATTAGGCATCGCACTTCTGCCCACTTCCCTAGTGAATGAAAACCGCCTGCAATCCCTAGAGACTTTATCCCTGACTCAGAAGGTAATCTCGACAGAGATAATCCACTCAACCAACCTCGCCAGTGAATTAGTGCAAAGCATTTCATCTGCATTTAAAAAGGCCGAAAAAAAGCGCACGTCAATGCAATAACATTGAGTGCGCTTTGTTCTTTATAACGCCTTTTAAGCCACGGCTTCTTCAGCCTCAGTCACAGGTACCGATGTTCTAATTAAGTGATCAAAAGCCCCTAATGCTGCGGTAGCACCGGCGCCCATGGCGATAATGATTTGCTTATAAGGTGTGGTTGTCACATCCCCAGCAGCAAAGACACCTGGCATAGACGTCTGGCCTCTCGCATCTATTTCGATCTCACCTCGATCAGATAAATCAACACGACCTTTTAAGAAATCAGTATTAGGCAACAAGCCTATCTGAACAAAGATACCTGCAAGCGCTACTTTGTGAGAGTCGCCTGTTAGCCTGTCTGTGTAAGTTAGGCCATTGACTCTTGCACCATCACCTAGCACCTCAGTTGTTGCTGCATTTTTGATGATGGTCACATTGCTTAAAGAGCGTGCTTTTTGTAACAAGACTTCATCGGCACGCAACACATCAGAGAATTCCAGCACAGTCACGTGCTCTACAATACCTGCAAGGTCAATCGCGGCTTCTATTCCAGAGTTACCGCCACCAATGACAGCCACTTTTTTGCCTTTGAATAATGGCCCATCACAGTGTGGGCAGTAAGCTACGCCTTTCCCCTTGTATTCGGCTTCTCCTGGCACGTTCATTTCACGCCAACGCGCCCCTGTCGCTAAGATAACTGATCGGCTTTTTAGCACAGCGCCACTTTCTAACGTCACTTCAACTAAACCAGAATTACTCTCTTGAGCACTCACTATATTGGCCGCTCTTTGGGTTTTAACCAGATCAACATCGTAATCTAAAACGTGCTGCTCAAGGTTTGCGACAAGCTTAGGGCCGTCGGTTGCTTTCACCGAAATAAAGTTCTCTATCGCCATGGTATCACTGACTTGTCCGCCAAAACGCTCTGCCACCACGCCGGTACGAATCCCTTTACGAGCAGCATAAATGGCTGCAGCAGAACCCGCTGGACCACCACCCACAACAAGCACTTCATAAGCTTCTTTTTTCGATAGTGCCTCTGCTTGTTTCTTCTCTGCTCCTGTGTCTAATTTGTTCACGATTTCTGCCAAGGTCATACGTCCTTGACCGAATAATTCACCGTTAGCGAAGACAGCTGGTACCGCTAAAATGTTGCGTTCTTCCACCTCTTTCGGGAACAAGGCACCATCTATCATGGTGTGGCTAATATTTGGATTTAGCACAGACATCAAGTTAAGCGCTTGAACCACTTCAGGACAATTCTGGCAAGAGAGAGAAATATAAGTTTCCAGTTTAATCTCACCTTCTAGTAAAAGAATCTGATCTAGAATCGCTTGTTCTTCTTTTGCTGGGTGTCCACCCGCTTGCAACAAGGCCAATACTAAAGAGGTAAACTCATGACCCATTGGAATGCCCGCAAAAGCAACCCTTGCCGCTTCTTCATTGGCAGGTTGAATTGACATTAAAGGAGCACGTTCTGTGTCTAGTTGCGTTTCAAGCAAACTAATCTGGTCAGACATTCCTGCAATTTCTCTCGCTAGCTCAACCAGTTCTGTCGATTTATCTGAGTTATCTAGATTGACACGAATGCTCACCGGGCGAATGATTTTTGTTAAGTAAGCTGATAACTGAGTTTTAATTGATTGATCCAACATGCTTATTTCCTCTTATCTTCTGTTACATAATTTGTTTGTTTCAAAGTGATTCTCTATTAAGTTCGCTCAACAAAGAGATACACTTAAGTCATGCAGTTAGATTAATAAAAACAATCAAAACAATGAAATTAATAGATTAAATACCATCAATAGGAAAATGCTATTTGAGGAGATTAGCTTATTAAACAAACATCTCTTATTTTCAGGCCTTAGTTACCAAATAAATGAAAACCCGCCTTAATAAAACTAAAGATTGCGTAAAGCGACAATTTGTCGCAAAATGTTTTTAGTTACTATTTCAGATGAGACAAAGATATGGCCACGAGCGTAAGACTAGACGACAATTTTGTTGCCGAAGCTAGAGTGCATGCTGAAGCTGAGAGTCGCTCTCTTCCTAAGCAGATCGAATATTGGGCTAAAATAGGGCAAATTATGATAGACAACCCTGACTTATCTTATGAATTTGTTCACGAATCTCTATTAGCAGGCGAAGAAGTTAAACAAGGATTAAAACAGCCTTATGTCAGAAGAACAAAACGAGATTAATGTTTATGAGTCTCGACGATTTGCTAAAGCATTGAGCAAGTTATCTGATGCTCATCTATGCATTGTTGAAGATGAAATCGACAGAATTATAAGAGCTCCGAATATCGGCGAAAGAAAGAAAGGTGACCTTTCTCACCTTAGAGTCCATAAATTCAAAATGGATAATCAACTCGCACTTTTAGGCTATTCATGGATAGAGGAAAAAATTGAAATCTACCTACTGCAATTTGGCCCTCACGAGAATTTTTATCAAAAAATGAAAGGTCAACGCAAAAGAGATATCAAGCTGTTGAAACCTTAAACTAAAACACTCCATTTTATAAGAAATCAAAACCTAAATAGGGATAAATGATGGTTGAAGGAACTACAACAAACTTAGTCAGGTTTGGACTACAAAAAGTAATTGATATCTATAAAGAAAATAGAAGAGAAAAGTTAATCAAGAAAATAGAAAGTGGTGAAATAAAACTTAGTGATACAGATGCTAAAAATGACAATTTCATCGCAAGTTACCTAGCTTTAGAAGCTGCAATTTTTAAATGCACTTCGGAGCAAAAAGCCAACGCATTGATTAGCCTGTTTACTCATGGAGTCAACTCAAAAAAAATCTTCTCAGAAACCGATATTTACATTGAAAGTATTACGATTTTATCTGAGCTTTCTTATGAAGAAATTTCTCTCTTAAATTGTTTGAAAGAATATAAACCTAACAAAAGTATTGATAGTTGTGACTATAAACTAGCATCTAATCAACTTGATTTCTTCATGACAGAAACAGGTTTAAGCTTAAATATGATTAAAGCAAGAATAATCCGCTTAAAGCGAACAGGCCTAATATTGTCAAAGTCAGAGTTATCAACTTCTATGAACGATCAGCGCCAATATTCACCTGGATTTGAAGCGGTACACCTTTCAGACATTGCAAAAAGTATCTTCGACGTTATTCACTTAAAAATTGAGCACTCAATATAAAATTAAACATTATTTACTTCCACACGATTAAAGCCCGCCTAGTTTCCTAGGCGGGCTTTAATTTATTAGATACTAGTCTTAGATTTTACCAACTAGATCCAAAGATGGCGCTAGTGTTTCTTCACCTTCTTTCCATTTCGCAGGGCAAACTTCACCTGGGTGAGCTGCTACGTATTGAGCGGCTTTTACTTTACGAAGTAGATCTTGTGCGTCACGACCAATACCTTCTGCGGTAATTTCCATTGATTGGATGATGCCATTTGGATCTACCAAGAAAGTACCACGGTCAGCGAGACCTTGCTCTTCACGCATTACTTGGAAGTTACGAGTGATCGCACCTGTTGGATCGCCAATCATGGTGTATTGAATTTTACCGATAGTATCGGAAGAATCGTGCCAAGCTTTGTGAGTGAAGTGAGTATCAGTCGATACTGAGTAAACCTCTACACCACGCTTTTCAAACTCAGCATAGTTATCAGCAATGTCACCTAGCTCTGTTGGGCAGACAAAAGTGAAGTCAGCTGGGTAGAAGAAGAAAACTGACCACTTACCTTCTAGGTCTTTATCAGATACTTCGATGAAATCACCTGCTTTAAAAGCGGATGCATTGAAAGGTTTAATTTGTGTATTGATCAAAGATGTTGTCATTTCTTGCTCCAAAAATAATTATCGTTTCTATTCAGTTTTTGTTGATTTCATAACAAGCTAGCTTTAAAAGACGCTTGCGGTATCTGTTTCGATCGCCTTAATTGGCGTTGTGTTTCGACAAGGAATAGATTAATAAATATTATTGAAAATAAGAAATTGATAGTCTAAATCAGGCCAATAAGAAATTCCTATTGGCCTATTTTGCTTCTCTAATAATTAAAATGCATACAGCATAGGGCTAAGGTCTGGTTTTGTATCACTTAATAAGATGGCATTCAGAATACGATTTTCTGCTCGCTTAAAATCTTCCTCATTATTAGAATGAACAAAGCATACTGGGGTTTTAGAGTCTAGTTTTTGCCCTAGTTGAGCAATTTGATTTAAGCCTACACTATAATCTAAAACGTCACTTGCTCGCTTTCTGCCACCACCTAAATCCACAACAGCCATGCCAATTGCTCTGGTATCCATACTTGAGAGATAGCCAGACTCGGGCATAAATACAGGCTTCACAACCTCAGCTTTAGGCAAGTATTTATCTGGTTGCTCTAAAATATCAGCTGGCCCACCAAGGAAGGCAACCATCTGCGCGAACTTTTGTGCAGCGGCACCTGAATCTAAAGCTGCCATACGTTTTTTAGCCGCCTCTTCTTTAGAGCTTGCTAGACCTGAAATAAGCAGCATTTCATCGGCCAAGGCATAAATCACTTCTGCCAAACGCCCAGCTCTTTTTTCTCCTGTTAGAAAGGCAATAGTTTCTGCGATTTCAAGCGCATTACCTGCACTTGTTGCCAATACTTGGGACATGTCAGTGATCAAGCAGCTGGTTTTAACACCTGCACCATTAGCAACAGCCGAAATACTCTTTGCTAATTCAATCGAGCTTTCAAGGTCTTTCATAACAGCACCACTACCCGTTTTCACATCCATGACAAGGGCATCTAAACCACAGGCTAATTTTTTAGATAGGATGGAAGCCGTTACTAGGTCGAGTGATTCAACCGTTGCCGTAATATCTCGGGTGGCATAAAGACGCTTATCTGCCGGTGCTAAATTGGCAGATTGACCTATGATGGCCAACCCAATTTCCTTAACACCGTCTCGAAATACTTGATTAGAAACCTGAGTTTGATAACCAGGAATAGCATCTAATTTGTCTAGGGTACCACCTGTGTGTCCCAAGCCTCGGCCAGATATCATGGGCACATAACCACCGCAAGCCGCAATAATGGGCCCTAGCACAAGAGAAACTAAGTCCCCCACGCCACCCGTGCTGTGCTTATCTAAAATAGGGCCATCCAGAGCAAGATCTTGCCAATTTAGTACATCTCCCGAATCACGCATTGCACAGGTTAAGGCAATGCGCTCCTCTATACTCATTCCTTGAAAGTAAGTTGCCATTGCAAAAGCGGCAACCTGCCCTTCGCTGATAGACTCATTCGCAATTGCATCAACAAAGTAGGCAACTTCAGCTTGGCTTAAAGCCAGACCATCACGCTTTTTACGAATGACTTCTTGAGGTAAAAAATGGACGTTTTTATTCTGTTCAATCCCGCTCATGGATACTCCTTATATTGTTATTATTTAATAGGCGCCTTCAGTTAATTCATGCTCAACATCCAATTGACTCAATAGGTTTCCTAACAAACTGGAAGCACCAAAGCGAAAGCTTGATGCTTGAATCCAGTCTTTACCTAAAATATCTTGGGCTAAACTCAAATAAGCTGCGGCATCTTGCGCTGTTTTAACACCACCAGCCGCTTTAAAACCAACCTGAAGATTCTTCTCTTTAATCACATCAAGCATGGTTTTGGCTGCATCTAACGTGGCATTAACAGCAACTTTACCCGTGCTGGTTTTAATAAAATCAGCACCGGCATCAATTGAAATTTCACTGGCTTTACGGATGAGTTCTGGGCTCTTAAGCTCACCAGATTCAATAATGACTTTTAGTGTTACTTGGTCTGAACAAGCCTCTTTACAGGCTTTGACTAACTCATATCCGATCGATTCATCACCTTGAATCAGAGCGCGATAAGGAAAAACAACATCAACTTCATCTGCACCTAACTTAATCGCTTGTTGAGTTTGTTTAACGGCTAACGCAACATCCGCTGCCCCCATAGGGAAGTTAGTCACTGTTGCTACCTTGATGTGTGACAAGCCAAGTTCTGCCAAGGTTTTTTTAGCGAGAATAATAAATTGTGGGTAAATACAAATAGCGGCAGTATGGCCAACTGGCGTGTTTGCCTGATGACACAAATCAATGATGGTTTGATTGTTATCAGAGTCATTTAAACTGGTTAAATCCATTAACGTCAGTGAAGTCAGTGCGGCTTGCTTTAATGCAGACATAGTTATTTCCTTCCCATAATAAAAAAAGCCAAGTCATCCATACTAGACAAACCTGACCATTCGTACAAGATTAACAAATTAATTAAAGATAAAAACAATTAATCTTATCTAAACAGAGGCAATTGTCTTTTTATTGATCAAGATCTAATTTTCTGCACTTTGCTTAAACTTAAGTGAGACGCTGAGTTTTCCTATTCACACTATCTGCACAATCATGCTGCTAAAATTCACGAAAACTGCAAATTTTGCGGCCTTATTCACTCAAATGGGTAGTTTGTGTGGAGATTAAAGATTTTTCGATAAGTTTGTTTGAAAAGCCCAAAATCACATGGTTAACTGAAAACACTTAGCAGGAATTAAGACTTTTAAAACCTGTCAGAAAGAAACTTAAATTGTATTTAATATCAACAAGTTAATAGGAATAAACATTATGTCTGATGATATCGCTTTTAAAATCCAACTGGGAATTATCCTACCTAAATTAAAAGATACTGTAGGTGACAACCTATCTAACATTATCGAAGAGCTTGTCTCAATATTGTCTTACGGCACCCTTGAAGGTGAAGACAAAGTCGAGCTTTCAGCAGTGAAGGAAATCATTATGAAAGATATCGAAATCTTCCTTGATAATGATGTTCTACCCGCACTGGATGCAAAATTAAACCCGCCAGAACCAGAGCCAGAAGCTGAAGTAGATGAAGAAAGTGCTGAAGAGGCAGAAGCCGAGGAAGTCGCAGAGTAACCCTTACCCCTTGAGTAGTTTTTTATTATTGAACATAGTAGCAAGACAGTTTTCTATCTTACTTGCAGCCAGCTAAAACCCTTTAGCTGGCTTTTTTATGCCTAAGTTCTTCTTCAACTTTAACCTCTAATACACTGTTACCTCTTCATTCCATGCATATGTGTTATCCATGTATTTACCTTAAACTAAACCCATAAAAAGATTATCCTAATCAAAAATAAGCCAACTTGATCAAGGATATGCATATCTCTTCCGTTTCCCTCAACTTTGATAAAAAACCCAGTTTAGCCAGCCCTTTAATTAAGGCATTATGCTTACCTAGAAAAGGCTTTAAACCTGAAATAGGTATTCCTGCTATCAAAACCAGTTGGCCACACATCAAGATAGATACTCAAGCACACAAGGCTTATTGCCAAACCTTAGGTCTAAAAGAAGGGAAACACCTTCCCTTGCTTTATCCTCATGTACTCGCAGGTGGCATGCATATGCACATGCTAACTCACAAAGACTTCCCTATTGGATTATTAGGGGCGGTGCATTTAAAGAATAAAATCAGACAAATTCGCCCCATTAAAATTAACGAAGTAATCAGAATTGATAGCGAGTTAGGAGAATGGCGCATCACAGAGAAAGGCTTAGAGTTCGACTTCAGCACCTTTGTCTCTGTCAATAATCAGGTGGTTTGGTCTGAAATCAGCACCTACTTTAAGAAAGGAAAATTTCCACCCGCTAACAAAACCGCTGAACCAGACTCAAACACAGAATTAAACAACTTTGAGCTAAATACTTTAGAAGACACACACTCTGGTGCCAACTGGCTGATTCCTAAAAATCGCGGTAAAGTTTACGCTAAGATTTCAGGGGACTATAACCCTATTCACATTTCTAAAACCCTTGCAAAACTCTTTGGTTTAAAACGCGATATCGCTCACGGCTTTGGCGTTTTAGCACAAGCATTAGCAAGCAATGGCATTGACGAAATTACCCACGGTCATACTCAACTTGCCCTAGACACTGTCTTTAAAGGTCCATTATTTTTAGAAGAAACCGCCAGTGTAAAACTCGCTATTTCTGATGATAATGGCCTAGAACAAGGCTTTGATATTTATTGTGGGAAGAACCCTAAGCCAAGTATTTGTGCTCATTTACAAGTGCTTAATTAAAAAACCTGCAATTAAAAATTTCCTTAAATAAAGGCCTTTTACAATAAAAGGCCTTTTCAATATTTAATCTAAAGCTATTTAGGCGCCTCATCTCTTCTATGCAAACCATAATCCCTGACAACATGGGCAACTCGAATACGATAATCATCAAAGACTTTCTCACGCCCTAAACCCTGAGCCTGATTATGCTCTGTATGCTTACGCCAATTTGCGACCGCCGCTTCATCCTGCCAGAAGGATAACGAGAGTACCTTAGCTGGCTTAGGAGGCTGAGCTTTAGAAGCTTGAGATAGAGAGGCTTGAGGCTCAGACAAACTTTGAAAGCGCTCAATAGAAATAAAACCCGGCATCTTAATTAGGCTTGCCTTTAATAAATGAGCTAACTCAAAATAGGTATCTACTTCATCAGGTTTAAGCTCTACTTCAAACATAACAGCTATCATATTGACTCCTTATTAAAAGTTTTTGCCTTACACCAGTAAGTCGACTCTACTGAGGTTAAAAAGCGACGCGTCTCTTGCAAGATAAATTGTTCTTCTTTGGCAAATTCAAAGTTTTCTATTGCCTGAGCATCCTGCTTAAGCCTTATCCGATAGGCTTCATAGCTTGCCAAGCTATCAAAACTAATAATACCAAACGCTTGATAATTAGTGCCTTCATGGGGAAGAAAGTAACCCACCAACTCGCCGCCACAACGGGGAATAATCTGCCCCCAGCTATTAGCATATCGAGTGAATTGAGCCAGCTTAAAAGGGTTAATCTTGTATTCGATAAAACAGCTTACTGTCATTTCCTGCTCCTTAGGGTTTGATTAAATCAAATTGTTTTTGATGATGAGCAGAAGTCTACTTAAGTCAGTTAAAGCATACTTCGATGTGGCTCGAAGCATGTATTCAAGAAAAGCCTATATTGCCAATGAGTCTGCATACAAACCTAAGATGTATGCGAAAATACAAAAGAGACACTTGCTTATTAGGTTTAAGGGAGAACACTGTGGAATTCAATATCGCGCAAGTCGCCGCTTTAATGGGAGATTCAAGCCGTGCACTCATGCTAAATGCGCTTTTAGGTGGCAAGGCATTAACTGCGACAGAGCTTGCCACTTATGCTGATATCAGTGCTCAAACGGCCAGTACTCACTTAAACAAACTTGTGGAGGGACAACTCATCCAAGTGAGAAAACAGGGTCGACATAAGTACTTCCAACTAAAGAACTATCAGGTGGCAGAAGTACTAGAAGGCATGCTTAACTTAAATGCCCAGCTATCAGCAACCCAAGTAAGCAGCCAAGACATTAACACTGGGCCAAATGATGAACGCTTACGGCATTCACGTATTTGTTACGATCATTTAGCAGGCGAAATAGCGGTAAAGGTTTATGATGCTTTATTAAGAAAAGGATGGCTCGCTGAAGATAATTTACAAGTTAACTTAACTGAGTCAGGCAAGCTTGCTTTTGCCTCCTTTGGTTTTAATTTAGCTGAGTTCGAATCCAGTAAACGGCCACTCTGCAAACCTTGTCTCGATTGGAGTGAACGCAGAAGCCACCTTGCAGGTTCTCTTGGGAAATGGATTTTAGAAGATGCGCTATCTAATAAATGGGCAAGCCGAGACTTAGACTCAAGGGCCATTTCTTTTAGCCAATCAGGCCTTAAAATCCTAAACCAACGCTATGGTTTAGAGATAAATTAGTAGGTTGTTTTCCCTCTAGGCAAACTCAACCCATATTGATCTAACAAGGTCTTCCAATATTCATCTTTAGGCAGGCTATTTACTATACGAGATAAAGCATTAACCACATTTTCATCATGATTCACTAAGATATGGCGAGTGTAGGTTTTAAGAGGATTAGGCGAATAATAAATTTTATGGCTAAGTTTCATTTCTTTTTCGTAATACTTCATCGTCGACAAAGGAATCAAAAAACTACTGACTCTGTCCTTCAATAACATGCCAATATTTTGCCTAGCCGTTGTCACATCTTTACGTGCTATTTTTCCTGCATCTATTTCTTTCTGAATGCCGCCATATAAATGACCTCGAATCCCGCCTAACACAAAGCCTTGCTGCATCAGAGATTCGGGGCCGCTATAAATAAAAGGGGTTCTCGCTCTAGACACAAAGGCTTGCTCGTCTTCAAGCACCCTAGGAGTCCAATCGTATTTTTCCCGTTTTATATCCGCAAAAAAGACAGGGTTAACCCAGAGCACAGCCCCCTTAACACCCTCTTTAAGATAAGAGTCCAATCGTTTTCTTGGTACTATTTTCAGCTCATATTGATAGGGACTATCTGTTTCGAATAGGTTTAGCATCTCAACAAAGTCGTAGTTTAAACCCTTTCTATCTGACTTGCTAATCACAAAGGGAGGGTAATCGTAATAACTCCATAAAGTCACTACTTCTTTACTTTTAAGCCCAGAACTAAAGATCAAACCAGATAAAATAATAAGAGGAATGAATAGTGTTTTCAGCACAAGAAGCTCCTGAACATTGGGAAAAGTAAGCTTTAAATTAAACCCACTCAACCAATAATAGATGATAAAACCCACGCTTGCTGGTCGCTCTAATAATCCGTCTTTTTACCAAGAGGTGCATCAAGACCATATTGATCTAACAGAGCTAACCAATAATCGTCCTGATCAAGTTGCTTGACCACCTTATCTAAAGCCTGAAACACACTCGAATTATGATTCACTAAAATGTGCCTTGTATAAGAGTTAAGGGGGGTCGGCGAATAATAAACCTTATGGGTTAGCTTCATTTCTTTTTCATAGTACTTCATGGTAGTTAAGGGAATTAAAAAACTATCCACTCTGTTTTTTAAAAGCATGCCGATATTTTGTTTAACATAGCTCACGTCACTGCGAATAATCTTACCCGCGTCAATTTCCTCTTGTATGCCACCATATAAATGGCCACGAATACCTCCTAAAACAAAGCCCGGTTTCATTAGAGAGCTCGGACCATCAAAAATAAAAGGGCTTTTACTTTTGGAAATAAAACTTTGCTCGTCTTCTAATAAGCGCTCTGTCCAACGATATTTTTGCCTTTGTGTATCAGCGAAGAAGACAGGATTAACCCACAAAACAGCCCCTTGAAAACCATTATTGAGATAAGAATCGAGCCGTTTTCTAGGTACAACTTCCAGCTCATATTGATAGGACTCATCATTTGAGAAAAGGTTAAGTAGTTCGACAAAGTCGTAACTCAGGCCCTTTTTATCCGACATACTGATGACAAAAGGCGGGTAATCATAATAACTCCAGAGAGTCACAACTTTCTTACTTTCTAGGGAAGTGCCATTAGCTAAGGAATAGCCATTAGCTAAAGAAGAGCCATTAGTTTTTGAAGTGTCGATCAAAGGTGAGCTAACAAGAGAAGAGCTAAAAAAACACAAAAACAGGGATAACGCCAAAAAACAATTACGCACAAAACCACCTAGAGACGAATCTCTTTTTGCTTATATTTTAAACAATAAAAATATAAACGATTGGTCAATATTCATGCAATTTTGACGTTTTCACTTTATGAGAAGAAAGACCACCAACAAGAACTTATAGTGGCCTTGATATTATGTCGTGCGCAGCATTCATGCGGGCTCTGTTATAATAAATTAGCACCATCGAATTCAGACAAACTCAGTTGCTTTAAATCTAAGTCATCAACACAATTCAGGTTTACACGATAAAAGCCTGGTTTACGCAAAGTTTGGTGAAAAGGGTAAATACCGCACTGATTACAAAAATGATGTTTAGCCACTTCAGTGCCAAAGGTATAAGTTGATAAAGCCCCTTGTTGAATGTCTCTTTGCAACTCAGCTTCACTCACAACAAAAGCACTCATAATAGCGCCCTTCTTAACACACAAAGAGCAATTGCAGGTTAGCCCCTCAGTAATTTGAGGGACATCGAAAGCGAATTTCACACTGCCGCAATGACACTGACCAGAATACTGCATATAAAACCTCGACCTTAGCTAATTATTTATGGATAAAAGCATTAAACAAATTCAGGCTAAATAGCGTAAACTCTTGCGGTTAAGAGAAGCAAGCTTCAAAAACCTAAAAAAAGAGTAAGCTTTTAACGATCTAAACCAACTAACAAGCCTAGAGAAAGCATTTGAAACCCTTTAAAGTCACAGACCTACCAAAGCATATAACTTATCAAATGACAGCCATCCCAAGCGATGACGCAAGAGTCTCTGGCACGCCAGATAAAACCCCTTTTAATAAACAAGAAGCCGCCGAAGTACATTACCTTATCACCCGCTTCGCCAGCGCTAAGCGCCTAAAGCTTAAAAAGTCACTGGTCAAAGTGGCAGAGGTGATTCATGCAGAGCTGCCAAAAGAGCAAAAAACTCAGATTGAAGCCATGAAGTGGCTACAGGCGAACTGGAATAAGTTTTAGTGCCTTATTCCGTTTTCAACAAATACAAAAAAGCCGATGAGACTATAACCTCATCGGCTTTGTTAATCACTAGTACCTAATCGCAAACCCATTGCGACCTAGCACTTAGCGGGATTTTGTTTTCAGGCGAGGCATAAAGTACGCAGCGCGGGAGTTTATAGGCATAAACGACCAAGCGAGTAGCTTTATAACAACGCCTGAAAGCAAAAGAGCCTTAGTGCTTATACCAACACTAAGGCTCTCTTACTCATATTCCAGACGTTCAAAAAATGCAGTGCGTGAGTTTATAAGAATAAACGACCAAGCGAGTAGCTTTATAACAAAGTCTGAAAGCAAAAGAGCCTTAGTGCTTATACAAGACTAAAGCTCAATCCAAAACTATACGGCTTTCTTCTCAATGCGGTATGCATGTAAAAGAGGCTCAGTATAACCTGAAGGCTGAACTTCACCTTTGAAAACAAGATCACAAGCCGCTTTGAAAGCAATGCCATCAAAGTTAGGTGCCATGTTTACATATTCGCTATCGCCAGCATTTTGTCCATCAACAATAGCCGCCATACGCTTCATAGATTCCATAACCTGCTCTTGTGAGCACACGCCGTGTGCTAACCAGTTAGCAAGATGTTGAGATGAGATACGCAAGGTCGCTCTGTCTTCCATTAGGCCAACATTATGAATGTCTGGCACTTTAGAACAACCAACACCTGCATCAATCCAACGAACAACATAACCTAGGATACCCTGAGCATTGTTGTCGATTTCAAATTGGATCTGCTCAGCAGTCAGTTCACTCGCATCAGCCATTAGCGGGATGCTTAGAATATCATCTAGGCTAGCTCGACCACGGCTTGAAAGTGCTTCTTGGCGTTCAAAAACACTGACTTGATGGTAGTGAGTACTGTGCAAAGTCGCACCGTTTGGCGAAGGAACCCAAGCTGTGTTAGCACCAGATTTAGGGTGACCAATTTTTTGCTCTAGCATGGCAGCCATTTCATCTGGCATAGCCCACATACCTTTACCGATTTGTGATTTACCTGGAAGGCCGCATTCGATACCGACATCAACGTTCCAATCTTCGTAAGCTTGAATCCAAGCTTGTTGCTTCATGGCAGATTTAGGCACAAAAGCACCAGCATGCATAGAGGTATGAATTTCATCACCAGTACGATCAAGGAAACCTGTGTTGATGAATACAACACGTTCAGAAGCGGCACGAATACATTCTTTTAAGTTAACAGTAGTACGACGCTCTTCGTCCATGATGCCAACTTTCAGCGTATTGCGAGCAAGACCAAGTGCATCTTCAACACGGCCAAATAGCTCAACAGCGAAAGCCACTTCTTCAGGACCATGCATTTTTGGTTTAACAATGTTCACACTACCAGCACGGCTATTCGTTAGCGTATTGGTTTTGTTTACATCATGCATAGCGGCAAGCACAGTCACCATGGCATCCATGATACCTTCTGGCACTTCATTACCGTCTTTATCAAGGATCGCAGGGTTAGTCATTAAATGGCCAACATTACGAACAAACAGCATACTACGGCCGTGAAGTACAAGTTCAGCACCATCAGCACCGGTGTAAACACGATCAGGGTTTAACGTACGGGTTACGGTTTTGCCATTTTTTTCAAATGACTCTTCCAAAGTGCCCTTCATTAGGCCTAACCAGTTTGAATAAACTTCAACTTTATCTTCTGCATCTACCGCTGCAACAGAGTCTTCACAGTCCATAATGGTTGTGATTGCTGCTTCTACGATTAGATCTTGAATGCCAGCGCTATCAGTTTTACCAACTACGCCATTAGCATCAATCAAGATCTCAATATGCAAGGCATTGTTTTTAAGCAAGATTGCACTAGGTGCACTTGCTTCGCCACGGTAACCAACAAATTTTTCTGGCTGAGCCAAACCCGTTGTTGTGCCATCAGCTAAAGTAACAACTAATTGGCCATTTTCGACAACATAAGCTTGAGTACCAACATGAGAACCATTTAATAAAGGCGCAGCATTGTTTAGGTGATTACGAGCAAAAGCAATGACCTTGTTGCCACGAGCTGGGTTATAACCTTTACCTTTTTCAGCGCCACCTTCATCAGAAATCGCATCTGTACCATAAAGAGCATCATATAAACTGCCCCAACGACCGTTTGCAGCATTAAGTGCAAAACGTGCATTCTTAACAGGTACGACTAGCTGAGGGCCAGCTTGCTCTGCAATCTCAACATCAACATTGGCTGTTGTGATTTTAAAATCAGGACCTTCAGGAAGTAGGTAACCGATTTCTTGTAAAAAGGCTTTATATGCGACTGCGTCATGCGCTTGACCCGCACGCTCTTTATGCCAAGCATCAATTTGTGCTTGTAAGCTTTCACGCTTCGCTAACAGATCTTTGTTTTTTGGTGCCAGATCAGTCAGAATGGCTTCGAAGCTAGCCCAAAATTGCTTCGTTTCAATACCTGTTCCAGGTACGATTTTATCATTCACTAGTTGCCAAAGGTTTTCGGCAATTTGTAAGCCACCTTCTTGAATTCTTGCAGTCATAAACCCCTTCCTAATCTTTAACTTTTAGTCTTACTAGTTTGCTCATTTAGCATGAGTTGATTGTATCAGAATTTCATTTTGTGAAACATATGTTACGAGCTGTTAACACTTATTCCTCACATTCATACAAATAATAAGATCATTCATACAAAAAATGATCATTTCAATTATCACTGACTAACTATATTTGCTTTTTTCACTAGGCAAAATTGTAATTTATTTTCACAAATTGCTATCAAGCCAGTAAAAACAACAAAAACTTGTACTAAAGCTACATACAGCGCCGATTAAGCAGGCTTTTCAATAAATATAGCTGTCTATAAATATGACCCCATTTCATTGAAAAAGCACATTCATATTCTAAATGATAGTAATGCACAATATAGATTAGACTAATTCAGGTTAAATTCTCTATGCTGTTTCACATGGTCAAGCAAGCGCTAACGCAAGCAAATGTTAATGACCAGATGCAAAGCTTAGAAAGAAACTGAGTCCTTAATAAGCTTCATCAAAAAAACAAAAATTTAATAAACAGTGCTAACTAAGTAGTGCAACTGTCACCAGTGAGGAAGAAACATGTCAAACTATAAAAACGATATCGACACTACCGCTAGCCTTATCGCATCTCAAGGTGCGCCATGGAATGCAATTAACCCTGAGTTTGCCGCTCGTATGCGTGCTCAAAACCAATTTAAAACTGGCCTAGACATTGCCCGTTATACTGCAAAAATTATGCGTGCAGATATGGAGCGTTACGATGCTGACTCTTCACAGTACACTCAGTCTCTAGGTTGCTGGCACGGTTTTATCGGCCAGCAAAAAATGATCTCTATTAAAAAACATTTTAATAGCACAGATCGCCGTTACCTTTACCTTTCAGGCTGGATGGTTGCTGCTCTTCGCTCTGAGTTTGGTCCACTTCCTGACCAATCTATGCACGAGAAGACCTCTGTATCTGGTTTGATCGAAGAGCTATACACCTTCCTACGTCAAGCAGACGCTCGTGAACTAGGTGAATTATTCCGTAACTTAGATGCGGCTCGTGATGCTGGTGACAATGCTGCTGAAGATAAAGTACAAGCTGAAATCGAGAACTACCAAACTCATATCGTGCCTATCATTGCCGATATCGATGCAGGTTTTGGTAACGAAGAAGCGACTTACCTACTAGCAAAACAAATGATCGAAGCGGGTGCTTGCTGTATCCAGATCGAAAACCAAGTATCTGACGAAAAACAATGTGGTCACCAAGACGGTAAAGTAACTGTGCCACATGAAGACTTCTTAGCGAAAATCCGTGCGGTTCGTTACGCTTTCCTAGAACTAGGCATTGAAGACGGTGTCATCGTTGCACGTACTGACTCTTTGGGTGCTGGCCTAACTAAGCAGATCGCTGTAACCGCTGCTGAAGGTGATCTAGGTGATCAATACAACAACTTCCTAGATGTGGAAGAAGTTGATGCAAGCAATATGAAAAATGGTGATGTACTACTTAACCAAAAAGGCAAACTGGTTCGTCCTAAGCGTCTTCCTAGTAACTTGTTCCAGTTCAAGAAAGGTTCTGGTGAAGATCGCGTAGTACTGGACTGCATTACTTCTCTACAAAACGGTGCTGATCTACTTTGGATCGAAACAGAGAAACCACACGTACAGCAGATTGCTGGCATGGTTAACCGTATTCGTGAAGTGGTGCCAAATGCGAAGCTTGTTTACAACAACTCTCCATCTTTCAACTGGACGTTAAACTTCCGTCAGCAAACATTTGATGCTTGGACTGAAGCGGGTAAAGACGTATCAGCTTATGATCGTAACAACCTAATGTCTGTTGAATACGATGAAACAGATCTAGCAGCAGAAGCAGACGAGCGTATCCGTACTTTCCAAGCTGATGCAGCACGAGAAGCAGGCATCTTCCACCACCTAATTACATTGCCAACTTACCACACAGCAGCATTGTCTACTGACAATCTTGCGAAAGAGTACTTCGGTGAGCAAGGCATGCTAGGTTATGTGAAAGGTGTTCAACGCCAAGAAATCCGCCAAGGTATCGCTTGTGTGAAACACCAAGCAATGGCTGGCTCTAACATGGGTGATGATCACAAAGAGTACTTCTCTGGTGATGCCGCGCTAAAAGCGTCTGGTAAAGACAACACCATGAACCAATTTGGTTAATTCTCTGCCTCCCCGCATTAGAGCTGATTGACATAGGCTCGAAAAAGAGAGTTACCAAAACCCTGAAAAGAGGCTGGCTACCATAAGTCCAGCCTCTTTTTTTTGGCTTTTAATCTCTAATAAAAAGACAAATCTTAATCTGAGAAACTTATCCTAGATAAACTCAATAAGGTTATCAGTCACTCGCTAAAGCATCCCACCAGTCGTAAACATACAAAGCAAGATAGATAGGCAAAAGCGCCCAAATAAGAGGGTCGTCCCAAAAGGAAAAAGTGGTTCCAATTGCCGCGATGGCAAGCACCATAAGTTCGGTGACACCAACAAATAAAAGAAACTTAGTGATATGAACAAAATAACGCTGAACGGTATGAGCTAACTTAGTCTTTTGGTAGGTTGCTTCAAATACACCAATGATACCTGCGGCCATTAACAAACCTATCACAGTCAAGATAGATGACTGATTCGATTTATCCATTTCAGCCATACTCTCAAAGGTATTCAAAAACAAAATAGGAGCTACCAGCCCCAACAAAATACCTTGTTTAATCGCTACTTCTAAATAGAACTTAGGTTTTTCCATTTATAGCCAATCTCCTGGGCTTTTTAGCTTTCGTTTAAGAGAAAGGCTGGGCTCAATTTATGCAAAACTGAAAACAGCCTTAAACGATTAATTCTCAGAATCAAAGACAACTTTGCCTTGTAACATTGTCATCAGGATTTCAGTGTCAGCAATCTTATTAACACGCATTTGTCTTATGTCCTTTTCTAAGATCGCAAAGTCAGCGGATTTCCCCACTTCAATAGAGCCTGTCACCGCTTCCAAACCCAAGCTGTGAGCAGAATTAATCGTATAAGCCTCTATCGCACTTTCAACATCAGGAAGGCCAGTCTTCCCCATGATGACACTGTTAGCGATACCCACTAATGGATTAATATCATGCACATTCCAATCACTGCTTAGCGTGACGTTTGCCTTGGTGTCATAAATAGCTCTTAAATTCATCAAGGCTTTAGTACGTTTTGCCCCTAAAAAAGCCTCTGCCCATTGATGCTCATGATAAGCGACGTAATCTGAACCTACCTGGAAATCGGCAGTAATATCAAGCATTTCAAAGCGTGGTACATCTTCTTTATCCACCAGCTCTATGTGCGTTAAGGTATAAGGTTTGCTGGAACCTAGGTCTCGCATGGCAGCAATAGCATTTAGAGACTCCTGCACTGCGCCATCACCAATGGCATGGATATGCGCACTGAAGCCAATTTTATCTAGTTCACTCAACCAAGTTTTCATTTTTTGAGGCGGTATATAGTTGATACCACGGGGCTCATCAGGAATATAAGTATCAAAATAAGGTGTTAGCATTTTAGCTGTGCCATTAATAAAAATACCATCACTGTACATCTTCACCTGATCGACCAATAACAGATTCTTCTCATTTCGAGATTGAATAGTCGATAGATAGGTCAATTGCTCTGCCATAGGATCTGTTGGGTAAATCCAAGGCCTTAAAGATACGCGCGCGGTGAGATCACCTAACTTTTGTGCTTCTTGCCACACTTCATACCAACCCCGTTTCCAATATAAACGGCCATCGCCAATCGTAGTAATACCATGAGCTGCAGCCTGCTCAAGGCCAGCCATCAAACCGTCATAACTTTGATCAAATTGGTTACTTAGACTATTCCAAGCCATCTCCATCACAATATCACCGGCGTTATCCATCAGAATGCCATTCAGCTCGCCTGTTTCTTCATCCTTTAGAATCTTCCCGCCTTGAGGCTCTGGAGAGTATTTAGTAATGCCAGCTTGTTTTAATGCCACAGAGTTAACCCACATAGAATGAGAAGTCTGCTCCATCAAGACTACAGGCTGATCAGGGAAAATCTTATCTATCACTTCTAACGGCGTATAAGGCCCTCTTTCTAATAACAAGGCATCAATTGAAAACCCATAACCCGTTAACCATTCATTTGGATTCGCATTTCGACGACAAGCTTTTAAATAACGAACCTGCTCTTTCAAGTTGCCATCCATGCTTAATTCACAGCTACCACCCGCTTCAGATGCGGCTTCAAACACGTGGTTGTGGTTATCAATAAAACCAGGCATCACAAATGCGTCTTGCAAATCCACAAGCTTGGTTGCAGATGATTGGTAGCCCAAAGCATCAGCTTGATTACCTATATAGAGAATCTCACCATTCGACACTACGATTGCATCTGCCGTATCGTGACCATAAATAATCCCATTGGTAAGGATCATATCCGCTTGCGCAAAAGCAACAGTGCTTGCACTTATTGCCAAGCCTGATAATAGTGCTTTAGATAAAACCGCTTTCATCACGTCTTCCTTCACATATCTTAAGATGAATATCAAAATCCATTAATTTTTTACTGACCTATATTCCCGCAATATTGAATGATAAAGAGGCTAGATTCAATTTTTTAACCACACTGTAAACAGTTCGCCTTTATTATTTTTCAACTTATTGATGAGCATTAAACTCAGTAATGAGCCAGTGACGAAAGGCGGTCACTTTTTTACTTGGCGCAGAGAGCTCATTTACAAGAATATAATAACTTAAGCCTTCTAAACTTGAGCCTTGGGGATGCCTTTTTAACCAAGCTTGTTGCAATGGGGTTTGGATAAGTAAATTACTCACAAATGCGATACCTTGCCCAGCAAGTGCGGCCTGAATCGTATGCTGTTCTTGATCATAGGAACGAATCATTAACTTGCTACTCACTTCATTTTCCAACTCAAGAACGCGCTGCCAAGTCATAGGCTTTAAGCCAGCGTTTTTCCATTTTGTCTCTATTAGCTGCGCCTTTCTAAAATCAGGAAATGCCTGTATATAAGCCTCTGTGGCATACATGCCAAACTCTTCGGTCACAAGCTTAGTGGCAGCCCTATCTTGAGGGTCAAACTCACCATAACGGATCGCTAAATCTATACGCCTATCTTTAGCGAGATCCTCTAATGCGTCTTCGGTTTTTATCACCACTTCAATGTCAGGATGAGACTGATAAAAACGCTCTAGGTTTGGCACTAACCACTGGGAAGCAAAAGAGCTGGTCGTGCTCACACAAAGGCGTGCCTTTTGGTTCGAGATTTCCTCAAGCACGGCCGAAATTTGTGCAAGAGATTGATGAGCCACCTGCGCTAGCTTCTCACCATCTTGGGTTAGAAGAATATGGCGAGTTTTTCGCTCGAACAATAAAGTGCCTAGCCTTTCTTCGAGCGCTCTTATTTGATGAGAAACAGCCGTTGGCGTCACATTCAACTCAAGAGCAGCTTCTTTAAAACTTTTCAATCTTGCTGCCGAGTCAAACACACGAATACTGTTTAGTTGGGGTAAATGAGAAAACATAAAACACTTATATGGATGAGTTAATCTCATCTATAAGAAAAAATTCATCTTTTGTCAAAGCAAACCTTTCACCCCATGATAACCACAAATCAATCAGGCCTAAAAAAGCCAGATGACACTCTAAACAGAGAAAAGCAAAAAGGAGACAAAAGCATGCAAACAGATAGCCCAAAGATACTTCATATAGATACCAGTGCGAGACAATTCGATGAATCCAGAGAGAAACATAATTCACTTTCAAAGAAGCTTGCTAACCGCTTTAAAAAACAATGGTTAGCCATACAACCAGAAACAGAATTCATCTATCGAGACTTAGCATTGAGCCCACCAGACTTTATTGATCAAGCTTGGATAGAAGCCGTCTTCACCCCAGAAGCACAAAGAACAGAAGCACAAAATGCGAAAGTATCCCTATCAAACACCTTGATAGAGGAGTTAATTGCGGCAGATATCATTTTGCTTTCAACGCCCATGTATAACTACGGCATGCCAGCGGTATTAAAAGCCTGGTTCGATCAGGTGATTCGAGTAAACAAAACCTTCTCATTCGATCTTAAGCGAGGTGACTATCCGTTAGAGCCCTGCTTATCAGGAAAAACCATGGTGCTTCTCACCTCTTCTGGCGAGTTTGGTTTTGAAGCAGGCGGCATAAGAGAAAGCATGAACCACCTAGGCCCTCATATCAAAACCCTGAGCCACTATTTAGGTGTCGAAAGCTTCTATGAAATTGGTTCAGAGTATCAGGAGTTCGGAGATGAGAGACATGCTGAATCATTTTACAAGGCAGAAGAAGCCACTTCAAAACTTGCCACTAAATTGGTGAAGCAGTATTCGTAAAACAATATTGGTAGATAATAATGTTCGCTAAATAGTTTTACAGAGGATTAAACAAAAAAGCCAAACTGATTAAGTAAAAGTAATCTAATCAGCTTGGCTTTAATACATTAAAACGGCTCTCAGTTTTTAACTTGTAAAAGCGCTAAACCAAAACCAATAAAAATGCCGCCTGTCACACGGTGGAAAATTTTAACGAGACTCACATTTTTAAACCAATGACGAACGGACTTCGCTAGGTAACCAAAGCTTGCTAGGCTGATAAAAGACAGCGCCATAAAGGTAAGTGTCATTATCATAAACTGTGGGAATGCCGCTAAGCTGGTATCCAAAAACATAGGAAAGAAAGCAACAAAAAAGAGAATTGCTTTTGGATTAGTCATGGCGATCATGAAGGCTTCTTTGAACTTAGCAAAGTAGTTTATTTTAACGCTAGCTATCTGTTCATCTTCAGATTCAACAAAGAAGGTATCCTTACTTCTAAACTTTTTAATCCCAAGGTAGACAAGGTAGCAGGCACCTAAAACTTTAAGAATAGTAAAAAGAAGCGCTGAGGTTTTTAGCACTAAGCCCAAACCCAACATTGAGATAGAAGAGAGTATAAATATCCCCATGATATTACCCAGCGCAGCTGCAAGGACAGATTTATAACCCCAAGACACTCCGTTCGAAATTGCCAGTATGATAGCAGGCCCAGGACTCACTACATTTAAAAATGCTGCTGCGGTGAACATTAACCAAACTTCAAATGCCATGTTTATCCCTCTTTGTTGACTAAGGTTTAATCCCATTCAATAGCCCAAAGATTCTACGCTTTTTGTATAAGAAGGATACAAGTGAGCGGAAAAACACTTTTTATTTTCATTATTTTTTATCAATAACCTAATACAGAAGCGACTACTTCAAGTCACTCTCTAGATTTTGCCATTGTGTACTCAAGGTGACCTGTAAACTCGTCTTTTTGCTCACTTTTAATACTAAAACCTTGCCCTAAATAAAATTGAATACTTGCCTGATTCTCTTGATACACAGACAAACTCAAGCTATCTCTTTGCTTTAATGCATGGACAATAAGCTGCTTCCCGATACCTTTACCTTGAGACGCTGTTGCCACAAAAATTGCAGCCAGCTGATCATCATTGAGAGAGTAAAAAGCAACTACTTTAGCATTCTCTTCATAAACATAAGTTTCTGAGTTAGGAAGATAAATATCTCGCATCGCCTCGACTTGAGACTGCCATACTTGCTCGTCAACAAAGTTGTGAGCCTTGATAGAAGCCAAAAGCCATATATCAACTAGTTCTGGGATATCATTTGGAGTTGCAGGTCTAATCATTTTATTCACTATTTTCTTCACCGGTTTTCGTTAAAGCCATTTGAGTCAGGCCATAGTGACAAGATTAAGTGAGATATGATTGAAGATTTGCGGCAGTTTCGATTTAAAAAGAAGCTATATAAATAAGATAAGAAAATACTTAGAAAGCCTTGTCGCCTTTAAAGTTGAAGCACAACTAAAAGGGATCATTTTTTGTTGGTAGATCTAACTTTATAATTTCTTTATTACATTGATTGCAGACTGTTTTATAAGTTAATTTAAAATCAATAAAGAAACTTAAAAGCTTAAAAAAGTAAGGTAGCGACTTAATAATCAAGGCAATAAAAAGCAAATAAGCGGCTATAGCCCTTACATCAAATGAGTCTTTTCCATAATCATTTATTTCACTAGCCATGGCCGAAAAAAATGCCCAACCAATTAAAAACAAGATAGTGCCAAAAAAGCCACCTAAGAACAGTATACCAATCATATCGCCGATACTGGCTCTAAAAAACAGTTTAGATCTTCTAATTTTATTACAGCATTTATACGGCATAATTCCCTTTGCTTCTCAATAAATGTTAATACTTAAGTAAATACAAAATACCATAAATAAGATAGCTGAAGAAGCCGATCACTCTTTTACAAAAAATCGATAAAATCCCACCTTTATAATTAGTAAAGTATTTTTGGCGATAGTTCCAGTAACCCATAAAGTAAAGACAGATACTTCTAACTAGATGCGTTCAGATATCTTCAATAACTCACAATCTACAACCCTCTGAATACCAAAAAACCCCAGACAAGCTGAGGTTTTATTAAACTTTCTACAGGCTCGAAATGAACCCAGAGAGTTCACTTTAAGCCACACTTACATCAACATTGATGTTACCGCGAGTGGCGTTTGAGTAAGGGCAAACCACGTGTGCTTTTTCCACTAGGCTAGTGGCAGTTTCTTTATCAAGGCCTGGGATAGAAACACTGATTGCCGCTTCAATACCAAACCCTGTTGGAATAGGGCCAATACCTACACTTGCAGAAACTTTGGTGTCATCAGGAATCGCGACTTTTTCTAGGCCTGCAACATACTTAAGCGCACCTAGGAAACATGCAGAATAACCTGCAGCGAACATTTGCTCTGGGTTAGTCCCTTCGCCACCAGCACCACCGAGCTCTTTTGGCGTAGATAATACAACATCCAGTTTGCCGTCATCAGATTGAGCCTGACCTTCACGACCACCTGTTGCACTTGCGTATGCTGTATAAACTGCTTTTTCTAATTTCATGGTTTTATCCTCTATTTTGATTAATTATCTTCATTTATATTTTAAAGTAGTCAACTATTAAGTAGCGCACTACTTTTATGTTTTTAAAAAAAGAAGTTTTCACTTCTTCCTTAGCCTTCATTCAAAAAGTATTACATGTTCTTCAATAAGTTATCTCTTAATTTCTCTAACTTATCTTTGATTTCTTTAAACTCTGTCATATCCATATTAGCGGCACATTTAGCCTTTTCCATAATACTAGCTACCTTGGCTTCCATCTCTTTTGCATTTTGCGTTAGAGAAACAATGACACTTCGCTCATCTTGCAAGGCACGCTTTCTTGTTACTAAATCACTGGCTTCCATTCGCTTTAATAAGGGAGTCAGTGTGGCAGAATCTAAATACAAGCGCTCGCCAATGGCATTTACCGCCTGCTCATCTTGCTCCCATAAGGTCACTAGGACCAAATACTGAGAGTAAGTTATGTCTAATGGCTTAAGCAGCTTTCGGTATAACTTGTTCATTGCTAATGAGGTTGAATAAAGTGAGAAGCACAATAAATCATCAAGCTCAGGGGCGGACGTTTTTATTGAAGTTTTATCTGACACTTAAGCTCTCTCATTAACTGTAAATTATTTTCTAAAATCAGCTTATTTATCAAGCTTGTTATGCAATATACATAGCGCACTATTTAAAATCAAGCTTTGCGTTACACCTTTTTAATAAAGTGCCTCAAGTAGGCTGAATGACGAAGATCTCTCACTTATCATGATGAGCCTCTGATTGCTCCCATAATACGGGGCCACTGGCCTCTTCTCCCAGTTTGTCATCTGGGTTACGTAATTTGCACTGTGTCATAGAAAGACAACCACATCCGATACAGGTATCTAGTTCATTTCTTAGGGCTTGTAACTTAGCAATCTTAGTATCTAGCGCTTCTTGCCAAGCATTTGCCATTTCCTGCCATTCAGCTTTACTTGGGGCATGATCAGAAGGTAAATGATCCATGGCTTCTTTAATTTCAGATAAACTCATACCCAGCATTTGCGCGGTTTTAATCACTGCAATGCGACGTAAAACATTTCTATCGTAGCGCCTTTGATTACCCGCATTACGCCAGCTTTGAATCAGGCCTTTCTCTTCATAAAAGTGCAATGTCGATACTTTTACATCAGCACGTTTTGCCACTTCTCCGACACTTAATGCCATAAAGCTTCCCTTTTTATTTTTACTTAAAAAGCAAAGCACCTGCCCAGGATAGGAAACAGGTGCCAACTTTAACTTTTGAGCAACTTTATTAAGCACTTTTTCTGATAAAGCTTAGAAAGAGGTAACTTAATTACAGTTTTTCTAAGCAGATTTTACCAGATTTTCATCTGTATCTTGCGCTTCGCCTTTGTGACTTAACAAAGCTTTAATCAAGGAGATTGTCATTAATACCATGATCACAGAAAAAGGTAGAGCTCCGATAATCATGGCCGTTTTGATCACTCCTAGACCACCTGCAATTAACAGAGCGCCAATCAGAGCCGTTAAGAAAATACCCCAAACGATAATATGAGAACGTGGTGTTTGTGCTGTGCTACCACCCGCATTAATAGTGTTTACCACCAAAATAGCTGAGTCAGCTGACGTCACCAAGAAAGTCATTAGCAAGACAACAATCACTGCGGACATCAATTTCGCCCCTGTATCAGACATCAAGACATTCAAAGTCTCATAGATTTGCGCCGAGATGTTCGCCCCTAGAATCTTACCTTCGGCAAGACCTGAAAGCTCAAGATCTAAAGCGGTACCACCAACAAAGGTAAACCAAATAAAGCAAACAAATGAAGGTATCAAAGTGGCACTTAAGACAAACTCTCTGATGCTACGACCTTTAGAAATACGTGCAAAGAAGATCCCCACAGCAGGCGCATAGGCTATCCACCAAGCCCAATAGAAGATAGTCCAACCTGACTGCCAATCGCCTAAAGCTGTGCCTTTTTCTTCAACGTTAACCGCCATAGAAACAAAGTTAATTAGATAATCAAATGTGCCTTTTGCGAGTAATTCGATCGCTAAAAAGGTTGAGCCAAAAATTAAGAAAAAGACTAATAGAACACCAGATAAAGACATGTTGACATTACTTAGCCATTTTACGCCTTTACCTACACCACTCACGGCAGACAAGGTTGAAAGCGCCATCACAAAGACTAGCGCCACTATCATGGCAGTCATGGTAGGAGCGCCATCCACCATAATCCAATCAGCACCTGTAATATTGTAAACACCTGAAGCAAATTGGCTCACACCATAACCTATGGTCACAGCTATCCCTAAAATAGTCGCTAACACTGCCGTAATATCGACAACATGCCCAAATGTACCATTTAGCTTATTGCCAAATAGAGGTGTTAATACAGAGCGAATAGTAAGTGGTAAGCCCTTGTTAAAGCCAAAATAAGCTAACGCTAGGCCCACTAGTGCGTATATCCCCCAAGCGGAAAAACCCCAATGTAAAAAGCTGTAGCGATAAACTGACTCTAGGGTTTCGCTTTGCTTAGCAGGTACCAAACCTTGAATGATATCAGGGTTATTGGCGAAGTGATAAATCGGTTCGCCGGTTGAATAGGTCAACATGCCCACACCAATACTGGCACCAAACATCATTGAGACCCAAGAGAAGCGCGAGAACTCTGGCTTTGACTCAGCACCACCTAGAACGATATTCCCCACTTTAGGTATCATAGCCAAAGCAATGGCGGTCAAGGCAAAAAATGCCATGACATAAATATAATAGGTACCGAAGTTCCCTAAAACCAAAGCATTCACTTTTGACAGTACCGCTTTTGCTTGATCAGGAAAGACCAAGGCCCATAATACCAGCACCATGATTAACATCTTAGACGAAAGGGTAACCGCATGGTTAAACCCCTTATAAAAGCCATCTTGGGCTGTGTCTATGACAACCTCGTTTGATTGATTTTTCATACAGATACCTTGTTTTTATTATGTTTGTGGTAAGCAGCGCACTCTCCCTAGTGCAATAAAAATCCGTTTTAAACTGCTCGTTTAATCACTCACATCAGAGGTTTCAGGCAAGAGTTGATCCGCCTGAAAACCTAGGGTAATCAGTGATAACTTATTAAATTGATTAATGAATGACGTGAGTTTTAAGCGGCGCTAAGCTCAGCACCTGTGTCTTTAGCAATAACAAGGGCGTCTACAGCAATGCTTCCCTTGTCATTGACTATGATGGGGTTAACGTCGATTTCGTTAATCACATCAGCCAAATCAGCCGCTAAATGAGAGAAGTTAGCCAGTTGCTGGGCAAGTTGATTAAGGTCTGCTGCTTTCGCGCCTCGAACACCAGCTAACAAAGGACGAGTTCTTAAGCTGTCTATCATTGTCATGGCTTCTACTTCATCAAATGGTGCTAAAGAGAAAACCCTATCTTTCAAGACTTCGATATAAATGCCGCCACTACCGACCATGACCATAGGGCCAAACTGCGGGTCGTTTACCATACCAAAGGCAAGCTCTGTACCTTGACCCACCATAGGCTCAATCGTCACTCGGTAACCCAAACGATTCGCAAGATCATCATAGGCTTCACTCACTTCAGTCACAGAATTAAGATTAAGCTTTACCCCACCTACATCTGACTTATGGTGAATATGAGGCTCGGCGGTTTTAAGCACCACAGGGAAAGTCATGCTCTCAACAGCTTTTAATGTGTCAATTTGGGTGTGCGCTTCTTGTGGATTCGCAATACCAATACCGTAATCAGCTAATAGGTTTAAGCTGTCGGTCTCACTCATAGGTACGCCATTTGCTAATCGGGTATGCCATTTATCTTTGCGAGCTGGGTTACTGATGTTCTCGACAGTGGCATGTGCTTTGGCTTGTTGGTCACGATTAGCGAATAGGTTTGCAATCGCCTTAACCGCATTCTCGACACCGTTTACTAATGGAATATCATGATCCATCAAGTCTTCAGCAATGCCTGCATTTAGCGCTAATGAGAAGGTATTCAATACAATGAAGGGTTTGCTTGAATACTGTTTTACTTCTTTTGCTATTTCGATAAATTCTGGCATATAGATGAATTCATCACGGGCTTCAAATTCGAATACACCCACAGCCACATTTGGATCTTCCATAATGTAACGCACACTATCACGGAAAACTTCCGCATAATCGGGTGTGAAAGGCCCTGCTGCATCCAATGGATTAACCGCCTCTAAACCTAGAGGCAACCTTTGTTTAAGCTTATTCATGGTGTCGTCAGTCAAGTTAGCAAAGGTCAAATCATGCTCTTCTGCTGTATCAACAAATAACTCACGCAAACCACCTGAATCACCAATATAGCCAAGATCACCAGCGCCTAAATTGCCTCCTTGAGAAAGAATCTGAGCACAGGTCATAAGGTCATCAAGTGAGTCTGTGGCTATCACACCGTATTTCTTAAACAAGGCATCATAGGCGGTATTATTGCCAGCGATGGCACCTGAGTGAGTCGCCGCTAGTTGCGCACTAACTTCAGTACGGCCAACTTTCGTTACCACAACAGGAATGCCTTTACGTTTGGCTTTCTCTAATACTTTGACGAAGTTTTCAGGGTTACGAATGGCTTCCATAAAGATGGCAAGAACACGGGTACTTTCTTGCTCTAGGGCGAAGTCCATATATTCATCAAGAGAGGTCGCAATTTCTTGCCCTGCAGATACCACAAGGTTAAAGCGGAAACGCCTATCGTTTGATGTTGGTAAAACAAAAATAGAACCCGAATGTGCAATCAAAGATATGTGGCCCGCTTTTCGCTCACCTGGTGATTGAAAGCTAATATAGGCTTCGTTATCAAAATTGTAATACCCCATGCAGTTACCACCGCAAATCGGCATATTGGCTTGTTTAGCTTTATAAGAAAGTCGTTCCAATAGGGTTGGGCTGGCTTCTTCTTCAAGTTTGCAATAATCGAAGATTGTCACCCCGCCGATATTCAAACTGATGGCTTCATCAAAAAGCGGTTCCATTCTATGACTCGCCACACTTAACACAGCCATATCAATCGCTACTGGGATATCAGATAAGCTTGCGAAACATTTGTGCCCTTCTATCTCATCGTATCTTGGGTTAACAAGAAAAACCTGCCCTTTATAACCGCCACTTAGCAGTACCTTTAACATGTCATGGCCTACCGTACCTTCCCTTGGAGAAACACCAACAAGGGCAATGGTTTGAGGCTTTAGTAGTCGATCTAGGTAATGTGTATTTGAAAGTGTCATAAGTTAGCGTCCTTTATATTCAGGTGGGCGTTTTTCTGAGAAAGCACGGGAGCCTTCGAGGTAGTCTTCTGAGTGCAGCATTTTTTCGAAAAGAGGCAGATCACTTTCCTTTTTCCATGCTTTTCGTGTCTGCACAAAGGTTTCTTCAACAGAAAGAGATACAGATAAGGCCATAATTTCTTTCATGGCTTGTAACGGTAGTGGTGCGGCTTCGGCGATTTGTGCCGCCATTTCATGCGCTTTTGCAAGCACTTGATCCGCCTCTAACACTTGGGAAACTAGACCATGATGTTTCGCTTCTTCCATGCCCAGTTTGCGGCCTGTTAGAATTAATTCAGAGGCTAGGTTGTAAGGTAGGCGCTTAGGTAATTGCTGAATACCGCCGCCATCAGGTAAGAAGCCTAATTTGGCCTCTGGCAACCAAAACTCAACCTCTTTTGCGGCGATAATGACATCAGCACTCAGTAGCATTTCAAAGCCACCGCCTATAGCACTGCCTGTGACTGCCGCGATGACAGGCTTCTTTAGCCCCCAGAATTCACTCATACCACCTAGTCCACCTGGGCCTAAATCGTAATCTGCCGATTCCATTAACTCATCGCCTTTATCGGCGAATTCCTTTAAGTCCCAACCGGCACTGAAATAGCGACAATCGGCATTGGTGATAATACCGACATATAAATCATCATCTTCTTGTAGGCGTTTAAATGCCTGATAAAGGTCTGTGCTTGTAGCAAGATTGATGGCATTTACCGGAGGGCGGTTGAGGGTTATTTCTAACACTCTTCCAATTTTTTGACAGCTCACTGATTGGGACATAGTGATTTCCTAAGCTGGTTAACTTTACGCATTTGCTCAAGATGATTTGAGTATGCTTCTTTTTATGCCCCGATTCTGCGCTCATGCTTGAGCCAGTGTAAATTGATTAAAATATGAAAAAAGGTTAAAAAAACTAACCATTAAAAAGAAATATAAAGATATCTAAAACACCTCTTTTCAGAAAATAAAGGCGCTAAAAGAAGGGTTAAAGAAGAGCAAAGAGTGAGATAAAAGACAGGTAGAAAGGTATGGAAGTGATGATAAATAAGAGGCTAAATTCTGATTTTAGCCTCTTAATTTTTTATTTTTTGACAATAAAACTTGAGTCTTCACGTATTTTTTGAGCTAACCAATCGTTAAAAAGCTGTATTTCAGGCTTAGGGTTTTGCTGCTTAGGGTGCACGCTATACCAGCTCCCAACCTCCATAACAGAGAAATCAAAAGGCCTAATAATTCGTCCTGTTTCTAAATCTCGCTTGGCAAAAGATTCCCTCGCCATGACCACAGACTTACCTTCATAAATCATTTCTAAGGCTTGCAAATAGTTATCAACCACAGGCCCTGAGTCGATAATATGAGGATCAACACCCGCTTTATCTAACCAAGTTGGCCAATCATCTGGTGCTAGCTCTACGGTAATTAAATCTAACTTAGCAAGGTCTTCTGGTTTTTTTAATTTACCTTCGGCGACGAGTTTAGGAGAACAAACAGGGAAGATCTCCATATCAAACAAATAGGTGTAATCTAGATGGGACCATGACTTATCACCCATTATGATGCCCACATCCACGTCATCCTTATCAAAGTCCACATCCACGAATGAGATGGATATCCGCACTCTTATATCAGGATACTTCGCTTGGAAGTCATTGAGCTTAGGGATAAGCCACACAGTGCCAAAAGTGACATAGGTCTGAATGGTGAGGGTTTTTGTCTTGTTAGCGGACTTAAGACTGGCAACAGCCTCTGCAATATTATCAAAGCTATCATTAATCACTGGGTATAAAAACTCACCCTGTTTAGTCAGGCTTATAGTGCGTCCATTTCGTTGGAATAAGAAGACATCCAACTCCTGCTCTAACTGCTTAATTTGATGGCTGACAGCAGAGTGTGTCACACAAAGTTCATCCGCTGCTTTACGAAAGCTTTTGTTTCGAGCCACGGACTCGAAAACACGTAGGGATTTAAGTGAAGGTAATTTTCTATTCATACTTAATTCACATGCCTAAAAAGATTTTAAATTAAGCTAAAACTAGACGAATTAAAGAAAAAAATAAACTGGTTAGTTTTTTAGACCATTCAGAAAATTATTTTCAATTTACTCCCACCCTGAAGATGACCACACTCAGCAAAAATAATTAGAAAATAATTTTTATCTATTGGAGGTATAAATGCAGATCATAGTGGTTGGCGTCATAGGTGCAGGACAAATGGGAAATGGCATTGCCCAAGTGATTGCTCAAGCAGGCTACAAGGTTAAACTATGTGACTTAAATGCAGCAGCATTAGAAACCGCTCTTTTCACTATCAATAAAAACCTAGATTTTCTGGTGAATAAAGAGAAAATATCTCAGGATCAGAAAGACGCAACCCTAACACGTATCGAGTGTCATCAAGACTTATCAGCCATTGCAAATTCAGATCTAGTAATAGAAGCCATTATTGAGAATGAAAAGATCAAATCTGATTTATTCAAACAACTTGATGGAATCTGTAAAGATACCTGTATTCTTGCCTCAAATACCTCTTCAATCTCCATTAGCAAGTTAGCCAGTGCGACCCATAGGCCAGAGCGTGTTATTGGTTTGCACTTTATGAACCCTGTACCTCAGATGAAACTCGTTGAGGTGATCCCAGCATTGCAAACTCAGCCTGACATTTTCAATCTTTGTTTTGCCCTAATGGAAAAGTTAGAGAAAACTCCTGTAAGAGTTGAAGATATCCCAGGTTTTGCTGCTAACCGTATTTTGATCCCCATGATAAATGAAGCCATCTTTTGTCTTTATGAAGGGGTCGCCAGCGCCAATGAAATAGACACCATTAGCCAGCTTGGCATGAGCCATAAAATGGGCCCTTTAGCACTGGCTGACCTTATCGGTTTAGACACTTGTTTGAGCATTATGGAAGTCTTGTACGACGGCTTTAAAGACAGCAAATATCGCCCTTGCCCACTGCTTGTGAAGATGGTGAATGCTGGTCAACTTGGCCGTAAATCAGGCCAAGGTTTTTACTCTTACCTAGATAAAAAAGTGCAGGCCTAACCTATGCAAACACCTCTAGCTAATAAAGAGTTTGATCACACTAACACTATAAATGCCTTGGCTGACACGTTTGAAAACATTCGCCTAGCATGCCTTGAAACTGGCGTTTATCAGATCTGTATTAATAGACCTAAGGTTTTAAATGCACTCAACCTGCAATGTCTTGAAGAATTAAATGCTTGCTTAGATCTAATAGAAAGAAACTCTGATGTACGTGTACTTCTTGTCACTGGAGCGGGTGAAAAAGCCTTTGTTGCCGGGGCAGATATTGCTTATATGAAGCAACTAAGCGCCCAGGAAGCAGAAGATTTTTCTGCCTATGGTAATCAAACCTTTAGTCGTTTTAGTCAACTTAAAGTACCTGTTATTGCCTTGGTAAAGGGTTATGCCTTAGGAGGTGGTTGTGAACTCGCCCTCAGCTGCGACTTCATTTTAGCGTCAGACAAAGCCTGTTTCGCTCAGCCTGAACTTAACCTTGCTATTTTGCCTGGTTTTGGTGGCAGCCAGAGACTAACCAGAAGGCTTGGTCTAAGCCTCGCCTTAGAACTTGTTATGACAGGTCGCAACATCAAGAGTGATGAGGCATTAAAACTAGGCCTTGTGAACCATGTTTATCCTGCTGATAGCTTAAACGAGGCAGGACTTGAACTCGCTAAAGGTTTAACTCATAAAAGCCCTTATGCTTTGGCAGCAATAAAGCAACTTATGCATCAAGGGGAAAACATCCCCCTTGATCAGGCACTGAAATTAGAGAGTCAGTCCTTCGCTCTTACCTTTGCAGGTAATGACAGAGAGGTGGCTATGCAAGCCTTTCTTGATAAAAGCCAAGCTAGCTTTCGTTCCCTCCAGAAAACGAGCTAATTAGCTTTCAAAATCCTGTAAAAGAGAGTGACTTTGGAGTATCAAGCCCAGCTTGGTACTCATTTTTTTGCCTTGCTTTGATTCAAGTACAAACTCTAATCTAATAACGTTTCCTACCTTATTAAAGCTAGCTATCAAGCTGATAGAAAAACTTAATCAAAAATTTGGCCCTCACCTCTTTACCTCAAGTTAACTTGAGCTTTTATGCTTGGCACACTTTTATCAATTCGAGGGACGCCCTATGCCATTCAAGTATGTTAGCTTTTTATCAGGACGATTTTTTGATGGTATTTCTTCCGGCATGTTTATGTTGGCTTTACCTTGGATCATGCTAGAAGAAACACAAAGTGGCAGTATAGTGGCGCTGAGCACCTTGGCCTGTACCTTGGCCTCGTTTAGCTTAAGCCCTCTCTTATCCACTTTAATCGATAGACACTCTCGCAAGGCCATTCTATTTATCACGCAAGTTATTCAGGCTCTGACCGCATTTATTGTTTTGACTGCTTTCTTTTATCAAGTCGGTAACCTCACCACTCTGATCTTTGCTCAGCTGATTTTTTGGTGTTCAAGTGATTTAGCTTGGAAAGCAAATAACGCCTTTGTACAAGAAAATTTTGCAGCCGATGAGTACCCAAAAATTACCAGTTACCAAGAAATTATCATGCAGATAACCACTCTTGGTGCGGGTGCTACTGGCATAGTATTACTAGCACAATGGGGTATGCAGGAGTTTGCAGCCATTGCTTTTATCGCTTCTTTTATTGGCGCTATTAGCTATGGCGTTATGCCCTATCAAAGAAAATTACGTCTTCAACATGAAGCGAGCTTTTTAAAGCAGGTCATTGAAATAAAGGAGATTTTTTTAAAACAAAAGCAACTAATGGTTTTTCTAGCCCTTTCATGTCTCTCTTACCCTGTACTCACATTTTTAGTGAAGCTGGTTCCTATTTATTTTTACGAGCAAGGTTATAGCGCCAATTGGTTTGCCGCATGGAAGCTAAGCTTTGGTATAGGAGCACTTATCTCAGGGCTAATTATTCGCCAACTACTCATCAAGTATTTACCTGAGAAGCTAATGATAGCCTGTGTCTCTCTAATTGCTTTAACCCTCTTTGCCTCATCCTTATTTAGTGCAAGCTGGATTATTGTTGGCTTTGCACTTTTATTTGGCCTATTTAATTCGGTAAATCGCATTAGCCGTATGAATAAAATGCATCACGAAATCGACCTAAACGAGAGAGGCCGCATTGAAGGTGGATTGCACATGTTTAGTACCTTTATTCAAAGTATGAGTTATATGCTGATTGCCCTTCTCAGCCATTATGATGCCACCCAACTTGGCTTTAGTATTGCGAGTCTAGTCATGCTACTCGCCGCTGTTTTTATGCTAAATCTTTATCAAGGAACACAAAAATTAATCGATGTGAGCGAAAAGCTTTAAGCAAAACTAATTATTGAAAACGCCTCACTTTTTGAAATTAGGGATTATACTTTTCTATGCGATCAAAAAACGACCCGTTAATTTTTAGGTCGAACGGTCTCTGAAAAAAGGATAGTCCCTTGAAAAACAGCGTCACAAAAGCACTCTTTATTTTGATTAGTTTCACTTTGATAAATATACCAAGTGCTTTTGCTTTAGAGAAAGTGACCCTACAGCTTAAATGGAAACACGCATTTCAATTTGCAGGTTATTATGCAGCCAAGGAAAAAGGCTTTTATGAAGAAAAAGGCTTAGACGTCAATATTATTCCTGCTGTACCTGGACAGGATATCATTTCACCTGTCGTAAATGGTTTCGCCCAGTTTGGAGTAAGTAGTAACTCACTTCTTCAAGCCCGCGATTCGGGCAAACCTGTAGTCATGCTGGCTGTAGTTTATCAACACTCCTCTGTCGTGCTACTCACCTTAGAAAAGGATATGACTAAAGGCATCCATAGTATTCAAGACCAAACAGCCATGCTGGAAACTAAAACAGCTGAGATCGCCGCCTTTTTAAAGCAGGCCAATATTGATATTAATAAAATGACCTTGCTTAAACACAGCTACGACCCGCAGGACTTAGTAAACGGCAAGGTAGATGTGATTTCAGGTTACAGCATTGATGAACCTTTCTTTTTGGAAAAACAAAACCTCTACTACAAAACCTTTAACCCCAGATCGCTTGGTATCGACTTTTATGGAGATAATCTATTTACCTCAGAAAAAGAAATAAGGGATCACCCTGAAAGAGTAAAAGCCTTTAGAGAGGCGAGCCTTAAGGGTTGGCAATATGCCATGGATAATAAGGAAGAGATTATTCAAACCATCTTAAGAGATTACCCCACCAGCTATACCTATGAGTTTTTAAGTTATCAAGCTGAAACAATGGAAGACCTTGTGCAGCCAACCTTGGTTGAGATGGGCTACTTTAGTCACGACAGATGGCAGCACATTGTTAACATTTATCAGAATTTAGGCATGCTAAGTAAAGGCTTTGATCTAGATAAATTTTTATACGATCCAGCTCCCAGTGTTGGGCTCGCCTTCTTCTATCAGGCTCTCGCAATAGCGGCAGGTATACTTGTCTTGATAGCGGCTGGCCTGATTTATGTACTCAGTATTAACCGTCGCCTCGATCATGCGTTACTAGAGAGCCAAGAAGCGAAGGAAATCATTTGGAAACAAGCTTATTTAGACCCTTTAACCAACCTTTCGAACCGTCGTAACTTTAAAGGCAGAATACAAAAGGCCTTGGAGAAAGCAGAAGCTAAACACACAAGAGTCGCTCTTTTATATTTAGATCTGGATGACTTTAAAGCCATAAATGACTTTCATGGCCATGATGTAGGAGATAATCTACTGATTGAGGTTGCCAATAGGCTCTCTCAAGTGATCAGTAAAAAGCGTAATATTTACCGTTTAGGCGGGGATGAATTTACCATCATTATTGATCAATTTGAGGATAAAGCCTATTTGGAGACGCTTTCTCAAACTATTTTAGACAGGATTAGCGCGCCCTATTGTTTTGAAAAAGACAAGCTCTATATCTCGGCCAGTATAGGAATAAGCCTTTATCCAAAACACGCTAAAAACAGTGACTCTCTTTTAAGGTACGCTGATGAAGCCATGTTTTCTGCCAAGGACCATGGGCGTAATCAATACCAGTTTTTCACTCAAAAATTACACCAAGATATTCTTTACCGCATGCAGGTAATCAGTGATTTGAGGTCCTCTTTAGAAGAGCAACAATTCGAACTTCACTACCAACCCATCGTGGTACTTAATACTGGAGAAATTAAAAAAGCTGAAGCTTTGATTCGCTGGAACCATCCCGTACATGGGCTCACTATGCCTTTAGAGTTCATCAAGATCGCAGAGGAAACCAGCCATATTATCGACATTGGTGACTGGGTATTTAAAACAGCCAGTAAGCAATTAAAACAATGGCGTAGTGAGATAAACCCAGACCTGATCATGAGTGTGAATACTTCTCCTGCTCAGTATCAATATAAAACCAGCACGATGGATTCTTGGTTTGACCATCTTCAATCACTCGAACTAGACCCTCATGCCATCATCATAGAAATTACTGAAAGCATGATAATGAAAGAAAATAGTCATATCGAAGAGAAGCTAATGCAGTTTGGTCATCATGGAATTCAGGTGGCTTTGGATGATTTTGGTACGGGCTACTCATCTTTATCTCACCTCAATAAGTTTGATATTGATTTTATTAAGATAGATCAAACCTTCATCAGCCATCTAAGTATGCACTCGCAACAACTGGAGCTGTGTGAAGCGATTATCATCATGGCCCATAAACTTGGCTTATCTGTGATTGCAGAAGGCATAGAAACGGAAGAGCAAAGACGCTTATTAATGAAAATTGGTTGTGATTATGGCCAAGGTTATTTGTTCGCTACTCCTATGCCAAAAGATGATTTTGAAGATTTGTTAAGATCAAGTAGCTCCTCTCAAGCTCAGTTTCGCATTATGTCGTCCAAAGATAAGAACAAACAATGAATTTGCTTTAGCCTCTTTTAGTAAAATAACTTTAACCTCTTTTAGTAAAATAAAGTGAGAGCAAATGATTGTAGAACAGTCAGTTACCTTAAACCCTAAAATAAAAACGAAAACATTCGCCCTAAGCCCTACTTATGGACTATTTTGTTAATCATATGAACTGGCTAACATAAGCTTATCTGCTTACTTTTTGAACAACACTGAATAAGGTAAAAACAATAACCACTACCTTACTCTTTAGTCTATCAATAGGAGAAATCATTTGGATATTAATAATAAAGTGATTGTTATTACTGGTGCTGCCCGAGGTTTGGGCTTGGCTATGGCTGAATACCTAGCTGATAAAGGCGCCAAGATTGCCCTTGTCGATATGGATTTCGAATCAGTAAATCATGCCTCTTCCACCATTACAGATTCAAAAGGATATGTCTGTAATGTGGCGAATGAATCAGAAGTAGAACAGGTTTTTGAGCAAATAAAAAATGACTTTTCACGCATTGATGGTCTGGTCAATAATGCGGGGATTCTCAAGGATGGATTGTTAATCAAATACAAAGACGGCGAAATGAATAAGATGTCACTTGATCAATTCCAGTCTGTGATAGATGTGAACTTAAGTGGTGTCTTCTTATGTGGACGAGAAGCCGCCTCTCATATGGTCAAATCAGGACAAGGCGGCGTTATCGTTAATATTTCTAGTATTAGTCGCGCGGGTAACTTTGGGCAAACCAATTACAGTGCGGCCAAAGCAGGTGTTGTTGCTATGACAACCGCCTGGGCACAAGAGTTAGCCAAGTTTGATATTCGCACTGGCGCTATTGCACCTGGCTTTATCGAAACAGAAATGACAGCGCAAATGCCACAAAAAGCCTATGATATGGCCGCGCAAATGTCTCCGCTTAAGCGTATGGGTACGCCGCAAGAGATTGCTCAAGCTGTATCCTTTATTTTTGAAAACGACTTCATCAGTGGCCGAGTTATTGAAGTGGATGGCGGTACTCGTATCTAATCTCATACCAAAGTTGTTATAAGAGTTAATTTAAAAGCGAATAAAGACAAAGGCCGTTATTCATATAAGTAACGGCCTTTTTTATCTCTCGACTTAGCTAAACAGAATCAGCTTTAACGATAAACCGTGGCTGGAAACCAGTTAACTAAAGCTGGGAACAAGAGAATGATAGCCAGACCTATCAGCTGCAACACAATAAAAGGAAAGACCCCTTTATAGATGGTTGAAAGTTTAATATCGGGTGGGCAAACCCCTTTCAAATAAAATAAAGCAAACCCAACAGGTGGTGTTAAAAAGGAGGTCTGTAAGGTCACAGCCACCAGCATAACAAACCAAACAAGTTCTGGATTATCCAATACTCCATAACCCTCAATGGAAATATCTAACGCACTGATCACTGGCGCAATCAAAGGTAGTACGATCAGGGTAATTTCGATCCAATCAAGGATGAAACCAAGTAGAAATATGATTGCCAATATAAATAGGACGATGCCGTAAGGACCAAAAGGTAAAGAAGTTAGAAAGGACTCAATAAATTCATCCCCACCAAGCTCTCTTAATACCAAGGCAAATAAGGATGCCCCTATGAAAATCGCAAAAATATAACCACTGACATTAAAGGTGTTATGTAGGCATTCTTTAAACACAGACCAAGACAAACGCTTATTAATAAAAGCCAGTAAGGTCGCCGCAGCTGCACCGACACCAGATGCTTCTGTCGGTGTGGCAAAGCCTGCAAATATGCTACCTAAGACTAGTAACACCAGCATCATGGTAGGCAAGGTTGCTTTAATCACCTTAATCCAAATGGCTAAGGTAACAAGCTCGGTCTCTTTCGGTAATGGAAATGCTTTAGGGTTAAAGTATCCACTTATCAGAATATAGCTTATGTATAGTGCTCCAAGTAAAAGGCCCGGAAAAACAGCGCCCATAAATAGATCACCTACTGAAAGTCCGATTTGATCTGCCATAATCACTAACATGATACTGGGTGGTATCAAGATACCTAAAGTACCTGAACTGGCGATAGTGCCTAGAGCAACTTGATCTGAATAGCCTTGTTTGCGCATAGCTGGCAAAGAGATAACCGCCAACAATACAACCGACGCGCCGATAATACCTGTCGATGCCGCCAAGATAATGCCTATTAAGATGACGGTAATGGCAAGACCACCTCGTACTCGGCCAAATAACTCTTGAAAAGATTTCATCAAGTTTTCAGCGGCGCCCGATTTATCCAGCATATTGCCCATAAAAATAAACATGGGTAAGGCCACCAAAATCCAGTTATCCATGATTTTGAAAATCCGGTTTACGACTAGGCCTAAGGTTAAAAAATCAATGCCGGTAAAGGTGTCTAGATATAGATCTGAGTAGTAACCTGCAACAGCAAATAGCACCCCCACACCACCTAGAACCCATGCAACAGGGAAACCTGTCATTAACAGAGCAATGAAGCTTGCAAACATTAATAAGATTAAAATTTCATTAACTGGCATTTGCTTACTCCCCTCTAATTAATAAAATGAGTTCACGATAAAAGCGGTTAACAACAGCGATAACCAGTAAACCAATACTCAGGGGAATAACGGCTTTTATGACCCAACGGTAAGGTAAACCCGCCGGTGCAGCTGAGCTTTCCATAGTTCGATAAGAGTCGTAAACAAAATCTAAACTGTGATAAAAAATGAGACTTAAGAAAGGAAGCAAGAGGATTAATATACCAGTCATCTCAATCAAGTGGCGCGTTCTCGCACCAAAGTTATTATAAAAAAGGTCAACACGAACATGAGAGTCTTTTGCTTGGGCATAGGACATACCAAACATAACCCCAGTGCCATAGAGATACCATTGCAACTCTTCTAAGGAAATCAGACCAGCATGAAAGCCTTTTCTAAGAACGACTTGAAGGATAATGGTTAGGATTAAAACCGCGTAACAAGTTGAGATCCACTTGCCTAACGTTAATATCCAGTTATCGATATGATCAGCAACAACAAGGGCTTTAACATTTTGATTCATTAAAAACGCTCCTTATGCAGATAAAAAAAAGCCACTTTAACTTCTATGCGACCAGCATAAAGAAGGAGAAAGTGGCGCAAATGGAGAGGTTACTTAATCACAGGCTCCCTAATTTCTAGGGATAAATGCCCTTTGTGCCCATACCGCATAGTTCTCGCGGAATTGAGAAAGGTCTTTGTAGACAGTATCAAAGGTGGCATCTTGAGATTGCTCGACAACCACTTCATCCCAAGCCTGATTAAAGCTCTTTAACATGTCATCAGACCAAGTGTGTATTTCGACACCACGCTCATTTTGGTTTTTGATCATGGCTTCAAACTGAATAAATTCAGACTCAGCAATAGAGTTAGTGATGGAGGCTTTACAAGTAGCAGAGACCTGAGCTTGCTGACTTTCAGTCATCTTATTCCAAGTTTTATTATTGATGAGTAGCTCAAATAAAGTAGCTTGTTGATGCCAACCTGGGAAGTAGTTATGTTTTGCAATTTTATAGAAACCAAGTAGTTGGTCGATGGCAGGTTGAGAGAACTCAGTGGCATCAATTGCACCTTTTTCTAAAGCACCAAAGATTTCACCGCCGGCAATTAACGAGGTAGATACACCCAGTTTTTGCATCACTTCACCACCCAATCCAAAGAAGCGCATATTCAGCCCTTGAAGATCAGATACATCATTAATTTCTTCTTTAAACCAACCAGAGGTTTCTGGTGAAATAAGGGCACAAGGCTCAACATGGACGTTGTAACCTGCGTCATCATACATTTTTTGATAAAGATTTAGACCGTTTCCATAGTAGAGCCAAGCCATAAATTCTGGCGCTTCTGGCCCAAATGGAATCGCGGAGAAGAGACTCGCTGCTGGCATTTTACCAGCCCAATAACCAGCGGTTGCATAACCTGAATTGATTTTGCCACTAGAGACTGCATCTAAGATTTCCAGTGGCGCAACAAGTTTACCAGGCTCATAAATTTTCATTCGTACACTGCCAGCTGAGATGAGAGGCAATTGCTCTTCTACCCATTTAATCGGTGTCCCTAGTGCTGGTAAGTGTGACCCAAACGCTATCGGCGTTTTCAATAAAACAGGTCTCACCTTATCGGCTGCATATACACTTGCTGAGGTGGCGGCTAAGGTAAATCCTGTGGCAAGCGCCATGGTACGAATATACTTCTTCATAGTATTTAGCTCCGGTATTTTTATTCTTGTTTTATGCCTCAAGCACAAGTTAATCATGTGCTAACTAGGCTATTTTGTACCCAGCCACTATGATTCCAACGCTAAAAAAAAACTATCCATCATTAGTAGGAGAAAAGGTGGCGGTGATTATCATTCATAGCTCCACCTAAAGTAGGATATTGAGGAAAGAGAGAAACAGGTTAACTTGTTGGCAAGATCACAAACAATAAATATAAGAGAGTGAATAGATTATGCCTGAACATCAAAGCGCTATGATGCCTACCCCATTACTCACCAGCGATATCATTGAGAATGCTATTTTGCGCTATCCCGAGCAAAGGATAGTAAGTCTGATGCCAGATGGTCATAAGCACGAATATTCTTATATTGAGGCCCATACACGTATTAAAAAACTTGCTAATGCCCTAAGCAAACTTGGTTTTAATAAGGGTGATAGGATAGGCACTTTAGCCAATAACCATTATCGACATTTTGAGCTTTATTACGCCATTGGTGGCTCTGGCGCTGTGATCCACACACTTAATCCTAGACTCTTTGAAGAGCAGCTAGAGTACATAATTAAGCATGCAGAAGATGAGTATATCTTTGTCGATCCTTGCTTTATTCCTCTTTTAGAAAATATTCAATCTCGTATTCCCAAGGTCAAAGCCTTTATTATTAATTGCTTTGAATCAGAGATGCAAAGCACTCAGCTAGCACCAGTTTACTGCTATGAAACCTTATTAGATAAAGAAACGAGTGACTTTGATTGGCCTAAGCTCAAGGGCACTGATAACTGTGGTTTATGCTATACCTCAGGAACAACAGGTAATCCTAAAGGTGTCATTTACGACCATCAATCCAGTATTTTGCATGCTATGATGAGTGGCTCTAGCCAATTTCTAAGCTTTAATGAGTGGGATATTATTATGCCAGCTGTGCCCATGTATCATGTGGTGGCATGGGGCATACCCTACTCTGCACCTCTCTTTGGCAGCAAGTTAGTTTTTTGTGGCGATAAATTAGATGGTGAGTCCCTTTATCATTTAATAGATTCAGAACAGGTTAACAAAGGTTTCGGCGTTCCCACTATCTGGCTGGGTTTACATAACTATTTAGATAGCCTTAAGCAGAATACCGACCTTGAGCCCATCAGCCCTATACCTAGTTTAAAGATGGTGGGAGTGGGTGGTGCGGCCTCACCAACAAATTTAGTAAAAGCCTATTCCGAGAAATACGATGTTTATTGGATGGGGTTATGGGGCATGACAGAAACTAGCCCTTTGATGAGTGCCTCAGTTAACTCCCCCAGCATTCAAAAACTAGACCCTGAGAGCCGTTACCACTTACAATCTTCTGCTGGCAAAGCCATGTTTGGTACGCAAATTGAAATTTTCGATCAAGATAATCAAACTCTCGCTCACGATGGAATACAGCAAGGTATTTTAAAAGTAAAAGGGCCTTGGGTACTAAAAGAGTACTTTAAGGGCGAAGGCCAAGAGAACTTTGAAGATGGCTGGTTTAATACAGGCGATATTGCGGTTATCAATCCTGAAGGTTATTTACGCATAGTCGATAGAGCGAAAGATGTCATAAAGTCTGGTGGAGAATGGATAAGCTCAGTTCAACTGGAAGATGCCGCATTAGAGTACGCAAGTATTAATGAAGCGTGCGTAATAGGCGTGACTCACCCTAAATGGGATGAAAGGCCAATCCTCTTGGTAACAATAAAACCAGGCAAGGTATTTGAGCAAGAAGCCTTGATTACCATATTAAAACAAAAGGTGGCTAAATGGTGGTTACCCGATGCCATTTTGCAGCTTGAATCATTACCCCACACAGGGACAGGTAAGTTAAAGAAAATAGACTTACGTAATGAATATAAAGACTATTTAATCGACAAAATACAATAACAATAGAGAGGTAAAATACATTGCCTCTAGCACAAAAGTTTGAACATGAGGTTCAAGGAAAGCGAGTTAACAAACAAGTTAATTTGCTTTCAGCTTTTCTGCCAAATGCTAATAAAGCTGAAAGGAAGCAGTTATGTGTTTAATGAAAGCGGCCTTAGGGACGTTTCTATCTGTTCATCAAAAAACTCGTCAAAAGGCGAGCAGACATTCCATTGTTAGCAGGTTTGATTCATGATCAATGCTTGGTGGATTTCTATTTGTTCAATTCTCTACATAGGTTTGCTATTTTTAATTGCGCTTAAGGGCGACAAAAACCAATCGAACCGCTTACAACCTTATGTTTATAGCCTGACTTTAGCCATATTTTGTACCTCTTGGGCCTTTTATGGCACTGTGCAGCAATCTATCAACCATGGTTGGTTAATGGCACCGACTTACTTTGGCGCCATTATTCTTATGCTGTTAGGCTGGCGCCTAATGGCTCGCATTATCTTAATTGCCAAAAAAGAAAACACTCACACAATAGCCGACTTTATCGCCACCCGTTATGGCCACTCTCGTACCATTGCTGTCATGGTTTCCGTTTTTAGTTTAATTGGCATAGTGCCTTATATTGCACTGCAACTTAAGGGGGTGTCTGAATCCTTCCAATTGATATCAGGCTCTAGCCATAAGGCGCTTCATTGGTATACAGACCCAACCATATGCATTGCACTCTTAATGGCGATCTTTAGTATTTTGTTCGGTACTCGAAACCTAGATGCGAGTGAACACCATAAAGGTCTTATGCTAGCGGTTAGCTTTGAATCTTTAGTTAAGCTTTTTGCTTTCATGTGTATTGGAATTTACGCCATCTTTTTTATCCGTGATGGGATATTTGATGTTTATTATGCTGCCATGTCTGATGAGCAACTCAATGCTAATCTCACTCAATATCATCAACCTATGACATACTTGGTACATGCTCTGATTGGCGCAATTGCTATCTTTGCTTTACCTCGTCAATTCCACGCTGCAGTTGTTGAATATACAGGCCCAAAAGACTTAACAACCGCCCGCTGGCTATTCCCCTTTTATCTATTTTTAACCAACCTATTTATCTTACCCATTGGCCTAGTCGGCTTTTTAAACTTTGATACCACAGGTTTTCAACAGCAATACCTGACACTCTGGATTCCTATGGCAAGTGATGCCAAAGGCCTAGCCTTACTTGCTTATATTGGTGGTTTATCCGCTGGCACCAGCATGGTGATCGTCGCTTCTATTGCCTTATCTACCATGCTTTCTAACGAAATTTTATTACCTTTAATTATTCGTTCAAAAGTCATCGCCTTAGAACAAATTCAGGACCTTGGACAGTTTGTTATTCGACTAAGACGCTTCTCTATTGGTGCGGTGCTTTTATTCGCATTTTTCTATTATCGACTACTGACTGAGTTCAATGTTTTATCCGAAATCGGCCTACTTTCATTTGTTGCGGTAGCTCAATTTGCACCACCACTTTTGCTTGGTTTGATTTGGCGAGGAGGCAATAAACAAGGTGCTATTTTAGGTATGCTAGCAGGCTTTAGCATTTGGTTTTATTGCCTTGTCATCCCTCTGTTAGTACAAGCTTATTGGCTAGACAAAACTTGGATGCATGGGCCATTTGAACTCAGTTTTTTACAGCCACATGCTTTACTGGGTATTGCAGGCCTAGATCCTATCGTACACGGCACCATATGGAGTTTATTTCTTAATTCTTTGGTTTATGTCATCTCTTCTCTTTATTACAAAGAAAGCTTTGCTGATATTAGCCAAGCGAGAAAGTTTGTACATGAAGCAAGTTTAGACAACCTAATACAAGACAAAAGCAAGAAGATAGCCCCATCAGAACAAGGTAAAGAGGTGTCTTTAGGGGACGTAAAATCTCTATTGTTAAGGTTCATTAATAAAGACAAAATCAATGCATTACTCGAAAGCCATACAAACCCTATTACTGGCCGCCTTATTGATTCTTCTCCCGCGACTTCCGACGTTCTCATTGCGTCGGAACGCTTATTAAGCTCTGTATTAGGCGCTCCCGCTGCCACCTTATTAATTGAACGTTTGCAACAAGGCCAAGCAGATAGCTACCAAAGCTTTAACGTCATGCTAGATGAAGCTTATGAAGTACTTCATCATAATCGTTCTGTACTAAGTTCTGCACTACAGAGTATTAGTCAAGGTGTATGTATTCTCGACAAAGAGCATATGGTGATTGCTTGGAATGATAAATTCAAAAAACTCTATCAATTTCCAGATACTTGTCTGTACATGGGTGCAGCGGCGCAGCAAATCATTAGCCATATTGCAAAACAAGGGGGATATGGTTGTGGTGTAGTGGATGCCTTAGTAACAGAGAAATTAGTGTTATATAAGCAAGCTAAACATCATATTTCTGTTCATGAGAACCAAGAGAATCGATTTATTGAAATAGAAACAAACCCTATGCCAGCTGGACAAATCATTACCACTTATACCGATGTCACTGACCAAAGACACCACGAGACAATGTTAAGACAAAGTAATGAGAAGTTAGAGCAAAGGGTATTGGAAAGAACCAATAAACTCTCTCAGTTAAACCAAGAGCTAAAGCGTGCGAATAACAGCAAAACCCACTTTTTAGCGGCTGCAGGCCATGACCTAGTCCAACCTCTTAATTCAGCCAGCTTATTTGCCTCTTCTCTTATTCATAGGTTGTCAAAACAACAAGAAACGCAAACAAATCATGAAACAGGTGAACTCATTATCCTAGCTTCTAGTCTTGAGCGATCCCTTGATAATGCCGAGCTTTTACTCAGTGAACTACTCGAAATATCAAAGTTAGATGCAGACATAGTAAAACCAGATATTTGTGATTTTGAACTAGAGCAAATTATGGCTCCTCTAGTATCTGAGTTTTTCTTAATTGCCAAAGAGAAAGGGTTAAAGCTGCATTGGATCACAAGTAAATTAAGTATTCATAGTGACCCCAGACTCTTACGCCGTATCTTACAAAACTTGCTGAGCAACGCGATTCGTTACACCCCAAATGGTAAAGTTTTATTAGGTATTAAACGCTACCAAGGCAATATCAGAATACAGGTTTGGGATACAGGCATAGGAATAGATGCCCTGCAATTAGACAATATTTTTGATGAGTTTCATCGTCTTGATAACAAAGACAGTTCCTTTGAGAAGGGCCTAGGGCTGGGGCTCTCAATTGTACAAAGACTGTGTCGCCTATTAAACCACCCTATCAAGGTAGAATCCGTTCCTGGAAAAGGCAGTGTCTTTTCAATTGATATCCCATTGGCGAAAAAACAGGTCATGAAGCTTAATGTCACAACCCCTAGCCTAACGTCAGAGCAAGAGACAGCAAGTTTAATTGCTTGTATCGATAATGAAGTGCAAATTATGCAAGGTATGCAGTCTTTAATCAGTGATTGGGGTTATCAGGTTATAACTGCTCAGAGCGCTGAATCGTTAATTCTCAAGCTTAATGGAAAGGTGCCAGACGTACTGATTATTGATTATCACCTTGATCACAATAAAACAGGGTTAGCCGCTTACCAGGAACTCTCCAAACTCTGGCAAATTCGCATTCCCTGTATGGTGATTACTGCGGACTATACCCAAGAAGTAGAAGAAAGAATTGCACACGCGGGATTAACCTTGTTGAAAAAGCCCGTTAAAGCCATGGCCTTAAGATCTCAACTTAATCACCTAATCACACTCAGCCCTCATCAAGAAAAGCAGCACGAATAAGGCTGCTTATTTTAGATTTCATTATTTAACTCTAAAGGTTGGATAAAAAGCGCGGCTTGTGTGCGATTAATAATGCCAAGTTTTTTAAATATCTCTGAAATATGCGTTTTAATCGTGCTCTCTTTGACATTCAATTGATAAGCAATTTGTTTGTTTAAATCCCCTTTAGCTATCATGGTTAAAACTCTTAGCTGTTGAGGGGTTAATTGCGCTATTTTTTCACTCACAGTTTGGGCATCTGTAAGACCTGTCATATCAGGAAAATGGCTATGACCATTTAATACGGATGAAATGATGGTTTGAATCTTTTCCAATGGCGTATTTTTAATAATATAAGCTAATGCTCCTGCCGCTTTTACTTCATTAATAATATGCAGGTCTTCATTGGCGCTAATAACCACGATAGCCAATTGAGGAAAACGTGTTCGCAATTTAATCAGACCTAATAAGCCTTCACTGTCTGGCATTTTTAAATCTAACAATAAGAGGTCAACGTCACTAGACGCCAGCTGCTGCTGGGTTTCAGCAAAATCACAGGTCTCAGACAAAGCTATATCCTCAGCAATGCCGTTTAAAGTGACCCTTAATGCAGAGCGAAACAAAGGATGATCATCTGCAATTAATACCTTATACATATGGATACTTCCTTTATCTAAATCATGAATAAGTATGCAGATACTAAAGAGCAAATCTATGTAAAGCAAATTCTAGCCCCAACAACAAAATTAGATATCACTAATTTAAAGAGATCAATTTAGTTTAATTTAGAAATATTTATTCGATCCGATAACCTTTTAGAGGTTAATAAGAAAAAGGCTTTTTATGCGGCTTAATGACTACAAAATTACACTCAGAATCTGTGTTATCGGACTATACTTATTTCATGTAAATAAATTGCTCTTTAACTGGTTGGAGAAATAGATGAGGCGTTTTTTTAGACACCCAACTGATATTCCAATTTGTGTCAAAACAGCGGTCGTGAGCAAGGAAGAACAATGTGACATGAAGGACTTAAGTGAAGGTGGATTGTCTTGCTTTTTATATTCACTTATCGAAGTTGGCATGATTGTCGATATTACCATTACCTCAATTGACCCACCTTATTATGGTCAAGGGAAAATCGTTTGGGCGAAATTATGTGATGACGATAGCGCCACTCATCGTTATGAAGTCGGTATTAAATTCACTGATAATGATGAGATGTACAAGGTCAGAATGGTGCAGCAAATTTGCCATATAGAACAGTACAGACGACGCATTCTAGAAGAAGAAGGCCGAGAGCTAGACAGCAATACAGCAGCGCAGGAATGGATTCAATTATATGCCGCAGACTTTGGCCGCCACTAAGGTAAATAACTCAACCAAGATAGAACTCTATTCTCTTATGAGTATATAGCACTTATAAAGAAATAGAGTTCATCCTTATCCTCTGATAAGCAAAACAGTCCTAACTATCTTGTTTAGAAGAAAAGCTTGGCGCTTTAATCAAACGCTTTGGCATACGGAAAACCTCAAAGGCAAACAACATTCCAAGACACACTAGAATTAAACCTCCAGCCTCAACCCAAGTAAGTACTTCTTCTAACAAGAATGAACCTAATAATAATGACAAAGGTGGAAGCAAAACGGAAAAAATTGCCCCTTTTGATGCACCTAACAAACTGATCGCTTTCGAATATAAATAAAGCGCGCCAATTGAAGCAAACACCCCTTGATACAAGCCTTGAACAATTAAGGTATCAGTATCAACAGCTAAAATTTGTCCACCAAATTGGTAAAGGTAAAACGGCATATAGAGCACAATAGACACCATAGAAACTAGCACAGTGGCATCCCATGGATTGATCTTCCAGTATCTTGCGAGAACAGTATAAATTGACCATAAAAAACCACACATAAGGAACATAAAGTCACCAATAAGTGTGTCTTCTAGGGCCAAACTACCTAAACTATTACCTCCCACAAACACCACGCCAGCAATAATAAAGCTAATGCCTAGAATACGTGCCAGGGTGAGCTTCTCTCCTAGCCAAAGCACGCTTGCTATGGTGGTAAACAGCAACATAGAGGTAGGCATAATAATGCTAAAGTGTGAGGTAGGCGCATAAGCCATACCAGAGGTACCAACCAATACATAAGGTGCGCCTGCACCAAATGCGAGTATTACGCCTTTCCCTGCAATGGCTTTTAATTTAGCAAATCGCACAATAAATAACGGCAACAAAACTAGCCCAGAGATGCTGAACCTAAGCATAGTAATATCATAAGGCGCTAACTGACTATTCGTCGCTATTTTAGAAAGCACAGGCCAACCGGCCCAAATGACAGTGGCGCTAATGCCCAAAACAATGCCTAGAATTTGATTACGATCTAACTGCCCCATTACTCACCTCACTCTTTTCGCCTAATGCAAAAAAACGCTTCAAATCACGCTAAATCGCTTTAACCCGCTTTAACTAATTAAGGTGATAAGCTTAAAAGATAGATGCCGACGTTGCGCACTAAAGAACACTCATATACGCTCTTTTTATGCGTTAATTTTATTTTTAAGAGGAATAAAGACTCAATGGATAACTTTGATCATCAAATACTCAAAATTATGCAAGAGAACTGTCGAACCAGTACAGAGCAAATAGGCGCTCAAATTGGCCTTTCAGCAACCGCTTGCCAAAGGCGTATTAAGCGTTTGCGTGAAACGGGTACTATCAAAAAAGAAGTCGCTATCTTAGATAGCAAAACACTAGCAAATCATGTCACTGTCTTAGTTGAGATTATTGTGAAATATGGAGGCAGTGAAGAGATTGAAAAATTCAAACAAGCTATGCTGAGTCATGAAGAAGTTCAGCAATGTTACTATGTCACAGGTAATGCGGACTTTATTTTAATTATTACCGTTGAAAATATGCATAAATACGAAGCGCTGACTCAAAAGCTATTTTTTAGTAATAATAACATCCAGCGTTTTCATACCAATGTGGTCATGGACAATGTCAAAACAGGGCTCAACATCCCCATTAATTAAAGCAATTAATAAAACCAAATTAATAATCTGACTCTTTATTTAGAGCGCCCTTTTGAAGTCACTAAATAGACTCCTAATACCGTCAGCCCCATAGCAAATAAGGCAGCGGGGACTAAGCGTTCGTCAAAAAGGACCCAAGCATTGAGACTTGCTGTCGGTGGCACCAAATAAAAATAGCTAGCCACTTGTGAAGCTTCCCCTTCACGTATCAAATAAAGTAGTAAAAATGTGGCCATGAAAGACAATACTAAAATCAACCAGGTGAGTGACAAAATTAAGGTTAGCGACCATTCAATTTCTTGCGTTTCAAAGGTAAAAGACAAAATAGTGACTAGCACTAAACTACTTGCATATTGCCAAAAATTAGCCGCTAATAACTCTACTTTGGCACCAAAGTGCTTTTGATAAAGACTACCAAGTGTAATCGCTAATAGTGCCAGTAAGGCATATAAAACGGCCGTAAATGAGAAGCTAAAATCAGCTACTCCCTGAGTAAATAAGACAGTAGCAATCACACCAATTAAACCAAACCCAAAACCAAAGCTTTGCCTTAAGGTGAGCCTGGCTTTATAAAGATACCAACTCAAAACGACGGTTAAGATAGGCTGTCCACCAACAATAATGGCGGTGATACCAGCAGGAAGTCCGGCTTTAATGGCAGCAAACACACCAGATAAGTACACGCCATGAATTAATAAACCAGCTACCATCTGGTGTCCAATTTCGTTTTTTGTTGGCCACTTTTTGACCCAATACCAGCACATAGTCCCTAAAAGCACTAAGGTAATAAACATACGCACCATGAGCAGCGTAAAAGGTTCGATATAAACCAGTGCGTACTTGGCACCAATAAAACCGGTACTCCATAGGAACACAAAGAAAAAGGGAGCTAAGGTGATAAGTCGTGAGAACAAAACTGAGTCCTTGTTATGTAAAACTTAATAGCTGATATACATTCAGTTTTGCAGTGTGACTGGCTTTTACTCTAAGTGAAAGCATCAAAGAAGATAAAGTAGAGAAAAGCCGCCCGAAGGCGGCTTAAAATCAATTTAGATCTGCTTTCAATTTGCCTATCTAAATTAGTGGAAGGCTGATATTTGTTTTATAAACAAGTTAGCGACTATGGCTTTTCACCCGCTGTCATTCTCTTATCAATGTCTTCAAGCACAGCAGGCAGATCAGCAATGGTATCTATTTGATAATGTGCTCCTGAATCTTTAAAAGCCAGCCTTGCCTTAGCTCTTGCTTGAGCTAATGTCTCTTCATCAGCCGCTTCATACTCAGCTTGGGTTAAACCAGCTTCATTACCTGATAATAAAAGGGCTACTGTCCACATGCTGGCATTCAGTCCTTCTGTAATACCTGGCACTGAGTCATCAACTTTAACGCAAGCATTAACATCAGTAACCGCCAAATCAATGACGTTTTTAAGCACCATATAAGGTGCTGGTCGGCCACCAGAGGCAAGATCATCCGTCGCCACCACATTATCAGGTGCGATACCATTTGCCTTAGCAGCAGGCAATAATTCGTCAATGACACAACGAGGGTAACCCGTACAAGAACCAATTTTTAAGCCTTGCTCTCTTAACTGATCCAATACTTGTGGGGCACCTGGGATCGGGTCAGCATGCTGTGCTACCTTAGCAATTTGCAAAGGCATAAAAACTTCATAAATATCATCGATATTCTTATTTGTCATTGGCTCGCCAAACTGAGTTAACCAACGCTCTGCAACCTCTGGAATTCGCCCAACGGCCTGAATATGATCCCATTTACCTAGCCCCATAGGAACACGTGCCTCAGCCAAGGAAACATCAAAGTCATAACCTCGTTTAAAGGCTTCCACAAAAATGGTTGTTGGCGCAAAGGATCCAAAATCAACCAAGGTGCCTGCCCAATCAAAAATAACAGCTTGTAACTTTTGCATTTTAAATCCTCTCGTTTATTTGCTATCGGGCTGAGCCCTAGCATCTATAAAATTCTAATGTCAATTAACAATGGCATATTAAAAACGTTCTATTTAAGAGCCGTGAATTCAAGCTCTGACAAGGCTTGCTCTAAAATGGCTAGCGCTTCGCTTAATTCAGAACGAGTAATAATGAGTGGTGGACTAAGTTGCAGCACATTACCCTGACTCACCTTAAAACTTAGGCCTAATGCCAAACAGCGATACATCACTTGCTCAGCTTGCACTAGAGCGCGGGTTTTCTTTATAGGGTCTGTTACTAACTCGATCCCCCATAGCATGCCAACGCCTCTAACATCGCCAATAATGGGAAATCTAGCCGCTAAGGCAGCTAATCTTGCTTTGACAAATTCATGATCTTGCCGTGTTTTTTCTAACAAATTATCCCTTTCAATCACCTCTATCATTGCCAATGCAGCAGCACAGCCTATGGGGCTTTTCTCATGGGTATAGTGACCTAAAGACACTTGCTCAGCCGTGTTGTACTCATCTCTCGTCAGCATGGCGGCGAAAGGCACGACGCCTGCGCCTAAACCTTTACCTATACAGAGAATGTCTGGCTCTATGTCATAGTATTGATGGCTAAACCAATGTCCTGTTCGCCCCATGCCATTAGGAATATCATCTAATATCAAGAGCACATTATGGCGATCGCAGATTTCTCTTACTCGCTTCCAATAAGCCTTACTTGGCACTTGAACATCGGTATTACGCACAGCTTCTGCGATAAAAGCACCAACGCCCCCTTCTTTTTCAATCACATACTCTAAGTAGTCTGCATAATGAAGGTCACTACCATCGGGGGAAGGTAAAGCGCCACGATAACTTACCGCTGGTGGAATACGCTCAACACCAGCCATCAATGGTCCCATGTTTTCTCTAAAACAGGCTTCACCACCGACTGAAATTGCATCCATGGAAGCGCCATGGAAACTGTCCCACAGTGAAATCACCTTGGCATTTCCTGTCGCATGCCGTGCAAGTTTGAGCGCCATACCAACAACTGAAGTACCACCTGGAGCAAAAAGCACACGATTAAGAGACTCTCCAGCAATGCTAGTGAGCTTAGCTGCGCAATCAACAGCGACTTGATGAGTAAAGCGCCTTGGAGCGAAAGGTAAATCAGCTAATTGAGTTTGTATTTTCACTATCACATGGGGGTGTCCATGACCTAACTGATGAACATTATTGCCATGAAAGTCCATGTATTTATGGCCAGCTAGGTCTTCTAAATAAATCCCTTTGGCAGCAACTAAGGCATCCAAGCAAGGTGTAGACATAGCCTGATGCAAAAAATGGCGGCTATCTTGTGATAGCAGATCCTTAGTTTTTTGATCGTGACTTTGTTCTATCCAGTCTTGTCTTGCAGCACTGGTATTTGTATCCCCTTCGCTGCAAGCACTTTGCGGATTAAGCGGTGAGATTTTCATATTCTATTTCAACCAGTACATAGCATTGCTGATGGCTAAAATAAGACGCTCAATATCCTTAGGATACACATCCCCGATATTGCCAATTCTAAAACAGTCCGCATCAGATACCTTGCCTGGATAAATAACAAAGCCTTGTTTTTTCAATGCATTATAAAAATCTTTGAACTTGTAACCTTGCTCTTTTGGTGAGTAAAAAGAGGTAATAATCGGCGAATGATGGCTTTCGTCTAATAGACACTTAAAGCCCAATCCTTGCATACCTTCAACCAAGATTTTTTGGTTTTGTGAATAACGTTGATATCTGGCTTCTATACCACCTTCTTCCTCTAGTTCTAGCATGGCTTGAGCAAAGGCCCTTACCGTGTGAGTAGGAGAAGTAAAGCGCCACTTACCCTTGTTCGCTTCCATACATAACCATTGCTGATAAAGGTCTAATGAGAGCGATCTTGCTTGACCTTGGCAGACTTCTAATCGCTTTTTATTAGCAATCACAAAACCAAAACCTGGTACACCTTGGATACATTTATTCGCAGAACTAATGAGAAAATCTATGCCTAATTCAGGCATATCAAGCGGTATACCACCAAAGCTAGACATGGCGTCTAAAATCATAACCTTGTCATGCTTTTTAACTGTCTCACAAACGGTTTTAACGGGATTCAGCATGCCAGTGGTTGTTTCACAATGTACCATGGCAACATGGGTAATCTGAGCATCTTGTTGCAAAACTTCATCTATCATGGCAGCACTTGGCATGGCCATTTCCCCCAGCTCAAGGACATGACAATCTAGTTCTAAATAGCTCGCAATTTCTGCCATACGTGCCCCATAAGCACCGTTATTAACCACCAGCAATTTACCGCCTTTTGGTATCACAGTCCCAATCGTTGCTTCCACTGAAGCGGTACCACTTCCTTGCATCAAGGTCGCTGTATATTGTTCTGCATTTGATGCTGATACGGCTAATGAAACCAGCTTAGATCGTATGACCTGCACTATGTCTAAATTGTATTCATCATCCCAAGTACACCAATCTTGTAGCATGGCTTCACGTACTGTTTTTGTCGTTGTTAAAGGACCTGGGGTGAGTAGTAAGTATTGATTTTCAAGGTTTCGCATTCAAAAACTCCATTTGGTATATACCAGCTTGAAGAGACTATACTGACTCTTTCACTTTCTTGTAAAGCCATAAATGAAAATTTCATAAGAGAAGCATTTTAAAAACTGTGTCTTTAAATGGATTTTGACACGATAAACTCATGATATATGCAATATCTCATTGTCATCAAAACTTAATATAATGACTTATCTTTGAAACATGAGTGTCATATTCCTTTTTTAGTATGAAACAAACAATCTGGTAAATACCAAAAGGAAAACTTATGAAAACCTTCTCTAAGCTTCACACGTCTTTATGTTTTGGTGTCACTTCTCTATGTGCTGCCATGTTCACTAGCTCACTTGCAAGTGCAGAAGAGCTAACTGTTTATACGGCTTTTGAAACAGAGCAACTTGCACCTTACAAAGCAGGTTTTGAAGCTGAAAACCCAGATATCACTATCCGTTGGGTGAGAGACTCTACTGGCATAATGACGGCAAAACTCTTAGCTGAAAAAAATAACCCTCAAGCAGAAGTCATTTGGGGGCTAGCTGGCTCTTCTATGGCTCTACTTAAAAATGAAGGCATAGTAAAACATTATGTACCACAGGGTTTGGCCGAAACTCGCTCCTATCTAAATGACCCTGAAACACAACAAGCTTGGTTCGGTAATGATGCTTTTTTCAATGCCGTATGCTTTAACGAAAGAGTTGCTAAGGCAAACAACTTACCTAAGCCAAACAGCTGGAAGGACTTAACTAAGTCGGTTTATCAAGGGCATATTGCCATGCCAAACCCAGCCTCTTCAGGCACGGGTTATATGCAAGTCTCAACTTGGCTACAAACCATGGGAGAGCAAAAAGCATGGCAATTTATGCAAGAGCTTGATCAAAACATTGCTCACTACACCCACTCCGGCTCTAAACCTTGCGTACAGGCAGCTATGGGGGAAGTGGCAATTGGTATTTCTATGGCAAGCCGTGGTGCCAAACTAAAGTCACAAGGTGCACCCATTGATATTCTTATGCCAAGTGAAGGCATAGGTTGGGAAGCGGAAGCGGTTGGTTTAGTAAACACTCAATCAGAAGCGGCTAAACGCCTTGTCGAGTGGTCTTTGTCTCGAAAAGCCAATGAACTTTATAGCCAATTCTATCCTATTGTGTCTCACAAACAGGTTAATAAAAAAGTGGCGAACTATCCTGACGTTGAAAAAGCCATGGTGAAATTGGACTTTAGCGCTATGGCACAAGGTAGAAGCTCCACTCTGGCAATCTGGTCTCAAAAATTTGATGCCAAGTCTGAACCAAAATAAGGCTTTACATTTTTTGTGGTAAGCCACCTTTTGGGCTTACCACAAAATTAAAAATCTCTTAGCTAACGTCATCATGCGGTCACACAGCTAGCGTAAAACTCATCACATACTAGACAAGAATAGGGACGCCCATGTCAGCCTACTTAAACATACATAAGCTCAATAAATCCTTTGCAAACTTTAAAGCCTTGGAAGATATCTCTCTTAGTGTTGAAGAAGGAGAGTTTATTTGTTTTTTAGGACCATCAGGTTGTGGTAAGACCACCCTATTACGCTGTATTGCAGGTTTAGAAATAGCAGACCAAGGTTATATTACTCAAGCGAGTAAAGATATCACCCGATTACCTGCAAGCCACAGAGACTTTGGTATTGTCTTTCAATCCTATGCACTTTTTCCCAATTTGACCGTTGCTGACAACCTTGCTTTGGCTCTCAAACAGCAAGGACATAATAAAAAAGAAGTGCAAAAGAAAGTTAATCACTGGCTGTCTGTTATTGACCTCGCGGGTTCTGGCGATAAGTTTCCAAGCCAACTATCCGGTGGGCAGCAACAAAGAGTCGCGCTTGCAAGAGCGCTAGCTTTATCGCCAGGGCTACTTTTACTAGATGAGCCTTTATCCGCGCTTGATGCCAAGGTTAGACATCACTTGCGTACTGAAATTTGCCAATTACAAAAGCAACTTGGCATCACCACTATAATGGTGACTCACGACCAAGAAGAAGCCATGGTAATGGCGGATAAAATTGTGGTGATGAATCACGGCAAGATAGAGCAGGTAGGCACTCCCAGTGAAATTTACCTAGAACCGGCCTCCCATTTTGTCGCTAATTTTGTCGGTAGTATGAACTTTCTCCCAGCACAACTTGGACAAGACAATGAATTTAGATTGGCAGGCCAAAGTTTTTCTCCACTTTGGCCTGAGTTTATTAGTGACTACATAGAGAATACAGAATCGGATGTTCAGCAATCTCTTATTTTAGGCGTTCGTCCCGAAGATATTCAGTTCTCGAACATTGAAGAGAACAGCCAAAACCTTGCCTCTAACATCAGTTTTCCTATTAATATTCAATCGCTTACCTTTCAGGGTGCAAGTATTAAAGTTGACTGCCAACTTTTAAAAGATAAAGAAAAAAGAACTAGTGAAACAATAGAGCAGGAAATACAGGTCGAAATCCCTTTGCAAGAAAGCCTGAATTTAGATTTAAAAATTGGTGATCACAAGCAAATCCAGTTCCCCCACAACAAGCTTCACTACTTTCGTACTGAGATAAGCCAATGATAACAACTAAAATGAAAACAACAGGTGCTCAGGTACTGGGTTATCATCTTGGTTATCAAGAGCAATCCACTACTCAAGAAACGACACTTGCTTCCAAGGAAGACACTCCTAGAAATATGCCCAGTAAAGATTTTCTTGACGCCTTTGTAACGATTGAAGAGAAAAGAGAACCGACAAAAACAAGCACCAGACAAAAAGTATTTGCTCTTGAAACGAATCCAGCAACCAATCAAACGAGTTGGCTCTCGTTTCTTAACACTGATGCCTTAATTAAGTTCACCTTAATTAGTCTATTGAGCCTAATGCTTTTCATCTTTACGGCTGCGCCACTTTTTAGCATGTTGCAAAAAAGTGTACTGGATAGCCAAGGAAGTTTTGTCGCACTAAGCAATTTTATCCATTACCTACAAAGCCCAGCCCTTAGGCAATCCTTTATCACAACATTAACACTCGGGTTTTCGGTTAGTGGCATAGTTTCAGTTCTAGCCTTTGTTTATGCCTATGCGATTAATCGCTCTTGTATGCCGGGCAAAAACATTTTTGCCAATATTGCTTTAGGCCCTATTTTCGCCCCTTCGCTGCTCCCTGCTATTAGCTTGATTTACTTATTTGGCAATCAAGGTTTAATTAAAGAGGTGCTATTAGGTCATTCGATTTACGGCATGATAGGCATAATGATAGGGCTTGTGTTTTGGTGTTTCCCCCACGCATTTATGATTATCAATACCGCATTAAAGACGACAGATGCAAGGTTATATGAAGCCGCATCGGCACTAAAATTGTCACCGATTAAAACCTTTTTTACCGTCACTCTTGCCACAGCAAAATATGGTCTAATTAGTGCGTTTATGGTGGTTTTTACCTTAGCTGTTTGTGATTTTGGTGTTGCTAAAGTAATAGGTGGAAATGTGAATGTGATGGCCACAGACATATTTAAGCAAGTGGTCGGTCAGCAGAATTTTTCAATGGCAGCGGTTACCAGTGTGTTATTACTCTTACCCGCACTTATTACCTTCATCTTGGACAATAGAGTACAAAAGAAACAACAGCAGCTCTTTAGCTCTAACTCAATTGTTTATAAGCCTAAACCAAATATGAAGAAAGACCTCGCCTGCTTCGCTTTTTGCAGCACCATTGCTTTACTGATTCTTTGTATCTTGGGGATGGCGTTATATGCTTCCTTGGTCAAGTTCTGGCCCTGGAATATGAGTATTAGCCTAGATAACTACCAATTTAGCCAATTCAGTGTATACGGCTGGCAGCCTTACTTCACTTCGCTCAAACTAGCTAGTTTAGTTGCTATTATTGGCGCTTTGCTTATCTTTGTTGGTGCTTATTTACTAGACAAGGGACAGTTAAACAAAGGCCTAAAACAAGTATTACAAATGCTTTGCTTACTGCCTATGGCCGTACCTGGCATGGTACTTGGTTTGGGTTATATCTTCTTTTTTAATCACCCAAGTAATCCTCTTAATTTACTGTATGGCACCTTAGCCATTTTAGTCATCAATACGCTGGTTCATTACTACACAGTGGGACATCTCACGGCATTAAGCGCATTAAAACAACTGCCACAAGAGGTTGAATCTGTTGCAGCCTCTCTCAAGGTTCCTCAATATAAGATTTTCTTTAAAGTCACCTTGCCTGTGTGCTTTCCTGCGATTTTAGACATTGGTATTTATCTGTTTATCAATGCCATGACGACCACCTCTGCCATCATCTTCTTATATTCAAGTAATACGCTCCCTGCTGCTGTTGCTGTATTGAATATCAGTGATACAGGTAACTTGGGGGCAGCGGCGGCCATGGCCAGTCTTATCATGCTCACTTGTGTACTCGTAAAAATAGTCCATGGGCTGTTACAACAGACCTTTTATTCTAAGTTTCAAGCTTGGCGGCAACCTAGGGAACCTGCGATTAAGTCACCTCTTCTCAGTCTTTTCAGAAAACGTATCACACAAGGCGTTACTTTGACGTAATGTAGGCACCTTTCGAGAAGTGACAACACAGGGTGTTACTTTTTCTGAAAGACCCGAAGGGCGTGGCCTAAAAGCCTTATCTTTATGTTGAGAACCTTATCAATAGAATCACTATTAAGTTGCGCTCCTCGCCATAAATCTAGAGGCTTTTATCCACACGCTGAGGCGGGAGGACTTATTCGCAGGTTCCCTAGTTAACTTTCAGGCACCTACTTTAGTAAAGAAGGTGCCTTTGTTATGATTCCCCAAATACCCCACTCGCTTTTAATGATAGGAAACGCTTTTTTTGCAGTATCTAAAAATAATGGAATCCATCAATGAACAAATTGAAGCTGGATTACTCGCCCCTGGAAGTAAGTTTCCCGCTGAAAGAAAACTAGCAGAGACCTTTAATACTAGCCGAGTAACATTAAGAGAAGCCCTCTCCTTATTAGAGTCTGATGGAAAAATCTTCCGTGAAGATAGGCGTGGTTGGTTTGTATCACCTACAGCACTTGCCTATGACCCAACAAATACCGACAACTTTAAAACTATGGCAATTAAAGCCAAACGTGAACCTAGGTCTGAGTTGCTGAATGCTGAGTTATTACCTTGCCCAAGGGATGCTGCCAAGCTATTAGGAGTAGAAGCCTTTACCCAGGTGTATAAGTTAGAAAGGTTGCGTTTTTTAGATAATAGGCCCGTTGCTGTCACAATAAATTATGTGATCGCTGAATATTTCCCGGAGTTACAAGAAAAAGATTTTATAGCGTCTCTTACCCATACCTATAAGGAAGATTACGACATTCTTTATAGCCAAACCCGATATCATATTCGAACTAGTTCATTACAGGGGGAGATTGCGCAAGCACTTAGAGCAACATCAGGAAGCCCAGCCATGCTAGTAGAAAGAGTCAATCATGACCAAAATGGCCGCTTAATCGATTGCGATCTAGAATATTGGCGCCACGATGCCATTAATATTCAGTCCGTGGCGACCTTAATAAAAGAATAGATAAAAAATACTGACACAAAAAAAGAAGGCATTTCTTTAGCAAAACACCTTCTTTCTAAAACTTCCATTTGAGCCTTATACCAAGCTTATTGCGAATTAAAGAATACCAAAGGTAATTTCTAACTCTTGGTTTTTCACAATGATGGATTGCAAGGTAGCTTTAGCAATCTTCTGTTTTACATCCTGATCATTTAGTACATAAACAGGACGCTGAGATAAAGTTCTAGTCAGGCTAGACTGGGCAATTTTTTTCAGTTCTGGCTGAATTTCTGGTGGAACGCCATTAAGGCTCAATTCAATTAAACGAGCATTTTTGAAATACAGTGCTCCTTCAGCCTGATTGTAATCAAGTTGACCTACCACATGAACTATCCCATCCCCTTGCAAGCCGCCCGGAGCACTCACATTAATATGAGATTTAAGGCCTAGCTCATCAGAACCTTCTATCAAGTCAATTTTTGGATCAGATAAGGTGATTGTCATAAAGTATTTCTTTTTAACAATCGGCATTACTTTCTCAACTTCTTGTTGCAGCTCTGCTTGAGTAAAATTTTGCGTATAAGAAAAAGCATTTGCAAAGCTAGTCATTGCGATAAAAAGGCAGGTAATTAGTAGTTTCATTTCATTCTCTCAAATATTAATTAATAACAAGGTAACCTACGAATAAGTTCCTCGATTTTCTTGCCTGCTCAAAATCCTTTACATAAAACGAGAATCTAAACTCGAATGCTAATAGCAGCTTACTCGCACCTTTTACATTAAAAGGTGATTAATTTCAGGTTATCTAGCCTAACCATCAAAGCTTAAGGAAGCCTTAAGGATTTATAAAAAGAAAGCTGTTATTCATCCCTACCTAAGGGCTTCTTTAGGGTTAAAGCAAAGCTACCTGTCTCATTATAAATTTGTACTTTACCCTTAAAAAGCGCTTTTTTGCCTCTAAAAGAGTGGAAAAAGTGAACATAATTGAAGAAATAAAGACCTTCAAAAAACCACTCATTTGGCCTTCGTCTGACCCATATCATTTTTAAAACACAAGTTTACACTAAAATGAAATTGCCATTATTTCAGTAAACTTTTCACTACAAATAAGCGCTTTCAAGGCATATACACTGTTCGTGAACTAGTGAAAACTTTACCGACATTTGTATTAGCTTTAGAGTATTTACTGAGAAAACTATGAGAATAAACAACCCAGTCACAGGCAAAGAACAAAGCTACCCCGAAGATTTTAACATCCTATCTATTGTCTCCCCTTCTAGTCATATTACCCATGTCAGTAAGGACTTTGTTAGCCTTTCTGGGTTCAGTGAATCTGAGCTATTGGGGCAGCCTCACAATATTGTTCGACACCCAGACATGCCAGAAGCGGCTTTTGAAAATTTATGGGATAACCTCAAGCAGCAAAAATCTTGGATGGGGCTGGTAAAAAACCGCTGTAAAAACGGAGATCATTATTGGGTTGATGCCTTCGCTTCCCCCATTATTCAGAATGGTAAAACAACCGAGTATCAATCAGTACGTTTAACGCCAAAAAGAAAACATGTGGAAAATGCAGAAAGGATTTATGCAAAAATCCGTTCTGGTAAGAGCCCTCTCGCATTTAAGCTTCCTCGTACACGACTCTGGCAAAGAGCCTGCCTCAGTTTCTTACCTTGCTTAGTTATTTCCTATTTTATCCAAAGTGTGTCGCCAATTGGCGCTTTGGCATTTTTATTCTTAACTAGCTCATTAGCAACCTATTGGCTTACCAGACCATTAGAAGCCTTAAGTAAAGAGTCGAGGAAGATCTTTGATAATCCACTTATGGAACTGATTTATAACGACAAAATCAACGATATTTCTGAAATAAAGTTAGCCTTAAAAATGCGCCAATTCGAAGTAAATGCCATAGTAGGTAGAATTCAAGATTCGAATATCCAGCTAGGCTCCTCTGCCCAAATATCCAGTAATAATGGCTCGATGACAGCAGATAACTTGGATAAACAAACCCAAGAAACAGAGCTGGTTGCTACTGCTGTTGGCCAAATGAATGCCACTGCCAATGAAATTCTTGAAAATGCAGTCAATACGTCTGATGCTGCAAAGCAAGCTAATGATGCCGCCACAGATGGATTACAAGCAGTAAGTGAAACCGTTAACTCAATTCATAGTCTTGCGGGCCAACTCAATAATGCATCACATGTGATAGGCCAATTAGAAGAGCACGGCAAAACAATTAATGATGTATTAGGTGTTATCGAAGGCGTTGCAGAACAAACTAACTTACTGGCACTTAACGCTGCAATTGAAGCGGCTAGAGCGGGAGAACAAGGCCGCGGCTTTGCGGTAGTTGCTGATGAAGTCAGGGCTTTGGCTAAACGCAGTCAAGATTCGACCAAGGAGATTCAGGAGGTTATTACTCAAATTCAGGGAGCGACTTTAGATGCAGTATCAGCCATGAAAGAAGGTAATATCCAAGCGGATATCTGTGTAGAAAGCGCAGAGCGTACTGGTGAAAAGTTACGAGCATCCTCTAATCAGGTAAAAGACATTTCAAATAAAAACGATCAAATTGCCAGCGCTATTCATGAGCTGGCCCAAGTCTCAAGTGAAATGAATGCCAATATTCAATCTATCAGCGACGTTTGTAACAGCACTTCATCGCTAGCAAATGAAACCGTGAAAGAGTGCTCTAGTTTAAGTCAGCAGCTAGGAGATCAAGACTCCCTGGTTAAGCAATTCCGACGTCTGGCCTAACAAAACCAGCTAACCGTAAAGCAGTTTAGCTTTATGGTTAGCTGCTATATTCCATTTAACAAGCACCTGATCGCTATTTAAGTGGCATATAAATGTCAGTGAGTAATTCACTTGGAGGAACTTGCCTAGGGTCATTCAAGTACTCTTCAAAAGGCGGTTTATCCGCAACTTCATGGCCTGATTCAGGTAACCAAGTACCGAAAAACCAACGATAAGCGCTGTGCATATCCGCATAAGGGCCTTTAAAATGCAAAACAGCGTATTTACCGGCATCTATTTGATACTGCTTTAAAGGCGCATCTAAACTAGGCTGCTTTTCTAACGCTAACGTTAACCCAGCAAGAGAACGCAAATCTTGTTCTGGCGTATTATCAGGGTCATGAAAATATACCCCCATCATTCGGCTATCTTGATCAAATAATTGACGCATTCCCGCCCAACCTAAGAGTTTTTCAAATGCCTGCCCTATGTTCATATAAGAACCTTGATGTGGATAAGCCACTAAGGCTAGATCTTGCTCGACTTGCTCTAGTGTGACCGAAAACTCATTATTCAATTTGGCATCTTGCATACTCATTTTCTCCCTCGCCACTTCATGTGGCGTTAATAAATGGCTTTGATGATTGGTTTTAACCTGCCTTTGCTGTCGAAAACCGACTGGAGGAAGACCAAATTCAGCACTGAAAGCACGAGAGAAGGATTGAAGATGACGATAACCCGATTGTTTTGCCACTTCTTCAATTGCTAAATCAGTATTCACCAACAAGCCAGCTGATTTATGCAACCGTAGGCGTTTGATCATACTAGAGAGGCTTTCTCCATAAATACTGGTATAAATTCGATGCAGGTGATATTGGGAAATACCCGCTACCTCAGCCATTGAGATTAAATCCAAACTCTCATTTAAGTGTGAGTAAATATAATCAATAAGCTTTTGCAATCGTGATTCATAACGTACTTTAGATACCGCCATTCAAACTTTCCCTTCATGGTTTCAGTAAAATCAGTTTAACAAGTGCCCATTTAGCAAATCTTGCTCAATTTACGCCATTACAAATCTTTCTTTTGAGTAAGCGTATAGGCTAATAAAAAGTCCAAGAATGCCTTATTAGCATGGGATAAATAACCATGCTTTCGCCACGCTATATTTAGATCTAAAAAAATAGGAGGATCAAAAGGTCGAGTAATCAAAGCCTCATCATCTTGGGTTACCATAGCAAGCAAGGTGGAGATACCAAACCCTTGTTTAATAATAGATTTTATAAGAGGAAGTAGGTTTGTTTCAAAACCAATGTTAAGACTTGCTCCCGTCTCTTTTGCTAATCTATCAACCGCTTTTCGATGAAAATAACCTTGCTTAAACATCACTAATTCTTGTGAAAAAAACTGCTCTGGGGTGATTTTTTCAAGTTCAGTGAAGGCGTGTGTTTCATCCACTGTGACTAGCATTTCTTCGGTTAAAATAGAACGCATTTCCAAGCTGTCTGGCACATCTTCTGCGACAACAACACCAAGGTCAATTTCTCCCTTTTCTATCTTATGTTGAAGGTCTGAGGTTCCACCCTCTATGACTTCAAGGTTGAGCATTGGGTATTGATGCTTAAATGCCATCAGAATAGGCGGAAAATAATATGAACCCAGCATGCTAGAAATACCGATTCTCACATCGCCTTTTACTAAGCCCCTGCGCTCATTCATCTCCAATTCCGCATCATCATGTGTCTGAATAATTCTTTGAGCATATTGATAAAGCGCTCTGCCCTCATCAGTCAGGCTGACTTTACGATCAGCGCGATGAAGTAAGGTTAATTCAAGATCTTGCTCAAGTTTTTGGATAGACATGCTCACAGCAGGCTGAGCCACACCTAGTCTTGATGCGGCTTTGGTAAAACTTAAATCATCTGAAACGGCTAAAAAATATCTAAGCTGCTTAATTTCCATCAACAATCCTTATAGATTTGATCATTAATATGAATTTTATTGATTTTAAATGTCTGCGTATAGTCAATTTATCTTAAGCACAATAGAGTAATGACAGTGATACAGACAGGCAGTAAAATTTTTTGGCGAGCGAACCTAGCCCTACTTATTGGTTCTTTTATGGTATTTGCCAATGTTTATGTGACCCAACCTTTGTTGCCAATGATAGCCAGCCAATTTGGCATCTCTAGTCTAGAAGCAAATGCGAGCTTTACTATAACAACCTTTGTTTTAGGTTTGTCTTTGCTGATATTCGGCCCTCTTTCAGATGCACTCGGTAGAAAGTGGCTAATGCTAGCGGCCATGCTGGGTATTATTATCACCACCCTTGCTCTGGCTTTTGCCTCCCAATATCAAGACTTATTAATATTGAGAGGTGTACAGGGGTTCTTTTTAGCCGGTCTGCCTGCCATGGCAATAGCCTATCTTGCAGAAGAATATCAATCTGATGCTATGACAATTGCTGTGGGTCTATACATTGCAGGAAACTCTTTAGGAGGCATTGGAGGCCGTCTGTTAGGAGGCTTTCTAGGAGAATGGCAAGGCTTAAGCAATACCTTTCTTATCATGGCTGGTATCTCAAGTTTCTGCCTAATTAGCTTCGCTTATTTACTGCCTAATTCTCAGCACTTTTCTGCAAAAACCTTAAGTTTAAGTACTATTTTAGGCAACTTTAGACAGCATCTAGCAAATAAGTACCTCATCATCGCCTATCTCATTGGAGGTTTAAGCTTTTTTATTTTTATTAATCAATATAGCTATATTACTTTTGTTCTTGAGTCAGCCCCATATTCACTCTCTAGTAAATTAATAGGCATGCTGTTTTTAACCTATTTAGCAGGCACATGTGCTTCTTCTTTATCAGGAAAACTAGCCCTTAAATACTCTCAGCCTACTTGTATGATGCTGGGTACAAGTTTTTTAATACTTGGCTCTCTAATCACGCTAGAATTAAGTCTCTTTGCCATCATTTTTGGCTTAACAATAAACAGCTTTGGCTTTTTTCTGACTCACTCCACTGCAAGTGCTTGGGTCAGTAAACAAGCAAGTCGCTCCAAAGTAAAAGCCAATGCGAGTGCAAGTGCCCTCTATCTGACCTTCTATTATATGGGTGCAAGTTTTGGCAGTTTTTACCTTGATCCATTCTGGCAAGCCTATGGCTGGAACGGGGTTGTAATGGCATCACTCTTTGCATTAATTGTTATATTTTTACTGGGCTTATCCTTATTCAAAACAAGATCGGAGATAAACCCACAAATCATATAAATTCAATTTGAGATGTCTATAAACATACAGGATCACAGCTATGATGGTGACCTTTTCCAATCATCCCAATAAGGTAAATTCTGATCAAACTGCTCTTCTAGAAAACTCAAAAATACACTGACTTTTTTAGCAAGGTATTGCCTCTGGGGATAAAGCGCAACGAGGTTTTTATACGGCATTTGATAGCCTGTTAATAAAGGGATTAAATTCCCTTTTTTAATTTCCTCACCTGCAATAAAACTAGGTAAGCGCCCCACTCCTAAACCCGTTAACAGGGCTTCTTTCAATGCGTCACTGTTGTTTACCTGATAATTGCCTTTTACTTCGACCCTAACGTCTTCATCATTGCGGTTAAAAAACCACTCATTTGAAGTCGAGTGATATGAGTATAAAAGGCAGTTATGTTGCACTAAGTCAGCAGGTTCCTTGGGGGAACCAAACTCTTCTAGATAATTTGGGGCAGCACAAATCACACTGTGTAATGGCGCTAGAGGCTTAGCAACCAAACTGGAATCTGGAAGGTCTCCCGCCCTTAACGCAAGATCATATCCCTCTGATATCACATCAGACCAGGTATCGCTTAATTCCAGTTGGATACTGATCTTAGGGTAAGCTTTTAAAAACTTAGGGATAATAGGGGCAATATGACTACGCGAAAAAGACATAGGCGCACTGATTCTTAATACACCTTGCGCTTCTTGCTGCAAACCCGTTGCCGCACTTTCAGCCTCCTTTGCCGCTTCAAAGGCTCTTTGAGCGTGTTGATAATAGCGCTCACCCGCCTCAGTTAAGCTCAGTTTTCTGGTAGATCGGTATAAAAGCTTTACACCTAACTGAGCCTCTAAAGCACTAATCCGCTTGCTCACACCAGAGTTAGAAAAACCTAACACTTCTGCGGCTTTTGAGAAGCTACCTTGCTCAACTACTGAAATAAAGACAGGAATACTGTTAATTTCAAACATAAAACCACCAATTATTAACTTTTTTTCATTAATCATCTTCCCATAAGCGGGCTTATCAAACAATCACCCTAGCACTAAGCTTTACCTACTAACTCATGTAAGGAGAGAAATATGATCCGTTTAGAACATGTAAATTTAGTGGTAAAGGACATAGAAGCTAGTTGCTCTTTTCTTCTAACAGCCTTTCCTGAATGGGAAATTAGAGGAGAAGGTAAAAGTGAATGGTATGGCGTTTTTCGTCGTTGGTGCCATGTGGGTACCCAGGAAAACTACATCACCCTAAATGATGGTGGCACATCAGAAAACCGTAATTTAAAAAGCCATGATATGGGCCTAGCTCACATAGGTTTTGAGGTAACAGAACTTGAAGAAATTGCTCAGCGTCTGAAGGATAAGGGCTATGAAATTGCGACGATTGGCGCCGACCATCCCTATCGTAAAACTTTATATTTTATTGACCCAGCGGGGTTTGAATTTGAGTTCATCGAGTACTTGTCAGATCAAGACGCACAGAGAAATTTATACGGTGGTGAAACGTCTGGCATTACTCGAGTAGCAAGCGCTTAAAAAGCCATTAAGACTAACAAGGTAAAACTTAAATATCAGGAGATACTCACATGCAAGCAAATCAGTTTATGAAGCGTCTATATCAGGCTGTCGATGAAAAAAGTCTAGAGAAACTCTCTCTTTTTCTAGCTGATCAGGTCAACTTTAAACTAGCAAACTTTCCTTGCACACAAGGCAAGGTCGCTGTACTAGAAGCAAACAAAGCCTTCTTTACTAGCATTCAAAGTATGCAACATAGGTTAGACAATATTTGGCAGGTGGAAGGCGGACTCATCTGCCATGGTGAGGTAAGTTATATTCGATTAGATCAAACAAAGACGAGTGCGAATTTTGCCACTATTTTAAAGCTAGAAGATGACAAGATAGTCGATTATTTAGTCTATGCAGATCTAAGCCAACTTTAAAAGCTGGCCATAAGGAGAAGTAGCTGACTATCAGATAACCTGCTATTTCTCTAATGCATAGATCTCTTCGTTGATGACCTCCATTCGCTCAAGGACAACCGCTTGAGCATCTTGAAGACCCTTGTTATAAAAACTAGACCCAAATTCCTTAGCAATAAAATCTAATAAAAATTCTGCTTCAAAACCGCCAAGATCTAATTCAAACTCTGCTGACATATGCTGCTTTAGCTTAGGGATTAATTTATCTTTTTCTAGTTGAGTAAAGGTAAATTTAGACATATTCGTTTTCACTCTTTATTAAATTAGGCGTCTTTAGCGGGAAAGCTTCTTGCGATAGCACAGGTTGCCTTTGCATTTTTATGCTTAGGTAAGACTAACTCTGGCTCAGTCTCAGTAATTTTTTGACAACCAACGAGGCACGCAGACTCAGCCACACCATAGACTCCAACTGTATTAAAAATATAATCTGAATGTGTGCTTAGTAAGCGCTTCATTGGGCTTAACTCGTCAATACTCCAAGTTCTAAAAGGCTTATTATACTTTTGCGCTAAAGCAATTAAATTCACTTCATCCGCTTTAATATCAATACTATGGAAGCTATCTATTTGCTCGATAGAAAGGCCAGCTTTTAGCAGGCTCTCATGCATTAACTCTTCTAGATACACCAGAGCACAATCCCTTTCACATCCCATACCGATACTATATACAGGCCTTAAATAAGGAGATGCAGTAGTAATAACTAACTGTGCCTTGATCAGCGAAGATACTTGATAGGCCCAATCATTTGCTCCCCCTTCATGACCAGACAGAAGTGGTATAACAAAGTCACCCATTTCATCAAGAACAAGCACTGGTGGGTCTTGATATTTGTTTTCTAACACAGGTGCTAAAGTGCGCATAACAATGCCAGTAGCACAAATAAAGATCAGCTTATCACCTTGTTTAAAAGCTTCTTGTACCTGCTCTGCAAAAGGGCTTGGCTTATAGTTCACCTTAATTTCATCACTAGGCAAGACTTGTTCTAATTTTTTGGCTAGGCATAAACCTAGTTCAGTCAAAGCAAAAATTTGAATCATGAATAGCTATCCTTATGCCTTTTTTCATCACTTCTTGTCACCAGGAATAATGAAAAATAAGGCCCTGACTCATCCTTTAAGTTAGTAATATCTGTAACTATTTTTTGATTATCACGTCCAATATATTCTAAATATTGGGCCTCTTTCACACGCTTTGTTTGCTCTAATGCAGCTAGAATCTTTGATCTGGCACGGCCTGCCTTCATAATCACTACCGTGTCATTCTGAGTAAGAGCCGATTCTAATTGCCCCTGAGTATGACGCCCGCTAACTATCGTAAAGGATTCTTTAAGCATGGTTAAAGGGTGGACTAAAGCAGAGGATGCAGCATGTACAGACGAAATACCGGGTACAGACAAACAGTCAAACTCAGTATTTAATCTATCTAGCAGGTATGCAAAAGAACCAAAAAACAGAGGGTCACCTTCACATAAAAAAGCCACATCTAAGCCCATTTTTAACTGAGCCTTAATAGAGATCGCCGCCTCATCATAAGCCTGATTAGCCAAGCCTCTATCAATCGACATGGGCATCTGAATGCCGATATGCACTTGCTCACGAGAACATGAACCAAACGCTTCACTGGCAATCGTTAATGCCTGAGATTGCCCTTTATCATTGGCTAAATAGCAAACCACAGGCGCCGCTTGAATTAGTCTTAGTGCCTTTAACGTAATAAGTTCTGGATCACCTGGCCCTACGCCCACCCCAATAAAACGGCCTTTAATTAGGTCTGTCCGAGAGTTTTGAATACTTGCAGAAGTAAACACAGAAGGCATAAGGCACCACAGAGAATTGTTTGCCCCATACCTTGAATAAAACAGCTAGGGGCAATGGATTAATAGAGAATAAGACTAGTTTAGTTTTCTAAATCTAAACAGAGTGACAGGCAAACTTGGGCGATAGACTTGCTGGCCAGCAAGCAAATCTAATTTAGATTGAGAGACTTGCTTCGATTCCGTTTCTGCATCGCCCGCCTCTAACCTAGCTTGGAAAAACTGCTGTAACGCTAACTTAGTATTCTCAGTCACGGCACTTGCTACTAATACACCATTCGTATCAAGTGTTTGCCAAGCATGTGAAAGTATCGAATCTAAATTACCGTCACTACCGCCGATGAATACCTTATTTGGCTTAGGCAAGGTTAATAAGGATTCAGGGGCTCTGCCAGAAACAAGAGAAAGGTTATTCATTACACCAAAACGAGTACGATTAGCAGAGAGACACTCTTGTCTGCCTAGATGATGTTCTACTGCATAGATATGGGCTTTTTCGTGCCAGTAACTCATCTCAATCGCAACACCACCACAACCTGCGCCAACATCCCAAACCACATCTGTATCACAAATCTGCAGTAACGAAAGGATAGATAAGCGAACATCACGCTTAGTAATCATGCCTTTGCCATCACCTTTATCCGTGATGTACTTCTCATCTTCAATACCTGGAAACTCAGGAAAAAAGCTCGTCTGATTTGAGGTTTCTATCACCACAACATTTAGCGAATCAAAAACCAGTGACTTAAGCTCAACAAGATCCGCAGCAATAAAGTGGCTGAGTTTTTCTTGTTGGTAACCAATTGCTTCACAAATATGCAATTTGGATTGAGAAAGGCCAGCATCAATACATTCTTTTGCGAGCACTTGAGGCGTGCTGTTAGAATCAGTTAATAGAACAAGGGTTTTATTCGCTTGTAAATGACGACGTATGGCTTCAACAGGTCTTCCATGAACACTGACAACCTGAGCATCTTGTAGTGAAATACCTAGTTTATGGCACGCTGCCTGCACGCTCGAAACGGCAGGAGTAAAACGTAATTGTTTAGCGTCAAAATGGCGACTTAACCAACCGCCGATTCCAAAAAATAATGGGTCTCCGGAGGCTAAAACAACAATATTGTTTTTGCCATCTTGTTTAAAGCTTTCAAACCTTGCTTTAAGCTCCTTAATAGGCGGTAAAACCTGACGATAGCCACTCACTTGGCCATTATCACTTGCATCTAGATAGTCTGCGACAGTTTCTAGTTGACGTACTGACCCCATAACATAATCAGCTTGGTTCAAAATATCTTGTGTTTCTTGATCGAGTTTAACGTTTTCTTTTACGCCTAATCCAACCACATGTATCAGCAGTTCATTCACTGTTGAACCTGTAGAATCTAACTCAGATAAGGTTAATTCTGGCACTTTCCACTCCGTTGCAAATACGCACTAACATTAAATTTCGATACAAGAGGCTAGTAGTACTCACCAATATTACATCTTAATAAAGCATTACAACTGGCTGACGATACCGCACTGCCTCCTATTCGAGACAGCAAGGTAATACATTCAACCCCTAATTCTTGGTGGCAATCCCACAAAGCCTGCTTGGACTCCGCCGCTCCCACAAAACCTACTGGCATAGCTATGATAAGGGCTGGCTTTTCAGCCCCCTTTTTAATCATTTCCATTAATCTAAATAAGGCAGTAGGTGCATTTCCAATAACAACAACACTACCAGCTAAATAAGGACGCCATAGCTCTAGTGCAGCCATAGAACGCGTTTCACCTTTTTGCCTAGCTAGAGCGGGGGTTTGTTCATGGTTTAAAAAGCACATAGGCTCTTTATTCACCATTCGCTTAGTAATCCCCTGCTTCACCATTTCTACATCACATAGAATGTTGGCATTGAGAGCTAATGCATCTCTACCAGCAGTACAGGCATTCAAACTAAACCTAACCTGAGATGCTGCTTCTGGTAACCCCATACTATGTACAATTCGCATAACAACTTGTTGCTCATCTAGACTAAAGCTATCTAGTTGAGTCAGTTCTCTAATTTGTAGGAAGCTGTTTTTTTCGATAGTTTGGGGGTTTAACTCGTATTCAAATTTCAAAAGTTTATCCGTATTTAGCAGCAATGTTAGCGAGGTTTTATTCGACTCTGCATAATAGCATCAGCACATTCAATTAATGAGTCAAACTCTCGATTTGGCTCTAATAATATTGGCCGTTCCAAGATTAAAACTTTTAGTCCCATATCCTGAGCAACTTGTAGTTTTGCTGATGTTGAGCTACCACCACTATTTTTACTTACAATAACATCAATATCTTGCGTTTGAATCAATATTTTTTCATCTTGATACAAAAAGGGTCCAATTGCCTTTACCCAATGCAGTTTTGTCAGTTTTTCGTAACAGAATTTGGGTGGTACAGCCGTTCTCCATACAAGTTTTTTCAAATTATCTTGCTCATGCAAGCACATTAGCGCCTCTAAGCTCAATTGCCCTGCGCTTAATAAAGGACAAGAATACTTCTCTAGAAGTGCAACCAATTCGTCAAAGTTTCGATAAAATTGCCAGTCATCTTTATCTGTCGCTACCCAAGCAGGTCGATGAAAGCGCCATACTGGCACCTCAGTTTCTTTAGCAGTAACCACAGCTTGATCACTCATTTTTTGAGCATAAGGGTGAGTAACATCTAAGATTAGTTCTATTCCATTTTCTTTAACATACTGAGTTAGCCCACCGAACTGAGTAAAACCTCCGACTAGTATTTCGCAATCAAGATCAGGGGTTCTCACAAGACCTGCAATACTATAAATCACGTCTAAATTCTGCGTAATTAAACGATCACATAGTCGACGGGCATCCGCTGTGCCACCTAACAAAAGTATTTTCATCGTGTTGCGGCCTCTTTCGCACTAGCAATAAACTCTCCTTTACGATTAATCGCCCATACCTCAAGTTCAATATGATAAGGAATATAATGTCGACAAAAAGTAAGCGCTTTTTCACACACAAAAGCCGCTAAATCGATATCACTCTCATTACAATGCTTTAAGGCCTCAATACTGGTATTGGCACTTCTAATCTTTGTCAGTAAAGTTTCAGTCGCCCCTTGCTCTGCTGCTATTTGCGCTAACTGCTCAAAATCAATACTTGAAACTCTGCTATTCAGGTCCATATGACCATTAGCTAATTTGGTCAACTTACCAAAACCACCACAAATGCTCAGCTTAGTTAAACCTTTTTTCGTTTTTTCCAACTTACGAGTATGCTTTAAAAGTGCACCAACAAAATCCCCCATTTCGATTAATGCGGTTTCATCTAACTGATAATGCGCTTTAATCGCCGCTTCACTGGCATTACCTGTTGTCGCGGCAAGGTGAGTAAAACCATTAGCTCTTGCTACATCAATCCCTTGATGGATAGAAGCAATATAGGCAGCACAAGAAAAAGGCCTAACAATCCCAGTCGTGCCCAAAATGGATAAGCCGCCCAATATGCCTAACCTAGGGTTCATGGTTTTAAGCGCAATTTGCTCACCATTTTCAACCCCTACTTTTACTTGGAAACCACCTTGATAGCCCAGCTCTTCAGCCAAGGTTTGTAGATGCTCCTGCATCATTTTTCTTGGTACAGGGTTTATAGCGGGTTCCCCTATCGCCAATACCAGACCCGTTTTGGTAACAGTTCCAACCCCTTCTCCAGCTAAAAAAGTAATGCCTTTTTTAGCTGTTAGCGTAAGTTCGACAAAAATAGTTGCACCATGGGTGGCATCAGGGTCATCTCCAGCATCTTTAATTGTGCTAACTCTGATACCTTCATTGAGCACTTGGTATGCAAGTATATCTAGGCTAACTAACTGCCCTTTAGGCAAGTTCACTTCAACTTTTCGAGCTAGGTTATCTGGTTTTACTAATAGAGCTTGAGCTGCAGCGACACAACAAGCAGTAGCACAACAGCCAGTTGTCAGCCCTGTTCGTAAGGTTTGTACCTTTTCGCTGCTTTCAGGCCACATATAACATTAAGCTCGATTAAAAATCGCAGCGACGGCTACAGGGTTGGATGGGAAGAATAAATGTAAATAGCTAGCAACTAAGCCTTGTTCTTTATAGACAGCTTCACCCGGTGCTGGGTGCCTTTGTCGACGGCCAAAGCTAATAGGCTCTGGTGTATTTTCACTACGAGACCTATGGTGTGCATGAGCTCTCACCTCGCCGCTTGGCAAAATGGCTGTTTGCATTCCTTGGCAGCCTCGTTTACCTCTCATGGCACCATCTCCCGTTAAAATGCCTAGCATAGGATAAGTATTATTATTTAAGTCAGTCAGGGTTTCTAGGCTATAAAGCAAGCCACCACATTCAGCTAAAATACCTTTTCCTTGAGCAAAGAAATTTTGAATTTCTTGTTTGATTTCCTGATTTTCTGCCAAGGCTTGAGTATGTAATTCAGGATAGCCTCCTGGTAACCAAAGCGCATCAGCGTCTGGCAAAACCTTATCTTTTAATGGCGAGAAAAAGCATATTTCAGCTCCCATCTCAGTTAAGCATTTAAGGTTAGCATCATAGATAAAACTAAATGCAGCATCTGAAGCCACTGCAATGGTTTTCCCTTTTAATAATCCTAGGTGCTCTTCATTCTTTTCTAACTCAGCAGGGAAGAAGGTCACGGGCTCAGGCAAATCTAAAAGCTGATTATCATTTGACTGCATCAGCCAATCTACAGCGGCCTCAAACTTTTGCTCAAGCTCATCCTGCACTTCATTGGCTTGCACTAAACCTAAATGACGCTCAGGCAAAACAATATCCTCATCCCGCTTTAAGCTGGCAAGTAATGGGAGGTTTTCTGGTAAAGCATCTCTTATCAGCTGAGCATGGCGTTCACTACCGCAACGGTTAGCAATTAAACCTGCTATTTTTATATCATCGCGGAAGTTTGCCATACCTGAGGCAAGTGCCGCTGCAGTTTGAGCCATGCCCTTTACATCCATCACGATAGCAAGCGGTATATTAAAGCGAGCGGCAAGATCGGCGCTTGATGGTTCGCCATCAAACATGCCCATGGCTCCTTCTACTAGAATAAGATCAGCCTCTTGCGCTGCTTCATAAAACTTTTGCTGGCAATAAGCATCACCTGCCATCCAGATATCAAGTTGCTCAACCGCTATCCCAGATGCCTGAGCTAAGATTTGAGGGTCTAGGTAATCTGGTCCAGTTTTAAACACATGAACGCGCTTGCCCTGTTTAGTAAAATACCTTGCAAGTGCAGCTGTAATGGTAGTTTTACCTTGGTTGGATGCAGGTGCAGATAAAAATAATGCTGGACAAGAAATACTTGCTTTAACTTGATTACTCACTTAGAACCGTCCCCAAATATGGTTAATACTTAATATAAGCCTGCTGTTATAAAATGGCTTATCATTTAAATTGTAAAATATTCAGCTTTAATCGCATGGGCGAGCTGCTGCGCTCGGCCCCTTTTGATGGCGCTAGCTTCAATATCTATCAGACTACAACTACCCTTTAGCTCAATATCAGCAACATCTGCTTGAGTGCGCCCATCAGTAAAAATATAAGTATGACTGACGCTCATTGGAGATTGCTTATAATAACGCTTTAACCAAGATGCGACTTCTAATAGTCCATCACGAAAGGGCGTCCCACCTCCTGCTTCAATTTTATTGAGGAATTCACTCATATCTTTAGGTGCTCTTACTTTCGCCTGTACTTGCTTAACTTCATTATTACCAAAGATAAACATGGCGATTTGTTCACGCTTTATATAGGCCTGATGTGCAATATCTAAAATAGCGCCCTTAGCTTTTCCAAAGACGGTTTGTCCTAACATGGAAGCAGAGCAATCAAGTAAAATCAGATGTAACATTCCCTGACTCGTCCGTGCTTTTTGTCTATGAAGCTTTGTCGGAGGCCATTGAAAACCCTCACTATCAGCCGATTGCGAAATTGTTTGATGCCAATCCACTGCCTTACCAGGCAAGCTGTTATTAAGGCCTTTTCCTTGAGCACTATCGCCTTTACTTAAAAAAAAACTTTGCTCTTCAATAGAGGTTTTAAATTCATTATTTCGTTTAGATTCTAGCTTTGTATCAAAACGAATATTGTTATCTAAAGTTTGAGATTGGGCAGGCATGCTCCCCCAATCATCCTCAGTTTGATTTGGCTGGCTCTCATCCTCATCTTGTTTATCAACTTGTCCTTGCTGATTTTGCTCAACAGGATTATGAGAGTCTTTCAATCTTGAGGTATCTGGTCGCCTAGTCTTATTCTGCGATGAGTTTGGCTTTTGAGTCATGTCTTGATGAGTTGAGCTGCCAGCACTTGGCGGTGAAGATGATCCTACTTGCCTTCTATGGGCTAATACTAGCTCTGCAACCATATCTAAATCTGCTCGAGTGACAGATTTTCCACCTCGCCAAGCGGTATATGCCGTTGCTGCTCTTAACCAAACAATATCCGCTCTTACTCCATCAACATTCGCTTGGAAACAAGCTTTAGCGATTAATAGGCGCATCTCATCACTACACTCAATATGTGGTAATTTTTGCTGTGCTATTTCAATACTTTGCCTAAGGTTTTTCTGTTTGACTCTATATTTTTCGCAAAAGGCTTGAGGGTTCTGATCAAATTCATCTCTCAATTTAACAATCTGAACCCTCTCTTCCAAAGTATAGTTATTAGCCAACTCAACCATGAGACCAAATCTATCTTGTAACTGAGGCCTCAACTCCCCTTCATCAGGATTCATGGTACCAACAAGTATAAATTTAGCGGCATGTTCATGACTAATACCATCACGTTCAACTCTATTTACACCACTTGCGGCAACGTCTAAAAGTTGATCGACAAGATTATCAGCTAATAAATTGACCTCATCTACATATAACACACCACCATGAGCCTTACTTAATAGGCCTGGGTGAAAAGCGACTTCTTTGTTTTTTAGCACTTTATCTAGATCAAGCGTTCCTAATAGTCTCTCCTCGCTTGCTCCTAAAGGTAAAGTTGCAAAAGGGGCTTCTAAATCAGGTAATACATGAGCTAAGCCACGTGCTAGCGTCGACTTTGCACTCCCTCTTGGCCCACTAACCAATACGCCACCTAATAAGGGGTTTATCGCAGCAAGCGTAAGGGCAAGTTTAAAATTTTCTTGGCCGGCAACAGCGGTAAAGGGGAACTCAAAGTGAGGAAGAGACGTCATAAAACAAACCAAAAAGTAATTATTCTCACGGCCTAAACCGTGTCTTAACTGTGACCTTATCTAGGCCATGTTAGCTTGTCAATTTCAGCTTTTCACGATTCTTAAAATTCAATACAAATAGCCTTAATTAACCACATAATTCAAGACAAAGTGAAAAAATAACAACTTCTCAGCATTAAATTAAACATCTCGAATACTGCATTGCTGAGTACTATATAGGGAACCTTTCATATTTCATTTAAAGCCTTGACCTTAGATCTTAGTCTAGGGTTTATACTCAATGCATTATCGCAATTATGGAGTCATCACTATGTTTAAAATTGGTGAACTTGCTGAGTTATGTCAAATCAGTACAGATACTTTAAGGTTCTATGAAAAGAATGGCTTATTCCAAGCCTCTAAAAGATCCAATGCAGGTTATCGTCTTTACACAGAATCGGATAAAAGCCGCCTTGAGTTTATCTTAACCTCAAAGTCTGTTGGCTTTAGTTTGAAAGAAATAGCCGACTTATTATCTATTAATTTGGATAAGTCTAATCGAACCTGTGGTGATGCAAAACAGCTTGTCGATGACAAGTTAACCCAAGTAAGGGAAAAACTCGCTGAGCTAGAGCGTCTTGAAAACTCATTACAAAGCTTATCGGATGCCTGTTGTGGCGGAGCCGAAAGTGCTCTTCATTGCACAATATTAGAAGCGTTAGCAAACAATCAAACTTCAGCAAGCAAGCTTTGAACTGGATGTCATTGCTTAATCAAACATAAAAAGGATATAGCATGTTATTCGCAGAAAACTTCTTAGAACTTTTTTTAGACTCTGCCCCTTGGTTATTACTTGGTCTTATTTTAGCTGGCATACTAAATAGTTTTGTCCCCATGAACTGGATGCAAAAACAACTTGGTGGTACTGGCACTAAGCCTATACTAAAAGCCGCTCTCTTTGGCGCGCCTTTACCTTTATGTTCATGTGGCGTTATTCCTGCTGCTGTTGGCTTAAGACGTGCAGGAGCATCAAAATCAGCCACCACATCATTCTTAGTCTCGACACCTGAAACCGGTATCGACTCTATTTCTGTTTCCTATGCCATGTTAGGGCCATTTATGGCTGTGATCAGACCCATAGCAGCTATTTCCAGTGCGATAGTCGCTGGGCTATTAGTTGGTAATGACAAAAAAGAAATTAAAATAGAAAGCAGTAATATTAAGACTGATACAAATACTGACTCATGTTGCGCCTCTAAGAAAAGCAATAAGGAAGTATCTTCTAGCACCAAGAAGACACCCTGCTCTAAAGAGGAAAATATAACAAGATCAAGTTGTGGCAATAAGAAAAAAAATGAGCAAGAGAGCTCTTGCTGTGAAAGCGAGCATGGGGAAACTCAATCAGAATTCAAGCAAAAACTTATTACAGGCTTAACATTTGCCAGTACGAATCTAATAAAAGATATCAGTATCTGGTTGATGGTAGGATTATTCTTCGCTGCTGCCATTCAGACCTATTTACCAGCAAGCTTTTTGGAAACTTGGGGGAGTGGCATTCTAGCTATGTTAGTCATGGTAGTAATTTCTATTCCCATGTACATATGTGCAACAGCATCCACTCCTATTGCAGCTGCATTATTGCTTAGTGGTATTTCCCCTGGTGCAGTTTTAGTTTTCATGATGGCAGGACCTGCGACAAATATAGCCACTTTAGGAGTTGTCTATAAGGAACTGGGATCTAGATCTCTAATTGGTTATTTAACAGGTGTATTAGGAGGCGCTTTATTCTTTGGAACAGTCGTTGACTATCTAGTACAGAACTATGGTTTTAGTGTTGTCCCACTTGTAGGCATGGAACATCAGTTACTACCTGAAACACTAACTTATATGCCTGCTATCCTACTCGCAATACTCATGCTAAATGAGTTAAGAAAAAAGTTCGCATTCTTATCTGTGAATTACGCTAACTAAATGATTTCAATAAAGTATAAAGCTGTATTCAATTAATATGGCTTTATTCAATATAATTAAACAAGGCACTTTAGTAACCGCCCTAAAGGGAGTCTAAGCTCAAGCTCTCGACTAGCTTTAATAAACAAGCTTTTTCTAATCAAATTGCTCCATCATTTTCTGAAGCTTTGTATACTGAGACCTTAACGCTTGATCTTGCAAGTATTGCGAACCATAGTTAGGTACTTCATTAATATTTACATCAACACCTAATGTATGTAATTTTTTCTCCATAACACTAATATCAACCCTAAGATCATACATCTCTTTATCTGGGTTTGATTTTGCCTGCACATTACTAGACATAAAAGTCACAAGTGCAAGACTTATAAAACCTAGCTTGTAAAACTTCATTTCTATTTTCTCCGATAAGTTCAATATTTAAGTTAATTATATATGTAAAACATTACTAAATATGTAGTTAAAACCCTTTTCCACTGTATTTACAGATTTCAAAAGATTGTGTAAAAAAACTTTGAAATTGAAAGAAAAATTCAAAATGAATGTAGAGAAAAAAACAAAAGAAATAAAACAATGCAGAGGTGGTAATATGTAAAAAAGATAAGTGAAGAGGAATAAACTGAGGTAATAAAAACTAAAGAAGCTAAGTTTAATGAATAAACTTAGCTTTCCTTAAGCAGCCCATATTAGTTAGCTACATGGTTATTTTGAAAAATAGTTTGCAGTGAATCATATTTAGCTTCTAAAGCTTTAACTTGTTGAGAGCGATTTAATCCTGACTCGATATCTGATGAGTTATAGTCTACACCCATACTATCAAGTTGGTTTTCAAGTGCAGAAACACTGATTCGAATATCTTCTACTTCGTCAGCATAATCTGTTGCTAACGCTGAAGTTGCGGCCATAGATAATGCAGTTACAGCGAATGTGGTTGCGATAAAGTTTTTCATAATAAAGTACCTTTTAAATTAATATATTAGTTAGCAAAGTGTGCATTGTTAAATTGAGCTTGAAGCTCAGAGTATCTACCTTCTAGCGCTTTTACTTCCTGCGCTCTATTTAATCCAGCTTCGATGTTAGTTGTGTTATAGTCAACACCCATGCTTTCAAGCTGTCTTTCTAGAGCAGAAACACTAATCTTTATATCTTTTACTTCATCAGAGTAGTCGCTTGCCAACACTGAACTAGCAGTAGTTGATAAAGCAGTAGCAGCAAGAATTGTCGCGATTGTTTTATTCATAATAATTTACCTTTAAATTAAACTAGTTTTAGTATTGAGCATTGTTAAATTGATTTTGCAAAGAAGAGTATTTAGCTTCTAATGCTCTTACTTCTTGAGATCTATTTAAACCAGATTCGATTTCTACAGTATGATATTCAACGTCCATGCTTTTTAATTGATTTTCCAGAGCTGAAACACTTATTTTAATATCTCTTACTTGATCAGAGTAATCACTTGCAAGTGCAGAAGTTGTTACAGTAGATAACGCAGCGATTGCTAGTAGTGATGATGTGATTTTTTTCATTTTGATTAACCTTTTAAAATTTAAAATATTAGTTAGAGTAAGTTGCATTAACAAACTCATTTCTTAGAGCAGAGTATTTACCTTCTAATGCTTTTACTTCTTGAGCTCTATTTAAACCTAATTTAATTTCGATGTTATTATATTCAACATCCATAATTTCAAGCTGTTTCTCTAATGCAGATACACTTAGTTTTAAATCTTTAACTTCATCAGAATAATCACTTGCCATACTTGTAGTAGCGGTTGTTGATAATGCTGCAATTGCTAAAAAAGAAGAGATAATAGATTTCATATTTATTTACCTTTAAAGTTTTTAATTGGGAAGATTTGTTCCCCCCTGTTGATGAAATATATAATAGCGTTTTCAAAAATAAATAAAATAGCCAAACGCTCTCTTCCCCTGTGTTTACAAAATTGGAAAAGCGATGTGCTAATTTGATTAAATGTGCATATATTGTGATGAATATGCACATATAGGGAGAGAAGAATAAATTGTGAAAGAAATGTTTATAATTGGGCTGAATTTAGCCTTTATTAGGCACTTTTAGCATCATTTTTTAGTACTTAAGTTTAGTTAGTAATAGCCTTTTGGAATGAAGATGAGGGATTTTTTTATTACACTTGCACAATTGATTAGATATGTGCTTTTTTTATGTGTTTACGCCTATTTTCAAAGGGCTTTAAGCCTGAAAACCAAGTTAAAGCACCCTCTATATAAAGCTTTTTTTAAGTAAAAATTAGACATTCCTGACTGCCTTCCTATCTCTATTCTAAAAAAGCTTGATTAATGAATGAGATAGGGAAACACCTAAATTCAGATGATAAGAATCAACTCATACAAGAGCACAAATTGATCACATTCAGCTAAGCAATCAACCAAACCTTTTCAGCGAAATAAGAGTACCCCTTTGCTTTATATCGTGGATTTTGTGAGAAGAGGTCTTGACTAAATAGTGGTTTTTTAACTCTTGACCAATACTCAAAAACCTCATCATCCATGACATTATAAGGGGGGGAGTTAGCCTCTCTGCCATCTTGATAAGCATAGTCGAGTGTTACCAGCATAAGCTTGGCACTAGGTTTTAGCCTTTGTTTGAGATGCCGTATATAACTAGGTCTAGCGGTCTGAGTGATGGCAACTAAAGATGCTCTGTCGTAACAAGCATCAAAATCAGCTTCTCTAAACTCAAAGAAGTCTTGTTCAATTAACAAAATATCAAGCTCCTTCGCTTGATAATAAGCAACACCATCATACCAATTCTGCTCATACGTAAGCTGGTTCTCTTTAAAAAAGTCTCGTATAGCAATATCTGATAATTCAACTCCAACTACCTTATAGCCCTGCTCTGCGAGCCAGATAAGGTCTTTTGTCTTACCACATAAAGGTACTAGTATTTTTGAATCATGATTAAGCTCAGGCCAGTACTCAACTAATAATGGGTTTACCTCATCAAGATGAAACCCTATTTGTCCTGATTGCCATTTTTCTAACCAAAACGTATTTTTAAGCAAACTATCGCCTCTATATGTATCTTGTTAATAAAACTAAAACTTGGCTATATGGTATATTTCGACTAATTAAATAGGAAGGAAGTAAAAACTAAAATGTCTCTAGAAAGTGCACCTAAACATATCCAACTGGCTGTTGACCTAATAGAAATTTTGGAAACCAACAAAGTTGATAATGAAACGGCTATAGCAGCTCTCAGTATTGTGTTGGAAGACTATAAAGCAAAGCTTAATAGTAACATGACTAAAACCGATGAAATCTAATGTCATCTAATAGATGAAACGCAGCGTGTTTAGCTAATATTTGCCTGAAGGAAAATCTCCTTCATTTTAGCACTAGGATTTAAACATACCCGCTTCTGCCAAGGCTGGCTCGATAAACGCTCTAATAAGCCTCTACGACCATCTAGTACAGGTAACACACAAGTATGGGAACCTTTACAAATAGCATTAGAGTAATCTAACTTGTGATTTAACATAAAACTCGATTTAGCCCGTTCATACATAGGTTTATATCCTATAAGTGGGTATCCAGCATCACGCTCCACCAAACAATAACTCACTTTACTGAATAAGGAATTTGATAAAATAGCGCCTTGACCACACCAAAGTACACTAGGTTTTGAATAATTCTTAATCTTTTTGAGCAAGCGATTTTGAATGGTTTCATTTTCTGACCCAATATAGTCATCTAAAAGCTTAGATTGCTCACTCACTTCAAACCATATAGCTAAAATTTTGTAGTTAAATTGCCAATTATTTAATTGCTCTTCTATTTGAATAATGACAGATGTTTGCAATAGCGCATCACGACTTAAACGAATCATTCCGAGTCGTTTTCCATGATTTAAAGGGTGCTCAACTATCTGGGTAAAGTAACTACTCAAAGTTTGAGCATTTAACCCCTTTTGAAGTAGCACCTCAGATGTTTTCTTAACATTCGCTAATTTCATCCGTTCTTATTCCAAACATCCCCACTAAAGTCATAAGAAATATCACTTTTGGTTTTAAATCAAAATATTAAAAAAGCGCCTATTTAGTAACATAAAAATTCAGGTAAAAAAAAGCAGCCGTAGAAGGCTGCTTTTAATCATTATAAATCAATAACTTATTCAAACTATCCTATTTATCCATTTCCTGAACCTGTACGCCAATGCTTTTTAGGCGCGTATGGGTTCTCTGAGCTCTTAAACTCAAAAGAAATTGGTGTACCTGTAATATTAAGAACCTGTCTAAACTTATTCTCTAAATATTTTTTATAACTGCCAGGTAAAGAGTCAACCTGATTACCATGAATAACAATTCTTGGCGGGTTAGAGCCACCTTGGTGAGCATAACGCAACTTGATTCTGCGCCCTCTCACAAGCGGCGGCTGATGCTCACTAACAATATCTTCCATAATACGTGTTAGACGATTAGTTGACCATTTCGCATAACAAGATTCATAAGTTTCATCAATTGTATCGTACAAGTTACCTACAGCCGTGCCGTGAAGAGCTGAAATATAATGCACTTTAGCATAAGGAACAAAACCTAAACGACGCTCGACTTCCGTCTTAATTCTCTCTTTAGAATACTGATCGAGCCCATCCCATTTATTGACAGCAATAACAAGACCGCGGCCAGCATCTAGTACATAGCCTATCATATGCAAGTCTTGCTCAACCAAGTCTTCATGGCCATCAATCACAACAATGACAACATTCGCATCCTGAATTGCTTTTAAGGTTTTAACGATCGAGAATTTCTCTACAGCTTCTTTAATGTGTTTACGACGACGTACACCTGCAGTATCAATTAAGGTGTAATCTTTTTCATTTCGAATGTAAGGTATATAAACACTATCGCGTGTTGTACCAGGCATATCGTAAACAACAACCCTGTCTTCACCCAACATACGGTTAACTAAAGTCGATTTACCCACATTAGGACGGCCTATCACACCAATACGAGTCCCTTTTGACTCAATATCAATTTGACCTTTGGCTTCTTGAACTTGCTCGGCAAAAGGCAGCATACAGATATCAATTAGTTTATGGACACCTTTACCATGAGATGCAGCAATCGGGTGAAGGTCACCTAGACCAATACTATAAAAGTCTGCTAGCGCAACGTCTTCATTTATACCATCTGTCTTATTGACCACCATGAAAGTAGGTTTATTAGAACGACGTAAGTGATTAGCAATCATTTCATCAGCGGGGTTTAGACCATGGCGACCATCCACAAGAAATAGAACGGTATCAGCCTCTTCAATGGCAAGTAAGGATTGCCGCGCCATTTTCTCGTCAATTCCCATTTCATCACCACTAATACCACCAGTATCAATAACAATGAACTCATGCTCACCAATACGACCATCACCGTATTTACGATCACGAGTTAGGCCAGGATAATCTGCAACAAGGGCGTCACGAGATCGTGTTAATTGGTTAAACAGAGTGGATTTACCAACATTGGGTCTACCAACCAATGCAATAACTGGAATCATTTTTTTACCTTTATAAATACAAAGTGGCTAGCGCCTATATGAAGACGCTAGCCACTTAAAAAACCTAACTTAGCGGATTTTAACTAGAGATTAGGACTCTCGATAGCTAATTAATCAATCGTTAAGGCGGTTACATGTTCATTTGGCGTAAGTATAAACAATTGTTCACCATTAGACACCATCCTACTGCCTACTGGTAAATTTTGATCAGCCAATTTATAAGCAATCACTTCACCAGAGTCTTTATCTAATATGTACACATAACCCGCTCTATCTATTGTTGCTATCTGATTCTTAAAAATCACAGGTGAAATCAAATCTCTGTTTGCTAGCTGATCTTGTTGCCAAACTAAGTTGCCAGATCTGGCATTCAAAGCAAAGATTTTACTTTCCTGATCAATAACAATAAGCAAATCATCTATGATAGCGGTTGATAAAGCACTCGGAATACTACGCTGCCACAATGCATTTCCATTGCTCACATCAATGGCACTGATTGTACCATTATATGCGGTTGAAAAGAGTGTATTATCAGAAAGTAATAATCGTCCATCAACATCAGTCAAACGCTCGATTTCATACTTACCTTCTGGTTTGCCTACTTCAAAAGACCAAGCATCTTTACCATTTAGTAAGCTATATGCTTTAAGTTGACCATTAGAGAAACCAGCAATCACTTTACCGTCAGTAATGATAGGAACATTCGTGCCCCGTACACTTAAAGCTGGCACAGACTCTTTTGTACGCCAAAGTGTATCACCCGTATTAGCGTCCAATACACTTAGCCAGCCATCCGAGGTTTGAACTGCTAGCTTATTGGTAACAACAGCCACTTCTGACAAAATTTCTGAAGTGAGCATTTTACGCCAAACTTCAGCTTCTTGTGTTAATGAAACAGCAATTAATTCAGCATCATATGTAGAAATAAATGCAAGGTCTGCATTCTTTGCCAAACCAGCACTGACATCGGCATTGTCTACTTTAATACGTTTAATTCGATGACCATCTTCTGCATCAATTTGGTAAATTACGCCGCGCTTAGTAGCAAAAAATAAACTGCTATCTTCATTTACTATATTAAAACGCTCACTTGCTTCACCAAAACCGCCATCAACACTTCTTCGCCAGTCCGTTCTTAGGTCAACTTGGTTAACCATACGAGCGGGGGCTGATAAGGGTGGACGAGACTGTGAGCAAGCTTGTAAAACAAATGCTGTCAAAACCACTAGTAACAGAGAAAATTTATTCACGAATCTTAGCTCTCTACTAGGTCTTGCAGTTTAATATCTAACAAAGGGTTCTGAACTTGTGGTGTTTGAGCACTAAGTGCAGCTTGATAAGAAGCTCTTGCTTCTTCAGTTTTACCTTGAGCAAGCAAAACATCACCTTTTAACTCAAGTTTAAGGCTGTCAAATTCGGTTAAATTAATCATAGCCAGTTGAGTAAGCGCTTTATCCAACTTCCCTTGATGCACTAACACTTTACTAATACGCAAATCAGAGATGGCCTTTAAGGTCACATCATCTGTACTTGCTTTTGCTTCATTTAACGTATCGATAGCAGCATCATAGTCTTCAGCCACAACATCTACTTTTGCTTGAAATAAATGAGCAAAAGTTGCGTAGCCTGTATCATCAAAATCATTCACTAGCTGATCAGCGATAAAAGACACTGTCTTGAGGTTCTTTTCTTCGCTCAGGTCAGTCGCTGCTTGACTCATAGACTCAAATAAAGAAGAGGCTTCAGCCAAATGGTTTTCTTGGTTTTGTTGCCAAGCCTGAAAACCAAAATAACCCGCTACACCAACAGATACGGCAAGCACAAGTGAAGTACCATTTTTCTTCCACCAAGTTTTAAACGCTTCTATCTGTTCTTCTTCTGTCTTAAGTTCTGACACCTAACATTCCTCTTTATTCTGTTTGCATTACTCTGCACTTAAACTCTTTTGGATTAGTACCCAATTTGCAGAATTAGTTCAATTTTGTTCTTTCGTAGATAAGTAATCTGCAACGGCATCAATTACACAGTTTTTCTGTTCGCCTGTACTCATATCCTTAATTTGGCAGATCCCCTCTTCAATCTCAGTATCCCCAATAATCAAGGTAAATTTGGCACCAGATGCATCAGCTTTCTTCATTTGCTTCTTAAAGTTACCGCCACCACAGTGACGTAAAATTCGCCACCCTTTATCGGCATCTCTCAAACGCTCTGCCAAAGTGAAGGTTGAAAGTTCAGCAGTTTCACCCATGCTCACGATAAAGATATCAGTTTGGCTTTTTGCTTCAGCAGGAATTAACTCAAGCGTTTCAAGCAATAGAACTAAGCGCTCAATGCCCATTGCAAATCCAACTGCTGGTGTTGCTTTACCACCTAACTGTTCAACTAAACCATCATAACGTCCACCGGCACATACTGTTGCCTGAGCACCTAAATGAGTTGTGACCCATTCAAAAACAGTTTTACCATAATAATCAAGGCCACGTACCAAACGACTATTAACCGTAAAAGCAATGCCACTTGACGCTAGTATTTCTTTTAACCTTTCGAACTCTTGGCGAGATTCATCATCAATATGATCAGCAAGATCAGGTGCATCATTAAGAATCTCCTGAGTACGAGCATCTTTTGAATCTAAAATACGCAGTGGATTAGTATCCAAGCGTCTTTGACTATCCTCATCAAGTTCGTTTTTATATTGAGTTAAATACGCAACCAATGCTGCTTTATAGGCTTCACGTGCAGCTGCAGTACCTATGGTATTTAATTCAAGTTCAACATGCTCTAATAAACCTAATGCTTGCCATAAACGAGCTGTCAGAATAATTAATTCAGCGTCAATATCAGGCGAAGCCATACCAAAGGTTTCAACGCCTATTTGATGAAATTGACGATAGCGTCCTTTTTGTGGTCTTTCATAGCGAAACATAGGACCAACATACCAAAGACGCTGAACCTGATTAAACAGTAATCCAGCTTGGTCGGCAGCACGAACACAACTTGCAGTGCCTTCAGGTCTTAGAGTTAAAGAGTCACCATTTCTATCGTCAAAGGTATACATTTCTTTCTCAACGATGTCGGTAGTTTCACCAACACCTCGTTTAAAAAGATCTGTTGTTTCAACGATAGGAAAACGGATTTGATCATAACCATAACTGTTTACAACATCTGCAACCTTAGCTTCAAGGTATTGCCAGATAGAAGTTTGTCCAGGCAGAATATCGTTCATGCCTCGAATTGCTTGTATTTTACGTGCCACTTTGTATTCCTTAGATTGCTAACGCAGTTTATGCCTTTGCAATAATTTGCTCTAATTCTTTCTCTTTCGCGTCAGCTTTAGCTCTTATTTGCTTTTCGAGCTGGTCGACAATCTCATCTGCTTGTAACTGGTTTGATGGTTTACCATCCTCATACACCATATTGTTTGGTGTTCCACCAGCAAGGCCTAAATCGGCTTCTTTAGCTTCACCAGGGCCATTTACAATGCAACCTATCACAGCAACATCTAATGGCACCTTAATATCTTCAAGACGTTCTTCTAACTGGTTCATAGTTTTAATAACATCGAAGTTTTGACGAGAGCAACTCGGGCAGGCAATGAAATTGATGCCACGATTACGCAGCTTCAAACTACGTAACATATCCCAGCCTACTTTAATTTCCTGCACTGGGTCAGCCGCTAAAGAAACCCGTAAAGTGTCGCCAATACCGTCCATTAATAACATACCAAGACCGATAGAAGATTTAACCGTACCAGAACGTAAACCACCTGCTTCAGTAATACCTAGATGAAGAGGGTTATCTATCTGGCTAGCTATCTTACGGTAAGCCTCAACCGTCATAAAAATATCAGATGCCTTCAAGCTAAGCTTAAATTCCTGAAAATCTAATTCATCAAAAAAACTTATCTGACGAAAAGCAGATTCAACCAATGCATCTGGTGTTGGTTCGCCATACTTTTTTTGTATATCTTTTTCTAAAGATCCTGCATTAACACCGATTCGAATAGGAATGCCATGATCACGTGCAGAATCGACAACAGAACGAATGCGCTCTTTACTACCAATATTTCCTGGGTTGATTCTCAAACAATCAACACCATATTCCGCTACTTTCAAAGCAATTTTGTAATCAAAGTGAATGTCAGCAACTAAAGGTGTTGAGATCTCTTGACGAATTTTTTTGAAGGCTTCAGCCGCATCCATAGAAGGTATCGAAACACGAACAATATCAGCACCGGCATCTGCAATCGCTCTAATTTGAGCAACGGTTGCATCAACATCACAGGTTTCAGTATTGGTCATACTCTGTACGCTGATAGGCGCACCACCACCTACAGCAACGTCTCCTACCATAATCTGGCGAGATTGACGTCGTTTTATGGGAGATTCAAAGTGCATAGCTTTCTCTAGTTAAGCTCGAAGCGAGCTAGGTTTTTTCGGGTAAAAGATGAAAAGTCGAACTCTTCACCTTTATAAATAAGGGAAGACACACCACCTGCAAAACCAAGGACGACTTTATATGGACCTTGTGCAGTTAGTGTTAGATTTGTACCCGCTTTCTTAACGCCTGAATATAAAATACTGCCGTTACCATCTCTTACTTCAGTCCAACAGTCAGAACTAAAATTAATTACAACATCATCATCGTAAGGTGTAGGTAAACTTGCTTCAATTGCTGCTTTTTCAGCTAGACTTGGTTCATTAGCAGGTAAGGAAATATTATCAGGATTAACACCAGCATCTTTCAAGATAGCAATGGTTTCAGCAGATAGCCCAGTTACAACATCAGCATCTTCATTACTTGCTGTATCAGAACGTTCACTTTTCACTACGTCTTCAGCTACTGGAGCAGTTTCTTCTATGACAACCTGTGTTTCGGCTTCAGCATCTACAGATACCTGCTCTTCCTCAACAAGAGTTTCAGCATTTTCGTTTTGTGCCACTAGTGTTGGCTCAGAAGGAGTCTCTTCAATTTGGGTTTCTTGCTCAATAATTTCTTCAGTAGAAATGATAGGAGACTCTTGCATCATGGTCGGCCACCAAAATGCAAGAAAAATTAGCATAGCACCAATCACCACTGATACAAGAATGACAATCGGATCGGCCATTTGGGCTTGTTTGCCATTCTTATTAATAGGTTGAACACTAGGTTCGCATTCTTCAAGAGCGCTATCGAAAGCACCAAGTAATCGACTTTCTTCCAGCTCTAATAAACGGACATAATTTTTCAAATAACCGCGGGCAAAAGTTGAGCTACGAAAGTAATCAAATTCATTTGCTTCTAAAGCACGGACTTGTTCAATTGGAATCTTTAATTGAGTCGCTATCTGACGCTCATCTAGATTTAACTCATTACGCTTACGTTGTAACTCTTTACCTATATTAACAATGATCTTATTTTCATTGTTTTCTTGAATTCCAGATTCCATATTCAATACCTTGAACGACGCAGGCAAAAGGGGGGCGCGAAGATGAGTAATGTGTTGAGTCTAACTCCGCTGCGTTGAACTGCTGCAATAGACATTCATACTCATTTTTATGCTCGATGTAAGGAGCATTTTTTTGTTTAGCCTGGATTTTGTTGTAAGATTGACGCGCCCCACTTAAATCACCCAGTATTAAAGCAAGATTGAGCTCAGTCAGCAAACCTATATAGGGTAAATTGTTGATTTCTTTCGCTCGTTGCAAGTACATTCTCGCCATATCGACCTTTTTAAAGCCAAGTTCACAACGAGAAAGGTTAATTAGTCCAGAAAATGAGTTTTGAGACGATAACAGAACAACTTTTTCAAAATAATTACAGGCTTGAACAAAGTGCTCATTCCCAAGTAAAAAGACGCCATAGTTGTTCAACAGAACAATATCATTAGGGAAGCTTTTCACTGCTGTTTGATAGTGTTTTTCAGCTTTATTAATTTGTTTCGTTTGAGTTAAATAAACACCTTTTAAGCGTAAATAGTCCAACGAATGTTGAGACAAATAACTCTGCTCGGATGATGTAAAAGAGGATAAAATTGCACCTGCTTGAGGGAAGGAGGCTAATGCTAAATACTTCTGAACAAAGTCTAACTTTGTCGTCACATCAATTGGAGGGGGATTTGAAGTTGCAATAGGAGTGGACTGATGACTGCAGCCAAACAGCACCAAACTTAATACAAGTAATGGTAAAACACGCATCATTGACATCCTTGTCATTCGAATACGATAAATAGTGGTGGCTAGTCTAACTCATCTAAAATTAGCAATAAGTGATCTAACTAGTCTTGCACTTCCTTTAGCTCAATATATTTTTGGCTACGGCGAGTCTTATCATGAAAATCACCAACAAGTTGGCCACAAGCAGCATCAATATCATCACCGCGTGTCGTTCTCACAGTCACGGTATAACCATCATCTGCTAGAATTTTTTGGAAACGACGTACCTGATTATTTGAAGGCTTATCATAACCAGAATTAGGGAATGGATTAAATGGAATCAGGTTAACCTTACATTCCAAGGTTTTTAATAGCTTAGAAAGCGCTCTAGCTTGATCTTCACTATCATTCACACCTGCCATCATGGTGTATTCAATCGTGATATGACGCTTATCAGGTAAGCTGGTCAAATAATGCTGACAAGCACCTAATAGCTCATTAATTGGATACTTTTTATTGATAGGCACTAAAACATCACGCAGCTCATTTGTTGGAGCATGCAGAGAAATAGCTAAAGATACATCGGTTCTTTCAGCTAGCTCATAAATTTTTGGTACAACACCAGATGTACTCAATGTGACACGACGTTTAGACATGCCATAGGCATTATCGTCCATCATTAACGTCATAGCATCAACAACGGGTTCAAAGTTCATCAAGGGCTCGCCCATGCCCATCATAACAACGTTTGTTACACGACGAGGGCCATTTGGATCAAAAGGACCAAACGACTTGATAGCAACCCATACCTGTCCAATCACTTCTGCTGGAGTTAGGTTACGATTAAACCCCTGCTTACCTGTTGAGCAAAAACTGCAATCAAGGGAGCAACCCACCTGAGAAGAGACACATAATGTCGCTCTATCACCATCAGGAATAAGCACGGTTTCAACACAGTTGTTACCACCACCTTCGGTACGAATAATCCATTTACGTGTGCCGTCGTTTGAGATATTTTGAGAAACGACTTCAGGGGCGCGAATTTCACTAATATCTTTAAGCTTGTGACGCAAAGCCTTACTAACATCTGTCATCTGATCAAAATCGTCAGCACCCTTTTGATGAATCCATTTAAGCACTTGAGTAGCACGAAATTTCTTTTCGCCAATAGACTCAAAAAATTCAATCATTTTTTTAGGTGGTAAACCCAGTAGGTTCACCTTTTTAACATCAGTCATAGTCATGTCACTTGCCAAAATTCAGCATTAGGTATTAATAGTTTAAAACAAAAAAGCTTCTGAAAAAGACATCCTTTTCAGAAGCTTCTAAAAAGAAACAGGCTAAAGCCTGTTTCTTTTAGGAGATTCTTTACTTATCAAACAGATACAAAGTAAAAATTTAATAAGTTAAATCGCTGCAAAAAAGCAATTATTTTCCGAAGAAATAACCGATTTCGCGAGCAGCAGACTCTAGAGAGTCAGAACCGTGTACAGCGTTAGCATCGATAGACGCAGCATAGTCAGCGCGTAATGTGCCAGCAGCAGCTTCAGCAGGGTTAGTAGCACCCATCAGTTCACGGTGACGAAGTACAGCGCCTTCACCTTCAAGAACAGAGATCATTACAGGACCAGAAGTCATGAAACCAACTAGGTCTTTGTAGAAAGGACGTTCTTTATGCTCAGCATAAAAACCACCAGCCAATTCGTCATCTAGTTGAACCATTTTAGCTTCAACAACTTTAAGACCAGAACGTTCGAAGCGAGAGTAAATTTCACCAACAACGTTTTTAGCAACAGCATCAGGCTTGATGATAGATAGAGTGCGTTCTACAGCCATTTTAAACTCCAAAAAATTTAATTAATTGATAGGTAATTCCTACGAATTTAGTACCTATCAGTTTCCAAAAAATGATAAGCGCGCAGATTATACGCATCTATTTATTAAAATTGTATGCAAATAATGCTTTTTTTAACAAAAGCGACAATTAATAGTGATTTTTATAAATTCCTTTAGTTTCCAGCATCAAATTTTAAGCTTGAAACATAGTTTTTTTAGGCAAACCCAAGGCAACTCATATCAAGAGACCTATACTGAAATATGGCACATCCATAAATAACAAAAGCAGAGGCTAAGACGGTGAGGTTAGATAACAGTATCCATAATTACTATGAGCATCTCGTACTTGATTATATCAATACACACTTTGCAGAAGACCACTCCGACAATTTTATTGCCGACCTGATTTGCCTTACTTTAAATCATCTTCCACCAAGATATATAAGGCACGAAGTTGATATGGCCTTCTACTTACCTCAAAGTGAAAGAATGGCAATGGAATTCCAAGTCGAAAAAGCACTCAAAAAGTCTCTTACATTCCTTGAGGGTAAATATGAGATTTAACCGTCTTTATACAAGACAGGGGCTCAAATACTGAGTCTATGAAGAGCAAAATATTAAACTCAATACATATAAAAAAATCTTAGCTATCCTGAACACTCATTAAAACTTACAGTCGTACCCTTTCATTAGACTATTTGGACAGGACGACCAACTAATGCCCGCAAGCAGTAACCCCAGTAGATGGCCAAACGATAGAATTCTCTCGAACATTAACTTTATTCTCAGTGCAAAATTCCTCTCTGATTTTGCGGCTTTCATGAATATGGTTGCCCTCAGCTCATATATTTATTACTTATCAGAAAGCCCCATTATGGTAGGCGTATTCTTAGCCTGTCGCGTCATTGGCGGTATGCTTGCTAGCCTAGTTTCTAACCGCCTTTTTCGCCTTTACCCAGGCAAAGTATCCCTTGTATGCCTAGACATCATTCGTGCGACTTGTTTATCTCTTCTTTTAATCACACATATGGATAATCATTTAACTATCATTCCTTTTATTGGTTTCATTCTTGGCATGAGTAACAGCCTATTTAGCATAGGACTTAATAGCCAACTAGCCTCCTTTGTTGGTACCCAAAATCTAGGAAATACAAACTCATGGATAACGACACTCTCCTCCATTGGTATGGTCCTAGGAGCACTTAGCTCAGGCATCATAATAGGCGTATTCAGTTATGAGTCCGTCATTCTTTTGAATATTTTAGGTTACCTAGGTGCTGCGGCCTGTATTGCTTTAGTTATTCATTTATACCCAGAAGAAATTAAACAAGGCGAATCACAGCAATCGCTTAAAGAAGATATTAGGGTATTAAAACAAACTCTATCAAAGTCCCCTATCATATCTGCCATGCTCCTAATAACTCTTGCAGATACTCTAGGCAGCGCATCTCACAATGTTGGCTTCCCTATTATTGCTAAATATTTTGACCAAAACTCAGCACCTCAAATAATGGGATACATCATAGCGATATGGGCCATAGGCAAATTAAGTGGTGCTTTATTAAGTAAATACATACGATTAATCCCCAAACAACAGGCTAGCGAAGATGATAAAAGGCGCATGGAGAAAAGTTTTTTCATCGCAATCCTCTTAATGTCATCAGGCTTTGTTTTGGCTTTTAACCAAGACTCCTTAATACCAAGCCTGATCTGTTTTTTTATTGCTGGAGCCGGTGATGGTATTTCAGAAGTATGCTTTATCACCCGAGCCCAAAATACGGAAAACAAAATCAGATTAGCGCTTTTTAGTTCAATATCCTTTATGCAAAACACAGGATTTGGGGTTGGTATGCTAATTAGCGCCTTTGCCTTCGAATATCTAGCACATGGTTATGTAGTAGGCCTATTCCATGGCCTTCCCATTATCATTGTCGTTATTTTATTTTTCAGAATGAGACAAAAGCCATTGTCGAACACCTCCTCTATTTAACCCTAAACAACTAATGGAACTATCGTATTTGGATATCAGGTAACAAGACTAAAGTAAGCTAGTTACCTTGGTACCAAAGCGACTCGTCATTAATTGGAGTCTTTTCGGGTAAAAAAGGATTAGCTAATTTAAAAATGCGACGCTTTTCTATCTCAGCTAAATTAAAGATTTCTTTATTGGCTGGATGATTACGGAAAATAATATCGAAGGAACCATCTTCTATTGCTCTTCTCAAGCCAAGTTCAATTCGCTCGGCGAGCGCTTGGTTATCCTTGTTAACAAAAAAATAGATAGGGGCTGGATATTGCAGAATCAATGTCTTTTCCACTTCCAGGCCTTTATCCGCATGTGCACTCACTTCCGCCCAAGGTTCATTTACACCACGGGGAAAATAATCAAACCTTTCTCTTTCTAGCATGCTAAATAAAATTGAATAGCCACTTGCTTCCACTACCGTCAGCCCATTCGCTTTTAAGATACTGGTATCAGGCCAATCAGCTCCTTGTCCTGCTGATAGAGCTTTAAGCTGAGATAGACTTTCAACTGCCGAAAAACTTGGCTGTGTGCCTTTTCTAATAATGAAAACACGATACCCAAGCAACCCCTTCAATAAAGGGATTCTAATTGGCTCAAGCAATTCCTCTCTTTCAATTGATGTCATAGTCCAAACCACATCAATATTATTTTTATTCTCAAGGTTTTTCAGAGCCCGTAATTGATTCATCTCTATATCAGCCTTATTCAACTCAAAGCGACCATAACGCTCCTCTGTTTTAGACAGAGCAAGTTTAAGAACATCAATAAAGTAGGCATTACGAACATCATTCTCATCATGAGGACGAATATGGGTAAGAGACAAAACCTCAGCATGTAAAAAGGGGCAAATCAGTAAGCAGAAACTGAGTATTAGTTTTATTTTTTGCATGCTGTCATCAACCCTAAAAGCTCAAAATCTATTGCGATTAAAACTAACGTTTAAGCACTTGACCTTATATAGCGACTTGATTTCGACCATTTCGTTTCGCTCGATAAAGTGCTTCATCAGCTTTAATCATAGCAGTACCCACCCCTTCTGGGTGCAACTCACAACTTGCGACACCAATACTGGCTGTTAAGCTCAAATCTTTTTTTTCAGGGATCACCAAAGAGGTTATTTTTAAACGTAATTTTTCAGCCACTAACTTAGCTTTATGTAAGCTAGTACAGGGTAATAAGACGGCAAATTCCTCTCCACCCATTCTTGCCACTAGGTCATTTGATCTAACATTTTTAGTTAATTCACAGGCAATTTCTTTTAATACGGTGTCGCCAACATGATGCCCAAAGCTATCATTTACTTGTTTAAAATAATCAAGGTCAATAATCATCACCGACATGCTTGAGCCACTCTGAATCGCACTAACTTGCTTGGTATAAGCTTCAGACATAAAGTGTCTCCGGTTTGCAATTCCCGTTAATTCATCTGTCGAGGCTTGCGCTTTAAACTCTTTTCTTTGTTCTACTATCTGAGTTATTTCTGTTGAAAAGCCAACAAAAGAAACGAGTTTTCCCTTTTCATTTTTAACCGGAATTTTAGTAGACCAATAATATTTGTCAGTACCAAGTTCATTCGAGAAGACTTCTTCTCCTTCTACTTTTTCTTCTGATGCTAGTATTTTGTGATCCAAAATATCAAAGTTATCAGCCAACTCAGGTGGAAGAAGTTGTTTCGTTGTTTTTCCTTTAACCTCACAGGCTTTCACTCCAAACAAATCAGCCGTTTTATCATTAATAAATAAGAACTTCCCTTCCCTATCTTTCATATAAATATAAGCATCGACATGGTTAATAATGGTCTTTAATTGTTGCTCATTATCTTTAAGGTTAATCTGCATTTGTTTTTGCTCGGTAATATCTGTAGAGATACCGTTTAAACCAATCACCTTATTGTTTTCATCAAACAGAGGTTTTTTTATCGTCCAGTAGTAGCGCACCTCACCCGTTTCCATAATGACATTACGCTCTTCCTTCTCTATGGTGACGCCATTCACCATCACATAGGTATCGTTAACTGTGATCTCATCTGAATCATCTAAAGAAAAAAACGCACTATCATCTTGACCAATAATTTCCTCTAAAGAAGAGTCAAAGAGTTCTCGTACCATTTTATTTGCATAGGTGTAGCGACCTTCACGGTCCTTCATAAAAATATAGGCACTCACATTGTCTAATGCGGTTTGATGTATCGAGAGCTCATGTGAAATTTGTTTGATTTTTTGCTTTAAAGTGTCAGTCATTAACGCTCCAAACAAGCATACAAAGAAGGTGCAAACCCAACTCATATAGCATTAAAAAAACGAGATGATGTGCACACCAATATCAAAGACATGATTTATAGCTTAGTTGAGAACAAGGCAAATTTTTGTCACAAAGTGAAGAGAGTTGAAAGTTGAGGTAAAAACAAAACTTTTTAGAGGTGATAAGTAAAGAAGCTGTAACTAAACACGCCTCTTTGTACTAGGCTTCTTCAACAAGGGCCCTATAACAAGGGCCCTATATTAATTAGCTCTTAAGATTAGAGCGACACTCCATTCATACCCATTAGTCACCTAATTAATGAGAAGGAGATGGTTTTTTTACTAAACCAAAGTCATCTAAAATGACATACAGACTTGGCAGCAAAAAGAGAATTAAGCAGGTAGACGTAACCATACCAAAAATGATGCTAACCACCATAGGCTGCATAATTTGCGCTTGAGTACTTGTCTCAAACATTAAAGGTACTAAACCTGCTATGGTTGTTGCACTAGTGATAAACACGGCTCTAAACCTTGCCTTAGATGCATTCACGGCGGCAATATGAGCAGACACACCTGCCGCGACATTCCGTTTAATATAATCAACCAATAAGATTGAATCATTAACCACTATCCCAGCGAGGGAAACATAGCCGATCATACTTGGCATAGTCATATCATAGCCCATAAAGAAATGCCCCCAAAGAGAGCCTATCAAGGCAAGCGGTATCGCCATCATGACAATCAATGGCTCAATATAACTTCTGAACTGGAAGCTTAGAATAATAAAAATCCCAACTAATCCCATTAAGAATTTATCAACAATTGAGCCTGATGTTTCATTCCCTTCTTTATTTTCCCCCTCAAGATTAACCCTAATATTTGGATAATCCTTTTCAATCTCTTTCAGGATACCATTAGAAAGGCGTGCTAATAATACGTTGGTATTGAGTACTTGGTTATCAACATCCCCAATCACACTCAAAGTGCGTAGCCCATTTACACGGTTAATACGCGAAAAACCTCTTTCATAATTAAACTCTACCAAAGCAGATAAAGGGATCTCACTACCATCACTTAACCGAATAGGGTATTGCTCAAGCTGACTTTGAGAAAGAGTATCTTGTTTTGATAGTTTTAACTCAATTTCAAGCTGCTCTGAGCCACGCTGAATATCATCAATTTTCACCCCGTTAAAAGCCGTACCTATTTGATTTGATAAAGTGGCAGCATTCACACCTAAAGATAAGGCACCAGGCTTAAGCTTTAACTCTAATTCTTGCTTACCTGGACGCACATCCAAGATGACGTTTGACACACCTTGATATTGGTTAATTTCAGACAGAATGCGATTCCCTGCTTCCATCATCTGCTGCATATCATTCCCTTGTAATTGGATATCGATTGCAAGACCAGCAGGACCATTGGAAGGCTCTTTTATGGATAAGGCAACGACGCCAGGTAACTCACCTATTTCTGTTTCCCATGCGGTTTCTATTTCATAAATGCTCGACTTTCGCTTAGCGACTGTCAGAAACTCAACCTGTACCGTCGCCACATGGGCTCCTGTGATAAAAGCATCAGCATTTTTATTAAACTCAACCCTGATATGTTCTATCAACTTTTGCTCACCACTTGCAGGTAAATTCGCCTCTATTCTATTTGCTGCATCAACGACATGATTCACCACTTTCTCAGTTTGCTGCAAAGCGGTTCCTGGCGGCATGATAATCCTAGCCACAAGAATATCAGCTTCAGTATTTGGGAAAGCTTTAAAGGCTAAAGTGCCACTCACCATCAAGGACACAGAGATAAATAACATACCCACTAAGCCACCGACAAAGAGATACCTAAAACGAATTATAGCCTCAACAATCGTTACTAACTGGTTATTGCGGAAACCTTCGAAGGCATTAATAAAGCCTTCTTTAAAGCGATTAATCAGGTTCAATTTAACATCTGCTTTAGGCGTTTTATGTAATGCATGGGCAAGATGACTTGGCAATATCAAAAACGCTTCAACCAAGGAGACCGTTAATGTCAAAATTAACACGATTGGAATATCTCTTAATACTTGGCCAATGGTGCCGGAAATAAACGCCATCCCCCCAAAAATAGCCAATGTGGTTAAGAAGGAAGAAAGCACCCCAGGGAAAACCATAGAGACACCTTTAACAACACCGTCATTAATATCCTGATTAGCTGCGACTTGTGAGGCAATATTTTCTGCAATAACAATAGCATCATCCATCAAAAGGCCAATCGCAATTAGCATAGCCACCATGGAAATCATATTGACACTGATCCCTAACATAGACATCAGCCACAAGGCGCCTAAGAAAGAAACCGGTAACCCCATAGCAACCCAGAATGCATATCGCCAAGTGAAGAAAAGCCACATGACGAAAAAGGCGAGCAGTATTCCTTGCCAACCATTTTCAAGCAACATATACAGTCGATCGAGAATATTAATGGATTGATCATTAGACAAAACAAGAGAAATCCCCGCAGGTGAGACCGCCTGCTCTTTCACCACGAACTCTCTAACAGTGCTTGCAATATCTATAGCATCTTGTGACTTATTTTTATTAATTTTTAAAAGCGCAATTCGTTCGCCATCTTGCCATATTTTATCTTCGTCCAACTCAAACTTATCTGTAATGGTCGCTATATCTGAAAGCAAGATTTGACCACCAGCCTCGCTAGCAGAAATAACGGTTTGGCCCAATTTATCAGCGGTTACTTGCTGCTGGTCTATTCGAATTAACAGAGCTCTATTTTCATTTTTAAGCTCACCACTTGGCGCTTCAATATTTTGATTTGAGAGAGCATCCGACAAATCATTAATAGACAAACCGACTTGCCTTAATAAAGGTAACGACACATCAACCTGTAATTGATGTGTCGAAAAGCCCTTAATATCTATTAAAGAAATACCCGGCTCTTGTTTAAGCTTTCTTTTTACTTCTTCACTGTACTCTTTTAGCTCAGTGACGCTCATATTCTTACCATGTATGGCAAGATCAATTACTTCGTCAGTTCGGTTTGCTTCTGTAATAAAAGGGCTCTCAGCATCTTCTGGAAAGGTATTTATGCCATCAATTTCATTCTTCACCTCTGACATTAATTTACTAAAATCCCCTCCTTCAAGCATTTCAACCGTCAGGGTTGCTAAACCTTCAGTTGCTTCACAGCTAACTTCATCAATATTACTTAAACCATCAACAGCGTCTTCCATTGGAATACACAAAGCACTTTCAATACTTTCTGGTGTAGCTCCTGGATAAACCACTGTGGCTTTAATGGCATTAATACTGAAGTCAGGAAAAGTCTCACGCTTAAGGTCAGATAAAGAATTCAATCCCAATAAAATCAATACCAACATTAAGAGGTTAGCTACGGTTGGGTGTATCGCAAAAAATCGAATCATTATTCTATTTCCTGTGTCACAGTACGAATAGGCATACCACTAACAGGTGCAATTAAGTCAGTAAGAATAACTTTATCGCCAGCCTGTACTCCTTCCATAATTGCGGCAAATTCACCTTGGACATACGCCACTTTAATTGTCTTAATTACTAACTCATTTTTTTCATCCACTAGATATACTTTATTTCCATGAATAGCCTTAACAGGTAACACTATTTGTTCTTTAGCAGGCCCTGTTACATCCACCTGAACATACATATCTTTCACCATAAGTGGCGAATCCACAGGATTAAGATTATCCATATCATTCTTAACTTCAACGGTGACACCAATCGTATTACTCGATGGGTCAATGCCATCACTCACACTGGTGACTTTTGCATCCCATTGAGTATTTTTATTACCTAACCTTGCGGTAATCACAGCATTAAAGTTAAAACCACTAATATCACTAAAGGTAACGGGATTCTCTTTTGTGGATTGCTGAGAAATAGCTCTAATTACACCAACAAAAGCAGCGACAGGCATGTTTGCCGTCACCTCCATGACTTGCATATCATGTGCTGAAATGAGTAGCTCTTGTAAGTTCACAACTTGCTGTAGCTCTGTATTCACATCTCCAACTCGCGCATCAAATGGTAACCTAAACTCGGTCCTTTCAAGGTTGCGCTTAGCGTCAGCTAAGCTTGCTTCTGCTACCTTAATATTCGCTTCGCTTACCGCCCTGTCGGTAGGAATATTGTCTAGCTGCATCTGCAAGTCCCATACAACTTTTTCTTGAGATAGAACTGCATTTCTCTGATCCTCTAAGGAAGATTTAGAAGCAACGCCTTTCTTTTGTAAGGTTTCAATTCTTGTTAACTCTTTCTTAGTCAATGCGAGACGGCTTGTTTCAATCTCTAGGGAACGTAAATACTGTTGCTCATTTAAATTAACGCGCTTAATTTCTATTTTTTTTGTCTGTAAGTCTGCTTGGCTTTGAGCTAAATCCAGCTCGTAGTCAACAGGATCAATCTTTAACACTAAAGTCCCTTCAGTGATAAAGGCCCCATTTTTTAAACCTGGATGTTGATAAACAACACGCCCACTAACCTCACTGATAGCATCCCAAGTAGTGACAGGTTTTGCACGCCCAAACCCGGTTACTACAGGGTCTAGTCGAGCATACTGAACCTCTTCAATCACAACCAAAGGACCTTTTTTACGAGTCTCATTTATCTCTATTTTTTCAGGTGTTTGGCTAGAAACCACTAAAATAGCCACGCCAGCCACAGCAGCTATTGGCAGCATAATTTTTGTTTGCAAAAGCTTAGATATACTCACTCACTTTTCTCCTGATCAATAAATGCGGTTTCTATAAATTGAATACTTTGCTGAATCATTTGTTCAAAGTGGTCATGGGTTAAAGGCTCCCCCTCTACCTCTTCTATTGACTCTTTCATCAAATAAGGAAGGACAGTGCTCCCCATAATATGAAAGACAAGGAAAACAGGGTTTACACCTAGTTTTAGAGGCTTAAAGTGAGGAGTCTGCATAAATTTAAGTACAAACTCTTTATCTGGGCGAATCACTAAATCAATGACCTTAGAGCGACTCCCTTCATCATTAAGAAGCAACTCTCTAAAAATTAATTTTGCAATACCAGGCTCTTTAGCAAACATTGCAGCATAAGAGCGGACAATAGGCTCAATCGGACTTGAGACTTTACTCCAGTCTGAACTGAGGATATGGCGTTGCAACTCTTCTGCCATACCAATCAGCATCTGCTGATAAAGGCCATCTTTATTAATAAAGTAGTAACGAATCAGGGCAGGATTAACCCCTGCTCTTTCTGCAATTTTTCTAGTTGATACTTTGGCATAAGGGCTTTTCGCAAAAAGCTCTCTTGCAGCTTGTAACAAAGCCTTTCTGGATTGATTTTTTTCATCTCCATTTAAGCTTTTTAAAGGTCGTCCTGGTTTTCTGGTTTCGGTAGGTGCTATAAACATAGGCATATCTTTTCTGTTTATTTCAATCAATTAATTACTCAATTGCAGAATTATTAGCTTGGCAATTTTTTTTATCGACCACTTTAATTATTCAATTCTAGTCGTTTTGGTTAATAACCCCATTAAAAAACAAAAAACAGAATTTTGATTACAGAACGAAACATAAACTTTTAAAATATAAAGCTAACAATAAAAATGCCAAATTTTTTATGAAATTTTAATTCTGGGACATTTTTTAAAAAGTGATCAATCAGTAAGATATGCATTACTTGATAAATAAAAGACGAGAGAAAGCATTTTCGAAATTTTGTAACTACATGTTTTTAATGAAATAAATAAAATGCAGTAAGACAGTTAACCAATATTTAGAAAAAGCCCTCTTTGTTAACTCCTATAAAAATAGAGCCTTCCATTTCACTTGATTTTTCTCGTTAGAATTAGCGCCTTTTTATTCAGTTTCAATTTAAAACAATGATTTTTAGTTGTAATTACAGAAGTTGAGCCAAGCTCACATAAGAAAATGGAATTTTCTACACACTGGTAATTTTCAGGCTTTTCGATTGAAAGAAGTCGAAACTGATATCAAGAATTTTGAGTTTACTAAGGCATAAATCTAAAAAGCGAGCCGAATGGCTCGCTTTAACGATGAACAAACTCGCTATTTTAATGAACTGTAGTAAGCCGCTAAATTAGCAATATCTGCATCGGAAAGAGGTGCTGCCATTCCCGTCATGATTGCCGCTTGACCACCCGTTCTTTGACCTGCCTTATAGGCTTTTAATGCAGCACTTATATAGCCAGCATTTTGCCCCGCTAGATTTGGATAAGTAGGAATCATTGCAATGCCATTTGCACCATGACATGCCGCACACACAGCCGATTTTGCTTTACCCGCTGATATATCAGCGGCGTTTACAGTAAAAGGTAAACAAGCAATCGCAACTGCAGAGATCCATAAACCTAATTTCATACGATTTTCCTTACAAAGAGACTCAGTTAAAAAATAAATCACCCTTAAATACATATCATAAAAACGCTAGGACAAATTTGTCTAAAAGCAGGAAAGCTTGAGTTAGGTGTTTTTATTCAGTTTTTAGTGATTTTCGCTTCGATATACATAAAACATTAACTGCTAATAAGGTGTTTTTCCAATTCATAGCATTCGTATTATGAAAAAACATCCATACTATGAACAAAGCTCCTACAACTAAAAAGTAAGAACGAACCACTTAATCAGTCAATTTCCTCCAGCATAGAAGACCAAACAACATCTATATCACTCTATTTTCCAAGAGCACTCCCCTAAGCAGAAGCAACAAAAATTTCACATAGGTTCACCTATGCTGAGCCTCCAAGTTTTTAACTCACCTTAGACTTGGGCTATTCAGCAAGGACATGCCTAGCAGTAAACAGGGATTTTAAATCGAACACTTAATAGTCATCTTTTAGATAAGTAAGGTTTTAATGGAATCCTCAAATACATTGCTAAGGCGGTTTTACGCCCCTCTCAAACCCTTCGCTCTTTTCACTTTCGTCGCTATGCTTATTCTTTCTCTTTGCAGGATTGGCTTAAGTATTTGGCAGGAAGCAAGAATTGAATCTTTTACCGACTGGATCACTTTGTTAGGTTTTGGAGCAAGGATAGACAGTGTAACCATTGCAATGTTTATTGGTATTCCAGCTGTAATCACCTTACTCATCTCAGGTATCCCTTGGGTAAATAGAGTCTGGGATAAGGTTTGTCAGCTATGGCTTATGGCTGTACTTGTCTTCTTTATCTTTATGGAGGTCTCAACTCCAGCATTCATATTAGAATACAGTTTAAGACCCAACCGTCTCTTCATTGAATACCTAATTTATCCAAAAGAAGTATTTTCAATGTTATGGTCAGGCCATAAACTGACATTATTTTTAAGCTCAATTGTGACGGTTGCTGCGGTTTATTTTTGCTACAAACTGTTTTATCTAAGTAGCACACTGACAAAAGATAATCCTAAGTGGTTTGAACGCCCGATTTTTGCTGCCTTTGTCCTTGTATTAGCGGTTGCTGTTGCAAGATCCTCACTAGAGCACAGGCCAATCAACCCAAGTTTTACCTCTTTTACAAATGATCCACTAGTAAATAGCCTCACTCTTAATTCAAGTTATTCTGTGCTTTACGCAGCTAAGGGAATGAAAAATGAAGTGAGCTCTTTTGACCTTTATCCAAAAATGTCCAAGCAGGAAATTACAAATACGATTAGACAGAGTATGGGGGTAGAGCCAACAGACTTTGTATCTGAAGAATACCCAACCCTACACAAACACCTTGCCAGTAAGCGCTATAACAAACCAAAAAACCTTGTCATCATTCTAGAAGAAAGCCTTGGTGCTCAGTTTGTAAAAAGCCTAGGAGGGCTTGACCTAGCGCCTTATTATGACGCCTTAAGTGAAGATGGATGGGCATTTGAAAACCTTTACGCAACAGGTACTCGTTCGGTTAGAGGTATTGAAGCCGTTATAACAGGTTTTGTTCCTACACCGGCAAGAAGCGTTGTAAAACTGCCAAAATCACAGTCTCAGTTCTTTACCATTGCAAAGTTACTTAATCAAAAAGGTTTTGATACTAGCTTCATCTATGGGGGCAGTGCTCATTTCGATAATATGAGTAGCTTTTTTATTGGTAATGGCTTTAAGCAAATTATTGAAGAAAAACATTATGAGAACCCAACTTTTAAAGGCTCTTGGGGGGTAAGTGACGAAGACTTATTTAATAAAGCCCATCAAATCTTTACGGAAAAAGCCAAGCAAAACAAGCCTTTCTTCAGCCTAGTTTTTAGCTCTTCCAATCATGATCCTTATGAGTTTCCCGATAATAAGATAGCGCTTTATGATGAAACTAAAAACACACGCAACAATGCTGTTAAATACGCTGATTATGCCTTAGGTAAGTACTTTGAAAAGGCCCAAACATCCAGCTACTGGGACGATACAGTTTTCCTTGTAGTGGCTGACCATGACGCTAGAGTGCATAAGGCAAATCTAGTACCTATTAATAATTTCCACATTCCTGGGCTTATTTTGGGTAAAGATATCAAACCTAAAAAAGATTCTCGTATTGCCAGTCATATCGATTTAGCCCCCACACTCTTATCTTTAATTGGGGTTAATAGTATCCACCCTATGGTAGGTCGTGACTTCACCAAGCTTGATGATAACTACCAAGGACGAGCTATGATGCAATTTGCGAGCAACCAAGCTTATATGAAAGGTAATGATGTGGTGGTTTTACAGCCAAATAAAGCCCCTAAAAGCTTTAAATATATTGAAGGAGAGCTTATTAAATCAGCACAACATAAGACAGATCTAATCAAAGAAGCAATGGCTTACCCTCTGCTTGGAAGCTGGTTTTATCAAGAAGGTAAATACGATATTTCGAATCATTAACATACAAAGGGAGCTTGGATAATAAGCTCCCTTTTAAAATTATTCCCACTAATAGGGGAACGTCAGACCAATACTAATTGAACTCAACTCAAACGCACTATTATCTGGCATGGTTCGCCATTCTATAAACAATTTACTGACATCAAAAAGGTTATAATCTGCGCCTATGCCATAACTGACACCGGATGCCTGAGCCTTGGTATTGGAAGAAATATCATAGTCAGCATAGCCAAAAAGAGCATATAAACGAGCATCCTCAAAACTCAAGTAAGGCTTAAAATACAAGAGTTTATATAGGTCTACTCCAACAGTACGATTTGACACATCTTCATTTTCAGCATCCCCAAAGCCCATTCCAAGCCTTAAAGAAATCTCTAGGGGATTAAATAGCTCGTAATCAAACATACCTTCAAACGATATAGGAGAATAAACCTCACCAGATTCATCATAATTCCAGGTAACAAATGCCCCACCTAAATAAAAAGTATCATTTACATCAGATTCAAGTATTTCTTCATCAGCATAAAGAAAATGAGAAAAGCTAATAAAACATAAAAGAGTCAATAATCGCATATTCCCTCCTGCATTTTCTGACCACCAATAATAAGTATATGAAACTTTAATAAAATTACTGAATTTATATAAATAAAAAGCCAGCAGTTGCTGACTTTTTATTTAACTTGATTGTCCCGTCCTGAATAAGGTTGTCACTTTCCAATTAATCATTTGGAGAGTGTTATGCAATCAACATCTAAGCGTACTCAGCGCGACTATTCACTCGCTTTTAAATTATCGATTGTCGATCAGGTAGAAAAAGGCGAATTAACTTATAAACAAGCTCAAGATAAGTACGGCATTCAAGGTTGCTCTACTGTTTTAGTTTGGCTTCGTAAGCATGGCAAGCTAGATTGGTCTTTAGGGACTCCCCCTTTTTTTCTAAAAGGTAGTCATATGAAAGATCAAAAAACAGAACAAACACCCGAGCAACGCATTAAAGAACTCGAACAAAAACTGGCTGAAACACAATTGAAAGCTGAGTTCTTTGAGGCTGTCGTCACCGTTATGAAACGTGATTATGGTGTCAGCTTGCCAAAAAAGCAGCAAGAGATGTTATCCAAGAAAAAAAGATCAAAGCATTAACCGTGACTCAGTCATGTGTGTTTTTGAACATAAGCAGACAAGCCTATTATAAACAGTGTCGTTGTGCCTTAGAAAAGGAGCAACGCAATGAAGAGATCATTCGTTTTATTCGAACTAAGCGAATGCAACACCCCAGAATGGGTGGGCGTAAGCTTCTTTATTTTATGAAACAGAACAAAACGTTATCTAATGCGATAGGTCGAGACAAACTGTTTCAGTTAATGAGAGAAGCACGACTGCTAGTGCCATGTCGTCGGGCATATCATAAAACCACTCAAAGCAATCATCGCTTTTGGTGTCATCCCAACTTAATCAAAGCAAGTAAAGATCAGGTTGTTGTGAATAAGCCAAAGCAAGTATGGGTGGCCGATATTACCTACTTACCGGTACGAGAAGGGCAAGCCTACCTTAGTTTGATTACCGATATGTTCTCACGAAAAATAGTAGGCCATTATGTGCATAGTAGCCTTAAAACATGTGATGTTGTGATTGCCTTAAAGAAAGCAATTAAGTGCGCAGGAGATGTAAGGGGGCTTGTTCATCACTCTGATAGAGGTATCCAATACTGTTCGGCAATGTATCAAGCAATACATAATAAATATGGTATTCGTTGCTCAATGACAGATGGTTATGATTGTTATCAGAATGCGTTAGCAGAAAGAGTTAACGGAATTTTGAAGAATGAATATTTATTAGAAAAGCCGATGAATTTACAGGAGGCGAAGAAAATGGTGAAAGAATCAATCACACTTTATAATGAAAGTAGGCCGCATTTAAGCCTAAAATACAAAACGCCCGATGAGGTACATCGAGCGTTTTAACTGAAATAAGTGTCAACCTATATCAGGACTAGTCAGATTAGCTAAAATTAAATCAAACTAATGCGTCTTCAATCATCTTCGAATCTTCACTTGTATCTTCTTTTGGTTTCAAGAAACGGGAGTATTTAAATGGCGTAATATCCATATCTAAAGGCAAACCGCGATATAAGTCATTAATTAGCTTACCCGTAATAGCTGAAGTTAAAATACCTGTTCTAAAATGACCACAAGCATTGATATAACCTTCCACACCTTCCATTTCTCCTAAAATAGGAAACTCATCAGGTGTACCTGGCCTTAACCCAGCCCAACAGCGTTTAATATTCAGATCATTCAGCATAGGGATACACTTCACCGCACCATTTACTAACTCTTTAAGCTCTGGCAGGGTATTAGTAGTATCAAAGCCCTTTTCTTCAGTGGTACTTCCTATCAAGACTTCACCATTATCCTTTTGCGCAATATAGCAGTCTGTTGTAGAAACACAGCCCTTAAGAATTTTTGGCAAACGCTCAGATAGGATAATTTGGCCCTTAACTGGATAGACAGGTAACTCAATTCCCGTTGCCATTTTACTCAATTGAGCCGCCCAGCTGCCTGCAGCATTAATTAAGGTATCACAAGCAATAAAACCAGCATCAGTTTCAACACCAATCACCTTATTGCCACGTTTTTCGATCGAAAGGACCTCAGTTTCTAAAAAGAGCTCAACACCATTTTGACGAGCGGCTTCTAGATAAGCTTCATTTAAACGATAAGGATTAACCTGATGGTCACATTTAAACTCTAATGCACCGATAGACTTTTTATTAATGTATGGTTCATCTTCAGCAAGTTCTTCTGCGCTTAGCCAACTCACTTGGTCTATTAACCCAGGAATATGATCTACAATAGAATCGGCATACATCTTATCGTATTCATCATACATGACATATTTCAGGCCCGTTTTTTCAAACTTAAAATCAACGCCATGTTTGTCTTTTAATTCTTGCCATAAAGCTGGGTACATAGCATTACTTTTTAACGCAAACTCAAAAAAGTAATCAGGTAAAACATGCGGCCTCATTGGCGGTAAGTCTTCACCGGTTGCGTCTGCTTGCTGCATCGTCATGCGATTAAAGAAAATAACACCACATCCTAAACCAACAGATTCACCAATTGCCCACAAACCACCAGCAGAAGCACGAGAGGCATTACCTGGTTTTTTAAGGTCGACCAATGCAATTTTTAAGTCTTTTTCTTTACTCAAAAAATAAGCACAAGCAGCGCCAATTACACCACCACCCGCGATCACTATGTCATATTTTTTATTTGTCTTAGTACTCATAATTGCACTCCATCAGATAAGGCAGAAAAAGGAATAGGATCAAGTGGAAAACGTGGCTTAATATGCCCGACATCTGGATTTTTTAACTCATGTCCTAATCTATCCTGACAATAGCTATTACAGGTTTTGCCTTGGCAGTCTCCCATACCTGCTCGCGTCCTCATTTTTAAAGATGTGATATCTTTCACACCTTGTTCAATCACGTCATCAATATCCGATCGAGTGACATTCTCACAACGACACACTATGGTATTTGGTTTCAATAAAGATAAAAGACCTTCTCGACGACGTCCGATTCGATCAAAACCAGCTCTGAAACTTTTCACTTTTTGCAATAATGTAAAGTAGTCATCTGCTTTACTATTTGCTTGCTCCGATGTTACTTTTTGACGAGTTTGTGCAATAGATAAGGCAGCGATACGCCCTTCTACCATGGCTCCTTCCCCTCCTAAAATGCCAACACTGTCCCCTGCAATATAGATATTTTCCTGACTAGATTTTTGCCAAGTATCTATCTTAGGTTTAAGACCACTAATAGGGCAAACATCATGCTCTAACTGGAACAACTGGCTGAGCTGATTACGTGATACAAATCCATAGCCCACAGCAAGGCAGTCTAGCTCTAAACTTGTTCCCGTTCCTTCAATGGGGTACCAATCATCTGTGTATTTCGCAAAATGCGCTTTTTTGAGGTTACCTTCTCCCGAAACAGATACAATCCCTTGGCCATAATGCATTGGAATGGCATTTGCCTTTAGGTAACTCAGCATGCCCATCCCTTCTAAGGCAAGAACAGGGCGATTAAGTAAAGCTCGGCTCTCCTTGGCAAAGTCACTAAACTTACCCGCTTCGTATACACCCAATACTTCAACACCTGCTTTGAATAGCTGGCAAGCGACAAGAGGCAACAAAGGCCCCGTACCCACAACCGCCATTTTTTGCCCCGGCTTTACTAACCCTGACTTAAGCTGAAGCTGAACACCTCCGAGAAGCATGACACCCGGCATTTGCCAACCATCAAAAGGAACACTACGTTCATGGCACCCAGTAGCAATAATGAGCTCTTCATAGCTAAGTTCACTCACCTCTTCCTTATGGCGAACTAACAAACTAGATTTTCCAGCTGGCCCTAATACTCGTGTATTTAGCCTTAATTCAATAAAGGCTTGATGTTCATGGTATTGCTGTCTGATATTTGAAATTTTTTTGCGTAGCTTAGAATCTAAATGAGGTAGTTCAATCGCTTCTCGATAAGGTCCTCGAAAAACAGCGCCACCGATTTTCGGTGCTTCATCCAATACAATAGAATGAATACCCGCTTGCGCTAATTCAACAGCAGCGGAAATACCTGCTGTGCCAGCTCCAACAATAACGACAGGTGATGTATGAGTCATTTAGAAGCCCTCTTCTAAACGGTTTGTTTGGGTATTAATACGCATACCTGGTTCAATCAAGGTTTGACAGGCTTTCATCTTATGCTTGCCGTTTACCTGAACATTGCAGCAATGACAGATTCCCATACCACAATAAGCACCAGTAATTTTTGCATGGTCATTTTGAGCTATTTCATTCTTACCTACGGCAAAAAGTACACTTAAAATATTTTCCCCAAGCACTGCATCCACCCTCTGATCATCTATCCAAACTTGGGTAAACTGACCACTTGGCGGCACAATATCTTGCTTCCTATCAAGTTTTTTGTTGTGTTCCATTAACTCTACATATTGATCCATCTCTAGTCCTTTAATTTAATATTTTTATAAATATCAGTTACTTAGAAAAATATAAAACACGATTAGTTCTATATTTGATAAATTTAGGGCGCAGTTATCCCTACATTTATTTTGAAAATGCATACTTTATTTAAGTGATTAGGTACTAAAAAGAAAAAGGAGGATAAATAACGGCCGAGCGAATTAGCCAAGCTCTAGCAAAAAACAAAAAGCCATTAATAAAAAAATAGAAGCAAACTCAAACATCACAATAAACGCAAACACAATGCACCTTATTAATTAGCCAGCCTTAGAATCCAACCGAATTATAAAAATAAACAAAAGCTCCTGTATTGCCTTTTAAGATAAGGCTCAATTTGTAGGACTCAGCAGTTCATCTCTTTAGGCTTTCAAAAAATGATTCTGTAACCCTGAACCCAACTTCAAAAACACTCATACCTAACTTGGAAATGACGATAAGCTGTGCCAGTTAATATGGCTATTACTCAAGATTACAGGCAAAAGAGATATTGATATTTCTCATACAAATAAGGCGGTGTTTTTATAAAAAGTTTTATAAAAAAATTCTGCCCTATGCATCCAAAACGCCACAGCAAACGTTTCTCTCTGGGACGACATAAATAAAAATGGAAAATCATATGAAAACTCTCGTTAAAACTGTTTGCGTTATTGGCCTAGCTCACTCTCTTATTGCTTGTGCTGCGAGCTCTGATTCTTACTATTCAAGTAGCAAAAGCAGCGACAGCAAAATGGAAACACACCTTACAGATGCAAATGGCATGAGTCTTTATACATTTGATAAAGACACAGCCAATACGTCAAACTGCAATGGCGCATGTGCAACCCTTTGGCCACCACTCTTGGTAAAAGAAGGAGAGGAAAAACCTGCAAGCTATACACGCATCACCCGTAATGATGGAAATTTACAATGGGCTCTCAACGGCAAGCCACTTTATACTTGGGTTAGAGATACTAAACCTGGTGATATCACAGGCGATGGTGTTAAAGGCGTTTGGCACCTTGCAAAGAAACCTTAAAACCTTCAATGTCAGCATTAGCTCGGCTTTTAGGCCGAGCCTTACAAGGAAACTATTTTGAGTTTTGATGCCATAACGAATAAGACACAGGACAAAAGTTTTAAACATAAAGTTGAAATCTTGCTGGCACAGGTTTGTTTAAAAGACCAAACAGCATTTGAAAGTCTTTACCAAGAGACCAGCCCAAAGCTATATGGCTTAATACTGAAGATGATTCAAGATAAAGAGATTGCTGCTGATATCTTGCAAGAAAGCTTTAATAAGATATGGCACCAAGCCTCCTCGTATCGTAGTGATTTAGGTGAAAACTGGGCTTGGGCTTGGATGTGTCAAATTACTCGAAATACAGCACTAGATCACATAAGAAAAACAAATCGTCGCCCTGAATCTCCTCTAGAAGAAACTGATATAAACCAGATTACGGACGAAGGCATGGCAATAGCAGAACAAAGAGATCTTAATTACTGCCTAAACCAACTAAAGCAAGAGCCGAGACGAGTGATTGTATTGGCCTATGTTCATGGTTTTTCCCATTCAGAGTTAGCAGACAAGTTAAGCACCCCAATCGGCACCCTAAAGTCTTGGATAAGACGAGGACTAAAGGAGCTAGAATTATGTCTCAAAAATTAAATTTAGCCCTTCGCTATCAAAACCCTAAAGTACGCTCTCACCTTGCCAGCCAATTCGTCTTAGGCACCTTATCTCCTAAGGTAAAGCAAAGAGTTATCCGCCTAATGAAGATTGATAAGGAACTAGAGCAAGCTATTTATCAGTGGCAAAGTCGGCTAGAGCCAATTAACACCAGCATAGATGAAGTCATTCCACCAAAAAAAGTATGGACAAAACTAAGTCGCGAGCTCAATTTTACCAAACAAACGAAACCCTCTTGGTGGCAATCTCTATTCTTATGGCGAGGAGTGAGTGCTATAAGTTTCGCTCTCATGCTCAGTCTATTTATCGGTAAACTTGGATTAGAGCACACCAACACGCCACCAAGTTTAGCCTTACAAGGGCCAAGTTATTTAGCGGTTTTAACATCCACAGAGGAATCAAATAAAACACTCCCTGAACTGATTGTTAGTGCCTATAAAAGCCCAGAAGCAGGTCAATCTGAATTGCATATTCAGTGGAATAAAAATACGGATAATCAGCAGAATTTCAAACTGGAAAGAGATCAAAACCTCACGCTTTGGACCATAGATAAAAGCACTGGAGAGCAAGTCTCTTTAGGGCCTCTTGTCAACACAAACAACAAACAAAAATTAAGTGTTGCTCAATGGCAACTAATAAAAAACAGCAAAGAACTTTGGTTAACGAAAGGGAATAAAGAAACTGATCCAGTTCTCTTTAAAGGCGAATGTTTGCAACTGTCCAGTTGGAAAACCAGTTAACCAGGCATAAAAAAACGGGGCTTATTGCCCCGTTTTTTTATGCCTATACTTGGTAGATAAAAGTAAGGGATTAGCTCTTAAGACTGCTGATTACCTTTGTAATCGTTTCGATCGTAAAATCGATATCATCTTCCGTCGTAAAACGACCAACTGAAATACGTAAAGAAGCATGGGCTAATTGATCTGGTAAACCTATGGCTCTTAGTACATAAGAAGGTTCCAAGCTTGCAGATGTACAAGCAGAACCAGAAGAAACAGCAATATCCCCAAGAGACATCAACAAGACTTCACCATCAACATCGGCAAAACCCACATTAAGCACCCCAGCAACTCTTTGCTCAGGGTGACCATTTAAGTGCACACCACCTAAGTCTTTAATGCCATTCCATAACTTATCTCTAAGAGCAGTAATACGCTCTTTATCAGCTTGCATATCTTGGTTAGCCAATTCAAACGCTTCACCCATACCCACAATTTGATGGGTAGCAAGCGTACCAGATCGCATACCGCGCTCATGGCCGCCACCATGCATTTGCGCTTCAATTTTTACCTTTGGAGAGCGGCGTACATATAAAGCACCTATGCCTTTAGGACCATAAGTTTTATGGGCAGTTAAAGACATGAGATCTACCTTCATGGCATTAACGTCTATTTCAAGTTTACCTGTTGCTTGAGCGGCATCAACATGTAAATAAGTGCCGTTCGCTCGCGTTAACTCACCAATTTTAGCAATATCAGTCACTATACCGATTTCATTATTTGCCATCAGTAAAGAAACTAAAATAGTATCTTCACGTAATGCCGCTTGTACCATTTCAGGCTGAATAACACCTTGCTCATCAGGCTTTAAATAAGTGACTTCAAAACCTTCAAGCTCAAGCTGCTTACAAGGATCTAAAACAGCCTTATGCTCAATCATGGAGGTAATAATATGCTTACCTTTCTTTCCATATTGATGAGCAATTCCTTTTAATGCCAAATTATTTGCTTCGGTTGCACCTGAGGTCCAAACAATCTCTCTCGCATCAGCCTTGATCAAATCCGCCACCTGTTGTCTTGCATCTTCAACGGCTTCTTCTGCACGCCAGCCAAACATGTGTGAACGAGATGCAGGATTACCAAAATTGCCTTCTAAAGAAAGGCATTGCATCATTTTCTCAGCCACTCTTGGGTCAACCGGTGTAGTTGCTGAATAATCAAGATAAACAGGGGAACGCATTTTCTTCTCCATAAAAGTAAGTGTTAACTTACTTTAGATCATATATTCTATAAGCTTTATTAAACTAGCAGACCTAAAGTGCTGCTTTTGCCATTGCCTGAATTCTAGCGACGATAGATTTAAGACCATTACCTCTAGTCGGACTTAAGTGACGCTCAAGATCTAGCTCAGCAAAATAGGCATCAATATCAAATGCATCAATATCTGTCGCTGTTTTATTATCATAAGCAGCCATCACCAAAGCTAAAAGACCACGAACAATAATGGCATCACTATCAACAACAAATGTCATCCGTTCGCCGTCTTGACCTGGCTCAATCCAAACACTGCTTTGACAGCCTTTAACTAAGCGCAACTCAGTTTTTAGCGCTTCATCCATAGCAGGTAAAGATTTACCTAAATCTATGATGTATTTATATCTGTCTTCCCAGTCGTCGAAAAATTCTAAATCTTCAATAATTTCAGTTGTGCTTGGTAATGACATATAAATAAAAATCTCTTTCAATAAGAAGGGGAATTGACCAGTTCTTTAATTGTGGCCATAAAAACTTCGGTCTAAAACAAAACAACCCTAGTTGGAATATCAACTAGGGTCGCTATTGTATGAGAAACACTGCTGAGGGTGAACCTCTTGAATCAGATTAAAGTCAGTTAAAAGAAAAGCCCTGCTTCTAACTGCGCTTCTTCACTCATCATTTCACGAGACCAAGGTGGATCAAACACCAGCTCGACCTTAACTGTTTCTACATTAGGAACCATAGCAACGCGATAATCCACATCACTGACTAACACAGGGCCCATACCACAACCAGGTGCAGTCAATGTCATATCAATACGAACACTCTTACTATCTTGGTCTACTTCAACTTTATAAATGAGCCCAAGAGAGACTAAGCTAATCGGTATTTCTGGATCAAAAATACTGTCTAATGCCTGCCAAACTTGCTCTTCAACTATTTCACCTGTGCCAGAATCAGTAAATTCTAGTACTTCAGGCTCTTGTCCTATGGCATCAGCATCTGTGCCATCAATACGCAACATATTACCTTGAAAGGTAACTGTGTAATTCCCACCTAAACTTTGATTTATGGTCAGAAACTGGCCTTCTTCAATAATAGTAGGCTCGCCACTAGGCACTCTTCGTGCTGGACATTGCCTTTGGGTTACGACCATTTTTTGCATTAAATCAATTCTCTTTAAAGGCTCAATTTATTTGAGCTGAGGTCGAATTAGACGACGCCCTGATCGGTTACACTAAAGCTCTCACCACAACCACACTCAGACACAACATTTGGATTGTTAAACTTCACAACTTCATTAAGCCCTTCTTGAGCAACATCAATTTCAGTGCCAGCAACTAAACCTAATGCTTCACCTGAAACGGCGATGGTTAACTCGTCAAACTGAAAAACTTTATCATCTGCTTCTGGGCTATCAGCTAAATCTAGAACATAAGCAAAGCCAGTACAGCCGCTTACTTTAGTTGTCAGACGAATTAGCTTGCCTGCTTGGTTCTGCATTTTTTTAGCAAAATACGCTTTGGCCACATCACTTAGACTAATGGCCTGTGCTGGATTAAAACTAGAAACAGTCATATAACACTCCTAAGCCAACATAGTTTTGACTTTGTGTAGGGCTTCAAATAAAGCATCTACTTCTTCTAATGTATTGTAAACCGCAAATGAAGCTCTCGCTGTACCTGGTACTTGAAATCTGTCCATCAAAGGCTGAGCACAATGATCACCTGTACGTATCGCAATACCTTGTCTGTCTAACAAGAAACCAATATCAGCAGGGTGACCCGAGTCCATCACAAAGCTTATCGCACCGACTTTATGATTTGCATTACCAATAATGCGAAGACCATCAAATGCCATAGCTTGTTCTGTTGCACTTAACATAAGTGCTTTTTCATGGGCTTGAACCGCAGCTTGATCTAGCTCGCTGTACCACTTAATTGCTGCGCCCATTGCAATCGCATCACCCACATTTGGTGTGCCAGCCTCTAAACGATAAGGCAAGACATTCCAGCTCGACTCTGTATAACTTACGCGTGAAATCATCTCACCGCCCGTTTGCCATACAGGCCAATCAGCAAGAACATCTTCACGCCCCCAAAGAATACCAACCCCCATAGGGCCGTATATTTTGTGAGCAGAGAAAGCATAAAAATCACAGCCAATGTCCTGCACATCTATGTCGCCATGAGCAGCGCCTTGAGCGCCATCAACCAATACCCAAGCGCCTACTTCTTTGGCTTTTTGAGTTAAACGCTTAATCGGATTAACACTGCCTAGGGCATTAGATACGTGTGGAAATGCCACCATCTTAGTATTTTCATTTAACAGGGCATCAAAAGCGTCAAGGTCTAACTCACCTAAGTCTGAAATAGGTGCAACATGTAAACTCGCGCCAGCTTGTAAACAAGCTTGCTGCCAAGTTACCAAGTTTGCGTGATGCTCCATTGCGGTTACCACAACTTCATCACCTGCTTTTAAAAGTTTAGTTAAACCATGCGCCACTATGTTAATAGACTCGGTCGTACCACTGGTCCAAATCACTTCGTGACGTGCTTTTGCATTCAAAAATTGAGCAATGATGTCACGGGCATTTTCAAAGCGACGTGTCGCCTCATCCGCCAATTGGTGCGCACCACGGTGAACGTTGGCATTACATTGAGTGTAATAATCAACTATCGCATCAATGACACACTGCGGCTTTTGGGTTGTTGCCGCGTTATCTAAATAGATAAGAGGTTTACCATCAATCTTACGATCTAAGATAGGAAACTCTTTGCGTATTGCCGTTACATCAAAACTCATTTTAATCGCCTATTTCACTTCCATTTGCGAGAATTTCTCACGCATTTGCGGACGTAGCCATTCTGCCAATTCTTGATTTGGCATCTGATCAATCAACTCATTAATAAAGCCAAAGTTCAACATCACTTGAGCTTTAGCACGACTAATGCCACGAGATTGCATGTAATACAGAGCTTTCTTATCGATTTCAGCTACCGTTGCACCATGAGCACAACGTACGTCATCAGCATAAATCTCAAGCTCTGGCTTGGTATTAATCTCTGCTTTATTAGACATCAAAAGGTTACGGTTATTCAGTTCAGCCAATGTCTTTTGTGCATCACGATGAATATGAATACGACCATTAAAAACCGCTTTTGCCTGATCCGCTGCGATAATACGAATATTTTCTTCTGTCGTACCATGCGGCACAGCGTGTTCAACCGTTGCATGTAAATCGAACAATTCTTTACCGTCTAATAAGTAAAAAGCATTCATCTTAGCGAAAGCATTTTCGCCAGCATGCACCATATCCACATCAACACGAGATAAATCACTACCAAAGCCAACTAAGGTGCTATTTAAGTCAGCACGTTCAGCTAGTTGGAAATGACTACCACCTAAGCTCACAGCCTTACCAGTTTGCAAAGCAAAACGATAATGTTCAAGACGAGCATCAGCACCAATTTCGTATTCAACGAAACCTGTATTTAGACTTTCTTCATTACCTTGATAATGTTCACTGACTGTCAACTTCGCATGCTCACCCAACACAACCAAAACGCGAGTATGTGCTTGTGCAGCTAAACCGAGTATTGAAGTTAAGCGTATAGCCGGCGCTACGCTCACATTGTCAGCCACTTCAATAACAAGTACGTCTTGCACTAGGGCATCATTCAACAAACCAAAAACATGACGCTCAGGCTTAATACTAGAAAACTTAGCGAGTACTTCAGCTTGTTTGCTTGCATCCGCTTGGCTTGCCAATTGAATAGACAAACCTTCAGGCAGTGTCAGTGCAGCTAGATCAGTCACAAACTGGCCATTTTCAAACACTAAATCTAGGCATTCAAAACCTTGTATTTGAGTCAGTGTTGAAGTTGACGTAAAAGCCGCTGGCGCTTCTTTGCTAAACTTTTCAACTGGACGCAAAGAGGTGTATTTCCATGCTTCCGTTTTACGTGTTGGCCAGCGTATATCAGCCAAGGCGCTTAGCGCCAAATCACGTTTAGGGGAAAGCCAATCACTCACACCTTGTGCTTGAGTGATGGCTTGATTTAGCCATTCACTCATGCGTTTTGTCCTTCTTCATCACTTGGCTGTAACCAAGCATAACCTTGTGCTTCTAACTCAAGAGCAAGAGACGCATCACCACTTTTCACTATCTTACCGTCTGCAAGAACATGGACGAAGTCAGGTTTAATATAATCAAGTAGGCGTTGATAGTGGGTAACAACAACAAAGCTGCGATCATTAGAACGCTGGCTATTTACCCCTTCAGCAACCACTTGAAGTGCATCAATATCAAGACCAGAGTCAGTTTCATCAAGGATACAAACCTTAGGCTGCAACAAAAGCATTTGCATGATTTCATTACGTTTTTTCTCACCACCAGAGAAACCTTCGTTAACGCCACGCTTTAAGAAAGCAAGCGGTAGATTAACTTGTTTACAAGCTGCTTTAGCCAATTTTAGGAAGTCAGCAGAGGAAACAGCCTCTTCACCACGTGCTTCACGTTGAGCGTCAACAGATGCTTTTAAGAACTCTAGGTTACTTACACCTGGAATCTCAACTGGGTATTGGAAAGCTAAGAAAAGGCCAGCACGTGCTCTCTCTTCTGCTTCAAGATCAAGAATATCAACTCCATCAAGAACGGCACTGCCCTGTTCTACCGAATAACCTTCACGGCCTGAAAGGACATAACCCATGGTACTTTTACCCGCACCATTTGGACCCATGATCGCATGTACTTCACCAGGCTTAACCTCTAGGTTTAGGCCTTTAAGGATATTCTTCTCTTCGACACTGGCATGTAAGTCTTTTATGGTTAAAAGGCTGCTTGTATCTTTAGTATTTGTATTCGACATGTACGTGTGTCCTCAACCTACAGAGCCTTCAAGGCTAATTTCTAGCAACTTGCCAGCTTCGACGGCAAATTCCATTGGTAATTCTTTAAAGACTTCCTTACAGAAGCCATTCACTATCATAGAGACTGCTTTCTCTGGATCTAAGCCACGTTGTTGGCATAAGAACATTTGGTCATCGCTCACCTTAGAGGTTGTCGCTTCATGCTCAACAATGGCAGAAGGGTTACGACTTTCAACATAAGGGAAAGTGTGCGCACCACATTGATCCCCAATTAGCAGGGAGTCACATTGGGTAAAGTTACGTGCACCATCAGCACCTGGGTTCATACGGACCAAGCCACGGTAGCTGTTGTTACTACGGCCAGCAGAGATCCCCTTAGAGATGATGGTCGACTTGGTATTTTTACCTAAGTGAATCATCTTGGTACCAGTATCAGCTTGTTGTGCGCCACGAGTAAGTGCTACTGAGTAAAACTCACCAACACTATTATCACCTTTCAACACACAACTTGGATATTTCCAAGTAACCGCTGAGCCTGTTTCAACCTGTGTCCAAGAAATTTTGGCATTGGTATGACATATGCCACGTTTGGTCACAAAGTTATAAATGCCGCCTTTACCGTTCTCATCACCTGGATACCAGTTTTGAACAGTTGAGTATTTAATCTCGGCATCATCAAGAGCAACAAGTTCAACTACCGCTGCGTGCAATTGGTTTTCATCACGTTGAGGCGCTGTACAGCCTTCAAGGTAACTTACATGACTGCCTTCATCAGCAATAATCAAGGTACGTTCAAATTGACCAGTATTTTGCTCATTGATTCGGAAGTAAGTTGACAATTCCATCGGGCAACGCGTGCCTTTAGGAATATAAACAAATGAACCATCGGTAAATACTGCACAGTTTAGTGCCGCATAATAGTTATCTTTGGTCGGTACCACACTGCCTAGGTACTTTTTAACTAACTCAGGGTGGTTTTGAATCGCTTCAGAGATAGGGCAGAAAATAACCCCAGCTTCGGACAGTTTTTCACGGAAAGTTGTCACAACTGACACAGAGTCAAATACAGCGTCAACCGCAACACCCGCTAGCATTTGCTGCTCAATCAGAGGAATACCTAATTTTTCATAGGTGCGAATCAGTTCTGGATCAACTTCATCAAGCGACTTAGGTTTATCCTTCATGCTTTTTGGTGCAGAAAAATAGGAAATGGCTTGAAAATCAATTTTTTCGTAATCCACATGAGCCCAATCCGGCTCTTCCATTTCTTGCCATACTTTGAATGCCTTCAAACGCGCTTCTAGCATCCATTCTGGCTCATTTTTCATGGTCGATATACGACGAATGACATTCTCATCCAAGCCGGGCTCAAAAGTATCTGACTCCACATCAGATACAAATCCAGCTTCGTATTCGCGCTCAAGCGCCTTATCAATCTGATCTGTCATATCTAATAACACTCACTTAAACTAGATTGCGAAGTGCTTAGCAAAGACATTAAGCCAATAACCCTGCCGCTATTGGCTTAACACCCAAATTATGCACCTTTTTGAATTAGACTTAATTCAAGAGTTCCGCATTAATTTTACTGCTCTGGTCAATCTCACCAGTATGCACTAACTGTTCGTTTTCTTGTCTTTGCGCGACCAGTCTCACATCTTTACGTGACACTAATTGCGCCAAACTAATTTGACTTAAGAAGTCATGAATTTGATCACTAAGATCACACCACAAATGGTGAGTCAGGCAAGTTGTGCCTGATTGGCAATCATTTTTACCTTTACACCCGGTCGCATCCACAGATTCGTTTACGGCATCCACAATCTGAGCTACAAAGATCTGATCATTAGCACGACTCAATCTGTAGCCACCGCCCGGTCCACGCACACTTGACACCAAAGTTTGTTTGCGAAGTTTGGCAAACAACTGCTCCAAATATGACAAAGAAATACCTTGACGCTGGGAGATATCAGCCAAGGAAACTGGGCCATTATCCGAGTGTAAAGCGAGGTCCAACATAGCAGTTACAGCGTAACGACCTTTAGTTGTCAGGCGCATATATTTTCTCGCTTCAAAAGTGCTGAATTTAAAAGCTAAGTATAGAACCAAAACCAAGTAAAATAGTCAAGTATTTAACCCAGTACTTTAGTAGGTTATTTAACCGATAAAAATGTGCGACGTATTCTACGCTTAGTCACATAAAAACTAAACCCATCTGACCTAGATCAGGCTAGGCAAACACAAAATACAAAATAAATTCATGAATAGAGCTCTTTTTATGAATTATATTTTTATCTTTTGACATATTAGACTGATTACATGATCGAATAAAAACAACTCCTTAGCGAGATACTTCATGTCACAATGCCCTTACCAAGCCTCACACGTTGATCTAAGTGATGAAGGCGTTCACTGGGATCAAGATATTAGTTACGGCCAATACCTTGATCTTGATGCCGTACTTAAATGCCAAAACCCGCGCTCAGACAAGCATGATGAAATGCTTTTTATCGTCATTCATCAGGTATCTGAACTCTGGATGAAGCTCTGCCTACATGAAGCTCATGGTGCAGCAAAAAGCATTTTAGCAGGCCAACTAAGCCCTGCTTTTAAAATGCTAACTCGAGTTGCCCGTATTCAAGAGCAATTAATCAAGGCGTGGGAAGTCCTTGTCACTATGACGCCAGCAGACTATGCCAGTTTTCGAGATGATCTTGGCCAAAGCTCAGGTTTTCAATCTTACCAATACCGCGAACTTGAATTCCTTCTAGGTAACAAGAATCAAGACATGATCAATGCTCATAAAAATAACCCTGAGCAGTTTGATTACCTTAATAGCGTACTTCGCCAACCTAGTCTTTACGATGTGTGCTTGAAACTACTGGCTAGCCGTGGATTTGATATTCCAAGTGAAATTGTAGAGCGCGATTGGTCTTTGCCTTATCAACACAATGATAAAGTAGAAGCTGCATGGGCAAGCATATATCAGGACACCCAGACACATTGGGACCTATACGAACTAGCGGAAAAATTAGTAGACCTTGAGTTCAACTTCCAGCGCTGGCGCTTCAATCATATGAAAACAGTTGAACGCATCATAGGCTATAAAAAAGGCACAGGTGGTACTGGTGGCGTAAGTTATTTGAGCAAAGCCTTAGACCTTAAGTTCTTCCCTGAGCTTTGGTCTGTCAGAACGGAGATCTAACATGTCTACTGCCAATCTAAATAAGCAAGACTCATCGGCTCTTATCGATATTAGTCAGACATTACGCGCAGGCATTCCTGTGTGGCCTGGTGATACTCAATATCAAAGTGAAACTATTTGGCACATAGATGAGCAATGCCCAGTCAATGTATCTTGGCTGCATTGCTCAACTCATACAGGTACCCATGCTGATGCTCCTTATCATTATGACCAAGATGGAAAAGTAATGGCTCAGGTAGCGTTAGATGCTTATATCGGAGAGTGTCAGGTTATTGACCTAACCCAACTTGATACCAAGGGCCAAGGTATCGAAGGAAAAAGCATCAGACTCGACGATTGCCAAGCCCTTATCAACACCCAAACGGATGCGATAAAACGGGTTTTATTTAAAACCTATCAAAACTTCCCTGTGAATGAATGGGACGAGAACTTCGTTAGCATTAGCCAAGAGGTGATCAGTTGGTTAGGCCAAGCTGGGTGCATTTTAGTTGGCATAGATAGCCCTTCCCTAGACCCACAAAATTCAAAAAACTTAGCGGCCCATAAAGCCATTAAAGAGCAAGGCATGGCCATTCTAGAAGGCCTAGTCTTCGATCAAGTAGCAGCAGGAAAATATGAGCTCATAGCCTTGCCCTTAAAACTTGCCGACTTAGACGCCTCTCCAGTTCGAGCTATTTTACGCCCTTTAGCGCCTTAACAGGATTACTCTCATGACGCCATCAACAACAGCTTCACCAGAATTGATAGTCAATCAAACTGACTTTCATGATTTAGACAAACAAGACCCTCTAGCCCACTTAAGGGAGGAGTTTGAGTTAGACCAAGACTTAATCTACCTAAATGGCAACTCTTTGGGCGTATTACCCAAAGCAGCCAAAGCACGTATGACTGAGGTAATAGAAAAAGAGTGGGGACAAGGGCTAATAAGAAGCTGGAACACCTATAATTGGATCAACCTTCCTCAGCGCATAGGGACAAAACTTGCAGGTATTATTGGTGCCCAAGATAAAGAAGTGATCGTGGCTGATTCAACCTCAGTGAACTTATTCAAGTTAGCCGCTGCAGCGGTTAAGTTACGTCCAAATCGCACTAAAATCGTCACAGAGCCAGGCAATTTCCCAACAGATTTATACATATTAAATGGTGTTAAAAACTTCATAGGGCAAGAGATTGAGATAGTTACCGTGCCAAGCCAAGAAGTGATGCAACATATAGATGAAGATACCGCATTAGTGTGTCTAACCCATGTGCACTATAAGTCAGGCATCATGCTAAATATGAAAGAGATTACTGCTGCGGCCCATGCTAAAGGCGCTCTAATGATGTGGGACTTAAGCCATAGTACAGGTGCCGTTCCCCTAGCATTAAACGAAGCTAATGCAGACCTTGCTGTCGGCTGCGGTTATAAGTACCTAAATGGTGGCCCTGGTGCCCCAGCATTTTTATATGTAGCAGAAAAACATTTACCAGTCCTAGAGCAGCCTTTATCAGGTTGGTTTGGCCACGCCAATGCCTTTGCCATGAGCGATGATTTTGAAGCAGCGCCAGGGATAGAAAAAACACTTTGTGGCACAACACCTGTATTAGGCGCGTCTGCTTTAGAAGTAGGTGTCGACATCATGACTAAAGTTGACCCTCAACAATTAAGAGATAAGTCTCTCGCCTTAACTGAGTATTTTATGCGCCTAATGGAACCGCTTTGTGAGACTTATGGTTTTGAGCTTGTGACACCAAAGGAGCAAAGTATAAGAGGCAGTCAGGTGTCATACACTCACCCAGAAGGCTACGCGATCATGCAAGCTTTGATTGCCCAAAACATCATTGGCGACTTTAGAGCACCTAATATTTTGCGCTTTGGTTTCGCTCCGCTTTATGTGCGCTTTATCGATCTGTGGCATACAGTAGAAGCATTAGAAAAAATCATGCAAAGCAGCAGCTGGGACCAAGCGCAATTTAGAGCGAAGAACAAGGTTACTTAATCTTAAGCCATAAGCTTAAGTGAAATAAAAGCGGCTACTTAGGTAAATACTAAAATCAGATAGCCAAAATGGATAACAAGTTAACAGCCTACGAGGCAATTTATAACGAGGATAACACTATGGTCACAGGTATTATTTTAATTAATGTAGAAAGATCTAAAACGAACGAAGTGGCGAAGTCTTTAGCTGAAGTTAAAGGTATTACCGAGGTTTTTTCTGTGGGTGGTCGCTTCGACCTTGTTGCTCTTTGTCGCGTTAGCAATAATGAGCAGCTCGCGGATCTCGTCAATGTAGCTATGGCAAATGACCTTCGCATCAGCAAAACTGAAACCCTTATCTCTTTCCAAACCTTCTCTAAACATGACCTAGATACCATGTTTTCAATTGGTAACTAACTAGTTTGCCAGCCTTTCTCTTCTTTGAAAATTGCAATAATCAAATGAGAGAAAGGCTTACTCAATTTAGCTAAATATACCAATTAAAGAGTCAGCCAGCTGCTGACAGGAAGACCCCTCTTTTTCATCCTTACGCGAGAAGGCATACCAGTCTATATAAAAGCCTTCTGGGCCTATAGATTTATACTTTAAATTTGAGTTTTCTAGATAAGGTTGCAAAGTCCATTTAGGTAAAATACTGATCCCCTTACCCGCCTTAATAAAGGCAATAATATTATCGGTTCTACCAACACGTACCACTTGTTTAGGAAAGGTATTATTTGGGCTAAATACTTGTTCGTACTCCCTGTGATATTCGGGCGTCGTCGTATCTGTGATATAGACTTGATCATTAAAGTCTTCCACTTCGATCAAGGCTTTATGGGCAAACTCATGGTCTGGCAAAAATACCACTACCAACTCATCTCGTAAAAGAAACTGGCTTTTAAAGCCCGCCTGCGCTTTAGCACCAGACATGATACAGACATCTAAACGCCCATTTCTAAGACAATATAAAGCATCTGGGTGAGGGTCACTGACCAGCTCAACTTCAGCTTGAGGGACTTTGTCATTAAAACTCTGATAAAGATCAGGCAACCAATGACTCCCTACCCTATGATCAACCCCTAATCTAAGTGTTTGCTCTATACCAGCTGAATACTTGGCAATATCAAATTCAGCCAACTCCACTTCATTTAAAATAATGTTAGCCGAATGCAACAAACGCTCACCGGCACTCGTTGGGGCCAGCTTTTTATTACGTCGAATAAATAGTGGTGCACTCAGAAGACGCTCAGCCTCTCGAATTCTATGGCTCAAAGCTGATTGGGTTATCCCCAAGATTGCAGCAGCATCAGAAACATTGCCTGTTTGTGTAATCATTTGCACCATCTGCAAATGTCTCATTCCTATTCGAGGCATTTAATAAGGCTCATCAAAGTCTAATAAGCCAACTATTTTAAGCCTTTAAAAGGCGAATGTAATAACTTTTAATCAAACAGTTCATCTCCTTAGTAGAAAAGAAAGATATTTGATACACATCAGAGAAAGTCAGAATCTATAAGAGAAAGTTAACGCAAACTCACCTGAGTTCAACTAAGACTCATTTTTTTCAATAGAATACGGCAGAACAAATGAGTCAATCCTTTGAAACCTGCATGTAAGGGCTAAAAATATGAAATCCACCTTACTTCTGTTAGCCTGTAAAAATGAATTGACTAGTTTATAAACAAACCTAAACACAGATGAATGCCTTCAAAAGGCCAATACAAAGGGTTTAAAACAACTAACTTCATAAAGGATCTAGTATGGCTGCTAAAGAAAACCTTGATATCGATGAGAAGAAATCAGCACCAAAGGGTGACTTTTTCGAAGTACACAAAAAGCTCTTTGTCGGCATATTAGTCTTTTTTGCCCTGTGTATATCCGTCATCATTTCAGTCACCTTAAGTCTTCTACTCACTCCTAAGCCCGCCTCAACGTTAGAGCTAGAAGCTCGTTTAGGCGAGCTTGTTGAAAGTGTGCAATCAATGGAAAACAGCATTGCAGAACAAAACCTAAAACTTGATCAAAACGTTGCTAGGTATGAAGTACTACAAACTCATTTAAGGCATACCAGTTCAACAACCCTTAAGAACATATTGATAGATCAAGAGAAAAACTTCCAAAGCTTTTTACATGTTCTCAGAGCAGGTATGCGAGACCTATCTGTAGAAGTGCCGAATGGGGCAGATTGGTACGATGACTACGGCGACCAAATGCAAAAAGCACTTAAGCGCAGTCAACAAAGACAAGAGCTTTTAAGTTTACTCAAAACAGGCGCAGTGCCAGAAGAAAGCACAGAGGCAATAGCAAGCCCTGAAGCAACACCTTAACCAAGTTTCTATTTTATGATCATTAAATCTTGCACTCATAAGGTTTAATGATCAAAAAGCTTACTTCATGAAATAAGACTTTCTAGCGTCCATTCGTTCCACCTCCGCTCACAATCCTAGCTTTTAGCCTTAACCTTCACTTGTGCCTAATCACGTGCTTGCTTACCCCCTTTTCCTTTTGTCTTAATTGGTCAAGAGAAACTACTAAATTAACACTATTTGTCTGCCCCCCTCCCCTGAAAAACACATAAAATTACACTAAGAGAAATAAAGAACGATAAAAACCCATCAGAAAGCGCCCTCAATTCATCAAAAATAATATTCTCCATGCTAATTTAGAAAACAATCAATAAAATAATATTAATTAAAATAAAAACAATAACTTATATAAATTAATCCACTTATAAAATTGACTAAAATGTTTAGTAAGAAGCAATTTCACCACTTAAAAAGTGCAACATTTTCAAAACCTCTACAAAAAATGCACTTTTTACGGCTACAATATATTTACAAAAACTAACTAGAGGATTACATATGGCCGCACTTGACTCATCTAGCCGACTTCTAGACATTGATATAGATGCAAAAGAAGAAAAGAAATCTACAAAAGCAAATCCAAACCTAGTACGTAATCTTATTTATGGACTCATTGGCTTTTTCTTAGTCTGTTTAATTGTGACTATTTCAGTAAGCTTAAGTCTGCTTTTAGCAAAGGACCCTGAGAATCTAGCCACTAAATCTAGTGTTGAATCTCTCTCCCTACATCTGGTTGCAATTGAAGAGCAGCTAGAAGTAAGTGCAGGCCATACTGAAAAATTCAAGCAGGACTTCGAGTTGCTTCAGGTTCACTTAAGGCACTCAAGCGCCAAAGCACTAAAGAATATCTTGATTGATCAAGAAAAGAATATTCAGAAAATGTTAACTATCTTGAATGCGAGTATGCGTGAGTTAGCTGTTGAGATTCCTGAAGGTGAAGATTGGTATCAAAATTATGGTGCCAAGCTAAGTCAGGTACAAAGACTCAGTATGCAAAGAGAAGAGCTACTAAGGCTTTTAAAAACAGGCGAAGTTGAGGCAACTAGCAACTAATATTTAGGCAAACAGAAAAAATTAGAGCCTGATTCTCTCGTTTTTTCTAAAAAAGAATTGAGAAAATGTACAACTCCACATTGAGTAACAAAACGTAAAAATCAAACTTATAAGAATTTCGAAGATTTTAACCTCAATACGCTTTTATTTTAACGATAAATAAGCATTTTTTTGAAAGCCACCTAATGTTAGTACCTCTTAAAATAAGGTTTTTTTCTTTATAAAGAATGCACAATTTCCTCTTAACATACGTTTCATTACATATGCATTAAGACGGAGTCTAAAATGAACAAACCAAATAAACTCGGCTTCTTGGAAGTAGAAGTACAAGAAGAAGGGTTTCCTGAAAACAGCTTGTCCCAATTTATCAACGCGAATAAGGTATTCTGCTTTAGCTTATTCTTATTCCTGTGCTTTTTGATCTCAACCTTGGTTTCAATTGCCATTTCACTTTTGGTGACACCAGCACCGGCGCCCTCTACGAAAGCGGTTATGCTGTTATCCAATAGTTTGAATGAAATCAAATCCGAGCAAACTCAATTAATACAAAACTATCAGGAGTTTAAACAGGAGCAACTTCTAGTTAAACAAGAGCTCAATAGCGACAATGTCACAGCGCTAAAACATATTCTTATGGATCAAGAGCAAAACTTTCAGTTGTTCCTACAGTCTTTAAAGCAAGGTATGCAGTCATTATCAGGAGACTTACCCAACGGAGATAAATGGTATCAGGACTATAGTGAGAAAATTAACTTGGCAGAAAAACATAGCTTTAGGCGCCATACATTACTAAGCATGATTCAAACTGATACTTACCAGCAGGATTAATTTAACAAACTCTTCTTTTGTTCTTAGCATATGTGATTAAGTAAAAAGGCATATTTAATTTTAGAGCCTTTAAGACAAAAAAACCGAGCAAATTAGCTCGGTTTTTTTAACCTATTAGCGAGATTAAATCTCTAAGGCTAAGCGAGTACCTTGATTAATCGCGCGTTTAGCATCCAGTTCAGATGCCACATCAGCCCCGCCGATTAAGTGGTAGGTTTTATCTAACCCTTCAACCAATTCACGACAAGGCTCTTGGCCTGCACAGATAATCACATTATCAACATCTAACAAGGTATCTTCCCCTTTAACAGACATGTGAAGGCCTTGGTCATCTATTTTGTGGTATTCACAACTAGACAACATGTTCACCCCTTTTTTCACCAGACCCGCTCTGTGAATCCAACCGGTTGTTTTACCCAGTTGAGCACCTACTTTGGTCTTTTTACGTTGTAATAAGAATATTTCACGTGGAGAAGCGTGCTCAACAGGCTTAACATTTTCAATGCCGCCACGGGCCTGCATAGTCATGTCGACACCCCACTGTTTCATAAACTCAGGGACATTTTGACTTGTTGATTCACCCGCATGGGATAGGACTTCACCGATATCAAAACCAATACCACCAGCGCCAATAATCGCAACCTTCTTACCCACATCAGCACCATGCATGACATCTAGATAATTTAGCACCTTAGCGTGTTCAATCCCTTCAATCTCAGGCAGCCTTGGTGTAATACCAGTCGCTAGTACCACTTCGTCAAACTCATCTGAGTTTAAATCAGCAGCACTTACTTTCGTATTTAACCTTAACTCAACACCTGTTAGCTCAACCTGTTTCTTGAAGTACCTTAAGGTCTCATAAAACTCTTCTTTACCAGGAATACGCTTAGCCACATTAAACTGTCCACCAATCTGATCGGTAGCATCAATCAATACCACCTTATGGCCACGTTTTGCAGCAGTGGTAGCAAACCCTAATCCCGCAGGGCCAGCACCTACAACCGCAATTGTTTTCGCTTTATCTGTTGGCGTCAGAATCATTTCTGTCTCATGACAAGCTCTAGGGTTAACTAGGCAAGATGTCAGCTTATTCTGAAAAATATGATCAAGGCAGGCTTGGTTACAACCAATACAGGTATTAATTTCATCAGCACGATTCTCATCAGCTTTTACCACAAACTCAGGGTCTGCTAAGAATGGACGCGCCATAGACACCATGTCAGCATCACCACGAGATAAAACCTCTTCTGCCACATCAGGCATATTAATACGGTTAGAGGTAATTAGTGGTACAGACAGCTCTTTACGTACTTTTGCCGTTACCCAAGTAAAAGCGGCTCTTGGCACTTTAGTCGCGATAGTTGGTACACGCGCTTCATGCCAACCAATGCCAGTATTAATAATAGTTACACCGGCTTTTTCAATCTCTTTACCTAGTTGAACGATTTCTTCGAAGGAGCTACCACCTTCAACCAAATCCAACATAGAAAGACGGTAAATAATAATAAAGTTCTCGCCTACTTTTTCACGCACACGACGTACAACTTCAATAGGGAAACGAATACGTTGTTCATATTCACCACCCCATTCATCATCACGGCTATTGGTGCGTGCCGCAATAAACTGGTTAATCAAATAACCTTCAGAACCCATGATTTCAACACCATCATAGCCAGCTTCTTTCGCTAAAGCAGAACAACGAACAAAGTCTTCAATCTGCTCATCAATGCCTTCTTCGCTTAACTCTTTTGGTGGAAATGGATTAATTGGCGCTTGAATAGGAGATGGCGCAACCGATTTAGGGTTGTAAGCATAACGACCTGTATGCAAGATTTGCATACAAATTTTACCGCCTTCAGCATGTACAGCTTCTGTGATCATTTGATGATTCGCCACATCTTTATCTGTCGCCATCAATGCTGCACCCATGTGTACCGCCCCTTCCTGATTAGGGCCAATACCCCCTGTCACAATCAAGGCAACGCCACCTTTGGCACGTTCAGCGTAAAACGCAGCCATACGTTCAAAACCACCTTTCTTTTCTTCCAATCCAAGGTGCATAGATCCCATAAGTACACGGTTTTTCAGCTGAGTAAAACCAAGGTCTAGGGGTTCAAATAAATGCGGATATTGAGCATGTTTTTCTGCGTTAACATTCATAATGACTGGTCTCTTTTATTCAAAAAATCTTTTTATTAGAGAGTAATGTGGTTTGCCCACCACATCTGGACACTGTCAAGATAAAGTTAAATTTTGACAGTGTCAAGATTGGTTGTTAAATTGCCCCTACCAACATTGGAATAACTCATATGACCAAAAAGCCTTATCACCATGGGGACCTAGGTGAAACCCTGCTATTAGCAGCTACAGAAATATTGAGAGAAACTGGCGTCGAAGGTCTGTCGATGAGAAAACTGGCAGATAAAGTCGGCGTATCACGCACCGCACCTTATCACCACTTTAAAGACAAGAATGCCCTTTTGTGTGCGATAGCAGAAGCTGGCTTTAAACAACAATGGCAATCAGTTGAAGCCATTATAGAAAGCCATAACAAAGAGGCAAAACAGGACAGCTTTGAGAAGTATGTACTAACTTACATCGAATTTGCTGACCAGCACCCAGAAACCTACGATCTTATGTTTGGTAGAGATATATGGAAGTCTGGTACGCCAACAGAGCCCTTACTTGAAATATCCAAAGCCAGTTTTCGACAATGGTTAAATTGGGTAGAAGAGCTACAAGCACAAGGTATTTTAACGGATGTAAGTAGCGCTTTAAGAGTCGGCCAAACCACTTGGGCAACGCTTCACGGCTTATGCAGATTATTAATAGATGGCATCTATATCAACCGTGATGATCTAGACGACATGGCAAAGCAAACCATCAAAATCATCCTCAATAAGCAAAACTAAGTTGCCACGACTTTTTTAAGGTAAAAAAAAGCCGCGATTAATCGCGGCTAACTGGGAGATAAAAGGGGTAAAAGGAGATAGCTTACGCACTGGCTAAATTGTTCTTTCGTTCTGCTCTACCCATCAGCACAATCGGAATAATGATAAATAGTGCGCCTAGGCCTAACCATAAATCGGGTGTTTCATTAAAAACTAACCAACCCACTAATACAGCAAAAAGAAGCCCTGTATATTCAGCACTGGCAACCTTACTTGCCGCCACATAACGATAAGCCAACATAACAGCGACACTGTAACCAATCGAACAAACCGCAGAGCCTATGGCATAACCCACCATGTCCATATTCCAAGCGGCGCCTTCCCAAATACAAAGAGCAAAACTGAAAGGCAAAGCAAATAGCTGAGTTAATAACAAACCATGTAACAAGGTTTGACCCTGAGGCAGTTTTCTAATCAATAAACTATTAATCGCCAATACAAAAGAGAAGGCCAAGGCACTTAGGATGCCCCAATCAAACTCACTCGGTCTTAAAATAATTAAGATACCAGCAAAGCCACCTGCTACTGCGAGTACTATCATGCTAGTTAAACGCTCTTTCATAATCAGAGTCGATAACACCACTATCATGATTGGCGCGGTGTAAAAAATCGCGTTCGCAGTTGCCAAAGGCAAGACTTGTAAAGAGATAATAAGAAGCAAAGATGACAGAATCCAAAGATTGCCTCTTAATAAATGCAACTTAGCTCCTCTTAATGGTGCTTTCCAATCAACAAATCGGAAGAAAGGAATCAGGATTAAAAAGGTAAAAACCGCACGAATAAAGATAAACTGGAACACAGGAATATCCTGTCCAGCCGCCTTAATAAACGCATCACAGAAGGTCGCGACAAGGTTGCCCATGATTAATAGCAATACTGCGCTCGTTACTGTTTTTCCTGTCATTTCTACCTCTAAAACAAACTACAAAAAATTAATACTCAGTAAATAATGAAAAGTGAACCTTTACCGATTTCGTGCAGTTTAGTGAGCACTAAGTATTATGTACAATGACATTTATTAAGTTAGTATTAGTTTTTTAGATAATAAATTTTATTGAGCCAAAATGTCCTTACCTCCCCTAAAATCACTGCCTGTATTTGAAGCCGTTGCTCGCCTAAATAGCTTTTCCAAAGCCGCAGAAGAGCTAAATGTCAGTCAAAGCGCAATAAGCCACCAAATTAGGCTTTTAGAGGACTATTTAGGGGAAGCACTTTTTATCAGGCAAGGTCGACAACTTAGCTTAAGCAGTGAAGGTAAACATTATTTAGATAATGTCAGCGCTTCCCTTTCTCAAATAGAAAGAGCCAGCAACCATCTAAAGGGTTTACAGAATAGCCATTTGCGTATTGCGGTTTATAGCTCTTTCGCTGTTTATTGGCTGATTCCTAGATTAAGCGACTTACAAAGGCGTTACCCACATACTGAAGTGTCAATTGAAATGCTTAACTCCAATCCAGACTTATCAGACAGGGTTGGGGATTGCTTTATTACGGTAGAAAACAATAAACGAGGTTTTACCTTTGAGCATCTCTATAGTGAGCGCTTATTCCCTGTGTGTAGTCCTAAGTTTTATTCACAGATAGAAGCAGAGCTTATTCAGGTCACAGATGATGACCTTGAGACTCATCTAAAAAAGCACCCAGAGTGGATCACCCAATTCCCGCTTGTCACGACGCATAGTATCTTTAACAAATACGCAGAAGATTGGCGCCTCTGGTTTGCCGCTATCAATAAGAAGCTACCGGGAGAAGTGAAGTTTCATAACTTTAGCCATCTATTATTAGGAAAAGAAGCCGCCCTTCACCATTATGGCATTGCGCTCATTAACGACTATATGATTAACGAAGATGACAGCATTCCTTCTTTAGTTCGCTTGCCCTGTCATCATGTTAATTCTAATTGTGATTTTTACTTTTCTTATAAAAATAGCCGCCGTCATGAACCTGAAATCCGCGCTATTCGCAGCTGGATCAAAACTCAAAGTCAACAGCTAGGTAAGCCATAAGAAGGGGTGAAGCGAAGTAGAACTTCTCCCTATGCTAGCCCAAACCAGATTTGAGCCAGCCACATGGTTAACGGCAAGGTAACCACGCTTAATCCTGTTTGCACATTAATAAATACAGACATAATAGGTGCGTTACCGCCAAGCTGTTTCGCTAAGGCATAACCAGAAGTGGCAGTAGGCACGGCGCCAAACAAAATAGCGACACAAGCAGCCAATGGATCAAGCTCTAGATAAGTACAAGCTAGGGCAATACAGAAAGGGAAGACTAATAATCGAGCTAAAGATGACCAAATTAATAAGCTGCCAGCATCTTTAAAAGCCTGCATCCTTAAGCTGGCCCCTACGGCGAGTAACACCAGAGGCAAGGTGGCTCTTGCTAAGATTCCTGTAATATCCGTTAGCAAAAACACCTTTTCAATACCCAGAAGGTTAACACTAATACCTGCCATGATTGCCAAAATTAATGGGTTCTTAAAAAGCTCTTTCACTAATAAACTAGGCAAAGATTTAGCAGGTTTCGAGGCATCTTGTTGGCCATGTAAGCTCACCATGCTAATAACTAAAAAGACATTAATCGTCGGAATCAAAATCGCCGCCCCTAAGGTCGCCAGTATCAGCCCTTCTTCTCCATAAAGCGCACTCGCCACTGCAAGTGAAATAAAGGTATTAAACCTTACGCCGGCTTGTAGCACTGAGGTACCTGTTGGTTTATCCACTTTAGAAAAGTAGCAGACAGCCAACACAAAAAGAGACACGCTAACTAAAGCAAAGGCAAGAACACTGGCATAACTAGGTAACACTGGGCTAGATAGATCTACTCTAGAGGTTTGATAAAACAACATGGCTGGGAACATTACCCAGTAGACAAGTTTATCTACACCAGGCCAAAAACCTTCAACCGGAAAACGTTTTCGCTGTAACAGAGCACCAAATAGTAAAAGCATGAAAATAGGCAAAACGGTCAGGGAAAGCGTTAACACTTAAATCTCCTTTTAAAAGTTAAATCGTACTAATCGCTAACGAGAAGAATAGGATCAAAATACCGGATATCTGTTATAAATGTAGTTAATTTGCATCAACTGGTCGTCATAGTGTTTAATTCTGAACTTTTCCAAAACACTATATTTAACGAAAACAGGCAAGTCATGAATCTCATTTTTCGCATGTTAAGGGTACTCATTGGCAGCTATTTTAAACCAAAGCTGACACCTGATAACCTATCTAGCCATTTATCTATGCGAGTATTGCCTAATGATTTAGATCTGAATATGCACATGAACAATGGCCGTTATCTTACCATCTGTGATCTATCAAGAGTCGATATTTTTATTCGCAGTGGCTTAGCAAAGGCCATGCTAAAACAGAAATGGCAACCTGTCATAGCCGAACATACTATGACCTATAAAAAGCCTCTTAATTTATTTCAACGATACTATGTGAAAGCAGAAGTCACTCACTGGGACGAGAAATATTTCTACCTTGTACATACCTTCGAACGCAAAGGACGCATCATAGCTCAAGGTACATCGAAGGGCTGCGTGGTTAGTAAAGCAGGCGTGATCTCACCAGAATTGGCTATAGCGAACGTATCTTCACGTCTTAAAGTGAAATCCTAATAATTTCTGACAGACATAAAAAAGCTGGCACTAAAAAATCCAGTGCCAGCGGGGGAAGGGTTAATTGTCTAAGGAGCCTGTGATAAGCGAGAAAAGTAGCATTAGGTCTAAGGCTTGGCTTTATCGAAGAAAACCTCTGCCACCATGCAGCGTGCACTGCCTCCGCCAACGGCTTCGATAGTATCAATATCATTCACCAATAATTGGCCATATTGCTCTAACTGCTGCTTTTGCGCTTGGGTAAATCCATTAAAAGCACTTTTCGACATGATAATAAAAGCAACTTGATCTGCATTTTTCACATGTAAAATGTTGCCACAAAAATGCTTTTCCATTTGCTCTTTGCTAATTTCAATGACCTCATTAGCAAGTGATAGGCTTGCTTTAACCTCTGCGTACTCTTTTTCGTCCACAAAGCAGTCCGCGCAAATCACAGCGAATCCTTCACCGACACTCATCATCACATTCGTGTGATAAATAGATTTGCCATTATCACTAGCAGTATCAAATAAATAGCTTGCTTGATAACCTTTTTGCTCAGCAAAACGCTTAAATTGCGCTTCATGGCAACGCTCAGATTGGCTTGCGTATAAGACACTATTTTTATGATCTATCACCAAGGCACCAGTGCCTTCTAGTATCTCAAGCTTTTCATCCATGTCAGCCAATTGCTCAACAGGCCCAACTTGGTAGCCTTCTCTCTTTAACAAATCAATTAAGTCATCGATACGTCTTTCTTGGCGGCGATTTTCAGCAAACATAGGGTAAATAGTTAAGGTGCCATCTTGACTGGTGGAGAACCAATTATTTGGAAACACAGCATCAGGTGTAACATAATCAGTGTCGGCTTTTTCTAGTACCAACACATCAATACCGGCCGCTTTTATACGCTTAACCATGCGCTCAAACTCAACAAGAGCTTGCTCAGTCACCTTGGCACTATCATCAAGCTTTTGTTGGAATTCATTATCCAAAGCCGTTTCTTCATTAAAACCAAAATCAACTGGTCTTACCATAACCACAGCTTGCGCCAATTGAACGGCTTTACCTGTATTTTGATTAAGCTTTATCTCTTTCATTAAACTCATGCAGCTTGCCTCGCACTTAATGCCACAATTCGTACACTGTCACCCGCTGCCACTTTTAAAGCATCGGCACTTGCTTGATCTAATCTAATCACACCTGCGCTTTGGGCTTTTGAGATAGATGTATTTATCAAGGTGCAGCGATAATCTTTAATACCTAAGTTAGAAATCAAGCAAGGATAAGCCTCTTCTTCTGGGCTAGCGTCGCCTATCTCAACCGCGACGGTCCTGCTATTTGAAATCGCTCGAATATGACGGATATTGGCCTCAATTGTGGGACCACCATCAAAAATATCCACATAACCTAGATTCTCAAACCCTTCCCCTTCAAGCATACGAAGCGCTGGTAAGGTATTGTCATGCACCTTGCCAATCACCGCTCTCGCTTTGTCATTAAGTAGGTTGATATAGATAGGTAGCTTAGGCATAAGCTCAGCAATAAAGGCTTTATTACCTAACCCTGAAAGGTAGTCAGCTTTAGCAAAAGGCATGGCAAAAAAGTGAGTACCTAGACCATCCCAGAAAGGAGAATTGCCTTCTGCATCGCTCACACCACGCATCTCAGCGATAACACGCTCGTTGAAGCGTGCTGGAGCATTCGCCATGAACATGAAACGGCACTTAGACAATAGACTGCCATTTTTACTGTGACGAAAATCCTTATCCAAGAACAAAGTACATAATTCAGAGCAGCCAGTGTGATCATTACTTAGAGTCAAAGTATTACTCTTCTCATACACTCCTAATGTCGGTGAAGCATGAACAAGGGTACCTAGGTGATAGTTATACCAAGGTGTTTGTAGCCCCAACGCGGACTCAATGCCACACACACCAGCAATGTCACCTGTGCTTGTTTCTTCTAAGACAAATAAATAACTTTGATTCTCTTCACTTTCAGGAGAAGAAGAAAAAGCCGCTTCTGCATCAGCAATCCGGGCTTTTAACAAATCTAAGTTTGCAGGTAGAGAAGTAAAACCAACACCGGCATTTTCTGCCATACGTTTAAGTGCATTTAAATCTTTCTCTACAATAGGGCGTATGATCATCATTCGATTGAGCTCACAAAAAATAGGTTTGATGTATTAATTAAGGCTCATCATAAGAGGCAATTCAAATAACACAAAACTCAATTTGTTATCCTATCGATAACTAATTAGAATAAATTGATGTTAAGTTTACTTTCTGGAATATCGAATGAATACACTTGCTCTAGCGGCCTTTACCACAGCAGCAGAAGAGAACTCTTTTTCCTTAGCTGCCGAGAAGTTACACCTTACTCAACCCGGCATCAGTAAACGTATTGTCTCTCTCGAAGACCTACTTGGTTGTCGTCTATTTGATCGTATTGGTCGTCGAATTCAGCTCACAGAAGCGGGTAAAACCTTTTTACCCCATGCTTATAAAATGCTACAAGATGCGCAAAGTGGGCTTAACGCCGTGCGTAATTTATCCCATACCATTGACGGCTTTTTATCTATCGCCACCACCCAACACATAGGCTTGCACCATCTTGCTCAGCCAGTTAAACGTTACATTATTGAATATGAAGAAGTGGCCTTTAACTTGGATTTTTTAACCTCCAAGCAAGCCTATGCAGATGTATTACAGGGCAAGCTAGAACTCGCGGTTATCACAGAGCCAACCCTAATGGATGAGCAATTACGTTTTATTCCTTTATGGACAGAAAAGCTTAAATTTGTGTGTGCTAAAGATCACCACCTAGCAAGCCTTAATAGCATAAGCCTCAAGGACTTAAGCAGTGTCCAGGGCATATTGCCTGATGCATCTAGCTTTACCCGACGTGTTATCGACGATATTTTTGAGCAAGCAAATCTAAGCATTATTCCAAGGGCGGCTTCCAACTATCTTGAAGCGATAAAGATGCTGGTTACCGCAGGCCTTGGCTGGAGTGTGTTACCAGACGCTTTAATCGATGATAATCTGAAAATCTTAGACTTAGATAATAGCCCTTTAAAACGCCAAATTGGCTGTTTAATCCACCAAGATAGGACAGAATCTAATGCCGCTAGCGCTTTTATCAAGTTATTGCAAAGCTATGATTAAGGAACCTGCGATTAAGTCACCTCTTCTCAGTCTTATCAGAAAAAGTATCACACAAGGCGTTACTTTGACGTAATGTAGGCACCTTTCGAGAAGTAACAACACAGGGTGTGACTTTTTCTGAAAGACCCGAAGGGCGTGGTCTAAAAGCCCTATCTCTATGTTAAGGAGCTTATCAATAGAATAACTATTAAGTTACGCTCCTCGCCATAAATCTAGCGGCTTTTATTCACACGCTGAGGCGGGAGGATTTATTCGCAGGTTCCTTAACATTATAATTTAGCGCTATTTAAAAGACTTCACTAACTGACACAAGCGTAATAACTGTTGATAAGCACTGCTTTTATCCTCATCACTGGTGTCAGCAATCAAAATAGGCCAACCACAATTGATACGAATACAATCACCGTAGGCATCATGAGTGCTAAAACAAGCACCACTTCGAATATCAACACCCTCTTCATTGGCTGCTAATTCCAACGCTTTGGCATCTATGTCTGGCAATTGAAGCCAGAGAACAAGTCCGCCATCAGGCACACTTATCTTAGTATTCAAAGGTAAGTTTTCAATCAAGAAGTTACGATAACCATAAACCTGTTGGTTTAGCTGTGTACGAATACGATTAACATGGCTGCCATACTCTCCTGAATGAATAAATTCAGCCAAACTGAGTTGCATCAAGCCGTTTATGCCAAAACGAGTTTGAGAGTGTTGTTTTATATAAGCATCCAAATAACGTCCAGGTAAGCACCAACCTAACCTAAGCCCAGCGGCTAAGGTTTTAGAGAAAGAACCACACCAGATAACATAACCTTCCTTATCCCAATATTTGGTCGGTAAAGGCGGTTTACCCTGATGGGATAACTCAATATAAACATCATCTTCTATCATGGGGGTTTGATAGTCTTGGGCGAGTTTTGCTAACGCCTGCTTTTGCTCATTCGATAAAGTACGACCGCTTGGGTTCATATGAGAGGTACTAAATAAGCTAGCTTTAATATTGCCTTGTTTTAAACAGGCTTCATAAAAGTCTAAATCCAAACCTTCTTCCGTACAGGGTATCTCAATAATTTTACGAGAAAGCGCAACAAGCAAGTCTAGTAGCCCACTAAAACAAGGTGAGCTAATCGCTAAGGTGTCCCCTTCTTTTGTTAGGGTTTCAATCGCAATACGAACTGAATCTATGCAACCATTGGTGATCACTAAATCTTTAGCTGAAAAGGCAAAATGATCCACTCGAAAATGTTCGCTAAGGGCTTGCCTCAAACCCACTTCACCTTGGGGGTTAGGATAAGAAAATAAGCTTTGCTGGCTGCGTGAGGCCACTCGCTTAATACACCTTTGTAGCGCTTTTGTAGGCTGTAATTCTGGCGCAATCATAGAGGTGCCTAAAGGATTAAAAAACTCAGCGCCAGCGTTATAACCTAAAACTGGTGAGTAGTTCTTAGGATCACGCCCTTGATTTTGAAGCGAGGTTAAACATGGAAAACTTTCTTCTTCTAGATTATTAGCAACAAAATATCCGGCCTGTGGTCTTGGGTAAATCCAACCATGTTGCTGTAAATACTCATAGGTTTTAGTCGCTGTTGTTAAGCTCACCTTATGCTGCTTGGCCAACACTCTCAAAGCAGGCAGGCGACTACCAAAGGGCAAACGCTGACTCTTGATCGCATCGATATATTCATTTGCCAAGGTTTCATACAAGGTCATACCAGTATCTCCAAACTGCATCACACAAAGTTTTTTAAGCTTTCATACTCAAGCACTCATAAATTGTACTCTATTTTTTATTAAAAATTGAGTCTGCACTCTTTTTTACTTTAAGGACATACTTATGCCAATGCTTTCACTATAGGATTAAGAGACAGACCATGAAAAAACACGACCTTTGTTTACTCACCGCTCTCATGGCACTTTGGGGATTCAACTTTAGTGTGATCAAACTTGGGGTTAATAATATAGACCCGCTAGTACTCACCGCTATGCGTTTCACCTTTGCGGTTTTTCCACTCATCTTTTTTATCAAGAAGCCCGATGTAAAGTGGCGCTATCTCATCAGCTATGGCTTGACCTTTGGCATAGGTGTTTGGGGGCTAACAACCTTAGCGATTGATGCGGGAACCTCATCAGGCATGGCATCCTTATTATTGGATATGAGTGTTGTTTCAGGCTTACTGATTGGCTACTTTTTCTTAAATGAAAAATTAACCTTTAACAAACTATTTGGCGCAATACTTGCCTTAATTGGCCTCTTTATCATAATGCAGGAACAAGGTGGTAGCGTGACAGTGAAAGGCCTAATACTGGTATTAGCTGCATCCCTATTTTGGAGTATTAATGGCCTAATCGTAAAACGGGCCAATACAAGATCCATCTTTGCTTTTAATATCTGGGCCATGCTTTTTGCCCCCTTACCCTTATTGCTTTTAGCCGCTGTAAGCCACGGACCTGAAGTAATTACTAACTTACATTTAGACATCAATAGCTCAGTTATCTTTTCCGCCTTGTTTCAGGCCTACCCAACTACACTACTTGGCTACTGGTTTTGGAATAAAATGATAGTCAAATACGAGCTTTCCAGTGTCGCCCCCATGACCTTACTAGTCCCTGTGTTTGCGATTTTAGGTGGTTATTGGTTTTATCAGGAAGCCATTGTTCTATCTCAAATACTAGCGGCTATTTTCATTTTACTCGGTCTCTTTATCAGCCAATTAGCCGTCAGTTTAAGCCCTGCCTTATTCCAAAAAGTGGCAAAAAAAGCCACTTTAGAAAAGATAGGAAATAAGTAACTAAATACAAAAAGTGAGTCGCTTTACATAAAGTTAGCCTATCCTAATGCAGAGCGACCTCCACCTAACTGATCACGACATGTACAGCCTCAAGGCGATGACCCTAGATCAAACTAGCACCATACTGATTGCCCGCAGATAGTTTTTACTGCTGTGTAGCGTCTAATAATAAGGAGAAAGCTATGTCTTTAGCTCACGCAAACAGAGGTGTTGTTTATCAAGGTCCAGGTGTAGTGCAGGTCGACACCATTGACTTTCCAAAACTGGAAATGAATAAACGCCTATGTCAGCACGGTGTCATTCTAAAGGTTGTTACCACCAACATTTGTGGTAGTGACCAACACATGGTTCGAGGTAGAACCACAGCCGAACAAGGTCTAGTACTTGGCCATGAAATCACAGGTGAAATCATTGAATGTGGCCGCGATGTTGAATTTTTAAATGTTGGCGATCTTGTTTCTGTGCCATTCAACATTGCTTGCGGTCGTTGCCGTAACTGCAAAGAAGGCCGTACTGGTATCTGCCTAAACGTAAACCCAGCGCGCCCAGGTGCTGCTTATGGTTATGTTGATATGGGTGGCTGGGTTGGCGGTCAAGCTGAGTACGTAATGGTGCCTTATGCTGACTTTAACCTACTTAAATTCCCAGATCGTGATCAAGGCATCGAAAAGATCAAAGATCTCACCCTACTCTCTGACATCCTACCGACAGGTTACCATGGTTGTGTCACCGCAGGTGTAGGCCCAGGCTCTATTGTATATATCGCGGGGGCTGGCCCTGTTGGTCTTGCAGCAGCGGCTTCTGCACAGCTATTAGGTGCTGCTTGTGTCATTGTAGGTGACATGATCCAAGAACGTCTAGATCAAGCACGTAGCTTTGGCTGTGAGACAATCGACCTTCGTCAAGAAGGTGAAATGGCTGATAAGATAGAACAAATCACAGGCGAACGTGAAGTAGATGCTTTTGTTGACTGCGTTGGTTTTGAAGCCCACGGCTGTGGTTGTAACCATGGTAAAGAGGCACCAGCGACTGTGCTTAACTCAGCAATGGAATTAACCCGTGCCGGTGGCCAAATTGGTATCCCAGGTCTTTACGTAACGGATGATCCAGGTGCGGTAGACGAAGCAGCACGTATTGGTGCGCTTTCTATGCGCTTTGGTTTAGGTTGGGCGAAATCTCACTCTTTCCACACAGGCCAGTGCCCAGTAATGAGTTACCACAGACAACTTATGCAAGCTATCTTGTTCGATAAGATTGATATTGCTAAAGCGGTTAACGTACAAATGATAGGTTTAGATGACGCGCCAAAAGGTTATGCAGACTTTGATGGTGGTGCGGCGAAAAAATTCGTTATCGATCCACACAGAATGGTGTCTTAATTCTTTTAGCTAAAGCTATAAGGCGTTAAACGCACACAAAAAAGCCCAATGCTTCCTACCAGCATTGGGCTTTTTATATAGTATTTAAACTATTTTTCCTAGGATGCTTACCCAAGCTCCTGCTTGATTAGATCTTCTTGAATTTCTGTTAGCATACTAGAAAACTTTTCTAGCTTTTTAGTTTCAATGTCGAACCATGATATTTGAAAGCCTATTCGTAATGAATTACTCGACAACGACAAGCATCACCATAATTAGTCACAGAAATTGATATCCAGTGGATTAAGTTTTGACGCCATTTTGCTTTAGACTTTTTACGCCCCTCTAAACGAAAAGCCTGATGCATTTGTTCAAGTGCGTTACAGCTCATCTTCAACTGGCCACCAAAACCACTAAATTCCATATTTAAGTACACATTTTTGTCTTCTCTTGTGAGAGTAAGGACAACAGGATTACCAATATCACTGCATACCATAAAGTATCTATCAGGCCTTTTCATCTAATCCGCACCTACCTACATTGTATAGATATGGTGCAATATCGAAACATATATAGCCAGCTAAATGGGTTAAAATTTAAAACGAGCTACGCCTCTAGCACTAGATAATTTTATACCGAAAAAACGATTTTGTTTTTGTCTAAATCTCTCACATAAGCTGAAAACCTTGGTCCACGATCAGCCGGCCCACCTTCGCTAGTTCCACCTAATTCAAGTGCTTTTTGATAAAGCCTAACCACTTCTTCAGTCGAGCCCACATTTAAGCCTATCATGGTGCCATTACCATTGGTCGCAGGTTCTTCATTAAAAGGAATCGCTATGGCAAAAGCAAAGTCCGCACCTTGCCAGAATGTCATTCTATCGGTTGCTAACACCTGATTAAGTTCTGTTTGCTCAAACAGTGAATCGTAGAAGTTGATTGCCGCTGCCATATTGTTGGTTCCAAGAACGCAATAGTCCATTTTCATTATTGAATGCCTTAACGAGTAGTGAATTAATCTTGATTTACAAAGTATGAAAATCAGTATATCCACCCCCTACTGACACCTCATGTCAGCAGTCATTCAATCTAACTTTTCCAATAATCTCTCTCTTTTCGTTCACCCGTATCTGGCAACCACTTATCCATCACACAACAAGCGGTTAGGTCGCCCGTCACATTTAAAGTGGTCCGACACATATCCAATATCCTATCTACGCCGAGTATCAAACCAATGCCTGCAGCGGGCACACCAACACTTGATAGCAGTGTCGCTAGAATAACGATACCAACACCCGGTGTACTGGGTGCGCCAATGGACGCACCTATCGTGGTTAACATGAGTAATAAGAGCTCGCTGGTTGTGATCTCTACGCCAAAAGCCTGAACTAAAAAGATTGCGGCGATGGTTTGGTACAAGGCAGTACCATCCATATTGATTGTCGCCCCTAAAGGAATCACAAACTGCCCTACTGAAGGCTTTACACCTAGAGTTTGCTCTGAAGTTTGAAGGGATAAAGGCATAACAGCGGCGGAGCTTGATGTAGAAAAAGCCAATAGTTGTACCGAACGAACGCCCTTTGAAAAGTCCCAAACTGACCTTGAAGCCACCAGCCTTATAATGATGAGGTAAAACACCCACAAAACTACCAGCCCAAAAATCACGGTCAGTACATAGATAGACATACCTAATAACGCATCTACACCTATGCGTATGGTAATTTCACATAAAAGCCCAAATACCGCCAAAGGTGCCAGTAACATGGCCCAACTCACTACTTGCATAGCAATGGCTTGAACACTGTCTAAAGCTTGTAGCAGTACTTTGGATTTTTTCGGTGGCAAGGCTACCAGCGCAACGCCCATTATCATGGCGTACACCACAAGTTGAAGCATACTTTTATCTAAAGTCGCTTTTGTCATATTCGTGGGGATGAGAGCGCTAATTTTATCAGGCACTGAGGAACTTTCTAATCTAGCAATGGGCTCTACTGCATCTTTATCAGCAAGTATTTCACTACTTATTTTCTGACCCTGCATTTGACTCTGCATGTATTGCCCAGGCTCAATCCATAATACTAAGCTCGCACCAATGATGACGGCAACAGTGGTTGTGGTCACAAAATAGGGGAAAATTCTTAAACCAATTTTTTTAAGATATTCAGGGTCACCCGCTGTGGCTATGCCTAACATGATTGAGCTCAGAACAAGTGGTACTACCACCATTTGAATCAAAGCGAGGAAAACAGTACCCGGCAATTTTACCCACTGAGCAATGACAGTCGCTGTGTCTGCTTCTACCAAGCCACCGCCTGTTGGCGATAACATTAAACCTAAAGTCACACCTAAAATAAGTGCCACAATAATTTGCATCCATAACTGACTTTTAAGCAACATCGAAATTTGCTTAAGCTGATTATCAAAAGGTTGGTACCAAGGGGCTAAAGAAGTCATATTCGTAAAAACTCATCCATAATTAATCTGGCTTATTCTGAGTTTTTAGCGAGTATGTTCAAGCAATTAAAGGGCAGAACAAGGCACAGATCAACCTTGGAGAGCTAAGTTTACATATCTCCCATATCGGAGCAAAAAACTAAGCTTGGTTCACTCTAAATAAAAGAAAACAATGTAAATAAAAGAAACTAAAAGTAGAGATACAGGCTCTATCTCTACTTCAGAAATTAAAAATGAAGGATGAATAATTAGAAAAAATAAAACGCTTTTTAGGCTGAATATAAGCAGAAATATCAATATTGCCGTAGGAAAAAATAGGCTCAATAATTCGAATATCTTTCTTAGAAAGAGAGCCTCGACGTATTTTATCTAACATTGCCATACGCTCTTTTGTTGCTTGTGCGAATCCACATTCAACAGCAAATTCTTCTTCATACTTCATCGCGAGTGTTTCGTATAATTTAGCCAGCTCATCATTACTCATTCATAATGTCCCTTTGTCGTTTTAGCCACTTCTTAGCTGTAATCAAATTAAAGATTTACCTGATTAAAAGTTGGCGAGTGATTTAAGCTATGGAGGGAAAACTTACTCTGATTGAAGGTGGTCTAAGTTGATGTAAATCTATCAATTAGCAGTTTATATAATCACTACACATTTCAAACACTGTTCTATGTGCTTTCACACCGATTTAGCTCCCAGCAAGCGCCATTAACCAGACACTCCAACTAAGTGCATGGATACCACCAGCCAAACTTGACCACCCCCATAGAGCAACCGAGCGATCTGATGTCTTTATTAAACTTAGAAAGAGAAAGACGAGTGGAAGAATAAGGTTACTCAATAAGAGTAAAGGAGGAATCACCACGCCAATCTGCGGCCCTAGGCTTTTTAACATCACAGTACTGGCAATTAAACTAAGCAATAGAAAAGTATAAAAAGGGAGAGATTCTTTTTTTCGAGCATTTTCATGTTTTTTATTAATACGAACATAAATCGCTAAACAGATAAGGTAACAAGGCAAAATCAGTAGCGGCAGATATAGCACAACACTAGAAAACAATAGAAAGTCTGGTAATAAATTCCATAGATTCATAAGCTTAACACCAGCGCCTAACTTGAGTTCGATACTCTAACACCTCATTACCAAACAAGGTTTCAAGTGCTCGTTCTTCTGGCTCAATTTGAAAACGTGACATATATAAAACAAAAAATGGCGTAAGCGCCAAAGCACCAAAATGGGCTAAGAAACCACTCCATGCAATCACACAAAGCAGCATACCTAAATACATAGGGTTACGGGTATATTGATAGATACCAGAAGTCACTAATGAAGAGGCTGATTCAGGCTTAGTTGGATTAACCGTGGTACTAGCGTCTTTGAAAGCTTTCACTCCCAGAAGAGCAATCAGGCTCCCAGCAATAATGCCAAACAACAGGATAGAAAATCGCACGATAAAACCCAAATCCAGCTGTAAGAAAGACAAGACACCTAATTGGCTAACGCCCCACATAAGCAAAGCAAAAGCCAAGACAAGCAAAACAGGCGGTAGCTTTAACTCAAGAAATGACATGAAATCTCCTTTTCAATGATTTGTGATAAAAGTACTAATTCTTTCATTTATAAAACAGTGCAGACCAACTTGTAAGCCTATCGTTTGATTGTCAGCTAGCGCTAGTATCTTTAAAATAATCATACTTCAGTTAATAACATTCAACCAAGGATAGGTTCGTGAGTTCAGACACTAGCACCCCTTCTAAACCTAATTTGCATCAAAGTACTTCTAGCGCTAACAAAGGAACTCTTAGCCAAGAGGTTAATAAAAAGCAAGTCTCAACTCAATGGTTAACCATTTTCATATTATGGTTAGCCGGTGTGTACGCTGCAATGCAATTTGCCAAGTTCTCCACCTCATACGATATGCTATTACTGCATTATCAAACTAGCACGACAACCATAAGTATGGCTTTATCTTCGGTTGGTATTATGGGGCTTATATTTGGCACCATAGCAGGCGTTTTAAGTGGCAAGTTAGGCCATAAGCAAGTGCTGTTAGCGAGCTTACTCCTTGGCGGTATTCTATCTTTTACTCAGTCACTTTTACCTAGTATTGAGTTTTTGCTATTCACTCGTATTTTAGAAGGCTTCTCTCATTTAGGAGTCGTTGTTGCCGCTCCAACCTTGATGATCAGCCTGAGTGAGCCAAGACATCAAGCAATTACTATGGGCGTATGGGGAACTTTTTTTGGGGTGGCATTTGCCTTGATGGGCTGGATAGGGACTCAAATTTTAGCCGAAGGCGGACTAGCTCAGTTATATCAATTCCACTCAGTATTATGCTTACCTATTTTTATTTATTTAACGTTTTCTTTAACTTCAAAGAAAAGCGTCCAAGTACAAAATCAATTGTCCCATAAAGCAATTTTATTCGGTTTTTTTCACGACTTAATAAAGCTTTATCAAAATATGAGAACCCTATTACCAGGACTAGTCTTTCTATTTCACACAGGGATGTTTGTTGCCCTTTTAACCTTCGTTCCTAGAATTAGTCATGATGAGAGTATTAAAAATCAGCTTTTTATACTTTTACCACTCATCAGTATTGGCGGTACTTTTTTAGCGGGCATTCTCGCTCAATACTATATCGCCCCTCAAAAGTTAGGCAGCTTTGCTTATATCGGCGTTGCGGTGTTTACTGGACTAACCTTTTACAATATCGATATTCCAAATTTATTTTTAATATTCGCCTCTTGTTTATTAGTTTTTTCAGGCCTTATAGCAGGGTCATCTTTTGCTATGGTGCCTTATCTTGCCAGAACACCTAATGACCAAGCCCAAAGTAATGGAGCTATTGCTCAACTAGGGAACCTAGGGGCAAGTATGGGTCCACCCGCTTTTGCTTTTATGCTGGCACACTATTCTAATCAAGGTATGTTAATGCTTATCTTATTGTTATGTGCTTGCGGTCTAGGTATTACATTACTGGCTAACTACTATCAACCCAAAGATTAACTCTATCTTGTTAGCACTCTAGTTACTGGCTTCGTAATGTTTTTTCACCAACTTAGCAAGAGTGCCTGTGGCCTGTAGCTTTTCAACGGCAGCTATGAGTTTAGGAATCTCAGATTTGAATTCGGATTGCTTAGACATATGCAACCACTGCTGCCTTACACCCAGTACATGGAAGCCATTGCGATCTAAATAGTTAGACTGGTTACTTTGCTCTAACTGATATTTAATCGCTTTATAACTACCTGCTAAGGCATCTATTCTACCTACTAGAAGCATAGTTACTGCTTGCTCATAATCATTCAGTTCGTTGATGTTGAGTTGGGCATCTTTATCAAAACGATTATCTAATTTAGTCGAACGTGTTTTACCTATTTCAAGGCTGACAAGGTCTTCATAATATCGAACATTAATGCCCTTAGCGCCAACCACTATGGTTTTAAGTTCTCTTATTAGGCCAACTTTGATTACCTTTTCATCTCGGCTAGGTGATGCGAAACCCACAACAAGATCATGTCGTCCGACTTCTAAACCCAACCAGACTCTGGCAAAAGGCATAAGTTCTTTTTCTATGCAAAGGCCGGACTCTCGGCTAATTTCTTCAAGAAAATCCCAATGGACACCAGTAGCATTACCTTGGGAGTCCAAATAACCAATTGGTTTATTCTCTATTACACCCGCGCTTAGACAATTGGCTTGAGCCATAGAAGGAAGAGATAAGAAAGCTGTGAAAAGCAATAAAGAAGAGAGTTTCACTAAAAGGCCTCAAGAATAAACAAATCTAATTACTTAAACCAACCAATATTCGGCAGGCTTTTAATAATGGCCTTTCCTTAGCACAATCGGCTAAATGTGTTTGCACGAATTATCGCGTAGCATTTTAACACCTAATCTCTTTAAGATATCAAAATCGTACTAGTTTTCCTCCTTTTTGTATTAGATCTTTAAGATTACAGTCTGCACCAGCATGATGAAGCTGAGCTAAAAGGAGTTCGGCTGTCGCTTGGGCATCCCCAAGCGCATCATGACCTTGATAATCAGGTAGTCCATATCGCTTACGACACTCCCCTAAACGAAAAGCATCATTTGAGAGCATAGCTTGTTTTCGCCCTTGCACTTCCCTTTCCATCGCCAAGGTGTCTAACATGACCAAGGTAAGAGGTTTTAACTTATGAGCACGCCAAAGGGTATCAAGAAATGCTTTTTCTATGGGTGCATGATGTACAACCAAGACCTTATCTAATAACAATTGCCTTAGATAGCGCATAGCAACACTGGGATTACGGCCGAGCTCGGCAATATCCTGGTCGGTAATCATATGTATGGCGATTGTTTTCTCATCGATTGGGCCATTATCAAGCAAAATATGACGAGCGCTCGCGAGCTTTATCGCCCCATTTTTAATCAGCACCCAACCTAGGCTGATAGCTCTATCTTGACCCCCATCTAGCCCTGTGGTTTCCATATCCAATACTAGATACTCATGCTCTATCCAAGGTTTTTTATAGGCTTTGTTTGGTCTTAGGCTTTGCCCAAACCTAAGCTTCCATTCTTCCTTGGTTTGGCGTAAATGCTTTAACAGGCTCGCCATTAGCCTAGCCCTTTAGCAAACTTATTTTGCGCCACGTCCTGTGCCTGCAAAATAGTTTTAAAAGTGAGTTTTAAGTGTTTTCTTTCTAATGGACTTAAAGATGATGGGTCTAAAAATGCACTGGCACTTCCGGTTTTTTGCCAGCTTGCTTGCTGAGCTTCTAGCCTTAAACCAGACAAATACTCCCAAGCATCTTGTAAGTTGCTCACATAGTCTTGGCTCAATAAACCTTCTTTAGCGATCCAATCTAGGCGTTTAAGCGTTGAGACCTGATACTTACTCGTGGCAAAGCTATATAAACGAGCAAGGTCATTGATTAGAGCTAGCCCTTGGTGCTTAAGATCTAACTTGTTTTTATGCTCACCGGAATGCTCCAATACAAAGTCACGAAAGAAGCCTAAAGGCGGACGAGAGGAAATCGCATTTTTGGTTAATGTCGCCATAAAGATGCTGTTCTTCACAGCCTTCTCTTGCAACAAATCTGTCAGTTCTTGCAGTGATTCTTCGGGCCCATAGATACTACGCATATCAAAAAAGATGCTGGCATTTAACAGAGCTTGAGGAGAATTACTTTGTACCCAATAAGCAATTTTTTTCAACCATTGAGACTTGGTCAAACGACAATCAGGATTGCTCGACATGATGTTACCAGGACACAGTGGAATGCCACATTCATTTAGCCCCTGACAGACAAATTCAGACAGATGTTTAAAGTATTCCATCTCTCTGTCATCACCTTCTCGTTCTAACATAATGCCATTATCTTGATCACTACCAAGAGATTGCTCTTTACGCGCCTGAGAACCAAAGACTAAGAAATTAAACTGCATGGGAGGCACGCCTAATTCAGACACAGCAAGTTCGATCAGGCGCCTCGTCAGGTTATCCGTAATGCTAGCTAGAACTTCACCCATGTCCGCAGGGTTAATGTCTCCTGCCACTAGGTTGATAATAAGACGAGGAAGGCGCTGACAAACCTCTGCTAATGCCGCCACACTCTTTTGTCGATTTATCTCAGAAACCATTAATAGAGGGCTAGTTTGCTGGTTTTTTAGAACATCCGTCGCAGTGAGTATGCCTACAGGTTTTAGTGCGTCATCAACAATGGGAAGATGATGAATATTGCGTTCACTCATAATAAGTTGAGCGTGAATACAAAGACTAGACTCATCAAGATAGGTGGGTTTTCGAGTCATAATACTTGAAACAGGTAAATCGGTAGATACGCCTTTAGCTAGCACTCTAGAACGTAAATCCCTATCGGTAATAATACCAATGAGAGTTTCTCCCTCAACAATTAACAAGGAGCTAACCCTAGCGCCAGTCATCTGTAAGGCAGCCATTCTGATACTAGTATCGGCCTCGGCTTTCACTAACTGTCTAGACATTATCTTATGTACTGGCAAAGAAAGCTGCATAGCAGGATCAGCCCTATTTTGAGCTTGCCTATCGTCCTCTTTATTACACGCTAATTCACTCTGAACAAACTCAGTAAGACTAGAAACTTGGTGACTCTCAAGCTGATGCTGGCTCGATTCTATTGATGCTTGATTCCCATTATCTTGCTGTAAACTTTTCGACAATAAGCTAAGGCGCTTGACTCTGGTATTGGCAAAAAATAACGCAAAGTCAGTATTCGCTTTGGTAAGCGCTAAAAAACTCTCCTTATCAAGTCGAAAGACGAGGCTATCTTCAAGGGCAACAACATATAGGCCTTCTGGGTTATTATCCAAAACACTAGAGACACCAAAGCATTCACCGTCGGCAAGCTTATCGACCAAGCCCCCTTTTTTACATTGGATCTCAAAGGCTCCTCGTCGAATAATATGCAAATCGTTAAGAGGTAAGACATTAGGTGCCTGAGAGCCTAATGACATGCTTTGTTTTTGCCTTATGTAAATTACTTCTAGAGCTTCTACTAAACGCCTTAAATCTGGCTCGGCTAAAGAGTCAAATGGCACAGTTCCTTGTAAAAACTTCACAACTTCTTGAACGTCTATGGCAGACATGAGTACATCCTTTATCAAAGCTTAGATAAAGCATGTGCCCAAGGTTTTTAAACATCAATAGTTTAAGACTAAAGTCTAAGCTCAGAAGGATTAAGATTAAAATAATTTATCTTTATTTTTCATAAAGTTAAATCTCATAAAAAGCTATTTTCAAAGAAGATTATTGGCATCACCTCTGCTATATAAAACACTCAATCATCCAACAAATAAGGTTTTCTTTAAGACACGCTTGTTTTGCCAAAGATGAGCTGATAAAAACTTTATAACTCACCTCTTTACAAGGAAGCCTAATGTCAAAACCTCATCTATTTATCACAGGGGCTAATCGCGGTATTGGTCTAGAAATGGTTAAACAATTTGCACAATCCAATTGGAAAATCAGTGCTTGTTACCGTAATCCAGCAACGGCGACTGAACTAACTGCTTTGGCTCAAGAGAACACTGACATAAAACTTTATGCATTAGATGTAACTGACTATCAAGCCGTTACCAATTTAGCGGACGAACTTAAAGGCATTAGCTTTGATCTTCTCATTAATAACGCAGGCATTTATGGACCAAAAGGTTCAAGCTTAGATAACCTAGATATAGAGGCTTGGCGTCAGGTTTTCGAAACCAACACCATAGCACCATTAAAATTGATACAAGCTTTTACCCCTCATGTCGCCGCAAGTGAGGGCAAAAGAATTGCTGTACTAAGCAGTAAGATGGGTAGTATCAGTGATAACCAAAGTGGTTCAGCTTATATTTATCGCAGTTCAAAAACAGCGCTTAACCAAGTCATTAAAAGCTTATCTATCGACCTTTCACCTCAAGGAATTCAAGTCATTGCTCTACATCCAGGCTGGGTGAGAACTGAAATGGGCGGCCCTAATGGCTTAATTGATACCACTGAGAGCGTGACAGGCTTAAAAAGTGTGATGACATCAGAAATAAAAACAGGCCACTTCTATAACTATGATGGTTCTGAAATAGCTTGGTAAACTTCTAAGTTACCCCTCTAAACTGTCCATCCAAACTAACCCTAGATAAACCGAGCTAAGGTAATACAGAGATGATTACCTTAGCGACTTCTTGTCGCAATACGTCTTTAAAAAATGGATTTTATACTTAAGCTAACCTTCTTGCTGGTGAAACCTCAAAAACCTGCTAGCTTTTGATTGGCTTAAGCTAAGGAAAGCGTATAAGTCATATCACTCACATTCAGCCTCCTAGCTTTCGTCACAAAATAATAAAAAACACCCAAATCAATAAATTCATTTTTTTGATACATAAGGACTTTGTTATGGGAAATTTCGCGTCGACTGAAAACCTTCATCATGGTTATCCAACCCCTGGCCCCCAATCACCAACAGGCCAAAATGTCATGGACCATGTTTTCTTTCTTACAGAGGGACAGTGGAAAAATGCCAGAGAAAATGGCCAATATGATTTAGTTATTATAGGTACTGGCTTTTGCGCCTATGCAACAGCAGAACGTGCTTTAGAAAATGACCCCCACTGTCGCATTCTCATGATAGAAAGAGGCCCTTTCTTTTTACCTGAGCACTTTCAAAACCTTCCCCTTCCCTTTGTGAATACTTTAGGTGGATTATCAGAAACTTTCCCTTGGACCTTGTCTCAAGAAACCGCAACAGGTCGTGGTGGCCCAGTACGCTGGCAACACGGCATGGTGCCCTTTGTTGGCGGTCGCTCAACACTATGGAGTGCATGGTGTCCAAGACCAAACACAGACGAAATGAAGGGGTGGCCGAAGAAAACCATTGCCACAGCAAAAGAATACTTTGCTAGTGCAGAGAAGCTATTAAGAGTACAAAATGCTGATCAGATCGACGCAAACCGTGACCCCATCTTAACGCGGTTAATCGGACAGCAACGCCCTGTTTATGGCGAACTACAGCACAAGGTACAAACACTCCTCAACAATGCCAATGAAACAGGCAGTATCCCTGGGGTATATCGTACACAAGCCGCACCGCTTGCCTGCGATGGTAAAGAAGTCGATGACATCGATTTTCAAAAATACTCCACCCCGGGGCCTTTATTAGAACTTGTCAGCCAACAACAAACTCTCGCGAAAGAAGGCAAAGGCAGTACCTTAGACATTGTCACTCAATGTGTGGTCGAAAGAATTTATAACCAAGATGGCACAGCCTCAGCTCTACAAACATCCCGTGGCGTGATGCCGATAAATGGCGCTAAACTCATTTTAGCGATGGGCACCTTACCGCCAACAACCCTAGTACAAAACTCCTTCCCAGAACTTAACCATATTGGTGAGCGTTTTTCGGCCCATTTTATCAGTGCGATTACAGCCAGAGTCCCTAAAGCAGATCTTGGCTTATGCTCAGATAACCCTCTGGAAATGGGAGCCTGTTATGTAGCGGGTATTGGCAACAATTACGATCAGCAGTTTCATATCCAGTTAACCTCTATCAGTAACCAAGACCCTGTGAAGAACGCTGGTACAGCACTACGCTATATGCCAGATGTCGTATCTACAGCCTCCATGGCTCAGCTTGAAAGTTCTGAAGATTATGTTGTCTTTGTTTGTGCGGTTTTAGGTGAACTAGATTATGACAACAAAGAGAACTGGTTTAAGCATTATCAACAAGATAAAAACATTACCACTAACTCGCTTTTACAAGTCGTGGAAAATCAGAGTGATTATGAAACTTGGAATGCCATGGACAAAGCAACTTTTAGTGTTCTCGAAGATGTCCTTTCACCACAAGGTAAAGACAAAGTCGAATACTGGCATGGTGACCCAGATTCTGGAGAGTGGGCGAGCTCTCAACCAAGCCCTGAAGAACGTCGTGTAGATGCCCTAGTGCATGAGTCTTCTACTCTCTTTCTTGGTGAAACCCAAGATGCACCTGTCGATACGGACTACAAATTAAGAGGCACAAATAATGTCTATATCACAGGGGGTTGCTTATGGCCTCAAGGGGGCTCTTGGAATCCAACCATGACAATGGTAGCACTGGCTCAAAACCTCGCAGATAACCTTGTAAGGAAATAAACACTTAGCCCAAGAAAGCCAACGCTTTTACCTTAAAAGCGATGGCTTTCTTATTATTCAAACTACTCACTTTTTTGGCTCAAGGAGTTTGCCATGAAATTTATCTACTTAGTCTTTGCAATGGTATCAGTATGTTTCAGCCAGCTAGTTAGTGCTGAATCTAGCCATGGTGCCATTGCTTCGTTTAATGACTTGATTAAATTAAGTGAAGAGATAGATAAGCCCTACAACACACTATTAGTGATGGATGATGACGATACGATTAGTATGATGCCTTGTCCAGATAACACAGACCCTGCAGACTGTCAGTACCTTGGTGGCCCAGCTTGGTTTAGTTGGCAACAAGATCAGATCAAAAAGAACCTATATCCAAGAGTGGCCGATAAATTTGAAGACTTATTGGTGGCTTCAACCTTATTATTTAACTTGAACACTATGGTTTATAGTCAGCAAGAAGTTCCTAAGGTACTCAAAAAATTGACTAAGTCTGGCGTCAGGCTATTAGTCGAAACCGCCAGAGGCAATACTGATATTTCTGCCACGGAACAGCAGTTTGCTAGACTTCCCATAAGTAAAAACAAAACCTTTGCAACTCATCTCAGCCAGAACTCATTACTCTTTGATGATAAAAGCAGTAAAGCAAGCCCCTACATTCCCTGCGATATCAGTACCATGAATACAATTAGCTATAGAAATGGGGCTATGTATCTATCAGGGCAAGATAAAGGCATCAACTTAAAGTGTCTATTAGATGAGTTTAATCAGCAACAGAGTGCCACTAAGCTCACTCAAATTATCTTTATTGATGACACCCTAGCCAATGTCATCAGCGTTTATAAAGCCTTTAAAAACAGCCCTAATTACCAAGTGAAGGCTTTGCATTTTACGGCCTTAGAAAAGCACAAAGCGGCACTTAGAAAAGGTAAGTATGCTAACCAGCATCAGCAGAATGCGACTGACAAATGGAACATCATTAAAGATGTTTTACAGTCAGAATTGAAAAAGCCAATACTGTGATTTAAAAGCCCTTAGCTTAAAAAGAGCCTTCAGCTAATGAGAGCCCCCAGCGAAAAAGAGCCTTCAGCTAACGAGAGTCCTCAGCGAAAAAGAGCCTTCAACTGACCGAAGGCTCTGCTGATGGTTAAGAAGACTGCTGCTCCGCTTCCTGCTTTTTTGCCAATTTATGACCTTCATCACTCACCCCCATTTTCCAATAACTACTTATGTAGATCTGGCTTTTAGGTACTGACTTCTCTTTTAAGAAATAATCTCTTAATGGACGCATTGAATTCATTTCACAAGCACTCCAAACAAAACCTTTACCTTCAAGCCATGGCAGACTAAGCACCTTGTCGACTAATAAGGTATTAATAATTTCCTGATCAGGGTTAACCACACAAACAAGCTCTACCCCTGCAGGCAAATCCAAATTAGGTTTATCTTCTATGGATAAAAGCTCAACAACTAAATAACCCTTAGCATCTTTAGGCAAACGCTCAGCAATGACACTAAGAGCGGGTAAGGCTGTCATATCCCCAACTAAGAAAAACCAATCTGAATCCATGTCTGGCAATTTCACCAACCCTGGACCAAGCAAAGAAATTTGATCTCCAAGTGAACAAGATAATGCCCAAGTAGAAGCAGGTCCATTGTCACCATGGGCGACAAAATCTAGGTCTAAGGTTAAGGCTTTTTCATCAAAATAACGCACAGTGTATGAACGCATTCTCGGCTTACTATCACTTTCAACACCCGTTTCCGTTGGCTGTGGAAATAGCAACTTTACATAGCCGCCTTCAGCGCCCATAGGAAAATCACTAAGGGCTTCACCTTGTAGCTGAATTCGAATCATATTAGGGCTAAGTTGCGTTTTTGCATTTACGGTCAAAAGACGAGTTGTTCGCGTAGACATAAAATCTCCTAAGTAAAAATGCTTAAAAATCAGTAAAGAAGACAAAAGGCTATCGTTTTATCCCTCTAGGTGAAAGTAGGTTCCCTAGCCATCAATGGCAACTAAAATAACACAGCATAAGAAAGGGCTGCGTCTTCCGATTAAAGCTAGTATACATAAAACCCCAAATAAGAATGAGAATCAAATAAGAAATCAAATGTTCAGCTTACAAACCTCCTTCTAATTGATATCTGTTATACATGATGTTGAACATAGAAAAACATGACTTATTACTTCATGGTTAAGGAAACTGCGATTAAGTCACCTCTTCTCAGTCTTCTCAGAAAAAGTATCAATCAAGGCGTCACTTTGCCGCTTTTTTCTGATAAGAGCTGTAGGTACCTTTCGAGATGTGACAACACAGGGTGATACTTTTTTTGAAATGCCGTTTAGGTATTCTTCAAAGACCCTAAGGGCGTGGTCTAAAAGCACTACCTTTAAGTTGAGGATCTTATCAATAGAATAACTATTAAGTTGCGCTCCTCGCCATAAATCTAGTTGCTTTTATCCACACGCTGAGGCGGGAGGACTTATTCGCAGCTTCCTTAATTTATTAAGATAAAAATAGCTGTTCTTTACTACAAAGTTTCATGCTTTTGTCATCTTAAAATTCTTTACTTTATTTAGCTCCGAAATAAGTTAAAGCAAATTCAGTGAGAGCATCAAAGACACTAAAAGGGAAACTTATGTCAGACCGTATAACAATAGAAATTACTAACCATATCGCTCAAGTGAGATTAAACCGAGCTGATAAGCTTAATGCTGTCGATATGAATATGATTTATGGATTAATCGAAGCAGCAGCCAAAATTAAACAGCAAAAAAATATCAGAGCGGTTGTGATAGCAGGCAATGGCCCCTCTTTTTGTTCTGGGTTAGATATTCCTAGCATTATGGCGCAACCGGATAACATCCCTAAATTGCTGACAACAGAAGAAGACTATGACGCAAACTTAGCCCAACGTTGTGCCCTTGATTGGCATGACTTAAACATCCCAGTTATCGCAGCATTACAGGGACATGTTTACGGTGCAGGACTACAAATCGCCATGGCTGCAGATATACGTATCGCGCAAAAAGACACCTTGATGTCCATCATGGAAATTAAATGGGGGCTGATTCCTGATATGTCTCTTACAGCTACTACCCCTCATTTTGCACGCCAAGATGTGATTAAAGAGCTTACTTTTACAGGTAAAAAGTTTAACGCCGAAGAAGGCCTAGCCTATGGTTTAGTGACTCGCTTAGATGAAGATCCGATTACAGGAGCAACTGAGCTTGCCCAGCAAATCGTAAATAAAAATCCAGATGCAATACAAGGCGCTAAAACCTTACTCAACCAAGCTTGGCAGCAGGAAAGGCAAGCTTCACTTGCTCTAGAAGAAAAGATACAAAGGACGATTATTGGCAGTAAAAACCAGATGGAAGCGGTTCAAGCTAACTTTGCTAAACGCCAAGCTAACTTTGAAGACAATAAATAAACCCTTAATTTAGACAATAAAAAGGACCACTCATTAGGTGATCCTTTTTATTCTTTCAGGCTTGTTTAAACTTTAAAGTCACCCATTGTTTCCGTTAAAGTTTGAGCATGACCTAACACTTGTTTACTGGCCAGATGAGATTGCTCTGCATTGCTACTGGTACTTTGCGCAGCGTCAGAAATATTACTGATACTCGAAGTAATATCATCGCTCACTTCTGCCTGTTGATCCATTGAAGAGGCGATCTGAGTTGCCATATTCGAAATATTACTGATAGAGCCAGCAATACGAGAAAGTGCTTCACTGGCTTGTTCAGCATGTGCCACACTCGCATCCGCTTGTTCACGACTTTGCGCCATCACACTAACAGCCGCATTCGACCCTTTTTGTAGCTCAGTAATCATATTTTGGATTTGCTCTGTCGACTCTTGTGTTCTTCCAGCCAAGGTTCTCACCTCATCGGCCACAACGGCAAAACCTCGACCTTGCTCACCAGCACGTGCCGCTTCAATCGCAGCATTAAGCGCTAGCAAGTTAGTTTGCTCTGCAATGCCTCGGATTACATCTAGAATACTGCCAACATTCTCAGTATTTTGCTCAAGAGAAACTAAAGCATCTGAAGCTTCACTCACCCCTTTTGCCAAGCTATTAATCGACATCTTACTTTCGTTTACGACTTGCTCAACTTGCTTAGCATCATCATCAGATTGTTTAGCAGCAAGGGCTGCGCTTTCTGCATGGTTAGCGACATCTTTTACTGTTGACTGCATTTCAGAAATTGCTTGAGTGATATTGTCGGTTTGTGATTGTAATTGCTCCATACCTTTACTGGTTTCAATAGAGGCATAGGTCATCTGCTTACCTTCACTAGAGAGCTGAATCGCTTTGTCATTTGTCTCTATGATGAAATTATGAATGCCTGCAATAAAGCGGTTAAAACTACGAGAAATGTCCGATAACTCATCTTTACCCTCTTCGGATAATCGCAAAGTTAAATCTTTAGCACCATCAGCAATATTACTTAAAGACTGATCAAGTTCATGTAGAGCAGGTAAAATACGACGACGTAAGAAGAGAATAGAGCCCACAATTACCACGCCACAAATTAAGCTGCTCATAAGCGCAAGAGAGTGAGTGCTTTCATTTACGGCGATAACTTCTTGATCCCCTTCTACCAAAGCAGTTACTAACTCTGATGCTATAGCATCAAGGGAGTCAGCTAATTGAGCAGATTTATCATCAAAACCACCAGCCCCTTTCATTAAAGCATTACCCGCTTCGGTGCCATCTTCTATGTAGGTGTAAGCCATTTTCACACCGGCTGCATGCATAATATCAAGCTGGTTTTTCAAGGCCTGAATTTCTTGAGCACGCTCTGGCAACATTTGCTCTAATGCATCAAAGCATTCAATAGCACCCGCTTTACTCTCATCCGCTTCTGCTAGGGCCTCATCGCTTCGCGTTGCACCTATGTCAGTCAGAAACTGTTGTACTTGCACAACATAATAACGAGCATCTTTTATTTTTCCGACCGACTCAGAAATGAGGGCTTGTTGCCTCATCACATTTTCATTTCGTTCTAGCCCTTTTTCGGTAATGGAAAATAATGTCACTAACGAAATCAAAACGACTATGATCACGATACTAATCAACCGATTAATTGTCATACCTAAACCTACTCAGAAAATGTTTTTAGAAATTTTATTCATATAAGACAAAGTTTTTACATCCGTTAAGCTAAGCTTGTGTAAACTTCACTTAAGAAGTGTGAAGCCATTCACTTTTGTCTCCTTTAGTATTTGTAAAATCTATTAGCCAAACCTTAAGGTTTTATTAAGGCTATGACATTTCTCAAATATTTGTATTTATACTTTTTTATTCACACATCACCTCACAAGTGTAAAATTAACTAAATATTCATCATCATTTATCTAATGAGATAGCTGCAAAAATAATAAGGAAGACAGAATGCAACTAGCCATATCCTGTACGGATAGAATAGGGATTGCACAGGATGTGCTAGACGTTTTAGCTCACCATGAAATAGATCTGACAGGTATTGAGATTAACCACCAAGACGATGGTTTCTTTTTAAGCACCATGCAGGTTGAACTACCTAGCCTGCAGCTAGTCATGGCAGAAATACGTAAAGTAGAAGGAGTGAAAGATGTAAAAACAACCTCCTATCTCCCCATGAGCCACAGCTTAAACGAATTGCATAACATAATGGATCAGCTGACTGAGCCAGTTTTCAGCATGGATCTAGACTTCAAATTAGTTATGAGTAATCAGGCTGCTAACTTGCTATTTAATTGGCATACAGAAAAGAATAAACAGATTATTAATTGCCAAGATCACCTTGTATTAAAAACCCTCCCTCATCAGGTAAATCAACCAAATTTTGAAAATATTCAAATTAAACAGAGTGCTTTTTTAGCTGACGTAAGACTCATTAATAAAAGCCATTTAGATAGCCATTACCTAGTACGTTTATACCATCCCAAGCAATTAACTAACCTTCTCAGTCACTCACATTCGACGCCTATTTCAGAAGATAATTTTCTAGTTAACAGCCTAAGAATGCGTAAGTTACTAAAAGTGATTGATGTAGCCACACAGTCAGAAGCGCCGTTATTAATCAGTGGTGAAACAGGGACAGGTAAAGACCTTCTAGCGAATATGAGCCACAAACAAGGCCCAAGAAAAGATCAAGCTTTTTTAGTATTAAGCTGCGCTACCCTGCCAGATAATGTGGCTGAGAATGAGCTCTTTGGTCATGCCCCTTTTGCTTTTTCGAATGAAGATAGCGAGGGTAAAAAAGGTCTGCTACAACTTGCGGATAAAGGCACTCTATTCTTAGATGAAGTAGGTGATATGTCGGCGGTTCTGCAAGTCAAACTGCTACGTTTTTTAGAGCAAGGTAAGTTTCGCCGCATTGCAGATGAAAAAGAAATTGAAGTGGATGTACGTATCATTTGCGCCACTCAACATGACCTCTTCAAAAAGGTAGAAAGTGGCGAATTTAGAGAGGACTTATATTACCGCCTTAATGTATTAAGCGTAACCATTCCACCATTAAGAGAACGTGACAATGAGGTTTTATCACTGGCCAGACATTTCATTGAATCTATTTGTTCTGAACAAGGAAAGCCCTTACTAACACTAACTAAAGAATGTGAATCAGCAATCTTAACTTACCCTTGGCCAGGTAATGTACGCCAACTTAAAAACACCCTGTTGCGTGCTATCAGTATGCTCGATCATGAACAGATTGAGCTTGAAGATCTTGCCTTACCTCAGTATCAGCAAGCAACTCAAATGCAGGCCTTAGAACTAGCTGAATTCGAAGGTAGCCTAGAACAAGCTATGAAACAGTTTGAAAGCCAACTATTAAAAAGTTTATACCCAAGTTACCCCAGTTCACGCCTGCTCGCTAAGAAATTAGGCCTTAGTCATACTGCCATCGCAAATAAACTAAAAGAGCATGGTATTACTAAAGGTAAGCTTTCTTAAACATCTCCCAGTTTAATACCTGATATCAAAAAAGAAGCACACCTTAAATAGGTCAACATTTAGGTGTGTACTTTCTAATTTACAGCATTTGTAAACTTAAGCTTACAGTTATATTAACGCCTTTAATAAACTGACTCAGCTCAAATTTCCTGATTCAAACTCAGTTTTCATCTTAGTTTTTATTCACTCTTCACTCACCTTTTAAAGTAACTTGATTAAAATTCAACCAAGCGTAAAGCCAAGCTTACAACCAAGTACTTTTTCACCCTGTATCCACCTCCTAGCCATTACTTTTTTTTTACTCATAAATTCGGTTTATTTAAAAACAACTACAAAAAACAAAAACAAAATATTGCAGGAGATAGACATGAACACGGCTTTAAAAATTGATTACAGCATCAACCCACTAGGCACAGATGGATTTGAATTTGTTGAGTACACAGCAGCAGATGAAAAAGGCATTGCTGACCTTAAAGCCCTATTTGTTTCCCTTGGTTTTACTGAAGTGGCCAAACATAGATCCAAAGAAGTTTGGTTATACCGTCAAAACGATATCAACTTTATCGTTAACTCTGAACCAAACTCTCAATCAGAAGCTTTTGCTCGTATCCATGGGCCAAGTGTTTGTGGCATGGCATTTAGAGTGAAAGATGCAACAGTAGCCATGCAACACGCCCTTGCTAATGGCGCAAAAGAGTTTAGCGGCAACCTAGGTGCAATGGAGCTAAAACTACCCGCTGTATATGGTATTGGCGAAAGTACTCTGTACTTTATCGATCGCTACGGTGATAAGAGCATTTATGACGTGGACTTTAACTTCTACGATGACTATCAAGAAAAAATGCTATCTCACCAAGCTGGCTTGTATGAAGTAGATCACCTTACCCATAACGTCATGCGTGGCAATATGGACCACTGGGCTGACTTCTATGAAAATATCGGTAACTTCCGCGAAATTCGTTACTTTGATATTGAAGGCAAACTAACAGGACTAGTTAGCCGCGCTATGACTAGCCCTTGCGGTAAAATCCGTATTCCCATCAATGAGTCTTCAGACGATAAATCTCAAATTGAAGAGTTCCTAAACCAGTACAATGGCGAAGGCATTCAACACATCGCCATGTCTAGCTCTGATATCTATGAAACAGTTCGTCAGCTTAAAGCAGGTGGCCTTAAGTTCATGAGCACACCAGATACTTACTACGCAAAAGTAAATGACAGAGTGGTAGGTCATGGTGAAAACCTTGCAGACCTACAAGATTTAAATATTTTGATCGATGGGGCACCACTTAAAGATGGTACCTTGCTGCAGATCTTTACTGATACTGTAATTGGCCCTGTCTTCTTTGAAATCATTCAACGTAAAGGTAACGAAGGCTTTGGCGAAGGTAACTTTAAGGCCTTGTTTGAAAGTATCGAAGAAGACCAAATTCGTCGCGGGGTATTAAACGATGCGTAAACCTGCGAGCTTTCCCCACAAGGAAGGTATTACTTCAAATCAGGCCCATGCGGACTTCCCAGAAGAGGCGATTTATGAGAGAGAAGCAGGTCGCAGTGGCTTTTTTGGCCCTGCTACTCAATTCCATCATAAACATGCGCCAACAGGTTGGAGTGAGTGGACTGGGCCACTAAAGCCCAGAGCATTTGATCTAAATAAGTTGGATCTCAGCAGTGCTAATCCTTGGCAGCAAAAGCCTGTTCTTAGTAATGTCCACTGTAAAATGCGTATGTGGCAACTTGCGTCTAGCATGGATTATTTAGTCAGTAATGCCGACGGTGATGAGTTGCTATTTATTCACCAAGGACAAGGCATTATCTGGAGTGATTATGGCCACCTCACTTTCAGCGAAGGGGATTACATTGTCATCCCACGCTCAACTAAATGGCGTTTAGAACTAGAAGAAGCAGCACATATCTTAATGATTGAAGCGACTAATGATAGCTATCAACTACCTGAAAAAGGTCTAGTGGGTAACCATGCTATTTTTGATCCTGCAGCCCTTCGTATTCCTGCGATCAACCAAGCCTTTTTAGATCAGCAAGATGAGAATACTTGGCAGGTTGAGATCAAACGACACAATCAGGTTTCAACGATTACCTATCCTTTTAATCCACTAGATGCCCAAGGCTGGCATGGTGATTTAAGTGTATTAGCTATTAACTGGCGTGAGATTCGTCCATTAATGAGTCATAGATATCACTTACCCCCATCTGCCCATACAACTTTTGTGGCTGAACGCTTTGTTATTTGTACCTTTGCACCTCGCCCTATTGAAAGTGACCCTGGTGCATTGAAAGTACCTTTTTATCATAACAATGATGATTATGATGAAGTGCTTTTCTACCATGCGGGAGATTTCTTCAGCCGTGACAATATCGATGCAGGCATGATGACATTTCATCCTGCAGGCTTTACCCATGGCCCTCATCCCAAGGCATTTAAAGCAGGCCGTGAGCATAAGAAGAAATTTACTGATGAAGTCGCAGTCATGATAGATACAAGGGATTCTCTAGAAATTGGTGAGATAGCTCATCAAGTAGAAAACCCTAATTATGTTTATAGCTGGCAAGAGAAATAGCCAGATATTACAAACGATCAAAGACCCTATAGAGAAAAAGACCTAGACCAAACTTTTGGTCTAGGTCAGAGAATAAAGGTTAATCCTATGAAACTAGCCACATTAAAAAATAACAGCCGCGATGGTAAACTTATTATTGTTAGCCGTGACCTTAGCGCTGCGGTTGATGCCAGTGATATTGCCCCAACCCTGCAAGCAGCCATTGATAATTGGAATGAAATAAAACCTAGACTAGAGCACAGATATGTTGCTCTTTGCCAAGGCGAAGCACCAAACAGTTTTGCCTTTGATGCAACAGCTTGCGAATCTCCTCTACCAAGAGCTTATCAATGGGCCGATGGCAGCGCCTATGTTAACCACGTGGAATTAGTACGAAAAGCAAGAAATGCTGAGATGCCAGAAACTTTTTGGCATGACCCACTGATGTACCAAGGTGGCAGCGACCAATTTATTGGCCCATACGACGATATCCAATTAACCGATGAAGCTTGGGGATTAGATTTCGAATCTGAAATCGCAGTTGTCACTCAAGATCTTGCCATGGGCGCGAACACTCAAGCTGCTTCGGAAAGTATTTGTTTATTCATGTTAGTCAACGACGTGTCTCTGCGTAACCTGATTCCAGGTGAGTTAGCAAAAGGCTTTGGCTTTTTCCAGAGCAAGCCTTCTAGTGCGTTTTCTCCAGTTGCAGTTACGCCAGATGAGCTGGGCGAAGCTTGGGATGGTAAGAAACTTCACCTTCCTTTAGTGACCCATTTAAATGGCGAATTATTCGGCAAACCTGAAGCCGGTGTTGATATGACTTTCGACTTCCCTACTTTGGTTAGCCATGCAGCAAAAAGTCGCCCTCTAGGTGCAGGTTGCATTATCGGCTCTGGCACAGTATCAAACTATGATCGTAGTTTAGGTTCTAGCTGCCTTGCGGAAAAACGCATGTTAGAAACAATCGAACTGGGCAAGCCTGAAACCGCCTTTATGAAGGTTGGTGATAAGGTACGCATTGAGATGTTTGACCCAGAAGGTAAGAGCATTTTTAGCGCTATCGAGCAGAATGTTGTGGCTTACAAGCCAGCACCTTAGCACTTTGACGATTAGGGCCTATTTAATTGGGCCCTTTTATTTAGACCTATTTTCATTAAAACAAAACGAATAAATACAAGGGAAAAGCATGCTAACTCTCTATGGTTATTGGCGCAGTTCAGCGGCATATCGCGTCAGAATTGCCCTTAACCTTAAAGGTTTGGAGTATCACTCTGAATCTGTTCATCTTGTAAAAGACGGTGGCCAGCAACATTCAGAAAGCTATCAATCGCTTAACCCCTCAGAGCTTGTCCCAACCTTAGTTGATGGCGAATTTGTGCTAAATCAGTCTATGGCTATCTTGCAATATTTAGACGATGTTTATCCTCAGTATTCCCTTCTGCCTGAGGATAAAATACAGAAAGCCAAGATTTTAGCCTTCGCATCAGATATTGCCTGTGAGATGCACCCAATTAATAATTTAAGAGTATTACAGCATTTAAAATCTTCGTTGGGGCACACTCAAGAAGAAACCGAAAATTGGTATAGACACTGGCTAAAAATAGGCTTTGATACATTAGAAACACGTTTAGCATCTCATGGTGGCAAGTATTGTTTCGCTGATCAAATCTCAATGGCGGATCTAGTACTTGTGCCTCAAGTTTATAATGCCATCAGGTATCAATTAGATATGAAAGCTTACCCTAAAATTCTAGACGTTTATGAGAATTGCTTGTCGTTAGAAGCGTTTTTCAAAGCAGCGCCAGAGCAACAAGAAGACGCAAATTAGCGTTTTAATGTTTGGCAAGATACAAAAAAAACCGCCACTCATGAGTGGCGGTTTTTTTATTCCTTTAAAGACAGTTTAGTCTTCTAATGGAACAACCTTACCAATGTAAGGTAAGTGACGATAATTTTGAGCGTAATCAATACCGACACCCACTACAAACTCATCAGGGATAGGGAAGCCAACCCACTTAACATCTACTTCCACTTCACGGCGTGATGGCTTATCTAATAATGTACAGATATTGATAGAGTTAGGTTCACGAATGGAAAGAATCTCGCAGACCTTATTCAGGGTATTACCTGTATCGATAATATCTTCGACAAGGAAAACATCCTTACCTTTAATATCATCATCCAAGTCTTTAAGGATACGAACATCATGAGATGTGGTCATATCATTGCCATAACTTGAAGCAGTCATGAAATCGATCTGGTGAGGAACATCAATTGCGCGAGCTAAATCCGCCATAAAAACAAAAGATCCACGTAGCAAACCCACCATGACGAGGTTGCTGCTGTCTTTATAGTACTCACTAATTTCCTTACCTAATTCATTAATTCTTTGCTGAACTTCCTGTTCAGAAATCATCACATCTACGCGGTGTTTCATTGCTTCTCCACTGATAACGAGGCTGGCCATCATTAATTTGTGTATCACTGTCTTAGGAAAATACGAAAAGTCTGTCCACTTGTTCGAATCCTCACCATTCTAACATCACCAAGCGGGTTTGTTTTTGTTAAATGGGAATTTCATGAGCAATAAATTTCATCATGTAAGTTTTTAAAATGAAAATCACTCTAAATCTAACAGCTAACCCTCTGTATCTTCGTCTATTTTAGGTCTCTGTGCATGCCAGAAATAATGCTTATAGTGGGTGTTTTCTTCATAGCCTAAAGCTGAGTACAAGTTCTGCGCTATCATATTATGCTCACCCGTCTCCAGCTCTATACCTTTAGCACCGGTTGTCACCGCATAATCATGTGCAAACACCATAAGTTCCTTTGCACAGCCTTTTCCTCTGGCAGACATTCGCACATAAAGGTCATTCAGAATCCAATATTTCTGCAAGGACACTGAGCTAAAGCCCTGATAAAGGGTAATAAAAGCCTCTATTTTTTCGTCTTCTATTGCCAAGATAAATACCGCATCTTGGTGATCATATCTCGCCTTAATCCAAGCCTGACTATCTGCTAGCTCTGCCAGATTTTGTAAACTAATAGATGTACTACGGTATTCGTGAAATAGCTTAGATAAAGAGTCGAGATCACTTTCTTTGGCTAGCCGATACTCCATAATCAACCTCCTTTTATAGTCATATGTCAGCTTTTAAGTGTACGTTAGCTAAGAATAAAGACTCAATAAATGAAGAGTAAAAGAGAGGTAAATCGCCTCTTTAGGAAAGAGATGGAGAAAAGAAGTAACTAAAATGACAGAGTTAAGGAACCTGCGAATAAGTCCACCCGCCTCAGCGGGTGGATAAAAGTAACCTAGATTGAAGGCGAGGTGCGCAACTTAATAGTTATTCTATTGATCAGCGCCTCAACATAAAGATAGGGCTTTTAGGCCACGCCCTACGGGTCTTACAGGAAAAAAGTCCTCACCCGTTGTGACTTTTTGAAAGGTACCTATAGCTCTTATCGGAAAAAAGCGTCAAAGTCTGTGTGATAATTTTTCCCATATATCTTAGAAGAGCAGACTGAGAACAGGTGACTTAATCGAAGGCTCCTTAAGCTTTGCGCTTAATAGAGAAAATAACTTTCGCATCGATGAGGTCGAGGCTTATCCAACCCATTTGTTCGGATGACACACTACGCTGGCCATCACCCACTAACCAAGCCCCTTTCTCTAAACACAGTTGAGTAACGCGTTTTATTATATAGCCATATTCTGGATGCCTCACCAGAATAATGTCGTTCACAGAAATAGAAATATATAGACGAGTGGCGATAACAAAGTCACCAGAGCGTAACGAGGGAAACATGCTGTCACCCTCGACTTTATGGAAGCAGAATATGCCCATTAGATACAATTCGGCTTAAATTGCATCTAACTTAGGATAAACAACAGCTTCAGAAGGTAAATAAGGCGCGATCGCTTTATAAGTTGCCACGCCTTTAGTTAACCAAAATGCTTCGGCAAACTCATTGACTAACTCAAGCAAACCCAGAGCATCATCACGAGACACACCTTGTTTTGCTTTAGAAGCCTGCAGCATGATTTTATGAACTAACTCATGGGTATTCGGCACTTGATCAAATTGAGGTTGCTTAAAATAGTCACCCCAAATGACACGAACCTCTTCTTTCACTTTAAGGCCATGTGCTTCTTTTTCATTTACTAGGCGAATCAGCTGAGCTTGATCCTTGATGGATAAACTCTCTTTTGCGTCCAACTCATTGATTAGATCAACCATACGAATCACAGTTAATGCCGCAATTTGCGCTGTCGCTGGATCATAAATTTTACAAGGGATATCACAATGGGCAGAGACAGTTGCAACTTTTGCCTTACCCACTAGCTTTTTAGTAATGGTATGCAACATAACTAGTCTTCCTTTTTATTAGATTGTGAAAATTTATTCTTAACAGACAAAAATACGCCAACAGCCGCGACACCAAGAATGGCAACTACAGTCAATACATGAATAGGATCACTTAACCAATGGCTATGATCATGGCCAGGATGAGCAAAAGCACTGGAAGAAACTAACGCAGCAAGCGCGATCAATTTAGTACGCAAAATAGAACTCCTTTAGAGTGTTTGATAATTAATGAAGTGACATTCCATGATGATTTTGAGCGGACAAAGCCGCTAATGACGCCTGAAATGCTGACAATTTAAGATCAGATACTTCATTTTGATTCGCTTCCAAAAAGCGGCACCATTCGTTATGTAGATGAGATGCGCCATGTAAAATGGCATGGGTTTGCTTTTCTGATATCTGGGGTTTGGCATTCGCCGAAATCAAAAAGCTCAATGCATTATCAAAACACTCCCTTGCTTTAATAAAATCATACAGTGCGAGATGGTTATCTATCGCATTAAAATAACTCACTAACACCGCCGCTATGGCTCTATCTGCATCTAGTTCAAATAGCTGATTAAAATGTCGCTTTGAAAAAAGTAATGCTGAGGTATTTAAATCAAGCGCTTCTCGATAAGCACTCTCTTGAAATGCCCTTCTAGCATGTCGCATTAGCTCTTCCCAATGGGTAATAGGTACATCCATAACAACTCACCAAAACAAATGATAACGAGAATCATTATTATATATAATACTAGCAAGTACAAGATTCAAATTGATGAATATAAGGAAAGCACTTAAGTTCAGCTATTTCGTTACACTAAAAGAATAAAAACTAATACTGTTTATTCACTAACCTAAAGATTAATTTCTAACGACATATTTATAAAATGATCTTCTAAAGAATCAATTATAAAACCAAGGCTATTATAAAAAGCTAAGGCTCTTTTATTTTGGGTAAAACTAGATAATGAGATTTGGTCACAAGCCATACGCCGAGCTTCGTGAATTAAAAAATCCATAGCATGACGCCCCATTCCATTGCCTTGAAATTGAGGAAAAATAATCATCAAATGTAGGTGTAAACTGTTCTCTTTTTTACGATAACAAACTAGGCCGATTCTAGTGTGCTTTTCATACAACCAATGATACCAAACTGGATCATAATCATTTCGTAAACGGTCTTGCTGAAAGTCATCATCCCAACCATAGACAGCCTCAACATAGTCAAACAAAGCTTGTTTGACGCTTAAGAAAACCTGCTGGAACTCACTTTCTTTTACAACTTGAGTCCTAATGCTCATTCTGGTCTTTTGCTCCTTGCGTTTGCTTGTTTTACAATCACTTTAAACTATTGTTTTATATTAATAATTTGAAGTATTCAGATTAAGATATATCAGTATTTTTTAATTAGGGAAAATTAACATGAACACAAATATACCAACAGAAATGACTTTTTTTGAACGTTTTGAAGCTGATATCCTCTCAGGCAAAAAAACTATCACATTAAGAGATGAGTCTGAATCCGACTATCAAGTTAACAGCATAGTGAATGTTAAGACATTAGAAGAGGGTCGTTACTTTTGCAGATTACATATTCTAGAAGTAACGCCTGTGCTTTTTGACGAACTAAGTGATTTCCATGCTAATCAAGAAAACATGTCGTTGGATCAACTTAAATCCGTTATCCAAGATATTTACCCAGGTATTAGTCAGCTTTATATGATTAGTTATCAACTAGAAGCTTAAGCAAAAGCACAATTTAATTCGATAAATTGATAACTATTATCGCGACCGGTAGCGCCATTCATCAAGGCGCTTTGTGGTAAATGTATTCTTTCTCCTCTTAACCTACTCTCTTTATTAAGTTCACGAACATAAGCCTATTCTTGCTGTCGCTAACTTACTTATTCTTCACGCTTTAAATCCGTATCTACCTATATTCCCCTCTGTTTTTATTCGCTTTATTTAAATTGATTTTATCCAACCTGAAACTTACTCAGATATAGCTCAAAACCCCATCTAAAAAATAAAAAAGCAAGTTAAGAGAAAATTAAGTAGTAATTTTACAACAAAATAGACATCTCAAAATACTGAATCAAGCTCATAAATTATCTTTGGAAATTATACAGTTAAGAAGCAATTAAGGTAAGCCTTTAATTTAAAAGGAAAAATTAAGAAGAAAATAAGTAATAAATAAGATTGTTTAAGAATTTTCATTATGTAAATTTAATAAGGGCAGGTTGCTAGAAAAATAATAACAACCAATAAAACATAATAAAAATACATACCGAGGTAACATAGAAATGAAAAAAACTGCCCTTAATCTTGCTGTCGCTAGCTGCTTATTAACTTTTGGATATGCATCCGCAGCCCCTACATTCGACGCCGATATCGAGATAGATACAGACCGAGTGAACGCCGACACTGGTGGCACTACTTTTGACCAAAACGGTCGAGTTGCTCTCTATGTATCTGACTCAAAAACATCTGGTGAGAACTTCATTAGTGCCAAAGGCGCAGTACTTCTCTCAACCGATGGCACCATCTCTGTTGATGATTCTTACATACAAATAGGTAATAGCACTTACGACATTCAAGTGGGTCGTTTCGAAGCAATCAACCTCTTTCCTCTAGGGAAAGACACGATAGTAGAACATGCTGGTGATGTGAGCGTTTACCAAGGTAGCATGGCTAGAGGCCGCGCGGGTGATGACGGTGGACAAATCGCAATAAACATTACATCAAGCGAAGCATTATCTTTTCAAATAAACACCATTTACGGCGATGATGACTCTAACGGTGATAACAAGACAGCTTTCTCTGGCATTCGCCCAACAGTAACTTATGAAACAGAAAGCGTTATCCTATCCGCAGGTTTTGAGCAGGTAAAATACGATGGCACGACAACAGCATCTGATGTGAACAAGTCAGGCGTATCTGTCACTGCTGCTTTTGAACTGGGCGATGCTGATATCAATGTTTCTTTCGCTAACATGGATGACGATGAGTCAAATCAAACTGTTACCTCATATTCAGCCAACCTAACTCAAGACGACTTTGGTATTGGTGTTATTGCATCAGATGAAGACAATGCTACTGGCAACGACCCTAGCGTACTAACAACCTACCTTGCCTACACTCTGCCAGTATTTGATATTGATGATGCCAGCGTTACTTTGGCAGGCTCCTACTCTAAAGCAAGCGATGTTTCTTCAGGTACAAATGACACAACGCTAGCAACAAGGGTTCGTTTCAACTATGCCTTCTAAGTATTCTTAGCAGCACTGTTAAAGCGTAAAAAACCATTGACGTTTTCGCACCTTAACACGCTGTTATTTGAATTTGTATAAGCAATACATAGAACGCGTAAGAGCAGTATCTGGCCTTACCCCTTTTGGCCAGATACTGAGCTTGTTTAAACTAAATAGCGATTAACTAAAAGCTTCTCAACTAAAGAACTATCAACCCAAAACATGCATTAACTCAAAGCAACCGAAGCCTTCTACTTTAGCGTTTAGTGAGACAACAAAGATTGCGCCTCATCTAACACCTGATCCATGACGGTTAGAATCATCTCTACATCTAAAGCCTCTATCGTCAAAGGCGGTCTAATTTTTAAGATGTTATCAGCAGCCCCCTCCGTCCCCATTAAGATTCGCTCTTCTCGCATGCGATTTTTAACATAATCAGCCACTTGTGTTGCAGGCTCTCGTGTTTCTCGGTCGGTCACCAGATCCAAGCCGATAAACAAACCACACCCTCTAACATCACCTATTAACGCATGTTTTTCTTGCAAACCTTTAAGGCCATTAATCAACGCATTCCCCATGAGTCTCGCATTCTCCATTAACCCCTCATCATCAACGATATCCAGCACTTCCTTACCAATACGGCAAGACAGATTAGATCCACCAAATGTTGAAAAATACTCCGGTCCTTTTGCAAAACTTTCTGCGATATCACGGCGAGTTACCAAAACACCAATGGGGTGACCATTCCCAATGGGTTTACCCATCACCACAATATCCGGTGTTACTTCCTGCTGTTCAAAAGCAAAATAGTATTCACCCAAACGGCCCAAAGCTGTTTGAACCTCATCTGCAATACACACACCACCAGCATTTCGAATACGCTGATAAACCTCAGATAAGTAGCCTTTTGGAGGAATAATTTGGCCTCCAACACTTGGAAAGGTTTCAGCAATAAAGCCAGCCAATTTTCCACCTCTCTTCTTGATAGAATCAATTGCATCACCCACTTGGGCTGCATATTTTTGCGCCCTTTGAGGATCATTTACACGATACGGCCCTCGATATTCATCTGCCACATCCACTAGCTGAACCCAGCCCACCTGACCAACACCCCCTTTGGCATTAAACTTATACGCCGAGATATCAATCGCTCCAGTAGTATTACCATGATAACCATGATCTGGCGTGACCATATCTTTACCGCCGGTATGCGCTCGCGCCAACCTTAAAGCCAGTTCATTCGCCTCAGTACCCGAGTTTACAAAAAAGCATACATCTAACTCTTTGGGCATTTTTGCTAGGATTTTTTCGGCAAATTCAGTTTGAGCCGGATGTAAGTATCGAGTATTTGAATTCATCCTTAATAACTGATCAGCCGCAGCAGCCTGAATACGGGGATGTGCATGTCCGACATGAGGCACATTATTATACGAATCTAAATAAGGGCGCCCCCACTCATCAAACAAATGATGACGCCAACCACGCAAGAACATCACAGGCTCTGCATAAGTCAACTTAAGGTTTTCACCAAAATGGGCTTGGCGCTTATCTAACACACTGACTTTTTGTGTACCTTGATATTCGGTTTTATCATCCTCTAGATTTAGCAATGCAGCTGGATTAGGGCAAAGCGAGTTATACAAAACTAACTCTTCAGGGTCAGCCACGCCCGGCCAGTTATCACCCATTCCCTTAGTTGTTAATGCTAATTGAAAGTGCAAATGAGGGTTCCAACCACCGTTAGAGTTTAATCCGCCTAAGCGTGCAAAAGCCTCGCCCTTTTCTAGCATTTGACCTTCAACTAAAGATGCCATTGATTCTGAGTCTAAATGCCCGTACAAGGTATAAAAAAGGTCACCTTCTTCAGTCGTATGCGCCAAGATAACCATTCCACCATAATCCAAATAATCACTTCGATACTCACTAAATGCGACCGTGGCGGCCATAGGTGCATGCACCTCTAAACCGGCTGGACCAAAAGCATCAACGCCAATATGCACAGTACGACGATTACTGGCTTTATATCTTCCTTTTCTGAAAGCTTTATCTGTATAAACTAATCTAGGCTCATTATAAAAACCAAGCCAAACACCTTCCTCAGCTCGGTAATTTCCACCAAGGTCTTCCGCCTCTTTTCCGGTTAACTCAAATGGATTTTGTGGACAGACACTCTTCTCCACAGAAAGGCTACGCATACTCGCATCAGCTAAATCAACACCCAAAACAGGTGCAAAATTACCCCGTTCATTATCTAACCATCGCATAATACGAGGGGCACTATCAGTAACAGGAAAACCACAAACAAGCCTCAAACGCCCAATAAGTAAATCCTGATTTACTTTGTTTTCTTCTAGAAACTGCCAAGCGGCATGCTGACTAATCGTAATATAAGGATCATCAGGGTTTTGCAGAGATTCAAGACTAGAGTTGACCACACTGACAGCCAAACGCATTCTCAGTAAAGGCCATAAAAAGGATAACTCGTGGGCTGTTAAAGGGTTTTTAGCATGATATCCTGCAACTAAAGCTTCTAGTGCCTGCTCAGGTTGAGCTTGCCCAAGCACGACATAAGCCGCTGTAATGGCTAAATTGCAAATTCTGGGGCTAGCACACATATCCCCCAAATCAATCAAACCTGACACTTTCGCCTGCTCAGTCAAAGACCCTGATACGATAATATTGTAATCATTAACGTCATTATGGATAGCTTGCTGCTTAAGGCTCGCCAACTCAGGCGTTAGCTCTTGGTACTGAAACAATATATCACTGACAAGTTGTCGCCTTGTCGGATTTTGAAGAATAGATAACTCATCTGCAATCCAAGCCGCCGACATAAGGTTCCACTTAAAATCACGAACCAAAGCCGCATGATCAAACCCGAGCCAAGCTTTATCCAGTGAACCCACCACTTCACCTAGATTATAAATAAGAGATAAACTTTGCGGTTTAAAGGTCGCATAGGTTTTACCGACTAACTTCTCTTGTAGCCAGACAATTCGCTCTTCTCCATCTGGCCCATTCACACTAAGATATAGCTCACCTTTAATAGAGGGAATCACTTTGGGTACCGGTATTGAAGCCGTGTGCTCAGACAAATATTGAAGGGCACGAGTTTGTAAATCGATAAAACCTTCATCACAGCCAACACGCATCACCTTTAAAATAGCCGGAACACCCCCTTCCACTGAAAAGTTAAGATCATACTCCCCATCAAGCTGTGTTAAATCTCCATCGATTTGCCATATCTCTTTTAATAAATCAGTCCAATACGACACCATAGTGAAACCCCTTATACAAAGTGAAAAGTCTTTCAAACATACTAATTCGCTAGACACACGATGAATAATATCTATTTTCTAGTAGGGCTATCGGTTAAACCTATAGCAAAGAAATCAGCGAACTAGAGCAGAGTGTAATTTTCTACAGGCATAAAAAAAGGCACCAAATGGTGCCTGAGGCCGCAACAATTTTATCTTGTATCTCAAGACTCGATGAAAGCACTATAAACTAGCCTCACCATAATTGCCGGCGCACTGCCAATCATCCTTTTCTATGAGAGAGAAGTAATCTGAGAGCAAGCTCTCTTGGCCAATAAGTTAATCGAGCAAATTAAGTGTAGTTCAACTTTCTAATTTAGCGATTGCTAAAACAGACATAAGCTCAATCAAGCAAACCCACTAAAAATGAAAGCCCAAAAAGGGAAAGAGAAAGTGAAAGGAAGAACACCTCAGATAAGCTCAATAATCCAACTTATCTGAGTAAATAATAGATAAGGCCTAGCGACGCTGATCTAACTCCAATTGTAAATCGGCCAAAATAGACTCTAATTTTTGCGCTTCTTGCTTTACTGACAGAGCAATGTGCTTTTCTTTTTTCCATACTAAAAGGCAAGTAAAAGCAAACACAATACAAGAGAAAATAACCGTTAACATATTGAACAATGAAAGAATAATCACACCATTAAAAGCCAAATATGAAGGAGAGCTATAAGTAAACCTATCCATGATAGGGTCAATCTTATGTGTCCATATCGAACCTTGCATAGCACTATGCTGAAACATCTGACCGATTAAATCTGGCACAAAAAACACAAAACTAGAAAGAACAAACACCCAACCAAATAGGCACTTACTTCTCCTCAAACTCGTTTGACCTGCTTCCATAATATACTCTTACCACCTAAATCTTAATGCATCCGAGCATAACTAAAACATTACAAAGTTGTACATAACTTTACTTATGAGGCGATAGTACTCAAAAAACTTACTTTTGTACACAAAACAAACAATAAATTTCATTAGAATATTTTTGGCTAACTATCAGCACTTAATCCTTTAATTGTGATGTTATAAGCTTACAGTTTTTAAGCACTTGATCGCTTAGCTAACTAAATGCTTGAAGCTATTTTTTAAGGGAGTGCAATGACAACTAAACAGTTCAAAAATATTCCTTACCATCCAACCCTTTAGCAGTTAATTACAAAGCTAAATAAAGGCTTAGTTAAATGATGTTTAGAGCATAAGAAAGGAGCAAAGGGGTGTTAATCCGCCTTCCTTAGCGTTCGTTAACTTCTGATTCTACAGTTTTTATCGAAAAAACCTAGCAGCATTTTCTACTAGATAGACAAGCTATTATCCGAGAGAAGGCTCCTCTTTGGAGCATCAATTAGCAAGAGATAACTTAACGATTGATTCAAGCTTTTAGAAAAAGAAAGCTTGGAAAGGAGAGCTTGGAGAGGTTTAAAAGTAGGAGAATAAGCAGGCAAGATTGTAAACCTTACCTGCCTATAGATTTACTTAAATGCTGTCTCTAAACGGTTAAATTGTATTAGCTCAGCAATTTCTTGTGAAAACTCATCAGAACTCAACTGTTCTAACAAAGCGAATGCCGCTTGATAGCTTACTGGTCCACCATTTGATGTTAAGACACCCTCATCAATGACGAAGTTTTTATCAAACTGAACTTTTACCTTTGGATAGTCATCGGCAAAGTCTTCTTCACCACCCGCCCAAGTTGTCGCATTTTTTCCATCTAGCACACCTGCTTCAGCCAATATCATGGCACCAGAGCAGTTACTTGCCATCCAGCTAGCCTGACCATGTTGCTCTTCAACAAACTTGATTAGGGTTTCATTATTAAGCACTGGGCTCATATTGTATGCACTGGCCACAATGACAACATCTAAAGTCAATGGATCATAAATTGTTTTATCTGCCGTTATGGTTAAGCCTTCTTCGGTTTTAATCGTCTTATTCTTTGTTGCAGACACTACAACCACTTCATAATCTGAGAACCAGGCTTTTTTACTCGCCGCGCCAAACACTTCTATTGGTGCGGTCACATCACTGGTCAGCACACCATCAAAAACGATAACACCAATTTTGGCACTGGCGGCATGGACACTCGTCGTAAATAACACAAAAATACCAACCAGCATCGACTGACAAATCATGTTACTTATTTTTTGTATATAGCTCTTCATTACACTAACTCCATATTTCAATTAAAACTTTGGGCGAGATTCCATGCTTGGCTATAGGCTTGCTCTTTAGCTTCTACAACCTTAGTTTCTTCCGCAATGGTGGGCGCGAAGGCAACGGTTTCTACCTCACAATTCATATAAGTTTTCAACCAACGCTCGATATAAGTTAAGCCAAAATCATCTTTCTCATTACCCGAGCCCACTCGAAAATCCTGACCACTTGAGCTCAATAAAAAGGCTTTTTTTGTATCTAGTAATGATTGATAACCGGCATCTGGACTCCAGCTAAAACAAAGACCCGGCTGAGTAATAACATCGATATAATGCTTAAGCACATAAGGGACTCCAAAGTTCCAAATTGGCATCACCAATACAACAACATCAGCGTGGCAAAAACGGTCTAGATGTCGCCTAACTTGCGACCAACCCGCTGCCTGTTTTTCTGTCAGTGCTTGCCCTTGAAAAAAGGCATATTTTGCATCAAGTATGTCGCCGTCCATGGCAGGAAGAGACTCATCCCACAAATTTAATTTATCAATATTCCAGCGCTCACCAGTAGCTTGAAGAGCATTAATAAAGTGCTCTGCTAATGGCATAGTATTAGAGCCATTACCTCTGGGAGTAGATTGAATAAGAAGGAGAGTTTTCATGATTTTTGCACTTCAATTTTGTAAGTGCTGATGATCTTAAATTATAGTAGTCTACCCAAAAAGACCCACTTTCCTCATTTTTTAGGAACCACTTTATGACGGGCAAACACCTTCGCTTTCAATTTGAATCCATAACTGTCAGCACACAAGACCCCACCGCACTCTTTCGTCAGTTAGAGAATCAAATACGTGAAGCCATTTGGCAGGAGCGCTTAAGAGCGGGTGAACGACTACCCTCTACCCGTCATTTAGCAAAACAACTTGGCATTGCACGCAATACCGTTATCAACGCTTATGAACAACTGGCTTTAGAAGGTTTTATTGTGACCCTGCGTGGTTCAGGAACACGAGTGACAGATCACTTCCCACCGCCATCAAAAGATTCAACCCAAGAAAGTGATGCGTCCTCAATATCCATAAAACAGGCAGACTTTTCTGATCGCTATCAAACCCTTGCAAACCATGAGATTGACATATCACAAGGGGGCCAAGGTACGGCTCGCCCCTTCAGAGCAAATATCCCGAACTATTTTGAGTTTCCTCGGGCTCAATGGGCTCAACTTATGAGCAAAAAACTACGCCAGAAACCAGACAGTTGGATGGAAAGGGTCCATTCTTGCGGTTACGAACCTTTAAGGTCTGCCATTTCAAGTTATCTCGGTGTTTCAAGGGGAGTAAGCACAACAGCCGAACAAGTCATCGTGACTGCGGGTGCACAACAGGCCATAGAATTAATCGCAAAGTTATTAATTAACCCTGGCGATGTCGTGTGCTTTGAGGACCCAGGGTACACCCATGCAGCCATGGTGTTTGAATTAGCTGGTGCAAAAATAGTCACCATTCCAGTAGATGAAGACGGCTTAGATGTCGATGAATTACAAAAAACGATAAGTGAAGCAAAGCTGCTTTATGTCACTCCCGCTAACCACTTTCCATTGTGTACGACCTTATCTCAATCCAGACGCCAAGCTTTGTTAAAGTGGGCCAAAGAAACTGACACTATTATTCTTGAAGATGATTATAACGGTGAATATCGCTATCGTGGCCGCCCTCTGCCAACCCTTCATACAATGGCAAATGATGATCGCGTTATATACATTGGCAGTTTCAGCAAATTACTCTTTCCCGCACTTAGATTGGGATACATGGTTGTCCCTCAACAATTGGTAGAACCCCTTGGTACCATTCGCTGGCTGCTTGATCGCCACTCTCCCGCTCTAGAGCAAATAGTATTGACCGACTTTATTAATCACGGCCACTTTTCAAGACACATTCGACGAATGAGATCACTCTACTCTGAACGTCAAAAAGCCTTAGTTAACGCAGCAAAAGAGCATTTAGCAGATATTCTAGAACTACCACCTTTAGACGGTGGCCTACATTTAATCGGTTGGTTAAAAGAAGGTGTGGAACAAAAGCAGCTCATTTCAGCCGCCGCCAGTGTCGATATAGAACTACTACCCACCTCTCTATTCAACTTTAAAACACCACAAAGAGAAGGCGTTATTTTTGGCTACGCACCTTATAACCTTGAGCAAATTGTTAGCTCAGTCAAAAAGCTACGTACCGCCTATTGGCAAAGCAAGAATGAAAGCTAGATTAGAAGATTAAATGAAGTAGCCAAAGATTGGCTACGCTCACTATTTTTTATTACTAAATTGATCTTTTAATGGGTCGTAGTATGGGCAGTCATAATTAGGACCTACTTGCTCTTCCTCTGCATCAGCAAAAAAACTACGTGCATGCTCATGTACGTCACATGGCAATATTAGAAATGCCACATCATCTGGAGCAAATGATAAGTCACCAATGATTCTCCACTCTCTTTCCCATTCGAAACGATATCTTGAACTGCCATACTCCCCTGGAATGTCAATAAATGGAGCCAAGTCAAAGAAATACTCTTTATCTAACCCGCTTAAATTATTTGAAAGGTGAGTAAGTGATATATGCTCTTTGCTATCTTTTTCTACATACCAAACTCGTTGAGCACCTACTTTTAGAAGCCAGTCTTTCTTAAACACTATTCCGTAGTTGTACCTTCTATTCACTAGTTTCTTTAAAAATTTAGGTGGAATTTCACTAAAGCATATTGAGTTCTTTTTGTGACACTCTTTTTTATATCCAAACGAATTTTTAGAGCAAACTTTTCCAGATGATAATATTCTCATAAATGTTTCATAAGGGTTTTCTTTGCCAACAAGGTGAATTAAGTAATCAGATTGATCATCATTTTTTATAGCATTCATATAGAGTTAATCCAGTTCTATAAATTTTAATAATGTGCCAGCTAAGCTTATTTATTTTTCCAACAATATGGCTACTTCATTTCGATTAACTTCACTGCATTTAAACGCCACTCCCACCTCAACTTCATAATACTTTATGGTAGATGAGAAGTATTTTACATGGACAGACATTCTTAATTTATAGAACTTTACGCTTTTTAGTGAGTACTTTCTAACTTTTCCAACACCTACAAGTCATTGATTTAAATGTGAATCAAACTAACTAACAGAAAGCCTTGAGAGCACTGAGGATAAGCTAGATTAGAAGAGCAAATGAAGTAGCCAAGGACTGGCTAAGCTCGCTGTTCGTACTTAGGATGAGAACAACAACGAGCCTTTAAAAGATAAATAACGCAAGGAGCGCGACCATGGAACACATCACCACTATCTAATTCAGTTAAGTCTAGAAATGATCAAACTTACCTAAAAAAGAGCCCCTAAAAGACACCTCAGATCTACAACCCGAACACAAACACACAATCACCATTCAAATAGAAAAACTGCAAGACGAACTGCGAAAAGCGTTAGTGGGGTAATAGAAAACTACTCAATAATAACTAGCGTGATTGAGAACCCCTTTTTTTGATAATACGTTTGTTCAAAAACGATCTTATCAAAGCCATCTTCAATATCTGAAAACCAAGTTTGAACATCTACAGGCTCTTTTTCAGTAAAGTGCTCGTATGTTTCACCTTTATGGTTAGCGAAAATACTGTCTTTAGGAAGAGGTTGTTTTTTTCCTACCCGTAACAAGCCTGGTAAATTATCTTTATTTGACCAAGTATAATTACAAACACCATTTTCAGCGTGGATTAAGGCAATAGCTTTGTCTTTTAGAATTGAACAAGATCGGTTTGCAACCGTTGAGAAGCTGACTTGCGTAAGATGTGAGACTTCATTCAAATACCTTAAGCAAAACTCTTTGCCTTCAAACTCTTTAATCAGTAAGTGTTTAGGTAATAAGATTAGGTTTGCAAACTTATTTGCTTCTTTTTCAAACTCTTCACTTTCAATCTTACCTTCTTTAGTGAGTTTAAGAACTTTTTCTTTTTTTTGTTCTTCGCTTAATGCATAAAACTCTTTTAAATCGTTAAAGGAAGCAGTATTACGGTGCAAAGGTAATAGGTGGTGACCTAATTCGTGTGCGATTGTGAAGTGTTTACGGTATGGAGCTATCTCATGGTCTTTATATAAAATAATACCAATATCAAACTCATCTTTTGGAGTTGTCCAATATCCCTCTGGATAGTCTTTTATAGACTCTCCTAAAGCAAAATCCTCAAAGTTTCGAATAAGTTCGATTCGACACTGATAAGCGATTTCAAATATCGGTACAGGAAAAGACAGCTCGGGGAGCTGTCTATAAATTTCATTTGCTATGTCATGTGGTGTAAAATAGTCATCAAGCCTTACATCATCCAATGTAATCATTAAGTTCCTTCTTTATTTTTCTCCGTATCAATCAACGCCATAGCCATTTTTAGGGCTTGCTTGATAACATCTAAATCCTTTGGAGTTAGGTTCTTAGTATCAAATTCTCTGAACATAACCTGTAAATCATCATTATCTTGCTTTTTACCTATGCCAACAAGATCATCTAATGAGGTTACGTAGTATACAGCAAGCTTCTTTAGTAGTTCTAGTGATGGGTTCTTAGCTTTTCCCTTTTCTAATTCCCAGATATGGGGTTTAGACACACCTACAGCATCTGCAACAGTTTGAAGCGAGACATTTTTTGCCACTCTCAATTCTGTTAATTTTTCAGCTAAAGTCATGTGTTTTCTCCATAGTAAATTTCGGTGCAGATCATATCCTAGTAATTTTTGTAAGTACAGAACAAACACACGCGTTAAAATTCATCTTACAAATTTTACCCTGAACACTCCATTGTTAGATATATCAAACGATATCATATAATAATACACTCAATATACTGTATAAATAAACAGTAAAATTATAACTATATGCTTTTCGTTAAAATAAAGTAACACTTTTGTATGGATATTTCCAACAAAGAGCTTGACCCATTATTATGAGTATAGTTACTATTGCGTTAGATATTAAATCATCTATTCGTTAAAAATATCTAACACAGAGGAAAAAGCTAATGGCAAAAAATGGACAATCAGGCGATAACCGCCGGCATGGTGCAGTACGAAAACGTTCGCAAACTCAAATGCCTAGCGGACATTGGGTAAAAAGAGATGCTGAAACAGGACAGTTTATGGATATAAAAACATCTGATAAGACACCCTTTAAGGGAGTCCGGAAAGAAAAATAGGCTTTCATCACCACAATGAAAACCTATTTTAGTATTTAAGTTGAAGAGTAAAAATCACCACAATTTTTACTTTCAGGCATATACCGAGGAGGTCTCTCCTGCTGGCTACACCAAATATGTTACGTGTTTGATACTAGCCTTAGTCAACTTAAAACACAATAGAGATCCCTCCTCTTTAAACTTACAGGAGCTTTATTATGTCTCAGACTAAAAGCATTCACGTAAGGTCTTACCCTAGATATAGGTTTGGCAGATGGGAGAATGTTATCTCTCACTGGCGATCTGCACCTAGTGCATAGACCAAATGAGGCGCAGTTTTTCTACGCCTCATTCATCTTTTTTATGAAATAAATCAATTAGTTTAGCACTTTACTTAAAAGAGAGAATTTATGGAAAATCAAACCCTCACTTGTCCCAATTGTTACAATGAACATAATATTAAAGCGAAAATGTGTGCTCCTTGTAAATCTTATATCTACCCAGTTAAATCATTTAAAATTTTATCTAGGAAATTCTTTCAACACTTTAGTTATTCAATACTTATTTTTTTGATTTTATCTGTCACTAATTTAGTATTTAACTACATACCTAGCTGGTTAATATTTTATTCTTCTTATACCTACTTCTTTCCAATAAATTTTCTCATAACAATATTTCAGTATGCTTTTATATTTTCATCTATTTTTACCGTTTTATATTACTTAATAAATAAAAATAAGCTTATTTATTTAAGGTATGAATTTTAAATAACCCGCAAAAAAGCAATAATATTTTCATATTAGCAACTACGCCTTGAAAGTAGCCAATGAGGCACATGCTACTCTTCGAGGCTAGTTTATATAATGCTTTAACTCAAAAAAATTCATTACCTCAATCATATAATTGCACGCCCCGCCCCTGCGACTTTTCTAATTATATCAAGCAAATCAAAACTCTAAAAACACAACCATTTCAAAAAAGATCAAAAAAAACGTCTATTTTCCTAAGATTATGACGACCCAATAAGATCTATCAAGCATTCCATAGGAAAAGTTTGAACAATTTTAGCTAATGTTTGATTAGATCTCCCCAAAAAACTATTTCCATTTTATTCATATAGCACTCTCATTCACATAGCATCAGGCTAAGCAGAAAGTCATGTATTACTTTCTGCTTAGCCACTCTTATCGGTTAATAACTAGTTAGCTGCTGGCGCTAGATGCTGTACCACATCGACATGAATACCTGCTGGGTCCTGTATCATAAAATGAATTTGCCCCCACTCTTCTTGCTTTAGAGCCATGGCTATATTTAGGTCCATTTCTTTGGCTTCTGAATAAGCCAAAGATGCATTTTTAACTTCTAGAGATATAACATACCCTTCGGTAGACATGATTGGATGTAGAAATTCTGGCTGGTTTACTAGGTTTGGCAATAGAAAACCTAGCTGAATGCTCTTGTTGGGTGATATCAAGTGAAGGTAAAAGTTTGAGTCATAAAATACCGCAGTAAAACCAAAAACGGTCTCATAAAACTGTTTTACGGCTTTTAGATCATTTGTCACCATGACAGGAAACATAGCATCAACGTCTATCATTACACTTTCTCCTCAGATTAGATTTTTAAAAACCAAATTATTGTTTTTTAAACTCAATCTGTATTGTACAAAGCGGACATAACTTGAAATTCACTTGGGGTTACACCTGACAGTTTTTTAAAGTCTCGATTGAAGTGAGCTTGATCGTAATAATGGTTCGTCCAAGCATTAACACAGCCTTTAGTATTCATGGTTCTTAGTGTTTTTTGAAAGCGAAAGACCTTAGCAAAACCCCTCGGCGTAAGCCCTAAATATTGAGAGGTTAGTCGTCTAAGATGGCGAGCGGACAAACCAAATTCCGAACACTGCTTATCAGATAAATCCATATTCGAATCATGGTGTTGGTCACAATACAATAAATAACGGATTAAGCGTTTATCTACTTCACTTGGACGCAAGACACTAAGCAAGACCTCGGATATGAAGTTGCAACGATTTTGGAATGGCATGCTCTGATAGGCACAGTCATTTAGCACATTAGTTAAATGTCTGGGGAAAACGTCATTTAAATCCGTGACATTATCTTTGTTGCTCCACTCTCCCAGTGGTGCCTTAATGATCCCTTGATGCCCTAAGACACGAAAACGCATACCAAAATATGACACTGGCCCTGTCATTTCAAATATTTTAGCAGTGGAGAATGGCGTGACAATGAAGGCCTCTTCAGGTGATGTAATGTTGTAAATTATATCTACACAGTTATCTGGAACACTACGATAAAAATACCTACCCATAGGGACATTGAGCTGCCAAAACTCCTGCACCCAATTATTTAATGGAAGTGTAGGCTTGAAGGTAAGATAAGCATTTGAGCGACTTACATGGCCTTGTAAGGAGTAATCATTAATGTTTATTAGCATAATTGAATACCTAACCTTGCTAGTGCCACAAGATAAAAAGCAGCACTTTGTTTACATCAGTCTAATCGCAAAAAATAAAGGTTAATAGATTTAAGCAGCTTATGCGCTACTCCTTATTCGCTACTACGGCAATAATAAGAGGATCGCTTGTGAGTTTTAAGTGTTAATCAAAGAGAGAAAATAAGATAGGGAAAGTAAACAATTTAGATAAGTTAGCTGAAAGCGCTATAAGCCAGAATTGGCGAGGTATTGAGGAAGTTTGAATTTATTTTAGGCATAAAAAAAGGCACCAAATGGTGCCCGGGACCGGAATCGAACCGGTACGGTATTACTACCGCAAGATTTTAAGTCTTGTGCGTCTACCAATTTCGCCACCCGGGCACATCTAGCTTTTGCTACATGCTCTGATTATGGAGGCCGGAGTCGGAATCGAACCGGCGTTGACGGAGTTGCAGTCCGCTGCATGACCACTCTGCCATCCGGCCTTAAATCAGATTATCTTCTACTGGAGCGGGAAACGAGGCTCGAACTCGCGACCCCAACCTTGGCAAGGTTGTGCTCTACCACTGAGCTATTCCCGCGTTCAGAAGATGGTGCATATTCTATGTATTTCTGATCCTGCGTCAAGCAATAATTCTAAATAAATCCATTAACTTAGCGTTTTATTTCTTTTTAGATCAATAATTGTTCTAAGTGATTATTTTTTATCCGATACTGATGGCGCTAGGTGTGGCCAAGCTGCTTTTAGGTAAACATACATAGACCAAAGCGTTAATAACGCAGCAAGAATCAGTACAATTTCACCTAGGCTTGCCCATTTAGTATCTGGTTCATTACCCAATAAAATAAAGATGGCTAACATTTGCATACTTGTTTTGAGCTTGCCGACGTAAGAAACAGCTACACTTGCTCGCTTCCCCATTTCTGCCATCCATTCTCTTAGAGCTGAAATGACAATTTCACGACCAACGATCACGGCAGCGGCTACTGTCATTAATGGGTTTGCATAACTTTCGACAAGTAGCACAAGTGCAATTGACACCATAAGCTTATCTGCAACTGGATCGAAGAAAGCACCAAAAGCAGATGTTTGGTTCAACTTTCTCGCTAAATAACCATCTAGCCAATCGGTTATTGCTGCGGCGGCAAATACGGCAGCACAAGTTACATAACGTCCATCCCAAGGCAAGTAATACAATACAACCAAAATGGGTATCATAAAAATTCGGATAGACGTCAAAATATTCGGTATATTCATTTATTTTCTGCTTAGTCTTTTTTGCTAATCAATAGCTTGAGCTGATTTTTCGTTAATACGATGTATTTTTAAGGATGATGCTATTTAGTAACATCATCATAACACTTATGTTTGATGGAGAAAGCGGTAAACTTCTTGCGCCATATTACTACTGATACCTTTTACCTTACCTATCTCCTCCTGACTCGCGGCTTTTAACTCTTGTATTCCACCAAAAGCCGTTAATAAACTTTTACGACGAGTTGGGCCTACTCCTGGAATCCCTTCTAAAGTAGAGTGTCGACGCTTTTTATCTCGTCTTTTTCTATGGGTTTTTATCGCAAACCTGTGCGCTTCATCACGAATGTGCTGTATGAGATGCAAAGCGGCTGAATCAGGAGGCAATACTACCTCATCTTCCTTGCAACCTATATAAAGAGTTTCCAACCCTGGTTTTCGAGTTTCGCCTTTTGCCACACCTAATAAAAAGATTTGGTTTAGGCCTAACTCACTCAATACCTCTTCGGCTTGGGTTAACTGACCTTTACCACCGTCGACTAAGAGAACATCTGGCGCTTCTAATTCACCGGACTTAACTCGTTTATAGCGTCTTGTTAATGCCTGCTTCATTGCACCGTAATCATCACCGGGTTCTACGCCTTCTATATTAAAAGAACGATAACGCTTTTTATCTGGCCCTTCTGGCCCAAACACAACGCAGGAAGCAACCGTTGCTTCACCACTAGAATGACTGATATCAAAACATTCCATTTGTTTTGGTGGCTCAGACAAACCTAATAGCTTTTGCAAAGCAGTTACTCGGCTAAAGTGATGCTTTTTATCCAATAAACGGGTTTGCAGACCTTGCTCAGCATTTAACTTAGCAAGGTCAAGCCATCTGGCTCTCTGTCCTCTTACGTTGCAGGTGATCTCAACCTTTTTTAAGGTACTTTCAAATATGGCAGCTGTAAGCACTTCGGTGTCACTAGGCTCGTGACTCAAAATTAACGCCTTAGGTAACTCTTGAGCACCGCCTATATAGGATTGGGCAATAAAGTTAGTTAATAACTCACCTTCATTCATCTCAAGTGGCATTTTAGGGTAGTAGCTTTTACTCCCAACAACCTTGCCCCCTCGAATCATCATAAGATGAACGCAATGCCCACCAGGCTGAATCAGAGCGGCAAGCACATCTGCCTCACCCGATTGCCCATAAACGTATTGTTGTTCTTGAATATGTTTAAGCTGAGTAATTTGGTCTCTTAATTCCGCGGCTCGCTCAAATTCCATCTCAGCTGCGGCAGCGCTCATATTTTGGGTAATTTCACTGACTAATTCTTGGTCTTTTCCCTCTAAAAACATACGTGTATGACGCACATCTTTGGCGTACTCCTCGTCTGTAATGAGATCTACGCAAGGTGCAGAGCAACGCTTAATTTGATATTGGAGGCATGGACGAGATCGATTGGCATAATAGCTATCTTCACACTGGCGCACTTTGAAGACTTTCTGCATGGTCGTAAGGCTTTCTCTAACCGCTGTGCCACTCGGAAAAGGGCCAAACAATTTACCTTCTTCAGACTTACCACCACGACGAAACAGCAAAGCAGGATGCTGATGTTGAGACAGGAGAATATAGGGATAGGATTTATCATCCCTTAATAAAATATTATAAGGTGGTCTATGTTGCTTGATTAACGTTTGCTCTAACAAAAGCGCTTCTGTCTCGCTCTTGGTTAGGGTTACTTCTATATCATCAATGCGGTTAACCAAGGCCATGGTTTTTGTCGAGAGACCTGTGTTTCTAAAATAACTAGAAACACGGTTCTTTAAGTTTTTTGCCTTACCCACATAAAGTAACTCACCTTTACCGTACATGCGGTAGATCCCTGGTCGGGTCGTAAGGTTGCTAATAAAATGTTTTGCATCAAATTCAATGTGAGTCAAACAAACCTCAAACAGCCAAATATAATCAATCTAGAACACCTAATTTTAGGTTAGATGGTGTGTTCCATAATGTAGCAAAATTCAGAGTGTTTGTTGACCCTAGAGAGAGGACTTAATCAGGACGGCTATCGATTAGACTTAATCAACAGCGCCAACACCTAATAAGTTATGGCGCATTGCCAGACGAGCTAATTCTACATCACTGCCAATAGACAGTTTTTCAAACATACGATAACGGTAGGTATTAACCGTCTTTGCGCTTAAGTTCAGCTTTTCAGCTATATCTTGAACTTTGCGACAGTCTACTATCATTTGAGCAATCTGTAGTTCACGGTCTGATAAGCTATCTAATGGTGTCTCCCCTTCCTCTTTGGACATTTGAGATAGAGCCATTTTTTGAGCAACATCAGAACTTATGTACTTGCCACCTTTAGCGACTTTTTCAATCGCGCCTATCATTTCATCTAAGGCGATACCTTTAGTAATATAACCAGAAGCACCCGCTTCGATCAGCTTGGTAGGATAGGGGTTATCATCTAAGGCAGAAAGCGCAATGACTTTTGTTTTTGGTACCAAACGTTTAATTTCTTTGGTTGCACCCAAGCCACCAATACCCGGCATGTGAACATCCATAAGTACAATATCCGGTTGTTGCTCTTTAGTAAGTGAAATAGCTTCTTCACCACTTGCGGCACAACCTACAACTTGCAAATTGGACACATCCTGTAACATGCGACTGATCCCAGTACTGACAATTTCGTGATCATCAACAATTAATACTTTCAGCACCTAATTTCACCTCTATTTTACGCTTTCAAGTTTTCAATATAAGGGATTATTTCTTGTATTTAAAATTGTTTTGTCAAAATAGATGTCAAAAAAACAAATCAACACAATTGGAGCCCACCCAAGTAGGGTGAAACACTTATAATTCAAACAATTACGTAAAGTTAGTTAACCATTCACCTTTATTCAGGTAGTTGCAGGTCAAATCCTTTTTCAGCTAAATCGGCTTGGCTTTTAGCACGATATCTTGCTCTTATTTGTGTTCCTTTGGTTTTTTTAAGGTAATAAAGCAAACAAGCAATATCCCCTTCAGGCAAACCTGTTTTTTGCATCAAGTCTGGAATCAAACTAGCAAGATGATCTTCTTGACGGTTTTCAATCAGGGGCACACTTGGTATAACCAAAACTTGGCCCTGAACGATTTTATCAACTTGTTCATTATAGTTTTTTTCAAAAGCCGGCCATGTTTTAGATTCTTCATCCGACTTTAAGCTATACCAACCAGTAGCAGCTCCAGCATGATAAACCGCAGGATGAGACCAAGAGAACTCTAATGGATTAATGCGACATTGGCTCGCTTCAAGGTAGGCTGTTCTCGTATCAACTAAACCATAAGCCCCGTAGGCCTTTGAAATAAGCTGTAAAAATTCAGCGATAGTTGGCGGCCATGCATAAGTCTCTTTCGACCTTTCAACAGCATAAGCCAAGAGTGGCTCTTTAAAGCCTTTTATAGCTATTGCCCACTCTCTTTTAGCTAGTTTTACTTCATCGGGGTTCGCATAGGCAGACGCAAATTTGTGTGTATAAATTGCTTTAAAACGAGCAAAAAGCATATTAACCAAAACTCGAGTTTGCTGCTGGGCATCCGAACTTTCTTGTTGTGATTGCTGACTGCGCTCTTGACTACCAGTCTGTGTCGTGGATGTTTGTGAGTGCATCGCTAACTTGTTCTTTAGAGGTTCGATTAGTGTATGAGCTGCCTTGGGTGCCTTCATGCGAGGATCTATCCGATTGTTTATATTGCCATTGACGTTTTACATATTTGAAAAATTCGCTGTTCCAAGTGCGTACATTCTTTCTTTGTTCTTTTATCCGTAACAAGAATTCTGCGAGCAGTTGTAATGCAAATTGACGATTAATTCCAGCCTGCGAAATTTGCTCTAAGGTACTCTCTTCAGGTTGCCACTGATCAGGTTGACGAGTTCTTTCTTTCTGCTCTAAATATAGATCGAAGTCAGACACTCCGCGACGTTTATCTTCTTGGCTTTTATGAGCGCCAGGCCACGAATTGGTTGCCGACCTTGGAGGAGATTCAGACGCTGCTGGATATTGTCCTTGCCCTTGTTTGTTCGCATATTGCATATGAGAACTAGCCAAATTCTTGCGGCTTTTTAACCTTGACGGGTCAGGGTTAACTGAAGGTTGAGTTTTAGCCTGCCTTTGTAAACGACCAATTCTATCAACTAACTCATCATTTGATTGCGAAGATTCAGAGCTTGACGGCACAGCTGTGGCTGCATGATAAGTTTGACTGTTTACTTTAGGTTCAGGGTCTTGCATTTGCCCTTGACCATCTAAATAGACGATTAACTTCCCGTTTTCACGCTGAAAATTTAACACTTGATTAGCTTGTAGGTTTGAAAAAATACGCTGCAACATAGGACCAGTCCAGAACGGAAGTTGGGCCGCTAAAACAGACATTTCGAAACTAAGTACTCGACTTGATAACATGAAAGCATGCTGTTCTAAAAACGCAATTAAAACAGATTCTTCCAGACCAATCTCTTGAGCTGTGCGAAATGAAATCGGCAATATAAAATCGTTGCTGGGCATTTTATCTATCTACTTCAATTGTCTTTAAATCAAAATGCAGTGTAGCAAATTGACTTATTTGAAGCACTAAAAGGATGCTTTAAAAATCATCTAGGGCTTAAACATTTATTTGTTACAGAGTGATTAAAGCGTATTGACAGGCATTTATCAGAATTCTATGCTGAAACTGTGCCGTGTGGTTTTTATTTTTAAAAAACCTATTTTAACGGTCCAACTTTGCCAAGGAGAAAGTTGTATGTATACAATCAATATTACTGGACACCACGTCGACGTCACTCCCGCTCTAAAAGAACACATCAATGAAAAAATGGATAAACTAGGTAGACTTAGTGATCAAATCACCACTATCCATGTCACTCTCATGCAAGACAATAATGAACAAAAAGCAGAAGCAACCATTCATCTTCCAGGTAAAGAGCTTTTTGCAGCTGCTGTTTCTGAAAACCGCCTGTTCCATGCAATTGATGCCATGACAGAAAAACTGGCGAGACAGATTGATAAACATAAAACCCGAAAAAGTGCGAACCACCAAAAACCTATGGTCGCATCTTGATCTAAATCAAATCATATTAATTTTCATAAAACACCGCTTATTAGCGGTGTTTTTTTTATCTCCTACTTATTTCCCCACGTTTTTAACAAAGCAATACAAGGAAATTACGCACAAACACTTGAGTTTTATGGCCAGCGTCTCCATATTAGCTATATAGATTTGACCTTAATGGAGATTATGATGCGTTATACCGATGCAATCAGTTCAAGCCAAACACAAGAAGCGGCAAACAAAACTTTAAGAAACACTTATGGACTTTTGTCATTAACACTACTTTTTAGTGCCTTCACTGCAGGCGCTAGTATGGCATTCAACTTACCTCACCCAGGACTAATCATTACCCTAGTTGGTTTTTACGGCCTACTATTTTTCATTAGTAAATTTCAAAACTCTGGGCTAGGCATTGTTTTAGTTTTTGCTCTAACAGGTTTTATGGGAATTACCATTGGACCGATCTTAAACGCTTATCTAAGTTTGCCTAACGGCACGTCTTTAGTTATGAACGCTTTGGGCTTAACAGGTTTAGCTTTCTTAGGCCTTTCTGCTTATGCATTAATCTCTAAACAAGATTTCAGCTTTCTAAAAGGCTTTTTGACTGTTGGTGTGTTTGTTCTATTGTTTGCCATGGTTCTTGGCTTTTTTGTTCAAATCCCAGCACTACAAATCTTTATCTCAGCAGGCTTCGCACTGTTCTCTGCTGCTATGATTCTGTATCAAACAGGCGAAATCGTAAGAGGCGGTGAGACCAATTATGTAATGGCCACTGTGACTCTATTTATCTCTATCTACAACCTATTCCTTAGCTTGCTAGCTCTTTTAGGCATGGCTAACGACGACTAGTTGTTTATTGTAAACTAGCAAATAGCCCCATAACTATAGGCCGCATATGTGGCCTTTAGTTTTTTTGATCGTCATATAACCTTTTGTTAGGCCCTAACATGCTTTACGCACTTTTCATCCATGGTTCACCTTTTCAAACAAAAGCCTGCCACTCAGCTTTATCTTTTGCCAAAACAATCATTGCGAGCAAAGAACACCAATTAAAGGGTGTGTTTTTCTATCAGGATGCCGTGCTTATTGGCAATCGCTTTAATCAATGCCCAAGAGATGAGTTTGATATTCAAGCGGCTTGGCAAACACTGTCAAAAGACTATGGCATTGAGCTGACACTTTGCATTGCAGCAGCTGTAAGGCGTGGCATCATTAGCGAATCTGAAAGTGAAAGGTATGAGCTAGAAAGTGCAAGTTTAGCCTCTCAATTCCAACTTGAGGGCCTTGGCACCTTTGTATCCTTTATGAATGATTGTGACAAAATAATTAGTTTTAAGTGAGCACAAGATGGGTAAAACTCTCATACATATCACCAGCTCTCCTTATACGGGACTGGCAGTAAAAGAAGCACTAGACCTAGCTATGGTTCTAGCTACATTTGAACAAGATGTAGATCTAGCTTTTTCGGGTGCTGGTATCGCTCTTCTTCATCAAAACCAATCACCAGATGAGAGCCAAGGTAAAGCACTTTATAAAATGCTAGCCAGTTTCGAATTTTATGATATCGACAACCTCTATCTTCCTGAGTCACAAATACCTAAAGAAGGTATAGAAATTACTTCTCTTGCATCTAGTCTGTCTGAATTAGAGTGGAAAGACATGCTAACTCGTTACCAACACACTTTTAGGTTTTAAGCATGCCGCGTTTACATCAACTAAATAAAGCCAATTACCCAGCCAATACTGAGCATGAGATTCTTTTAAGTTTGCAGCAGAATGATGCCATATTACTCATTGAAGAAGGCGTACTTAAAGCAGATAAAGATGAATCCTTATTTAGAAAAGCAAATAGTTTAAATATTAAAATTTATGCTTTAGAGCAAGACATAAAAACCTATGCCCTCATTGCTGAAAGTCTCGATATTATTAACAATGAAGAATGGTTAGAGTTAACCAGTAAATTTGAACAGCACACAGCTTGGTAGCAAGATATGACAGCATTTGAAACATTATTAGACCAAGAAGGTTATCTGATCAAGCTTGAAGATTGGTCTGAAGAGCTAACATCTTATTTAGCGGATCAGGAAGAAATCATCTTAACGGATGAACACTGGGAAATAATATTCCTATTGCGAGACTTTTATCAAGAATATGAAGTCTCTCCTGCTATGAGACCTTTAGTAAAAGCCGTTAGCAAAAAGCTTGGGAGCGATAAAGGCAAAAGTATCTACTTAATGCAGCTATTTCCTGGTAGTCCGGCAAAACTGATCGCAAAACTTGCAGGCTTACCCAAACCTGCTAACTGCCTATAAATTGTTCTATCAATAGCTATAGTTTATAGGCAGCTTCTAACTTCAACTTATGGCTTAAACCAAGATAAACGCATTTGCAGCTTAACTACGTCACCTATAATTAATAAGCTAGGTGATTTTACTTCATTATCTATTACTACTTGGTTAATCTCACAAATATTAGAAGTGAAAACTCTTTGAGAAAGTGTTGTCCCTTTCTCAACCACAGCAACAGGCATATCTTTATTCATTCCATGAGCAACCAGCTCCTCAGCGGTTTCAGCAAGACCAGTTAACCCCATATAAATCACTAAAGTTTGTGCTGGATGTACTAGCTCACCCCAAGGAAGGTCTGTTGAGCCATCTTTTAAATGCCCGGTTACAAAGCGCACGGATTGCGCATAATCTCTATGAGTTAGTGGTATGCCTGCATAAGCAGCACAGCCAGCAGCAGCCGTTACCCCTGGGATGACTTCAAATTCAACACCGGCATCCACCAACTCTTCTATCTCTTCGCCACCACGTCCAAAAATAAAAGGGTCTCCCCCTTTTAAGCGAACAACACACTTGCCCTCAGCCGCTTTTTCACACAAAAGCTTATTAATATCTTCCTGAGGCAGGCTATGCTTTGATTTAGCCTTACCAACATATAAGGCTTCGGCACTATCAGGAATCAGTGCAATAATTTGATCACCAACTAAGCGATCATAAAGAACGACATCAGCTTGAGTTAATATCCTATGGGCTTTCAATGTTAATAACTCTGGATCACCTGGACCGCCCCCAACTAAATAAACCTTACCACTCATAATTTTTCTCAAAATATTTGTCAAAAAAAACGCCTCTGTAATGAGAGGCGTCCTTTATAAATTAGTTTAGTTGAACTAAATTAATTTTGATTCGCACTCAACTTAGTTTTTCCACCCATATAAGGCACAAGCGCCTCAGGCACATCAACAGAGCCATCTTCGTTTTGATAGTTCTCAAGTACAGCAACTAAAGTTCTACCAACAGCAAGACCAGAACCATTCAAGGTATGTGCCAATTCTGGACGACCTGTTTCCGGATTACGCCAGCGAGCTTGCATACGACGCGCTTGGAAGTCTCCCATATTAGAACAAGATGAAATTTCACGATATTTGCCCTGACCTGGTAGCCACACTTCAATATCATAAGTTTTGTGTGCAGAGAAACCTAAATCTCCACCACACAGTATTACTGTACGATAAGGCAGGTTTAACTTCTTCAAAATAACTTCAGCATCTTGGACCAAATCTTCAAGCACTTGCTCTGAACGATCTGGGCGACAAACATGCACTAATTCAACTTTTTCGAATTGATGCTGGCGAATCATACCACGCGTATCACGACCATAACTTCCCGCTTCACTTCTAAAACAAGGCGTATGAGCAACAAACTTTTTATGAAGTTCTGCATCATTTAAGATCTCGTCACGCACCAAATTGGTTACAGGTACTTCAGCTGTCGGGATAAGGTAAAGATCATTATTACCACTTTCTTTATCGACTGGCACCTTAAACAAATCAGCTTCAAACTTTGGTAACTGACCTGTTCCTTTTAAAGAATGCTCGTTAACTAGGTAAGGAACATAAACTTCACTATAACCATGCTCATCTGCATGGGTATTAATCATAAATTGAGTCAAGGCACGGTGTAGACGCGCTAAGTCTTGTCTCATAACAGCAAAACGAGAACCTGTTAATTTAACTGCAGCTTCAAAGTCTAGTTGCCCTAAGTGCTCACCTAGATCTACGTGATCCTTAGGCTCAAAAGAAAATTCACGAATATCACCCCAACGGCGAATTTCTACGTTATCGTCTTCTGTCGCACCAGCTGGAACTGATTCGTGAGGCACATTAGGAATACTAGCAAGAATAAGATCCATATCATGCTGAACTTGAGCAAGCTGCTCCTTCGCATTAGCTAGATCATCACCCAAGGTTGCTGTTTGCGCTTTAAGCTCAGCCGCCTTGTCTTTATCACCAGCCTTCATGGCCATACCAATTTCTTTAGAAACAGAGTTGCGGGACTGTTGCAGATTCTCAGTTTCGACCTGAATGGATTTACGACGCTCTTCTAGGCCAACAAAAGCGGCAACGTCTAGTTCAAAACCTTTTTTCTTGAGACTTAGAGCAACCGCTTCTGGGTCTGCTCTTAATGCTTTAATGTCCAACATTTCTGCAACTCTTTCCTCTATGAGTTAGCGCTAAGGTTATATTTATACATAACGGCGCATAACAAGAATTAATAAAATTATTTAAGGGCGACTATACTACTACGATTAACTTAACATTAAACAATAAGATGTATGATATTCTGCAATTAAATGAGTCTTGCTGCTAATATTCCTAGCCAAGTGCCAATAACACCACAAAAACAGCTTAATAATAAGTAGCTGATCGCACTAAGCCAAGCTTGCTGATTCAGTAACGCAACTATTTCTAATGAGAAAGTAGAAAAGGTAGTAAAAGCCCCTAAGAACCCAACCATTAAGAGTGGTCGATAAGCCTCTAAAGCTGTGATGCGCTCCGTCATAAGCACAAACAACACCCCCATTACAAAGCAGCCAATGACATTAACAGTAAAGGTCGCTATCGGAAAAGCCCCTTGATTAAACTGAGCAAAGTATTTTGCAACAGAAAATCGCCCCATAGCGCCAATAGCGCCACCTAAAGCAACCATCAAATATGCACTCATATAAAGATTCTTATCTAGTCGGTAATAGAAGGTTAATTATTAGAATATGGATCTGAATTATCATAATGAGGGTTGTGAGAATCAAATTCATACCGCTTATTTGCACTTGACTCATTTAGCTCATTTAACCATGCCAGTTTATCTGAGATTTTTTTCTCTAAACCTCTATCCGTTGGATGATAGAAAGTGTGGTCAACTAGCTCTGGCGGCAAATAAGACTCTCCTGCGGCAAAGGCATTCTCTTCATTATGAGCATATCGATAATCTTCTCCATGCCCCATTTCTTTTGCCAGTTTAGTAGGCGCATTACGTAAATGATTCGGAACATCATGACTTGGCTGCTCAGCAACTAAGGACATTGCTTGTTTGAAAGCGTTATAAACCGCATTACTCTTAGGCGCACAGGCAAGATATACAGCCGCTTGTGCGATAGCTCTATTCCCTTCACCAGGACCTACTCTATGGTAAATATCCCATGCGTTAAGGGCTACTTGTAAGGCTCTTGGATCTGCATTGCCAATATCTTCTGATGCAATTGCCAATAGACGCCTTGCTATATAAAGAGGGTCACAACCTCCATCTAGCATACGCGCCATCCAATAAAGGGCACCATCAGCAGATGAGCCTCTTACTGACTTATGAAATGCAGATATTTGATCATAGAAAGCATCGCCACCTTTATCGAAGGCCCTATAAGATTGCCCTAAAACATCAACCAGCTGAGCTTCAGTTACTTGCTTTTTACCACCCTCTTCTGTCGCCATATCGACTAAAACTTCGAGAAGGTTAAGTGATCGCCTTACGTCACCATCTGCTGCATGGGCAATGGCACCAATGAAGCTAGCTTCAATCAGAATATTATCCTTTCCATAGCCATGCTCTTGATCTATCAGTGCTCGCTCAAGCCCTTGTCGAATAATAGCTTGGGTTGGTTTCTTGAGGCTATAAACCCTCGCCCTTGAAAGTAAGGCTGAGTTTAATTCAAACGCAGGATTTTCAGTTGTGGCACCAATGAACAAAAAAGTACCATCTTCGATGTAAGGCAGAAATGCATCTTGCTGGGACTTATTAAATCTATGTACCTCATCAACAAACAACACAGTTTGACCTGAGTTCATCATTTTATGTTGCTTAGCTTGATCAACGGCTGCTCTAATGTCTTTAACACCAGACATAACGGCAGATAACTCTAAGAAATGAGCCTGTAACTGATGTGATAATAATTTGGCAAATGTCGTTTTACCCACACCTGGAGGGCCCCAAAGTATAAAAGAGTGGCATCGACCTGTTTCTATCATCCTCTTTAAAGGCTTTCCGTCACCCACCAGATGATCTTGACCTAGGTAGTCAGATAGGCTTCTTGGTCTCATACGAGCGGCTAGCGGCTCATATAAATCCCATTGACTTTCAAACAAGTCTTGCATTAATTAACCTTTGCTTTCGCTGTTTTCTCCAACAAACTTGGCTCAATCAATAAGTCTACTTCATCGGGCAAGTCTACTTGAAAGTTACCATCTGCAACGCCATCGTGATGCTCTACATTATTAAATTCAATCACAGTGGTTTGACCCAAACTATCTTGAATACTCATAGCTTCAATGTCATTACTTCTAAACGAAAGTGTCAGAGTAGAAAACAGGTCTACTTCTTCTTTAGGCTCTAATCTAAACCTTTGTTCCCCCAATTGAGTAATTTCGTAATGAGGCAAAACATCGTTAGCTGGGCGCCCTAATAAAGCAGCAGGCGAATTACCTAAAGCACCCTCAAGAGGTTTTTGTGTCGCTTGCTCAAGATCTACATCCCAAACTGTAATCCATTGTCCATTAGAAATAATTCTTTGCGGGAAAGGAGTAATCGTATCCCATACAAAGCGATTAGGTTCTGCTAGCAGAAAGACACCTTCATTAGCCTGTAATTGAAGGCCTTCCTCATCATAGGTAACCTGGCGAAATTCGCCTTCTATATTGCGATTCGACTCTAGTAATTGAGTTAGAAGCTCACTTGCTACACTGATACTCATACCTAAAGACAACATCAGCATAATTAATATTTTTTGCATTTTAAAATCTCAAACCCTAATAAAAAAGATAACCAATAAGCAGACTAATAAATAACAACGAGTCTACTCTGGTATCAGAACTTCACGCTGGCCGTTAGTTCCCATAGAACTTACCAAACCAGCCGCTTCCATTGCCTCAACTAAGTTTGCAGCACGGTTATAACCAATTTTTAATCGCCTCTGAATGGATGATATAGAGGCTTTTCTTGTCTCAATTACAATAGCAACTGCCTCATCATAAAGTGCATCTTTATCTTCCGAGCCAGAATCTGTCATTAGATCTTCTGGGTTAACAACAACATCAGAAATATATTGAGGCTCTCCACGCTTTTTCCATTCCTCAACAACTGCATGCACTTCTTCATCAGAAACAAAAGCACCATGCACTCGAATTGGTGTTGGAAGACCAGCAGGTAAATAAAGCATATCACCTTGACCTAATAGCTGATCAGCGCCACCTTGATCCAAAATTGTTCTCGAATCAATTTTTGAGGACACTTGGAAAGCCATTCGAGTCGGCACGTTAGCTTTGATCAAACCGGTAATAACATCTACTGAAGGTCTTTGCGTCGCTAATATTAGATGTATCCCTGCCGCCCTCGCTTTTTGGGCAATACGAGCAATCAATTCTTCTACTTTTTTACCTACTATCATCATCATATCAGCAAATTCATCCACGACAATGACGATATATGGTAAGGGCTCTAACAGGGGAACACTTCTAGCAACACCCTCTTGAGAGAACATTGCATCATGCTCTGGCTGCCATAATGGGTCTTCAATCGGGTTACCCGCTTCTATAGCTTCTCTAACTTTCTTATTAAAGCCAGCTAGATTTCTCACCCCTAATTTAGACATGAGCTTGTAACGACGTTCCATTTCATCGACAGACCAACGAAGTCCATTGGCTGCATCTTTCATATCCGTGATAACAGGGGTTAACAAATGAGGAATGCCTTCATAAATAGAGAGCTCCAGCATTTTAGGGTCAACCATGATCATTCTAACTTGATCAGGGGATGACTTGAGCAACATACTCATGATCATGGAGTTAACGCCAACAGACTTACCAGAGCCCGTTGTGCCGGCAACCAATAAATGCGGCATTTTGGCTAGATCAACAACAACAGGTTCACCTGAAATATCATGCCCTAAAGAAATGGTAAGAGGAGATGTGGCATTGTCGTAAATATCACAGTTAATGACTTCGCTAAAGTAAACAATATCCCTTACATCATTAGGAATTTCTATACCTATTGTCGATTTACCTGCTATCACTTCAACTACGCGAACGCTCATCACACTTAAAGAGCGCGCTAAATCTTTCGCTAAGTTAGTGATACGAGAAACCTTCACTCCAGGCGCTGGTTGTATTTCAAATCGGGTAATAACAGGACCAGGATTTACTTCGACCACTTCAACCTTTACACCAAAGTCAGCTAGCCTTTGCTCTAATAAAGCAGATAAAGAAAGCAACTCATCTTCTGAGTAGCCACCTTTTTTAGGCTGTGGTTGAGTCAAAACGCTCCTATCAGGCAGTGAGTAACTCATCACGGCCTCTTTAGTCTGCCCATTAGGCTCTTGGCTTGCTAACTTATCGAGCTGTTTAGCTTCAGATAATGTTTTTACCGCTGGTTTGCTCTGGGAAGCATCAATTCGCTCAAGCTCATCCCTAATTGAAGTATTCTCTTCTAAACTATCAAAACTCTTCTGTTTAAAAGCATCTGCAAGCTGACTTTCTTGAGATTCAATGGGAGTTACTTCACTGGTCTTTTCAACGCTTTCTGTGATTCTTTTCTCAGGTTTCTTAATATTTTTATCTTGTTTGGCGGTTATTTGATTCGTATCGCCTCGTACATCTGAGCCTTCTAACCCTAGGTCACTTTCATCTTCAATATAAAGGGTATCACTGAACGCGAGATCAACATCATCTAATGCAATATCATCAAAAGACCCAAAGTTTGGCTCTTCTTTTGATTTAGAAACCCTAGATTTTGAGTCATCACTAACTCTAGTGTTTTGATCTAATTTATGACTATCTAAATTTGCAACACCTTCTTCAGACACTTCTTTTGCTGAAGATCTAAACAGTGAGGAGACTCTATTAAAGAGTTTTTTACCTTTATTATCGGAGTTAGTATTAGATGAAGGCTCATCAATTTCATTAGGTACAGATGAAATCTCAACTTTAGGCGAAGTGCCTGTCGATTCTAACTTGCTCTTCTTTAGTTTTCGCTTGTAGGCAGGCTCATCCAATTCATCAAGTGAATCATCATAGTCAACATTCTTTTCTTCTGAATTGTTCTTTTGTCTGTTTTCGAGTTTCGCTTTTAGGCTATTCAGCACCTTGAGTACATAAAAACCTAACCTCTCAACAATGAGCGCCCAGTGAGCTTGGCTAATAAGGGTTATGGACAGAATAAAAAGAGCCAAACTAACCAGTGTCGCCCCATCATACCCAACCCAATAAAATAGCAATTCACCTAAAGCTCGGCCAAGAATACCACCATGACCATATTGTAAGTTGTCATACCCAATGGAATGCAAAAAACAAAGCGTAGAACCAGCAGATAAATATAGAAGGCAACCAAAGGTTACTAAAGACACATTAGTAATAGACTGCAATTGATTAATATTACGCCAACAGACAAAAGCGCATAATAAAAACACGAAAGGGAAAGTAACAAAAAGAGAGCCAAAAAAGGCGGAAAGGATATCCGTTAATGTAGCACCAATGGCCCCCATAGAATTTTGGGTTGCAGAACCATCACCAGAGTAGAACCAGCCAGCATCATGAACATCATAAGAAAAAGTCGCAAAGCTGAAAAAAAGAAATATCAACAAGGCAAATAAACCTAAACCTTGTTTGGTAATCGTTGTCATAGCAGGTGATCGTAACGACTCACTCATACAAAAGTATCCATTCTAAAAAGAGTAATAAATGTAGACCCATTTCAATAGGTTCCCTTTAAAGATTAACGGCAGCATCTAAGAGAACTATAAAAACATGATGAAAAGGGCTTTAGAAGGGACTAGCTTACCATAAAAAAAGCCAACCCGAAGGTTGGCTTTTTGGATTTCTATACTAAGAATTACTTATTAAGTAGGTCTTAGAAAGAAGCGTTAACACCAATCTCAGTAGTGTCACCGAAATCTTTAGAATAGTATTCTACATAGTAAGTTAGATCACCAGCTGTGTAATCACCGTATACATAGAAACCATCTTTGTCTGTCTCTACGTTCGCAATAGTTTCAGAAGTATTAGATGTGTACTCAATGTTTAGAGTAGTTGCATCACTTGGAGTCATTTCAACACTTAAAGCAGCACTTGTTTTATCTAAAACTTGCTGATAAGTAGTTGAAGAACTATCAGTATCAACTTGCTCACCTACTGCATAGGCAACAGCTACAGTAGCTCCACCTAGGTCCATAGAATAACCAGCGTTAACAGCGTTTGATTCACCAACTGAACCACCAGAAATACCGAAAGTGCCAGGACCCATATCAGCTACATAAGATAAAGCCATACCAACTTCTGAAGAAGCGTCAGCAACACCATTCGCTTGAGTTGCTTCAATAGATACTGTTAATTCATCAGAAATTGAGTAACGAATACCTGTATCATCTGTATCAGAGTTACTAACTAGATCGATTGCAGAGTTCTCTGCTATACCCAAGAAACCAGCATCTGCCAAAGTTCCGTCAAAACGACCAAATTGAACAGCACCTTGAGTAACGTAAGCTTTTTCAAGACCTGTAGTAACAGTTTCTGTATCGGTTACAGAAAATTCAACTTCCATGTAAACAACACCAGTATCGATGGCAATTTCGATTTCGGCATCATCAGTACCACTAACGTCATCTTTAGATGCACCAGAAGTAAAAGAAACACCAGCAGTACCAGAGAAAACTGGCTCAGCTGCAATAGTCGTTGTAGAAACAGCAGCTGCAACAGCAGATACTGCAAAGATAGAAGCAAGTTTAATCGCTTTCATTCAAGATTCCCCTTTATATTATATTTTTTTGGCTTTTAGACCTTTCGAAAGGCTTTGACTAACCTATCGAAGAAACGCTGAAAAATCAACGACTCTGAAATACTAAAACCCAGCAGTGTCACTTTTATGACAGTTAGTACAAAAAAGTCAACCGTCATCTCACTAAGGTCATTTTGCCTAAGTTCGAATTTGACGCCATTTAAGACTGCGTTGATTAAAACCAAGTTTTCCTTTGTAGGTCAAGCATTCATCAACATTTTTTTCTTATTTTTTGCAATTTTCATCTTTTATTCGACTTAAGCCAATTTTTTTTAAAGATTTTAGACATAATGCCGTTATTCTCTTGATGCACTCTGATAGAATTTTCGTTTACATAACTTATCATTTCTAGTTAAAAAGCCCGAAAAATGAACGAACAAAAACAGCTTTTAATCCTCTCAGAAGACATATTAGAACTTCCTGATCCTAACTTGGCGTTAGATGATCCAGATGGATTAGCTGCGATCGGTGGTGATTTATCAAACGGACGCTTAATACATCTCTATCAACATGGTTTTTTCCCTTGGTATAGCGAATCCGACCCAATTTTATGGTGGCATCCCTCTTTAAGATGCCAACTTAATCCCAGCAAATTCCACTGCTCAAAGTCTTTAAAAAAGCATATCCGTAAATTTTCTGGACAGATAAGAATCAACACTGAATTTGAAACCGTGATTCAGCATTGTGCTCAATTAAGGCAGGAGCAAGAGGGTACATGGATATCAGATGAAATAGTGTCTGCCTTTGTTAAACTCCATAACGCAGGTTATGCTCACTCTATTGAAGTATGGCAAGACAAGCAGTTAATAGGCGGTTTCTATGGTGTTGCTATGGGCCGTTTTTTCTTTGGAGAGTCCATGTTTTCCTTAGAAGCTAATGCGTCCAAACTCGCTCTCTATAGCCTTTGTTTAAATGCTAAAGCATTAGGGATTGAACATATCGATTGCCAAGTAGAGTCAGAGCATCTCATGTCACTGGGAGCTAGCTCGATACCTCGCAAAAACTTTATCCAACAATTACAGCAAGCAATACCTAAGCCTGAAAAAAATCAAAATTTAATTAATCAGACACATTTAGATCTTTAATTGTGCGAAGTTTTCGTTTTTTATACTGACCAATAGATTTATTTTACGCCTTGTTCCAGAGAAGCATTTGCCTAATCAGCAAATTTTAGGCAAAATATGCGCGATTAATTTTTAGGCGTATTTCCTAGTATTTATTCAAACTAAGCAAATACTGTCGAACTATACTTCGCCTAAACAGGTGAGACATCAAAAGTTCAGACCTGTAGTCGTTCTGCAAAAGCGCATGATTAATGACTTTAAGCTTGAACGAACTAAAAAACTTATAACACCATAGGACACATATTGTGGCAAAAGAAGAAAGCATAGAAATGGAAGGCACTATCATTGATACACTGCCTAACACCATGTTTCGCGTAGAACTTGAAAACGGACACGTAGTGACTGCTCATATTTCTGGAAAAATGAGAAAGAACTACATCCGTATTTTGACTGGCGATAAAGTAAAAGTAGAACTAACACCTTACGACTTATCTAAAGGTCGTATTGTTTACCGTTCTCGCTAATACTCAGTCAGCAAGACATAAAAAAACCGAACTCATTAGTTCGGTTTTTTTATGTCTAAAAGAAATTCAGTTAATATTACACAACCGCTTCTTTTTCAATTTCAAAAGCTAACTCATCAAGTTTTTCATCAAGTTTAACTAAAACACTTCCACCTGAATCAAGATCACCAAATAGGATTTTATCTGCTAAAGGTTTTTTCAAATGCTCTTGAATGACCCTAGCCATAGGCCTAGCTCCCATTTGTCTATCATAACCTTTACTTGCTAGCCAACCTCTAGCCTCATCAGAAACCTCCATGAGAACACCTTTAGGGTCTAGTTGAGCTTGAAGCTCTACTAGGAACTTATCAACCACATTAAAGATAACTTTTTCATCAAGTTGATTAAATTGAATCACAGCATCTAAACGGTTTCTAAATTCAGGTGTAAAGGTTTTATTAATAACTTCCATACCATCAGTAGAATTATCCTGACTTGAGAAGCCTATTGAGCGTTTCGCTAGCACTTCTGCACCAGCATTAGATGTCATTACAAGAATCACATTCCTAAAGTCTGCTTTACGACCATTATTATCAGTTAAAGTACCATGATCCATGACCTGTAAGAGTAAATTAAAGACTTCAGGGTGTGCTTTTTCAATTTCATCAAGTAAAACCACACTATGAGGTTGCTTAGTCACAGCCTCAGTCAATAAACCGCCTTGATCAAAGCCAACATAGCCTGGAGGCGCACCTATCAACCTGGATACCGCATGTCTTTCCATATACTCAGACATATCAAAACGGATTAACTCTACACCTAGCTGTTTAGCAAGCTGGCGTGTTACTTCCGTCTTACCCACCCCAGTAGGGCCTGCCATCAAGAAGGAGCCTATTGGTTTTTGATCTGCTTTAAGACCAGCACGAGAAAGCTTAATAGCATCAGATAATGACACTATGGCTTGATCTTGACCGAACACTACCATTTTAAGGTTGCGCTCAAGATTCTCTAACACCTTTCTGTCATCTGAATTAACAGACTTAACCGGAACCCTAGCAATTTTTGACACAATATCTTCAATATCTTCGACAGTAATGACTTCCTTACGAAGATTATCTTTCTGCAGTCTTTGATAAGCACCCGCTTCATCAATGACATCAATTGCCTTATCAGGCATGTGTCTATCCGTGATGTACTTCGAAGCAAGTTCAGCAGCAGCAAGCAATGCAGGCTCTTCATACTTGATTTCATGATGAGCTTCAAAAGCGGCTGATATACCTTTTAAAATCTGATAAGTATCATCAACACTTGGCTCATTAACATCTATTTTCTGGAACCTTCTTGCTAAAGCATGATCTTTTTCAAACACACCACGAAACTCTTGGAAAGTCGTGGATCCAATGCACCTTAATCCACCAGCACCAAGCACAGGTTTCAATAAGTTAGATGCATCCATTACCCCACCAGACGCAGCTCCTGCGCCTATGATGGTATGTATTTCATCAATAAAGAGAATGGCATTAGGCAGTTTTTTCAATTCGCTTAATAAATGCTTTAAGCGCTTCTCGAAATCACCACGGTACTTAGTACCTGCTAATAAAGCGCCCAGATCCAATGAATAAACCACACCATCTTTGATTACATCTGGTACATCACCATCAACAATTCGCTTCGCTAAGCCTTCAGCAATGGCCGTTTTACCGACTCCTGATTCACCCACTAGTAAAGGGTTATTTTTACGGCGTCGAGATAATGTCTGAACGACTCTAGAAACCTCATAATCTCGACCAATCAAATTATCAATCTTGCCTGATTTAGCTTCTTCATTCAGGTTCAATGCATACTTTTGTAAAGGTGCTGCATTATCATCACCCTCTTCCTCTTGCTCTACAGAGTCAGGAGAGGATTGGTCACCCACCTTAGAAATACCATGGGCAACATAATTGACTACATCAATTCGAGCCACACCTTGCCTTTTAAGCAGGTAAACAGCTTGGCTTTCTTGCTCACTAAAAATAGCAACCAAGACATTAGCACCTGTCACTTCTCGCTTACCGGATGACTGAACATGGAAAACAGCTCGTTGCAAAACACGCTGAAAACCCAATGTAGGCTGAACTTCTCGCTCTGCATCATCTTCAGGGATTAAAGGTGTCGTACTATCGACAAATTCAATTAATTCTTGTCTTAAAGTATCTAAATTTACGCCACACGAACTCAATACAACAGAGGCGGCATCATTCTCTGTTAAGGCTAATAAAAGGTGCTCAACCGTCATAAACTCATGACGTTTGTCACGCGCTAATTTGAATGCACTATTTAGGGTTTGCTCTAATTCTTTATCTAACATAGGTGTACCCTCTCTTATAAATCAGTCGACTTTTTGCAAATCGCACATCAAGGGGTGTTCATTTTGTTCTACAAACTGCTGAACCATTGCGACTTTTGTTTCTGCAATATCAAACGGGTATACCCCACATACACCCTTACCTTTATTGTGAACTTCTAGCATTATTTTTTGCGCTTTCTCACCATCCATATAGAAGAACTTTTGCAACACAAATATCACAAAGTCCATTGGTGTAAAGTCATCATTAAATAACACCACTTGGTACATTGAAGGTGGTTTTAACTCAGTCTCCTCAGGAGCAAGTACAACACCTATATCTCCTTGCTCGTTATCTAAGGTTAGTCGAATTTGTTGATTTAGATTCATCCCGGGTCTCTGAATTACAAAAATTAAAATTTATCGGCTAGTTATTTATATGGAGACATCTTTGAAACAAACAAGTTCTCCTGCGATAAAACAAAAGATTGGCATTAATTTTACAAAGCCTATATCTACTTCTACGCTTTTCTTTGAGCAATGTCATGCATTGAAAGCAGTTTTTTGAAACTAAGAAACACTAAACAATTTTAAAGAAAAGAAATACTCAGCAAACCGGATAACCAAAAACAATTAGTTACATTATTTTTGAATGAGACACTGTCATAATTTTTCTAACGGAGTGAAATATGTATCAGGGAAGAGTAAAGTGGTTCAATAATGCTAAAGGGTATGGTTTTATTGTGTCAGACAGCTTTGATGAAGACCTATTTACCCATTATTCATCCATCATGATTGATGGATACAAAACGCTGAAAGCAGGGCAAGCCGTTACATTTGAAACATCACCAGGCAAACAAGGAATGCACGCAGTAGACATAACCCCAATCACAGATGATCAAACTGATTTAAACCACATACAGGTGAACGGAGAAACACATACTGAACTCACAGCCAGCGCTTAAATCACATATAAATTCACTAGCCTTACCTTATGCAAATCAATTTTGACTCAAAACTCTCGATAGCATAAGGTGGGCTTTTTATACTGAAAGTCATGCCTTCTATAATTATTTTTAATAAACCATTTCAGGTTTTAAGCCAATTTACCTCAGATGAAGACAAAGCCACTCTTGCTCAATTTATAAATAAAGCAAATTTCTATCCCGCAGGCCGTCTAGATTATGACTCTGAAGGTTTACTACTTCTTACTGATGAAGGTGCACTACAGCATCTTATTGCTTCACCTAAGCATAAAATGCCAAAAACATACCTTGTTCAGGTAGAAGGTGAAATAACTGACGAAGCCTTACAAAAATTAGCCAAAGGTATTGAGCTTAAAGATGGTTTAACAAAACCAGCAAAAGCAAAGCGAGCAGCGTCATTTGAAGGCTGGCCCAGAGTTCCCCCCATTAGAGAAAGACAAAATATTCCAACTAGTTGGGTCGAACTTACTATTACCGAAGGTAAAAACCGCCAAGTTAGACGTATGACTGCGGCGGTTGGTTTTCCAACATTACGCCTTATTCGCACACAAATTGGCCCTTACTCAATTGATGGCTTGAATTCAGGACAATGGCAAGAAAAGCCAATCGACGAAAAACTAACCTTGGAGTTAAAACAATTTGAAGATAGCAGAGCCAAGCACAAACAGAGAAAGCCTTCCCAGGCTCACCGTCGCAGCAGTCATTCCTCAAATAGAAGCGAATCAAACTATAAAGTTTCTCATGGTCAAAGAAAGCAAGCAGGAAAAACTCGTTCTAAACCAACCAGCGGGACACGTTGAAAATAGCGAAAGTCTTAGCCAGGCAATTGAAAGAGAAGTACTAGAAGAAACAGGTTGGAAAGTTTCAACTCAAGCTCTACTTGGCTTTTATAGCTTTACACCTGAAAAGAATCAGGAGACTTATCATAGGGCCTGCTTTATTTGTACACCAATTGCAAAAGTAAGCGACAAAATAGATAAAGATATCAGTGAAGCGATCTGGTTAAATAAGGAAGAAATCTTGAACCATAAGCTTCGCAGCCCTCTTGTAAAAAAGTGCCTTGAAGATTATTTAGCAGGCACTATATACCCTTTATCTCTCATCTGCGATAAGCATCTATAATCGTAATGAGTTACAATATTGCCACTTTAATTCAACCCAATGAGCATACACAGTTAAATGATGAATAGCACAACACCTTCCACTACTGAAAACCTAGCTACCCCAAACGAAAACACCAAAGTCATTGTTGGTATGTCTGGTGGTGTTGACTCATCTGTATCCGCGCTACTTTTGATTCAGCAAGGTTATCAGGTAGAAGGCTTATTCATGAAAAACTGGGACGAAGACGATGGTACAGAATACTGCACTGCAAAAGACGACCTTGCCGATGCCCAAAGTGTTTGTGACAAACTTGGCATCAAATTGCATACAGCCAATTTCGCCGCAGAATACTGGGACAATGTGTTTGAGCACTTCCTAGAAGAATATAAAGCCGGTAGAACACCAAACCCAGATATACTCTGCAATAAAGAAATTAAGTTTAAAGCCTTTTTAGAATATGCCAACGCTTTAGGTGCTGACTATATAGCAACTGGCCACTATGTCAGACGAACTCACGATGATAACCAAGCTAAGCTATTAAAAGGTCTTGATAACAACAAAGATCAAAGCTACTTCCTTTATGCTGTTGGCAAAGATGAAATTGCAAAGAGTTTGTTCCCTGTTGGTGAATTAGAAAAACCTGAAGTTCGTCGTTTGGCACAAGAACACGACCTTATTACCCATAACAAAAAAGACAGTACTGGTATTTGTTTTATCGGTGAACGTCGTTTTAAAGACTTCTTAGAGCAGTATTTACCAGCACAACCTGGCGATATAAAAACCCTAGAAGGCGATACCATAGGTCGTCATTCTGGCCTTATGTACCACACCATAGGCCAGCGCCAAGGGCTGGGTATTGGTGGTTTAGCCAACTACTCAGACGAGCCTTGGTATGTGGTTGAAAAAGACCTAAAGAACAACGTGTTATTGGTAACACAAAGTAGTGACGACAAGCCTCTATATAAAACCCATTTGAATGCTAGCAATATGGATTGGGTGGCAAGAAAAGCGCCTGAGTTGCCATTAACTTGCAAAGCGAAGTGTCGTTACCGTCAAGCAGATCAAGATTGCACCATTTCGGCAAACTCAGACGGTTCGATTGAAGTGAGTTTTGTTGAAGCGCAAAGAGCGATTACACCGGGCCAATCAGTTGTATTTTATCTTGACGAAGAATGTCTTGGTGGCGGCATTATCAATCGCGCATTTAATAAGAATAACTAGGTTAAATAAAGAATGAGCACACAAGTAAACGATCAAGCAATTGCATTAAGCGCTTTATTTCAAGCTGCAGAACTCGTCTCACAATTAGCTAGAAACGGTACAGCACCTGAAGGTTCTTTACGCCCGTTATTAGATAGTTTATTAAAAATAAACGTAACTAGCACAGATGAAATCTATGGTGGTAATTGGCAACTATTTGATAATTTACAACTTGGTAATGAGATTTGCCAAAAAACCATAGGCAAAGACAAGACCAGTGTTAACCCTGACACCATTCGTTATGCGTTAAGTATTTTACACTTAGAGTCTAAACTTGCTAAACAACCAGACATGCTATCAGCTTTAGGTCAAAGAATTAGCCAACTAGAGCGTCAAAAAGAACATTACGAGGATATGATACATCCTAATATGCTCGCTGCTATTTCTGGTATTTATCAGGATAATTTGAGCAAACTAAATTTTCGCATCCAAGTACACGGCGACAGTCGCTACTTGCAACAAAGTTTGGTTTCAGACCAAGTTAGAGCAAGCCTATTGGCAGGCGTTAGAGCAGCTATGCTATGGCGTCAATTAGGTGGTCGCCGCTGGCACCTTATTTTTAAACGTAAACCTATTTTAGCGGCTTTAAACAACTTTAAATAAGCTTTAATTCCATCAAAAGAACTGCTACAAAAGAAGCGTTTTCCATGAGACTGAAAACCTAATTTCAGTCTCATCTCACATCTTAAAAAATAACCAAAATCTCACCAAAAAAACTAAGTATCTGACCATATTAAAAAGGCCAGCGATAGCATACTTCTAGGCTTTTCCCTATAATAGCCCTTCCCTGAAAACCACTCAGTAATCCACGGTCGAGGCGTTATTTCAATGCAATTAACTAGCTTAAATGCTATTTCCCCAATAGATGGTCGTTATGGTTCAAAAACTCGTTCACTAGGTCGCTCTGTTAGTGAATACGGTTTATTAAGAATGCGTGTTCTAGTAGAGGTAAGATGGTTACAAGCCCTTGCTGCTCACGAACAAATTCAAGAAGTACCAGCACTTAGCCAAGAAGCAACTAACTTCTTAGATCAACTTGCAGAAAACTTCAGCGAAGCAGATGCTCAAGCGATTAAAGACATTGAAAGAACAACTAACCACGACGTGAAAGCGGTTGAGTATTTCATCAAAGATAAGATGAAAGCATTGACTGAACTAGACAATGTGTCTGAGTTCGTACATTTCGCCTGTACATCTGAGGATATCAACAACCTATCTCATGCCCTAATGCTACGCGAAGCATTGGAAGATGTGATTAAGCCAGAGCTAACCAATGTGATCGAAGCGATTCAAGGCCTTGCTCTTGAACATGCTGAACAACCTATGCTTTCTCGTACACATGGTCAAACAGCATCACCATCAACCATGGGTAAGGAAATGGCTAACGTAGCAGCACGCTTGTCTCGTCAGTTCAAACAAATTCAAGCCGTTGAGTTTTTAGGCAAAATTAACGGTGCTGTTGGTAACTACAACGCCCACCTTTCAGCGTACCCAAATATAGATTGGCAAGCACATGCTGAGAAATTTGTAACTTCTCTGGGCCTTAGCTGGAACCCTTACACAACACAAATCGAACCACATGATTACATTGCTGAGCTTTACGATGCGATCAGTCGTTTCAATACAATCCTTTTGGACTTCGACCGTGATGTTTGGGCTTATATCTCTATGGGCTTCTTCAAGCAAAAAACCATAGCGGGTGAAATTGGCTCTTCTACCATGCCTCATAAAGTTAACCCAATCGACTTCGAGAACTCAGAAGGTAACTTAGGTATCGCTAATGCGATTATGGGGCATTTAAGCGCTAAACTCCCAGTTTCTCGCTGGCAGCGTGACCTTACTGACTCAACAGTGCTTCGTAACCTAGGTGTTGGTTTAGCCCACAGCTTGATTGCTTACCAAGCAAGCTTAAAAGGTATTAGCAAACTAGAAATCAACAAAGAACGTCTAGAGCAAGACCTAGATGCAGCATGGGAAGTATTGGCTGAGCCGATTCAAACTGTAATGCGTCGTTACGGTATTGAGTCTCCATACGAGAAGCTAAAAGAGCTAACTCGTGGCCGTGCTATCGATCAAGCGACCATCGAAGCATTTGTTGATACATTAGAAATGCCAGAAGATGCTAAGACAGAGTTGAAAAAACTAACTCCTGCAACTTATATTGGTAATGCGGCAGAGCAAGCTAAAGCAATAAAAAATTAATTATTAAGGTTAACTCCTTATATAATTAACACTTTGAAAAGCCGAGTAAGAGATTTACTCGGCTTTTTCTCATTCATAACCTTAGCGAAATAACATATTTTTATGACAACACTTGATACTCCCCTTTCCATTCTTGGTGGTATGAGCGCGAATACTTTTTTACGCGATTATTGGCAAAAGAAACCGCTTCTTATTCGAGCTGGTTTAACTGATTTTGAACCACCACTTGAGGCCGATGAACTTGCAGGCATGGCAATGGAAAGTGAGGTTGAATCTCGTATTGTTATTGAACAAGGCAAAACACCTTGGCAGACAATAAAAGGCCCCTTTACTGAGGAGACTTTTGCACAGTTACCAGAACAAGAATGGACTTTACTTATTCAAGCCGTTGACCACTGGGTACCTGAGGTTCAAGAGCTTAAAGAGCGCTTTCGCTTTCTACCTAGTTGGCGCTTAGATGACGTTATGGTGAGCTATGCAACCAAAGGCGGCGGCGTTGGCCCTCACTATGATCAATACGATGTTTTTCTTGTTCAAGTCAGTGGTAAAAGGCGCTGGCAAGTTCTCGCTCCTGATGCTTATCAGGATCAAGCTATTGAAGATATAGATCTACATATCTTATCTGATTTCAAAGCAAACTCAGAACAAGACTGGGAACTTGAAGCCGGTGACATTCTCTATCTACCACCAAACTTTGCTCATAATGGGCGTGCTCTCGATGATGACTGCATGACCTACTCAATTGGCTTTAGAGCACCAAGCATGCAAGAGGTACTGACAGGTATTAGAGATCAAATTTGTGAAGTAGATAATGAGAAACACAGATTTAGCTCACCATCGGATCATGAAGAGCCTCATCATGCAGAGATACATCATTCTGACATTAGCTATTTACAACAAGAGCTAAAAGCCATGATTGATCAACCTGAGATGCTTGCTGACTGGCTAGGAACTTACATGAGTGAGGTAAAGTATCCTGAGTTTCATGGAGACCTTAATCAAGAAGACACTCAAGCAAGCCTTGAAGACGCACTTAAAGGTGTCCCTTTCTTTAGACCAGGTGATGCGCGTATTTGTTATCATGCAGCGCCAGATAGCGCACTTATTCAACTTTATTGTAATGGTGCAAAAATCGAGATAGACCAAGCACTTGAGCCACTTATTCATGCTATATGTGATCAAGTAGAATTTGATTTCAGTCCCCTTGAAACAGACAAACACAAAGATATATTACCTATGTTAAGCTTCTTAATAAGTAAACAAGGTGTGGTTCATCTGCCAGCAGAAGAATAGGGATTAGACATGAAAGTACTCACCACAGATTGGGAAAGCAGCAAGGCTCAACTTAGCTTTGTCAGAAAACAAGTATTCATCATAGAGCAAGGTATTGATGAAAGAGATGAGTGGGACAACCTAGACGAAGATGCGGTACATTTCGTTTCTTTTGGCACAACAGCAGTGCCAACGGGGGTTTGTCGACTAACGCCAGAAGGGCAAATTGGACGCCTTAGTGTACTTCCAGCTTATCGTAGCCAAGGTTATGCAACCATGCTATTACGCAAAGCGATTCAAGTTGCTAGAGAAATGGATTTAAAACGTATCTTTCTCCATGCTCAAACTGAGTCTCAAGTGTTTTATGAACGCCATGGTTTTAGTACGGATGGGAAAATTTTTCTAGAGTCAGGCATCCTACACGTACTGATGGAAAGAGAGATTTAGGTTAACGACCTTTAAAAACGTATTTCTAGAGCAGTACCTAAAAGCAATAAAACACATAAAAAAAGCGAGCCTAAGTGAACTGCCCCCCAATAGTTGGACAAACTAATTACTGGGGGTCTTTTATGTCCAAATATAGTCGTGAGTTAAAACTTCTCGTTGCCAAGGCGTGTTTAGATAGCACATCTTCTTGCCAACTTGAAAAACAATATT
>NZ_JSEO01000036.1 GCF_001624705.1 Marinomonas sp. SBI8L
CAAATGGTTACCTTCATATAGGGCATGCAAAGTCCATTTGCTTGAATTTTGGTTTGGCCCAGCGTTACCAAGGTCAGTGTAACTTGCGTTTTGACGATACGAACCCTGAAAAGGAAAGTGTTGAGTATATTGAGTCTATAAAGCGTGATGTCGAATGGCTTGGTTATGAGTGGCAGGGCGAGCCTAAGTTTGCCTCTAATTATTTTGGTCAGCTTTACGATTTTGCTGTACAGCTAATCAAAGCCGGTAAAGCATATGTTTGCGAGTTAAATGCTGAGCAAATGCGTGAATATCGCGGTACGTTGAAAGCGCCGGGCAAAAACAGTCCATATCGTGACCGTTCTGTTGAAGAGAATTTGGCGATTTTTGACGACATGAAAAACGGCAAATACGCTGATGGAGAAGTGGTACTGCGCGCGAAGATTGATATGGCGAGCCCCAATATCAATTTACGTGACCCTATTATTTATCGCGTTCGCCATGTTCATCACCATCAAACCGGTGATCAATGGTGTGTCTATCCAATGTATGACTTTACCCATTGTTTGTCAGATGCGATTGAAGGCGTTACTCACTCTGTTTGTACTTTGGAGTTTCAGGATCACCGCCCACTGTATGATTGGGTATTGGAAACCTTGGGTACCGTTCATCCGCAGCAAATAGAATTTGCGCGTTTAAACCTGAATTACACGGTGACCAGCAAGCGTAAACTAAAACAACTGGTAGATGAACAGCATGTTTCTGGTTGGGAT
>NZ_JSEO01000037.1 GCF_001624705.1 Marinomonas sp. SBI8L
TAACGCCCTGTTTAATTGGTATGGAAGCTTGCGGTAGTGCGCATTATTGGGCTAGAGAACTTCAAAAATTAGGTCATGAAGTTAAGTTGATGCCACCACAATATGTAAAGCCTTACGTTAAAACGAATAAGAATGATGCAGCAGATGCAGAAGCTATATGTGAGGCTGTGACTCGACCAACGATGCGTTTTGTAACGGTTAAGAGTGAAGAGCAACAAGCATTACTTTTAGTGCATCGCGAACGTGACGGTGTGGTTAGAGATAGAACGTCACTGATTAATCGGATAAGGGCGAGTTTACAAGAGTTTGGTGTCTCGATACCGTCAGGACGGTTTAGGTTACATAAATGGTTTCGAACAGAGTTTGGTCTAATTGAGAGTGATTTACCTGTACTGCTGAGCCGTCATATTCAAACAATGTTGAAACGTTTGCATGATCTTGAAACCTATATTAAAGAGCTGGATAAGCAGATAGACATAGTGGGTAATGAAAATCAGCAATGCCGATCAATACAAGATATTCCTGGGGTAGGGCGATTAACTTCATCCGCTATTGTTGCAAGTGTGGGTGATGCAAAAGTGTTTAAATCAGGGCGGCAGTTTGCAGCATGGTTAGGCTTAGTGCCGAATCAACATTCAAGTGGTGGGAAGTCTGTTTTACAAGGAATCAGTAAGCGCGGGGACGCCTATTTAAGGCGGATGCTAATACATGGAGCGAGAGCGGTAATTAGGCATATGAAACCGGGCAAGCCATTTTATGATTGGCTGCAGAAGTTACAAGAAAGAATGCATAAGAATAAAGTAATCGTTGCGTTAGCAAATAAATTAGCGCGAGTAACATGGGCTATTTTAGCCAATAATAGAGAATATAAAGCGCAGTTAAGTTAACAAATTAACTGCTTATGAATGAATAAATAAGATACTCAGTTTTGCTAAGTATAAAAGTTGATGACTAAACAGGTTGAACCGTG
>NZ_JSEO01000038.1 GCF_001624705.1 Marinomonas sp. SBI8L
CTATTGATATGAACAGCTCAACTTATCGCCATCCGGTGAGCCGATTAATTAAAAGTAACTTGTTTAATTGATGAGATGAAACAGAAGAGTTAACGAGAGGTAGACACACTTATTGGGACGGTACCGATAAGTAAAAAGCCTGATCACTGATCAGGCTTCTTTTTGCCTGAAATTTATTGAAAGACACATTATAAGCCGCCTACCTCTCGTTCCCATGATCCTTCGTGGGAATGCATATTCGCCAGCTCTGCTGGCGTTAGAACTAAGGCGCCCCTCTAAACGACATTTTAATACTAGAGTAGATCTCATGGTTAGCGTTTCTTGATAATCACAGAGTCGTCGATTGATCCCATCCCACTCCCCGAAAAATTACAGAAGTGAATTACAGAAGTGAACAAGTGACATCGCCGATGGTAGCTCTTTTCTTCAAGGAGAGCTGCTAAGAGATCAAAGGTGGCGTTATCAAGATTACGCTCTAAAGATAAGTAAAAAGCCTGATCACTGATCAGGTTTTTTTTGCCTAAAATTTATTGAAAGACACATCATAAGCAACCTATCTCTCGTTCCCATGATCCTGAGGCTGTGAAAGAATTAACTCCAATGATTTTTTATGAAGCAAAAAACCTTTATAGCTTAAAAGTTCTTTATGTAGATTAAAAAAATATCTTTTTAAAGGGCTTTGAGGCACCTCTGAGGGGGTTGGAGAATACTTTTTCTACTGGCAGTAAGCTTTAAAACCCTTCATACCAATAATATTTAGCACACGGGTAAAATTGTAGGCTAGATTCATTAATGACCACTCTCCTTTGACCTTTTTAAACCCTCTAACAAGGA
>NZ_JSEO01000039.1 GCF_001624705.1 Marinomonas sp. SBI8L
CAAGCCCCTGATTACTGATATTCATTTCGCCGTGGCCGTCATAACCAAGATTAGTTCCGAGATTAGTGATAACGGAGTTCTTATCCTTAACAGTAATGTTGCCTGTGCCTGTTTCTTTCATCCCCGCAGTGATAATTCCCGAATCTACTTTGCCTTCACTCGAGACATTAAGTTCACCGTCGCCAGCATCACCGATATAGATATAGCGGAAAGCTTCGCCCGTTCCGAGGAAATTCCAATGCCCTTTATCGGTCACGTTGACGACACCGTGGGAACCGTCCTGAACGCCCACCAATGAATATTCTTTGTTATTAATCAGTCCATTATTGGAAATATTGACTGTGCCATTACCGAAATATCCATTATAGAGTCTGCGTACCGGGATGACAGAGTCTTGATCCTGCACATTCAGGGTTCCGATACCGGTGGCATTGCCACCGATAATCGTATTTTCAGCCGTAACCAACCCCCCCTCGCGAATAGTCGCCTCCCCAGTTCCTTGATTACCAATTTGAAATTCAATTGAGGAATCATTATTTTTTATTAGCCACTCGCCACCCTTTTCAACGACAACCTGGCCATTACTGCCCGCCTGATAGCCTAAAATGGCGACGATTGAACTCGTGACGTAACCCTTATCCGTAATATTTAATGAACCTGTGCCATAGCTACCTATTTCGAATTATTCGGTCGTCAGAACAGCTTCCTCTCCCTCAACATCTCCCGTCCGGACTCCTCCTTTCCCAGCAACTCTTCTTAATTATCCTCAATCCACCTGACCCTTCTGTTTATTTTTCAGCGTCCCCTTTCCTCCTTCACCCACTTTTAAAGC